>NZ_JAHCAP010000049.1 GCF_019634815.1 Dokdonella sp. | reverse complement strand
AAATACCCACTGCGGTACATCGCGGATCGGACCAAGGCCCGCCAGTTCGGTCATGCCCGACATCGGCACGCCTGCAGCAAAGCAAGTCGGCCAGGCCTTGAGCGCATCCCACACGCCGGTCGCGCCATCGGAAATCCCGGAGAGATAAATGCGGCGTGGATCGATCGGCCAGCGCGTGAGCGCATCGGCAACCACCGCGGCGACGCGTCGCGGTGGCCAGTAGGCACCGGTCGTCTGCGGCGCGACATAGACCAGCGGGATGCCTTGCGCATTGGCGCGATCGACCAGTTCGAACGAACCATTGCCGCGCCCCGCCAGCTGCGACTGGTTGTCGGTGCCGTCCTGCCAGTCGCCATGCAGGAACACGATCAGCGGGATCTTCTCGCCATCGCGCCTGCCGGAAGTCTCCACTGCGCGATAAGGCACGTGCAGCGCATCGGCGCTCCAGTAGCGTGCGAGCGCGCTGTCGGCAAGCTGGTCTGCGCTGGCCGCCACAGGCAGCAACGCCAGCAGTAGCAGCAGGCCGCACCGCCTGAAACGCTTGATCGACAACCTCATCAATGCGCGACTCCGACCGCACCGAGCGCACGATCGATCGGAATCAGGTAATTCACGTTGAGCGAACCCCCGTCCTTGTTGAACAGTCCGGCGACGGTAATTGCAACCAACTCGCCAGCCTCGTCAAATACCGGCCCGCCGGAATTGCCGGGATTGACTGCGGCATCGGTCTGGAAGAACGAGGCACCATCCTGTTCCCGCACCGCCGAGAGTATGCCCTCGGTCACGCTGTGGCTGAGCTTGAGGCTGAGTGGCGTACCGATCACGTAGAGCGGGTCACCCGGTTGCGGCATGTGCCGTGCCACGGGCGCTGCGGTCAAAGACTCCGCCTTGAAGTGCAGCAACGCGACATCGTTGCGGCGATCACGCTTGACCACGCGCGCCACCACTGCTCTGGCGCCGAGAATCAACTGTACGTCTTCGTCATCGCCAACCACATGCGCGTTGGTCAACGCGTAGCCAGCCGGATCGATGATGACGCCACTGCCGTGACCGCGATCAGTCCGCACCGTCACCGCAGCCTGCAACAGTTCCCTGGAGTGCTCGCGGAACTTCGAAGCGGCGTCGCCATACTTGATCGAGGCCTGGCTGGCAGCGCCCGCGCTGGCTGCCGCATTGCTTCCGCCAGCGCCCAGTTGCGCGACCAGCTCGGGGTCGCCCAGCAGGTTGTCGCTGGCCTGCCTGACTGCACGCAGCAGGCTGTCACGCACGGATGATCCGTTGTGCCACCCATCGTAGGCACCTTCGCTGCTGCCCTTGTAGAGTTCGCTGTCCCTGGCCGACAGCTTCCAGCGCAGTTTGACGTAGACACGCGAGCCGGTGCCTGCGCTGTTGCCGGCCATGCGCATATTGCAGACGTCGATCTTGATGTCGACGAGATCGGCCTCGAGGTCGAGGTTGCCTGGCAACAGCTCGCCTTCGCCGCCGATGCTCAGGCGGTAGCCCGCATCGCGAAAGCGCTCGGCCACTGCTTCCTGCAAGGCCTTGCCCTTGACGTCAACGGTTCCCTCATCCCAGATGAGGTCTGTGGAGTTCTCGCAATTGCGCCCGCTGTAGGCGCGGCCCGCAGTGAAGGCGCGCCCATCAGAGCCGGGGCGCAGCGTGAAACGGCTCAGCGTTGCCATTGCTGCCGAGCCCGGCCTTGGATTGCGGATGGGCGGCTTGTTGGAGACATTGAAGTTTCCGTAGCCGCCCTTCACGTCGACCTTGCCGACGCCTGACTTGGTCTGAACATCCGGCGGTGGCGTATCTGAGAAGTGCAGGTTGCCCTGCGCGTCCTTCCATTTGTAGATGCCCCCCGCTGCCGCAGGGAAAGCCACCAGAGTGAATGCAAGAACCAGAGCCATGAACGCATACGAGGTCTTCATGCGCAGCTTCCCCTGATGAACATTGGACAAGTGACACCGAACGAGCCACGCAGTATAGCGGGGCCGTTGCGCCCGGACCCTCGACTGCACACCATCGTCTGCCTATAATCTTTCGATCAAGATAAAGGGATGAATGCGTGGACCTCGCCGCCACCTCGGCACTGTTGCGCCTGCTGTCGGACCCGACGCGCGTACGACTGCTGGCCCTGCTCGAACGCGAGGAGCTCACCGTTGCGGAGCTCTCGGCGATCCTGCGCCTCGCGCAGCCGCGTGTATCCACGCACCTGGCCAAACTCAAGGAAGCCGATCTCGTGCGCGACCGCCGCGCCGGGGTTTCCTCCTACTATCGCTACAACGGCGAGCTCGACGCACGCGAAATGGCCCTGCTGCATGCGCTGCGCGAGAACGTCGACGACGCAATCCTGCGCGATGACGAGCGTCGACTTCCCGCCTTGCTGGCCAAGCGCGCGCGTGCCGAGGGTTGGGCCGACACGGTCGCCGGCGACATGGAGCGCCATTACTCGCCAGGCCGCACCTGGGAAGCGCTTGCGCGCGGAATGATGCAACTCGTCGAAACCGGCGACGTGCTCGACATCGCCTCGGGAGACGGGGTGCTCGCCGAATTGCTGGCACCGCGTGCGCGCTCGATCACCTGCATCGACGCCAGCGAACGCGTGGTGGCCGCGGCGCAGCGACGCCTGCACACATTCACCAATGTCGAAGTCCGTGTCGGCGACATGCACGCGCTCGACAGCGCCAATGCCCGCTATGACCTCGTCCTGCTCATGCACGCGCTGACCTACAGCAAGCGTCCGGGACAAGTGATTGCCGAAGCTGCCCGCGTGTTGCGCCGCGGCGGACGCTTGCTTGCCGCGACACTCGGTCGCCACGCGCACCGGACCGCGGTCGAACCCTTCGAGCATCGCAACCTCGGTTTCACCATCGACGAGCTGCACGCCCACGCCGGCAAAGCGGGGCTGGAAGTCATCAGTTGCGAGCGGCTCACACGCGAGCGCCGCGCTCCCCATTTCGAAGTCCTGAGCCTGTTGGCGAGGAAAACATGAGCCTGCCCTGGTTGAACCCGCAACGCGCCAAGGCGCTGACCGACGCGCTGGATCAGCGCATCCTTGTCATCGATGGCGCAATGGGCACGATGGTGCAAGGCTACAAGCTCGACGAAGCCGCCTATCGCGGCCAGCGCTTTGTCGAGGGCTTCGATCGCCTGCACGAACCGCAGCGCAATGCCGCTGCGCGGCCCGGCCATGACCTCAAGGGCAACAACGATCTGCTCACGCTCACGCGCCCCGACGTGATCGGCGCGATCCACGACGCCTATCTGCAAGCTGGCGCCGACTTCATCGAAACCAACACCTTCAACTCGACCTCGATCAGTCAGGCCGACTACCACCTCGAGCACCTCGTGCGCGAGCTCAATGTCGAAGGCGCGCGGCTGGCACGCGCGCGCTGTGATGCGGCCGAAGCGATGACGCCCGACAAGCCGCGCTTCGTGATCGGCGTGCTGGGCCCGACCAGTCGCACCGCCTCGATCAGCCCCAACGTGAATGATCCGGGCTATCGCAACACCAGTTTCGACGAACTGCGACTGGCCTACCGCGAAGCCGCCAGCGGCCTGATCGACGGCGGCGCCGACGTGCTCATGGTCGAAACGATCTTCGACACGCTCAACGCCAAGGCCGCGCTGTTCGCGATCGAGGAAGAATTCGATGCACGTGGCGCGCGTCTGCCGGTGATGATCTCGGGAACGATCACCGATCGCTCGGGCCGCACGCTCTCGGGCCAGACCACCGAGGCCTTCTACATTTCGGTCGCCCACGCGCAGCCGCTTGCAGTCGGACTCAACTGCGCGTTGGGTGCCAAGGAACTGCGCGAATACATTGACGCGCTTTCCCGCATCGCCGGCTGCCTGGTCAGCGCCCATCCCAACGCCGGCTTGCCCAACGCCTTCGCCGAGTACGATGAAACGCCCGAGGAGATGGCTGCGCTGATTGGCGAGTTCGCGCGCTCCGGCCTGCTCAACATCGTCGGCGGCTGCTGCGGCACCACGCCTGCCCATATCGCCGCGATTGCCGCTGTGGTTGCCAACGTCGCGCCGCGCAAGCTGCCGACCCCGATTGCCGCGGCTGCCTGATCCGCGCCCTCTCCAATTGATTGCCTGACATCGATGAAAGACACCGTCCGTCCCTTGCAGTTGTCCGGCCTCGAACCGCTGCTGATCACTCCCGACCTGCTGTTCGTCAACATCGGCGAGCGCACCAATGTCACCGGTTCGGCGCAGTTCAAGAAGCTCATCAAGGAAGACCGTTACGACGAAGCGGTCGAAGTCGCGCGCCAGCAGGTCGCCAACGGCGCGCAGATCCTCGACGTCAACATGGACGAGGGGCTGCTCGATGCCGAAGCAGCGATGGTGCGCTTCCTGCGCCTGATCGCTTCCGAACCCGACATCGCCAGGATCCCGGTGATGGTCGATTCCTCCAAGTGGAGCGTGATCGAAGCTGGCCTGCAATGCCTGCAGGGCAAGGGCGTGGTCAATTCGATCTCGCTCAAGGAAGGCGAGCAGCCCTTCCTCGATCAGGCACGCAAGATCCTGCGCTATGGCGCCGCCACCGTGGTGATGGCTTTCGACGA
>NZ_JAHCAP010000048.1 GCF_019634815.1 Dokdonella sp. | reverse complement strand
TCGCGACGATGTAGGCGAACACCACCACTTCGTCCTCCTTCAGCTTCACCGAGCGCGGGAACGAGGTCCGCTTGCCCACCGGCGCATCGTCGGCCACGCATTCGTGGTAGGCCAGCGCGCCATGCTCCATCCCACACCTTGCGGCCCAGCCGCGCCAGCTTCCTGTACTCGTCCAGGCGTGCCTTCGGCACCGGGATCACGAATCCGTCCACGTAGCTCATGTCGCGTCTCCTCGGGGTTTCTTGCAGTTTCGTTCATTGGTACGCGAAACGCCAAAGACGGCAGGGCGGATGTCCGGATTCTTGGCGGTTTCCCGTATCCGAAGGCCGGAACCAGTTTCTTCCATGCCCATTCGTTCCAAGGAGATCGCCATGCGCCGCCTTATTCCAGCCCTTTCCCTGACCCTGCTGCTGGCCGCCTGCGGCGCGCAGCAGCCCGCAAACACCGGCACGTCCGCCGATGCCGCACGCAAGGCCGCCGAAGCCGCTGTTGCCGGGGCGCCGCTGCCGCAGGCCGCCTTGCAGCCAGGGCAGAGCGTGCAGGGCAGCATCGAAGCCGATGTTGGCAAGGGCCAGCAGTCGTTCCGTTCCATTTCCACGAAGATGGCCGACGATCTGGACAAGCAGCTCGAAGAAAAGCTGGGAACCGGCGAGGGCCAGCGCGCCCTGAACGAGGCCAACCGCACGCTGCGCGATTCGGGCGTCAAGCAGGAGGTCAGCGCCGACCAGGTGCGCGACTTCATCGGCGGCATGGCCGGCAAGACCTTCCACGATTCGATGGTGCAGCACATCGGCTTGATCCAGCAGATGAACGTATCCCTGAACGGTACCGCCGCCGATGGCAGCAAGCTCACGCTCGACCTGTCGTTCGACGATGCCAGCCTGGCACTGAAGACCGCCAGCCTGACCTACCAGCCCGATCCGCGCGCGATGTTCGACAGCTACCGTGCCGACGACGAGACCCCGCCGCAGGTGACGATCGATCGATTCGAGAAGAACGCCGACGGCAGCTACGCGCTGGCCGGCAGCTTCCGTGCGCAGAACGTGCCGGCCTCGAAACTGGCGAAAAAAATCCAGGGCCGGACCCTGGCCGGTGCCGAAGGCCGTTTCGCGTTCGAGGCGTTGCCGTTTCGCGAATTCAACCTCGGCGGCGTGAAGCGCTGAGCCTTGCCGCATTTTCCTTTGCCTTCGGAGCGTCCCATGCCTCGCACCCCGTTGTTGTGTTCCCTGCTGTTGCTGGCCGGCCCGGTGCTGGCGGCCGAAAACGTTGCCATCGTGCTGGATGCGTCCGGTTCGATGTGGGGCCAGATTGAAGGCCGCAGCAAGATCGAGATCGCGCGCGCGGCGGTCGGGCAGATGGTGTCGGGCTGGGATGCCGGCAACGGCATCGGCCTTCTCGCCTATGGCCATCGCCGCAAGGGCGATTGCTCCGACATCCAGACCCTGATCCCGCTCGGCCCGCTGCAAGGCGATGCGTTCATGGATACGGTGAACGCGCTCAATCCCAAGGGCATGACGCCGCTCTCCCAGGCCGTGATCGATGCCGCGCAGGCGCTGCGTTCCAGTGAACAGAAAGCCACCGTGATCCTGGTCAGCGATGGCGAGGAAACCTGTGATCTGGACCCCTGCGCGGTGGGCGCGCAGCTGGAAAAGGACGGCGTGGATTTCACCGCCCACGTGATCGGCTTCGACGTGCAGAACCCGGCTCACCAGGCACAATTGCGCTGCCTGGCCGAGAACACCGGCGGGCGCTATTTCAACGCTCGCGATGCCGGCGAACTGGGCGCGGCGATGCAGGGCGCGGTGGGTGTCAGCACCCAGCCGCCCGCGCCGCCGGCCACCGCCACGCTGGCCCCGCAGGGCCGGGCCGTCATCACCCAGCCGCTGACCGTGTCCTGGCGCGGCCCGGCGGACGAGGGCGACTTCATCACCGTGGTGCCACCCGATGCCCCCGATGGCCGCTACCTGACCTACGCCTACGTGCCGGAAACCGAAGGCGAGGGCGAAGGCAGCGTCGCGTTTCCGATGCCGGCCACGGCGGGCGAGTACGAACTGCGCTACGTCAGCCCCAGCCGCGAGCAGCAGGTGCTGGCGCGGGTGGCGCTGGCCATCGGCGATCTGGAAGCGGCGATCCAGGCGCCGGACAGCGCCGTCGCCGGCACCACGCTGACAGTGATCGCGCGCGGCCCGGTGGCGGGCGAACACTGGGTCGGCTTCGTCGAACCGGGCCAGGGTGCGGGGGCCTACATCGCTCATCACTACGCGCGCCTGAGCGCCAGCGGCGAACCGCTGGAGATCAAGGTGCCGGGCGAGGCCGGCGACTACGAACTGCGCTACGTGCTCAACGAAGGCGAGCGCGTGGCCTATTCGCGCCCGATCAGGGTGGTGACTTCGGAGACGAGGGTCGATGGCCCGGCGCAGGTGATGGCCGGCGATCTGGTCGTCATCCAGGCCACCGGCCCGCTCGATGGCGGCCACTGGATCGGCTTTGCCCCGGCCGGCAGCGGTGCCGGAGCCTATGTCGCCAATGCCTATTTCCGCCCCGAAGCGGCCAGCGGCAGCGGCACCGTCACCGCGCCGTTCGAGCCGGGCGACTACGAATACCGCTACATCCTGTTCGAAGGCCAAAGCATCGCCGCCTCCAGGCCGGTGAAGGTGCTGCCCGCAAAGGCGACGCTGGACGTGCCGGCCACGGCGTCCGTCAACAGCGAGATCGACGTAGGTTTCAGCGGCCCGCGCCACGGCAGCAACTGGATCGGCATCGTGCCGGTCGGCGGCGACGGCAGCCAATACAAGGGCTGGGAATACGTCCCGGCGCAAGGCGACCGCGTGCGTTTCCGCACGCCCGAGGAAGCGGGCGCGTGGGAGGTCGTGTTCGTGCAGAACAGCCAGGTGCTGGCGCGGCAGCCGTTGCGGGTGCAGTGAACCTCGACCGGTTCCTTCGATCACGATCTGTCCGGCCGAGCGGCTCGCAAGGCGTTTGGTGGCTGCGCTGGCAGCGTTAAAGCTCGTGTCATTACCCATCGCGGAATTGAACACGTCCGTTTCGTTCTGCGACAGCGTGAGGTTTTGGTTTTTGTTCGCTGCCATCCCCGTTGCGGTATCGATCGCGCTCGCCCGAGCGGCTTGAACGGCTCCGGTTTTGCCATACTGCACCAACGCATTTTCCGAAGCGCTTTGTGCCGATGCCGCAGACGTTTGCACGGTAGAACCAAAGGACATAGTGGGGATCGGGGCACCGGCAACGGATGTGCCACCCGCATAACTGGTAGAAAGCATGGCTCGCCCATCCTCCACCGCAGCGGGTTTTGTTGCATCAGGTGACACCGTCTTCTCGTTGAGGTGATCGCCACCTTTGAGGGCTTGGGCCAAGCCAACCGCGGTCATGGCCGATCCAAACAACAGCATCAAGGTGATGGCGGGCGTGGACGCAGCCAGCATCGAGCCTGTGTTGATCCAGTCAATGGCAGCGTTGTGGACGGCATTGGCACCGGTCAAGGAGCCAATGGGCAAACCCGTACCGCCACTGGGCGTGTTCGTGACCAGGGTGATTGCCCGCTCGGCCATCGTCAGCTGAAACTGATTGATGATGGCCAAAACAGGAATCCACAAGGCGACCCATAGCGTCACCAGCGCGTATTTGCCAAGCAGCCGAAAGCCCACCATGCCAAACCCTGCGACCAGCGCCATGAACGGTGCGGCGGCGTACACCATGCACTCAAAGAAGGCCATCATCGGACGCATCAAGCGACGAAACATGGTTTCCTCGCCAGCGTGTTGCGTTGCCGATTGCTCTGCAGCGGACGCAATCATGGCGAACTGACGTGCCTGCTCGCCGCCGACATAGGGAATGTTGGGGATTGCTGCCGCCCAGGCGCGGTTGATGATGTTCGCCTTCACGTAGCTCTGGGCATCCGTCAGCGAGAGCCCCACGGCCGCAAAACCATAGGCCGCAGAATTGACGGGCGGTGCAGACCCCAGTTGACCGTTGCGCCCCGCGACGCTCTTGGCCCAGTCGCTAAAGAACCCTGCGCCGTTGTAGTAATTTTGGAGGTTGTTGTACGCAAACTCGCAGCTGCGCTCGCTGGACGAGCCGCCAACAGGGTCCAGCCATTTCGTTGTCACGCCGCCGGCGTTAAAACCAAATGCTGTGTTCGTGTCCATCGGATCTGCCGACAACATGGCCGTCGCGGCGCGATCGGGGTTCGCAATGAAGCCTCGCGATGAACAGTTCATCAGGAAGTGGACGGTGTTTGTTCGGTAGCGCTCAAATCGGGTGTTACCTGAGCTCCCTACCCCACCCGCAAAACGCACCGCCGTCAACCAGTCCAGCGACCGGCCAAACCCAACTGACAACAAGCTTTCGGGATTGGCGGTCGGCTGGAAGGCTTGTTCCATCCGGATTGAGATGTTGTGCGCCACCGTCCCACGACAAGAAGATCGCCAACGTGCGTGACCTCCTGCCCGTGCTGGAAGGCGTGGCCAAGGCCGGCAAGCCCTTGCTGATCGTGGCCGAGGAAGTGGAAGGCGAGGCGCTGGCGACCCTGGTGGTCAACACCATTCGCGGCATCGTCAAGGT
>NZ_JAHCAP010000047.1 GCF_019634815.1 Dokdonella sp. | reverse complement strand
GGCGTGGACTGGCCGCTCGCGCAGCCTTCGTTGTCGGACAAGGACCAGCGTGCGCCGTTTCTCTCTGACGTGCCGCCCGAACGACTGCCGCCGTATACGCCGTGAGGATCTTCGTGCCCGGCGCCGATGGCCAAGTCGGCCATGAGCTGCTCGCCGCGCTCGCGCCGCTGGGCGAGCTCATTCCCGCCACGCGCGCGGGTGTGCTCGCCGACGGCGGCACCTGCCTGCGTGCGGACCTTGCCGATGCCGATGCGCTGCGCGCCGCGCTCGATGACGCGCGTGCCGACCTCATCGTCAACGCCGCTGCCCATACCGGTGTGGATCGCGCCGAGGACGAGCCGGCGCTGGCCGATCGCGTCAATCACCTTGCGGTCGGCGAGATCGGCGCATGGGCCGCAGCGCATGGCGCGCGCGTGCTGCATTACTCGACCGACTACGTGTTCGATGGCAGCGCCACGTGCGCGTACCGCGAGGACGATGCCACCGCGCCGCTGGGCGTGTACGGGCGCAGCAAATTGGCGGGCGAACAGGCGCTGCGCGCAAGTGGTGCGAGTCACCTGATCCTGCGCACGGCCTGGGTGTATGCCGCGCGCGGGCACAATTTCCTGCGCACGATGCTGCGTCTTGCCGCTGAGCGCGAGGAACTGCGCGTGGTGGCTGACCAGGTCGGCGCGCCCACGCCCGCGCACTGGATCGCGCGCGCCAGCGCGCAGATGCTCGCGCAGTGGCAGGGCGAACCGGGCTTGTACCACCTCGTCGCCGGCGGGCAGGCGAGCTGGCACGACTTTGCCAGCGCGGTCATCGCCGGCGCCCACGCGCGCGGCCTCATCGCCCATGCACCGCGCGTGCTGCCGATCACCAGCGCGCACTACCCCACGCGCGCGCAGCGCCCGGCCCGTTCCGTGCTCGACTGCACAAGGCTCAAGCGCGCATTCGGGCTAGAATTGGCCGATTGGCGCACGGGTCTGGACGAGGTGCTCGATCAGCTCGCGCGGTGCTGAGCGCGCCTGGCCCGAGGTTTCCCTGTCGCGGACGTGCCGGAACCCACGCCCGCTTTTCGTCTGGTTCCATGGAGTTGCCCATGCTCGTACCCGTAATCCTCTCCGGTGGCGCCGGCACGCGGTTGTGGCCGGTGTCGCGCAGCGCGTATCCCAAGCCCTTCATGCGCATGGGTGATGGCCGTTCGCTGCTGCTCAAGACGCTCGAGCGCGCGTTGCGCTGCGCGGGTGGCGGCAGTGTGCTCACCGTGACCGGCCGCGACTATTACTTTCTCACCCGCGACGAGTACAGCCAGCAGGCCGGCGCGGATCTCGACCGCCTGCCGTTCCTGCTCGAACCGATCGGGCGCAACACCGCTCCGGCGGTCGTGCTCGCGGCGCTGCATGCGCGCGAGCAGATCGCGCCCGATGCAACCTTGCTGATTCTGCCGGCCGATCACCTGATCCGTGACCTCGATGCCTTCATCGCCGACGCGCATCGCGCCGCCGCACTCGCGCAGGACGGCTGGCTCGTCACCTTCGGCATTCGACCCACGCATCCGGAAACCGGCTTTGGCTACATCCGCATGGGCGATGCGATCGCCGGCAAGGAGGGCCGTGTGGTCGCGGCCTTCGTCGAGAAGCCGAACATGCAGACGGCCGAAAGCTATGTCGCCTCGGGCGATTACGTGTGGAACTCGGGCATGTTCTGCTTTCGCGCCGATACCTTGCTCGAAGTTGCGGCCAGGGTCTGCCCCGATGTGCTGACTGCCGCGCGCGCCTGCCACGCGCAGGCCAGCGGTCACGAAAGTCCGGTCGAGTTTTCACGCGATGCCTTCCTCGCCCAGCCGGACATCTCGATCGACTACGCGATCATGGAGCGTGCGCCGAAGGTGGCCGTGGTGCCGGCGAGCTTCGACTGGAGCGACATCGGTTCGTGGAAGGCGATGAGCGACCTCGACGAGGCCGATGGCGACGGCAACCGCGTGCGTGGCGAGGCGGTGGTCGTGGAGAGCACCAACTGCTACATCCAATCGGCGCAGAGAATGGTCGCCGCGGTGGGCGTGCGCGACCTGGTGATCGTGGACACCGGTGACGCGGTGCTGGTCTCGCACCGCGAGCGCGCGCAGCAGGTCAAGCAGGTGGTCGAGCGCCTGCGCGCCGACAACCACGCCGCCGCAAGCGTGCACCAGACCGTGCATCGGCCCTGGGGCAGCTACACCGTGCTCGAGGATGCCGACGACTGCAAGGTCAAGCGTCTCACCGTCAAGCCAGGGCACGTGCTGTCGCTGCAACTGCATCATCGCCGCAGCGAACACTGGACCGTGGTCGATGGCGTGGCCAAGGTGCGCATCGGCGAACGCGAGTTCCTGCTCAATCGCAACGAGTCGGCCTACATCCCGATGGAAACCGTGCATCGGCTCGAGAATCCGACCGATACCGACATTCATCTCATCGAAGTGCAGTGTGGCGACTATTTCGGCGAGGACGACATCGTGCGCCTCGAAGACCGCTACGGGCGCGTGCGCTGACGCGCTCGCCCTTCGATCGAACGACCGTACCAATCCATTCAGGGAGAAACCATGAGAAAGTGGATATCAGTTGCGATGTGCGCGCTGCTGCCGGCGCTGCTGCATGCGCAGGCACCCAAAGCCGAGACGCCTACTGCCGCGCCTGCCGCTGCAACAGGCCCGATGTCGATCGAGGACTTCGTCAAACTGCCGTCCTACACCAGGATGTCGGTGTCTCCGAGTGGCAAGTATCTCGCGGTCAAGATGCCGTACGAGGAAACCACGATCGTCGCGGTGATCGATCGCACCACCAGCCAGCGCACCGCGGCGATCCATGCCTCGGGCGAAAACGTCATCGACGAATTCTGGTGGGTCAACGACACGCGACTGGTCGCCTCGGTGGCCGAGAAGTTCGGTGGCGTGGACAAACCCAAGCCCAATGGCGAGCTGTATGCGATCAATGCCGACGGCACCGGCTCGATCCAGTTGTTTGGCTATCGCGCCGCCGGCAGCAAGACCGGTTCGCGCGTGAAGAGCGGTGGTGAGCAGCGCTACGCCAGTGCCTTTGTCATCGACACGATCCCTGGCAACGACAAGCAGATCCTGGTGCAGACCTTCGATTGGCGCAACAGCGACAAGGCGCCTCCGAGCGCAGAAATCCTCGATGTCTATACCGGCAAGACGCGTCGCGTCGCGATCGGCCCGAAGGCACAGTCGAGTTTCGTTGCCGACCACAAGGGCGAAGTGCGCCTGGCCACTGCGCCCAACGAAGACCTCGATGCCGTCGTGTATCAGCGTAGCGGCGAAGGCGCCGAGTGGCAGGTGTTCAACGACCCCAAGACCAGCGGCCTGATCATCGCGCCGCTGATGTTCGCGCGCGACAACCAGCATTTCTACGCGACGATCACGCGCAAGGGCAAAGCCGATGCGCTGTATCGGATCGACCTTGCCAACGGCAAGAAGGAATTGCTCTATGAGGGTGGTGCCGATCCCGGTGCCCTGCTGCGGACACCCGACCGCCAGGATGCCTACGGCGTGATCACTCAGGACGGCAAGATCGGCATCCATGTGTTCGATTCCAAGTCGCAATGGGGGCGCCTGGCGCTGTCTGTGCAGAAGGCGTTTCCCGATCAGGTGGCGATCTTTGGTGCCTTTGCCAACGATGGCCGCTTTGGCACGGTGCATGTGTTCAGCGATCGCAATCCCGGCGATTTCTATCTGTTCGACACCGAAAAGAAGAATGCCGACTACCTTGGCAGCGTGGCCAAGTGGATCGATCCGGAGCAGATGGCGGCCATGCAGCCGATCCGCTTCAAGGCGCGTGATGGCCTGGAGATCAACGGCTATCTCACCCTGCCGCCGGGCAGCAGCGGCAAGAACCTGCCGCTGATCGTCAATCCGCATGGCGGTCCGCATGGACCGCGCGATGACTGGGGCTACAACTGGGAAACCCAATTGCTCGCCAGTCGCGGCTATGCCGTCATGCAGGTCAATTTCCGCGGCTCGGGCGGCTATGGCAGCGATTTTCAGCGCGCCGGCTACAAGCAGTGGGGCAGGGCGATGCAGGACGATCTCACCGACGCGACGAACTGGGCCGTGAAGGAAGGCTATGCCGACCCCACGCGCCTGTGCATCTATGGTGCAAGCTACGGCGGTTACGCCGCGCTCGAAGGCGTGGTGCGCGAGCCCGACCTGTACCGCTGTGCGGTCGGTTATGTCGGCGTCTACGACCTGCCGCGCATGTACAAGGATGGCGACATCCCGCGCAGCCTGTACGGCAAGACCTTCCTCGAACAGGTGCTTGGCCGCGACACCGGCGAGATGCGCGCACGTTCTCCGGCCTGGAACGTCGACAAGATCAAGGCGGCGCTCATGATCGTGGTGGGTGGTCGCGACGAGCGCGTACCGCCCTCGCAAGGAGAAGCGCTGCGCGATGCGCTGGACAAGCGCAAGTATTCCTACGAGTGGCTCTACAAGGACAAGGAAGGCCACGGTTTTTACACGACCGCGAACAAGCTCGAGCTCTACACGAAGATGCTTGCGTTCTTCGACGCCCACATCGGGGCGAAGGCGAAGTAGGCGCTGGCGCCGGCGCATTTCCGCTGGCGCTGAAGTCCGGTTTTCGCGTTGTCCTGGTCGTGTTCGCTTGCGCTTTTCAGCCCCTTTCGGCCGCGGCAGGCGCGCGGAGAAATGAACCTGTCCCGCCAAACGGTTGGCAGCATCTCCGCGTCACTTCACCCCATGCATCCAGCGCCGCAGCAGCGGCGCGAGCAGCAGCACGATGACGCCGCTGCCGAGGCCGATCCAGGCCGAGAACAGGAACAGTTCGGCGTACTTGATGAGCGCTGCGCTGACATCGAGCGTCGCGCCGTCCGGGATTTCGATCGCGGACAGTTTTCCCAGCTGCGCGGCAAGCACTTCCGAATACGAGGTGCCGAGGAACCAGCCGCCCATCATCAGGCTGACCACGCGCGGAACCGACAACTGCGTCACTACCGACAGGCCGATCGGCGAGAGCAGCATTTCGCCGACTTCGAGCACGAAGTAGGCAAGCACGAACCACCAGATTCCGGTCAGGCCGTTGGTCTGTGGGTGGCGCGCGCTCCACACCAGCACGAGAAACGACAGACCGGCGAAGATCAGTCCCCAGGCCGACTTGACGAGGCTGCCCGGATTGCGGCCGGCTTTCTCCAGGCGCGGCCACAGCCAGGCGAACAGGGGTGCCAGCACGAGGATGAAGAACGCGCCCAGCGAGGTGAGCTGGCTCGCCGTCCACTCGATGCCCAGTGCGGCGTGGTTCATCGCGCGATCGGAGAACAGCACCCACGAACCGTAGGTCTGTTCGTAGAGCGTAAAGAACACGAGGCAGAATCCGATGAAGGCTAGCACCATGAACATCTGCTCGCGTTCGATCTTCGTGCAGCGCGTGAACATGAACCACAGAATGCCGCCGAGCAGGCAGACGCTGACCAGGTGCATCGCCAGCAGCACCGGACTGGGTTCGAAGACGCCGGGCACAAGCGCAAGGAAGATTGAATGCGATTGAATCAGGCCCCACACCACAACCACACCGCCGAGCGCACCCAGGTAGATCAGGTGTTCACGCGTGAGCGGGCCGAGCATGCGCTCGCGCAGGCGAGCGGGCTCACGTGGTTCGGCGTGGCCACGCAGGTGCTTGCGCCCGAGCGTGAAATTGGCGAGCCCCGCGAGCATGCCGATGCCGGCCGCGCCAAAGCCCCAGCCCCAACCGTAGGTCTCGCCGAGCCAGCCGCACAGCACGCCCGATACCGTCGCGCCCAGATTGATGCCGGCGTAGAAGATGCTGAAGCCCGAATCGCGGCGCGGGTCGTTCTCGCCGTAGAGCTTGCCGACGATGGTGGAGATATTGGGCTTGAGGAAGCCCACGCCCATGATGATCAATGCGAGCGAGAAGTAGAACACCTGCAGGGCCGCGGCGTCGCGCACGATCACGCCATCGACATGACTGGCCGGGTGACCTTCGATCGCCATGCCCAGGTGGCCGAGCACGAGCAGGATGCCGCCAAACACGACCGCCTTGCGCATGCCCAGCCAGCGATCGGCAATGAGGCCGCCAATCACCGGCATCGCGTAGACCAGGCCGCCATAGGCGCCGATCAGGTTGTAGCCGTGTTCGTCGCTGAACAGGTGGTACTTGATGAGATACAGCAGCAGCAGCGCCTTCATCCCGTAGAACGAGAAACGCTCCCACATCTCGGTGAAGAAGCACACGTACAGGCCCTTGGGATGACCCAGGAACTCGTCGCTGCGCGGCAAGGCGTCGGCAGTGGCCATGTGGGAATCGGCTCGGGGTGGAGTTGGGATTATGCTGCGGAATCGCGCAGCCGACTCGCCCCATGCGCGTTCGTGCCGCATCCCTGCAATTGGGAATTTCGGCTTGCGCCGAAGTGATGCGTTGTTCTGATCGGGTTCGCGTTCGCGAAAACCGACTCACGTCCGTATGGGTTCGTCCCGCATCG
>NZ_JAHCAP010000046.1 GCF_019634815.1 Dokdonella sp. | reverse complement strand
TGAGGTTTTCCGCGAGCGGTTTCCCGGCACGGTGATACCGCTTGCGAAAGTGATGCCGTATGCATCGTATATCCCGCAACTGCCACCGATCCCCTGGGTCGACAACGATGGATCGTTGGCGAGCAAACTGTTCGGCACCGCGTTCTGATCGACAGGGGCGTTCGGTGCGCGTGGGCATGTCTGCCCAAGCCTCGAGTCACCAAGTCTCGAATCACGATTGGCGGGCTTTCCTCGCCGTGCCGGGCCGCTGCTTTCTCCGCTTTCCAGGTCGCCAAGGCTTTCCCGGTAGACCTGCTTGCGGAGCCAGCGAAAGCGAATTCCGCTCCAATTGAATCGGCATTCGCCCCGGTTCTCCCTGAGTGGTTGCATTTTCTCCGGCGAACCGGTCCCGACCCCTGGATCAAGCCCGAGAGCATGCTCGCCGGAAAATGCTCTATTCCGCCACGGCAAGGTCGCAGGCGAAGTCTTCGCCCGAAAGGAATTGTTCAATCCGATGTTCGAACGGGGCGGTGTCTATGCCTTTGCTGCGCAGCCACTGCGCATTGTAGTAGGTGCCGACATATCGCTCCCCCGAGTCGCATATCAAGGTGACGAGCGATCCCTGCTGCCCCGCTTGTCTCATGCGGTCGGCGAGCCAGCACAGCGCGAAGAAGTTGGTGCCGGTAGAGCCGCCGACCCTGCGTCCAAGCAGACGTGAAAGCACCGACATGGCCGCGAGCGAAGCGGCGTCGGGCACGCGGACCATCATGTCCACCACGCCGGGCATAAACGAAGGTTCGACACGCGGCCGGCCGATACCTTCTATCAGCGAAGGCCTGTCGCAGCAGCATCCCGGGTCCCGCTTTTGGAAGCCTTCGAAGAAGGCGGAATGCTCGACGTCAGCGACGCAAAGATTCGTCGGGTGACATTTGTATCGCAGGTAGCGGCCGATGGTCGCCGAGGTGCCACCAGTGCCGGCGCCGCAGACGATCCACGCCGGTTGCGCGTGCGGCTCGTGTTCGAGCTGGCCGAGGATCGACTCGGCGATGTTGTTGTTGCCGCGCCAGTCGGTGGCGCGTTCGGCCAGGCCAAACTGATCGAGATGACAGGCGCCGTTGGCGGCATGCCAGGCGGCGCGCGCATGCACCTGCGAGGGATCCTCGACGAGGTCGCAGGCGCCGCCGAGCGCCTCGACTGCGCGGATCTTGGCCGGCGCGGTCGCGGCCGGCATCACCGCAGTGAAACGCAGGCCGAGCAGGCGCGCGAACCAAGCCTCGGCGATCGCGGTGCTGCCCGAGGACGCATCGACGGTCGGCTGGCCCTTGCGCAGGCGGCCGTTGCACAGCGCGTAGAGATACAGCGAGCGCGCGAGTCGATGCTTGAGGCTGCCGGTCGGATGCGAGGCCTCGTCCTTGAAATAGAAGTCGATGCCGGCGAAACCGGGCAGGTTGATCTTGAGCAGATGGGTGTCGGCCGAGCGCGCGGCTTCGCGCGCAAGTGCATCGATGGCAGTGTGAACCCAGGCGCGATCGTCGTTCATGGCGGTGACATTGGCAGGACGAAAGCGCGAATCATACGGCAGGCGCGGCGTTGCCCAGTGCGGCGATGCTGCGTGCGAGGAAATCAAAATACAGTTCGATGTAGCTGATGTCGTTCTCGCGGTCGATCAGGTAGGGATTCATCAGCGTGTGGCGCAGGATCAGCAAGCGGTCCGCGTCGGCGCCGAAGCTGGCCGGGTCGAGGCCGAGTTCGCCGAGGATGCTCGCGGTCTGCGTCGCGCCGACCAGCTCCGGGCGCAGGCTGGTGATCGAGCCGAAGAACTCCTTGAGCTGCAGCGGATGCCCCGGATCGGTGCGCAGTTCCTCGTAGAGACGGCGCACGAAGGCGTTGGCGCCGGCAACCGTGGCATTGCCGTGCGGATTGAAGGCCAGGCACACCAGGTTGCTGTCGGGTTCGAACGGCACGCGCACGCGCATGCGCGCGGCGATTTCCTGCGTGAAACGACGCGCGCGGTCGTAGAAGATCTCGGTGGCGCGCACCGTGGTACGCGGCAGGCGACCGAAGTGCACATGGTCGAGCGGCAACACCTTGTGCACGACATACACCGCAGCGGCGGCTGCGCCAGGCTTGGAGCCCTCGGGCACGAACTGGCCCAGGCCGCGGTAGCGCTTCATGTAGTCGGCCTTGCCGTCGCCGTGGAACACGTAGTCGGCGCGCTCGCCCAGCAGTGCCACCGCGCGATGGTCGCGGCAGACGAAGGCGCCGCTGCCGAAGGGCAGATAACCGAGCTTGTGCGGATCGACCGTGACCGAATCGGTGTGTGCCAGCGCCTCGAAGGCGCGATGGATCGGCGGCGACGGAAAGTAACTGAACTCGCCGGCGACCTCCTCGCGGCTGCGCAGGCTGCCATCCTCGTTGCGGAACAGCGTGGCCAGATAGCCGCCCCAGGCGGCATCGACATGCACCGCGAAATCCAGACCCAGCGCGCGTGCGCGTTCGCGTGCGGCGATCACGCCGTCGATCGGATCGATGGTGCCGTACTCGGTGCTGCCCAGTACCGCGACTGCCATCAGCACCGGAATGTGCTCGCGCGCGAGTTGCTCGACACGTTCGCGCAGCGCATCGGCGTCCAGACGCATGCCGCGCGTGGGCAACAGTTCGAGCTGGTCACGCCCCAAGCCGAGCAGCTTGAGGCCCTTGCTCCAGGAGTAATGCGCGGTGATCGGCGCGAGCACGCGCGGTACCTTCAGGTCCGGATGCGCGGCGAAGAAGCCGGCGATGCCGCGTTGTTCGATCCGCTCGCGCTCGACGCGCGCGAGCCAGTCCGCACGCTGCTGCGGCGACTGCGCGACCAGCCATTGCTGCCAGCGGTCGAGCAGGGCAATGCCCTGCGCGTGGCTGAGGTTGAACGCGCTCCAGTCATCCGCCGGCAAGTCCAGGTCGGGCACCTGCGCCGCGCGCAGCGCCAGCGGAAACGCCTTGAGCGCAAGCGCCAGGCGCAGCGCCTGATAATTGGCGAGCGTGCCGCCCGAGGTGAGATGACCAAAGGCGCAGGCCGACTGCGTGGGATCGTGCGGATAGCCGAGCATGCGCGCGAGCTGCAGGCCAACCTGCACTTCCATGTCGACCGTGACCGGGGCGACATCCTCGGTGACGTTGTTGGGGTTGTAGGGCAGGGTCAGCATCTGCGCGGCGAGGCCGGGCAGCAGCAGGTCGGAAGCCATGTGGCCGATGTAGCGCGGACTGTGGAATGGCACCGACTTCTTCAGCACCGCCGAAAGCTGGTGCAGCTCGCGGCGCATGCGTGCCTCGAAGGCAAGGTAATCCGGATGCAGCGCCGCGGCCGTGCTGATCGCGGGCGGATCCTCGGGATGGAAGTTGCGCCGCCAGTAGACGTGGTCGCGCAGGAACTCGACGAGGATTTTTTCCAGCAGCGCGTTGTTCTCGCCGTAGGGGCCGAGAAAGCAGGCGTCGAGCACGTGGTCGCGCGGTTCGGGCGGTGGAGCGTCGTGGGCAGACACGGTAGCGTCAACGTGGCGGCAGGAGGCGACAGCATGCGCCGCAGGCGCGCCGATTGCGCTGACCCAAATCAAGCGGGGTCCGCTGCGCAGGGTCGTGATACCGCCAGGGGACGGTTGGATGACCATGGCATAGTGACCATGGTTCTACCGAGGGTGTTGCGATGACTGCGCAGGTGTCCAAATCACGCTTCAAGGCGCACGCACTCGAGATCTTCCGCCAGATCGAGAAAACCGGCACGCCGGTCGTCATCACCGACAACGGCAAGCCTGCCTTGACCGTGACGCGCTACCGGCCACCGACGGCCGATGCATTGGCGCAATTGGCCGGGTCGGTGCTGCGCTTCGACGATCCGCTGGCGCCGGTGGACGAGGCGTGGGATGCGCACGAATGATCGTGCTCGATACGCATGCGCTGGTGTGGTGGGTCGCCAATGACGCGCGGCTGACACGCAAGGCGCGCAGCGCAATTTCCCGGGAATTGCCGGACGGCCGACTGGGTATCCCGGCGATCTGCGCATGGGAGATCGGCATGCTCGTGGCCAGGGGCCGCTTGCTGCTGTCGATGGACGTGGATCGCTGGTTCGAGGCAGTGCAGGCGGTCCAAGGCGTCGTGCTGTTGCCCCTGGGAATCGATGTTGCCTTGGATTCGACACGCTTGCCGGGCCAGTTCCATGGCGACCCCGCCGACCGCATGATCGTGGCCACGGCGCGCGCGCACAATGCGCCGCTGATCAGCGCCGACCCGCGTATCCGCGACTACCGTCACATACGCACGATCTGGTAAGGCAACTCACCCGGTTGCGTCATGCGCGCCGTTTGAATGCAGGATCAGCCTCTGGCGACCAGCCGATGCGTCGAACCGCGACACCCGTCCCGGAATCGCACCCGGCCCGGGCGTAGTGTCCAAGCCGCTCGCAGACAACGAAGGTGCGCGTATGGGACACGCTCTCGCGGCTGGAAAAGGAGTGCCCCCACGATCCGCAAGGCTTGGGACACCACTTCCTCTACGGCTACGGCGACGACGGCAACGGCAACCGCATCGATTCGACCGACCGATGGACGAGCAAGTAGGCTCCCAGGCACGCTAGAACGACGCAAGCTGTAGTCCAGAATCGAATTCGGATCGCGGGCGCCGAGTTGCTCGCATGGAGAGCGATATGAAGTCTACACAAGTCGGCAACAGGACACCGTTCGCGGCGGCTCTGAGCTTCTGGATGCGAGCAGGTGTTCCGCACATCTGCGTGTTGCTATTGTTGTTCTCGATTGATTGCAGCGCCTTCGAGATTCCGTGTGTTGTCAACAATACAAGCGGATACTGTGCGGCTCCTGAGCGCGGACCTTGGGTTTGTTCGGGAAACACACTCAATACTGGATCTTCGCCGGAGTGTGATACGAATCATCCGAACTGCGATGTTGACGATCAGGTGCGAGACCTTCTTGCGGGAAAGGAAGCGGACTACTACCACGCATGCAAATATTCGTCCAACTGGAGTGATGACTATTTTTATACACGCTACACGTTAGGTGTTTTGGATTCACACGCGAGACACTTCGCGGTACCAATGACGCATCCGCCGTACCCCGGAAATCCTGGAGGGTGCTACGACTTTCCGGGTATAGGCGGCACAGCGCGGTGCAGTCGGATTGTGGATTGCGGGCCAACCTACCAAAGCATCGAAGGCAAGTGCTTTCGATCAGCATCGTCGAGTGCTCCGATCGATCCAAAAAAAGAACCTGGGGTCCTGTCCGGCTCCGACCGGAGGTTCACCGAGTACTCCAAATCCCATCAGCATTGCGCTCGGAAACAAATTTCTCGACGAAGCTGATATCCAATCTGTGGGGTTTTCTCTGCATCGCTTCTACAACTCTGGCAACACAGGTCGCTACATCACTGCCAACTCAGGTCGTGTCGGATCTTTTGGCCCGGGGTGGAGCCACACATTCGAAGCGCGGCTTGACGTCTCCATGACAATCTCGGGGAGTTTTGCGGCGATCATTGCAGCTCAGAGACCGGACGGCCGCACCTTGACGTTCGTGCGGATGTCCGTGCTTGGTCCGTGGGTCAGTGACGCCGACATCAGTGAACGGATCATCGACGTTAGGGATGCTGCTGGTGTGGTCATTGGCTACCAACTAGTGGATCGCGGCGACAGAGTCGAATCGTACGACTCTGCCGGCCTCTTGCAGAGCATTGTCGATCAACGTAGGTCACAATCATTCGCTCTCATTCGCGATTCTGCTGGCCGCGTCATGTCGGTTACGGATCGCTCCGGACGTGCCTTGTCGTTCAAGTACAATTCGATGAACAGAATTGTCGGAATTTTTGAGCCTGGAGTTGATCCTTCCGATCCATCGGCCACGGCGTGGGGCTACGGCTACGATGCTTCAGGTCGGCTCGTGAGCGTAACAAGCCCGGCAGCAGGCACTCGCGAGTATCACTATGAAGATGTGACTTTTCCGGACGCGCTAACGGGGGTCACTGATGAAGCTGGTAGGCGTTACGCGAGTTATAGCTACGACGTGCAAGGTCGGGCATATGCCGAAAATCTCTGGGCCGGTCCTGGTCAAACGCTGCCTGTCAACCAGTTCACGCTGACGTTTCAGCCGAACAAACTGACGCATGTCGTCGATCCGCTCGGCAAGGCGCGCGACTACCAGTTCAAGATCGTCCAGGGCGTTGCGGTTCTCGAGAATGTATCCGACTTGTGTGCATTGTGCGGTGGGTCGGGCGCAACAGAGTCACGCACCTACGATCCCGTTACTGGATTCACCGACCTCGTTACCGATTTCAACGGCGGCGTGACTGACTTCGACTACGACAGCCGTGGCTTGGAGGCCAAACGGATCGACGCGTCCAATGATCTGTCACCGCCTGCCGCATCATCCAAGCGTACGACCGAGACGATTTGGAATCCGAACTTCCGGGTGCCCGATCAGCGCACGGTCAAGAACGCGAGTGGTGCGACCGAATCGCTGACCAAATGGGTCTACAACACCCGCGGCCAGCCGACCGCGCGTTGCGAGGTCGATCCCGCCATTGGCAGCGCCACGAGTTACACCTGCGGCTCGGCCACGAATGCTCCTGTCGGCGTCCGCCAGACCCGAACAACGTACTGCGAACAGCCCGACGTCACCGCTGGCAGCTGTCCGCTGGTCGGCCTCGTCACTTCCGTCAACGGCCCGCGCGCGA
>NZ_JAHCAP010000045.1 GCF_019634815.1 Dokdonella sp. | reverse complement strand
GGCCGCTGATGGCCTGTTCGTGCCGTGGCTGCAGCGCTACGAAATCAGTCCTGACCTGGTCGCATCGATCCTCAAGGCGATGCTGCCGCGTTTTGCCGACGTGCAGGCGTATGCATCCAACAATGGCGACCTCGTGCTGATCGCCACGCGCAAGGGCGCGGTGCCGCCGCTGCGCGACCTCGCGCTGCAGGCGCCGCAACTGGCGCCGGAACTGTCGCGCCTGTCGATGGCCAGTGCGGCGCAGATGCGCGAGTTCTTCCTCATGGATCGAACCGGTCTTGCATCACTCGCGCGCCTTTCGCCGATGCCGGCCAATTCCGATTTCTTCCCGCTCGTGCAGTTGCGTGCACCGGCGGCGCGTTTTGCGAGTGCCAGCGCCACCGACATTTCGGCGATCGCCGATTCACCTTGGCCACTGCTCGAAGCAACGGGCGCTTATGTGCCACCCCCCGTGTCGGTGGCCCAGGGCGTGCTGGCACCTTGGCGGCTGCGCAGCATGCAGACGCGCGCAGCCCGCGCGATCCGCCTTGATTTGCTCGCTCCTTCAGCGCCCGGTGAAGGCGTCGGCCAACTGGGCGCTGATGTGGAACTCACGCTGTTGCGCAGCGTGGCGCGTCAGTGCGACGCCGACGACGCCACCTTCGCGGCGTGGGCGCTCGCCAGTGCCAAGGTGGCCGGGCGTACCATTCCGTTCCTGCGCAGCGAAGACTTGCACGGTGTCTGGATCGAGCCGCGGTGGCTCATGCCGTGTTGGCGCGAGCAGCCACGCGTGGGCAGGCTCATGGCCTTCCATGCGGCTGCGGCTGCGCGCGATTGGGCCGCCGTGGTGAACAGCGGCGAGGCCCTGCTCGATGATCCCGAGCTGGCTGCGCTGGCGCCGCTGCGCACGTTCGTCGCGCGCTACGTCGAGCTGGCGCTGGTCGCGCTGGGCGACATGGATGCTCTGGCCCGGTTCGAGCAACGCCGCGCCGACCTGCTGCCACGCGATGCCTTCGACCGCCGCTGGCTGCTCGATGTGGCGCTCATCAAGGCTGAAGGTGCCGTCACAGTGACGCAACCGGCCGCGCATCGAGGCGGTGCCAACCCGTAGAGCGGAGCTTGCTCCGCTTCCGTTCGCCCGAAGCCGAGCGAGCTCGGCTCTACACAACCTGCCGTGTCGCAGAGCGGAGCTTGCTCCGCTGCCGGCGTCAGGTCTGGCCTTCCGGCCCTCCTACGACACCCATCGCGACGTTGCCGTGCATCGTGACGGTGTAGGAGCGGCGGCAGTCGCGACCTTCCCGTAGAGCGGAGCTTGCTCCGCTCCCGTGCGCCCCGAGCCGAGCGAGCTCGGCTCTACAAGAGCACACACCACCACCGCCGTAGAGCGGAGCTTGCTCCGCTCCCGTGCGCCCCGAGCCGAGCGAGCTCGGCTCTACAAAAAGCGTCGCAAGCCGAGCATCGGCTCTACAAGAGCCAGATTCGGGCAATGCCTTGCGGTAACAAACTGACGGTGGCGCGCCTACTCGATCCCCAGTTTCTCGAGGCGGTAGCGCAACTGGCGCAGGGTGAGGCCGAGCTGTTTGGCTGCGGCGGTGCGGTTCCAGCGCGTGGCTTCGAGCGCCTTCATGATCGCGGCGCGTTCGGTTTCGGCGACCGCGGCGGCGAGGTCGCTGGGGAAGCCGGCGTCTTCGGGCGGTTCGCCGGGCAGCGACGGGGGTTCGCGGGGCGGGAGCATCGTCGCTTGCGAGGCCGGATGGGAATACGGCGGGGGCTTTGGTGCGTGCACGGCGATGCCCGCGGCGGGCACGGGTACGCGCTCGGCCGACGCCGTCAGGCGCAGGTCGCTGGCGTGGATGAGGTTGCGCTCGCACAGTGCAACCGCGCGTTCGAGGATGTTCTCGAGTTCGCGCACGTTGCCCGGGAAATCGTAGGCAAGCAGGGCCTGGAGTGCGTCGGGCGACAATTGCGCCGGCGTGCCGCCGCTGTCCTTGGCGAGGCGTTCGAGCACGCGCGCGCCGATCTGCGGGATGTCTTCGCGGCGATCACGCAGCGGTGCCACTTTCAGCTCGATCACGTTGATGCGGTAGAACAGGTCCTGGCGGAACGAGCCGAGCTCGACGAGGCGTGCGAGGTTCTTGTGGGTGGCCGAGAGGATGCGCACGTCGACGTTGACCTCGGCATGCGCGCCGATCGGGCGCACGGCTTTCTCCTGCAGCACGCGCAACAGTTTCACCTGCATGTGCATCGGCAGTTCCGCGACTTCGTCGAGGAACAGGGTGCCGCCATTGGCGGCCTGGAACAGGCCATCCTTGTCGGCCTGCGCGCCGGTGAAGCTGCCGCGCTTGTGGCCGAAGAATTCGCTTTCCATGAGTTCGGAGGGAATCGCGCCGCAGTTGACCGGCACGAACGGCGCACTTGAACGCGGACCAAGCTCGTGCACGAGGCGTGCGACCAGTTCCTTGCCCACGCCCGATTCGCCGGCGATGTAGACCGGTGCCTGGCTGCGCGCGACCTTGGCGATGGTGGCGCGCAGTTCGTTCATCGTTGCCGAATCACCGATGAGCTTGCCGACGCTGGCGATCTGTTCGCTGCGTTTTTCTTCCGACAGGCGCAGCGCGGTCTGCACCAGGCGGCGCAGCACGCTGATGTCGACCGGCTTGGAGACGAAATCGAAGGCGCCGGCCTTGAGCGCCTCGACCGCGGCATCGACATTGCCGTAGGCGGTGATCATCGCGATCGGCGTTTCGGAATACTGCGCGGCGACCAGTTCGATCAGCTCCTGGCCGCTGCCATCGGGCAGTCGCATGTCGGTGAAGCACAGTGCGTAGCGGCGTTCGCTCAGGCGCTGGCGCGCTTCAGCGACCGTGGCTGCGGTCTCGACGATCAGACCCATGCGGCCGAGCGTGAGTGTGAGCAGCTCGCGGATGTCGCGCTCATCATCGATGATCAGGGCGTAGTGCTTGTTCATGCGCTGCCGAAAGTCGAGCAATGGGGGATTTTGCCACAACGACGCAGGGGCAACCGATGCCACAGGTCATTGTGCTCCGGCGACCGCGCGGCCGGCCTCATGCCGAAATCCGCGGGTTCGAGAGCGTGGCCTGCACCGCCTGCAGGGTGATGCGGAAACACGCGCCGCCACCGGCGATGGGCACGTATTCGAGCGTGGCCTGGCTTGCTTCGCTCATCTGCTTGGCCAGATACAGGCCGAGGCCGGTGCCATATTCGTGGGTGGTGTAGAAGGGTTCGAAGATCTGCGCGGCGACCTTGGGCGGAATGCCCGGGCCGCGGTCGATCACTTCCATCAGCGGCGGGCCCTTGTCGGCGGCGATGCGCGCGACCACCGCGACGCGCGCGGGCTGGTTGGGTTGGCGGCCATAGCGCAAGGCGTTCTGCACGAGATTCCACGCCACCTGCTGCAGATGCTGCGGATCGACCACCGCCTCCAGGCGGCGATTGCTGGTCACCGCGCGCAGTTCGTCCTGGCCGAGGTCGTTGGACTGCTTGTATTCCTCGACGAAGTTGAGCACCCAGGCATTGAGGTCGATGGTTTCCGGGCGTGAGCGCTCGCGCCGCGACAGTTGCAGGATGTTCTCGACCACGTCGTTGGCGCGGGTGCAGTGGTTGTTGATGATCTCGACCAGACGCGTGTCGTCGGCGCTGAGGTCGGGCGATTCGGCGAGCAGTTGCGCCGAATAGCGAATCGCCGCGAGCGGGTTGCGGATCTCGTGCGCGATCGAAGCCGACAGGCGTCCGAGCGAGGACAGCGTGAGCTCCTCGGCACGTTGCGAGACCAGCGAAGTGTCTTCGAGGAAGATCAGCACATTGCTGTCGTCATCGGGCGTGAGGCGGGTGAAGCGCGGGATCACCTCGGGCATGTCGGCGGCCAGCGCGACGCCGGTCTGCTCGGCGCGGCTGTTGTGGCGCCAGTGGTAGAGCCGGCGCGAGAGCTCGGGCGCGACCACGCCCAGTTCGTGCTCGCCCGGCGACGGGTTGCCGATCAGGTGCCAGGCCGATTCGTTGATGCGCAAGATGTAGTTGGCGCGATCGACCAGCATCACGCCGGTGCGCATGCGCTGGATGATGAGGTCGTTGATCTGCTCGAGGTTGAGCAGGTCTGCGCCGCGTCGTTCAGCCAGATCCTCGGCCGCGCGAACATGGCCACCCAGATGGCGCAGCAGGGTGGCGATGACAAGATAGGCGCCGCTCATTGCCAGCACCACGAAGCCGCTCACGGGTTCGTGGGCGCCGCCGAACAGGCCGTAAACGTAGGGTGTGGCCACGCCCAAGGCGGCGGCGATCGCGAATGCATGCGCGTGACGCGGCATCAGCAGGGCGGCGATGCCGATGTTGAGCATCAGCATCATCGGCACCAGGCCATAGCCGGCCAGCGAGAACAGCACCGCCACCGCGGCAACGATGTCGATGCCCAGTGAAAACACGATCGTCCCGGTGAGATGCCGCAGCAGTTGCCCGGTCAGCAGCAGCAGGATCAGCGCCGCGGCCAGATAAAGCAGGGACGCGCTCTGGCCGAGCAGGAGATGGGTGATGCGTATCGAGCCGCCGCCCAGCGGAGTGAGGAACAGGCTGACGTAGACGCCGGCTTCCAGACAGCGATAAATGTTGAAGAACAGCAGTTCGCGGCGGGTGATTTCCCCGGCCGTTTCACGCGACAGTCCCTGATAGCGCAAGATCGACACGTTGCCTCCCCTTCCTTCGATTCCTCGCTGCCCGCGAGGTCGCGCGGGTGATCTGCCTGCACGAAGCCCCGCGGCCTTGGTCCGGGTGAAGCAGACCGATGCGGCAAAGGTCATTCTAGCGAGAGCATGATACCCGTGGCTTGACCGCGTCTGCCCCGCCTCGTGGAGCCGCTTTTGTAGAGCCGAGCTCGCTCGGCTCGGGGTGCACGGGAGCGGAGCAAGCTCCGCTCTACGGGGTGGTGGGTTTTGTAGAGCCGAGCTCGCTCGGCTCGGGACGCACGGGAGCGGAGCAAGCTCCGCTCTACGGGGTGGTGGGTTTTGTAGAGCCGAGCTCGCTCGGCTCGGGGCGCACGGGAGCGGAGCAAGCTCCGCTCTACGACGCGGCAGGTTGTGTAGAGCCGAGCTCGCTCGGCTCGGGGCGCACGTCGGGTCTGCGGAATTGCCGGGCATGCTTTCCCGCACGGGTCGGCGAGGGCGGTTTTTGATTTAGGCGCCGTCATGGCCGAAAATTCCGCGCTGCAATTGGGCGGCCATTCCAAGCGGCATTTCGTAGGGCGTGCCCCGATTCGGATCGGCACCCGCGGCAAGCAGCGCCGCCAACACGTCCTGTCGCCCGGGCGTGTGGCGCAATTGACGCAAAGAATGTTTGAGCGGTGTCATGCCCTGCAGGCCGCTGCCATTGACATCGGCTTGACGGGCGAGCGTGGCGACCGCAGCGGCATCATTGCGCGCAATGGCTTCCATCAAGTCACGCTCCGGGCCCGGCTCGAAGAAGGTCAGCACCCCATCGGCACCCGCTGCATCCTCCCGGCAACCTGGGGCCTTGGTGGCCATGCGGCGCGGTGATGCAGAGCCCATGTCGGCAGTCGCAGCTGTATCATGCTGCTGTCAAGACCCCGTCGTCGGAGTGGCTCGCAATTGGAACAGGCTCCGCTCACCCAATGGCTGCGCGACGCGAGCAGTGGCGATCGTTCCGCTGCCGAGCGGGCGTATTCGCTTGTCTACACGGAGTTGCGCCGACTGGCGGCAAGACAGTTGGCCCATGATGCCGGGCAAGCGCTCACGCCGACGGAATTGGTCAACGAGACCTTCATCAAGATTGCCGACGGGGCGCTCGATTCGCTCAATGATCGTCGTCACTTCTTCAATCTCGCCGCGCGCGCGATGCGGCAAACCGTGGTTGATCAAGCTCGCGAACGACTTGCGCAAAAGCGCGGAGGCGGCTTGTTGCACACGCAGCTCGATGACATTGGCGTTGCCGATCCGGCACTCGATGCCCAGCAGACTTTGGCAATGGACCAAGCCATGAAATCGCTGGCCGAGCAAGACCAGGAGATGGCGGAAATCTTCTCGTGGCGGGTGTTCGCTGGCCTGTCCACGCCCCAGATCGCGCAGTTGCGCGGCGTGTCCGAGCGGACGATCCAGCGCGAACTGGGCCTGGCACGCAATTATCTGCGCCTCGCGCTCGGCCCGGGATGACGGAGCCCGCCGCCGAACCCTTGTTCGATGCCGATCAATGGCAACGGCTGCGTGAGTTGATCGAGCAGTTGGACGCGCTCGATGACGATGCTCGAGCCCGAGCGCTGACGGAAATCACCCGGACCGATCCGCACTTGGCGAAACAAGTGCAAGCCCTGCTCGGCTCGGCGCCCGAGACCGGGGTCGAAGATCTGTGTGCCGTAGTGCAGCGCACGCTGTTTCCCGCAGCGGGCGCCATTCCCGAGCGCATCGGCCCGTTCCGGCTGGTGCGCCAGATCGGTTCCGGCGGCATGGGTACCGTGTTTCTGGGGGAACGCAGCACCGCAGAATTCACCCAGCGCGTGGCGCTGAAGGTGCTCAATGGCGACGCCGTGCGCGTTTCCCACCTGGTTGCGCGCGAACGCCGTGCCTTGGCTTCGCTCAACCACCCCAACATCACCGCGTTCATCGATGCCGGCACCGAAGCGGGTTGCGCATGGTTGGCGATGGAGCATGTCGCAGGTGAACCGCTGCTCGTGCATTGCGTTGCGCGAAAGCTTGGCCTATCCGAGCGCGTGCTCCTGTTCGAACAGATCTGCGCAGCGGTCGCGCACGCACACAGCCATCTCATCGTGCATCGCGACCTCAAGCCGACCAATGTGCTGGTGACCGCCGACGGCACGGTCAAGCTACTCGATTTCGGCATCGCCCTGATCCTTGATCCCACTGCAGATCAGACTCCGGCAACCCGGGTGTTCACGCCCGAGTACGCCGCGCCCGAGCAACTGCGCGGCGAGCGGGTGACTACGGCCACCGACATTCATGCGCTCGGTCTGATCCTGTTTGAATTGGTCGCAGGAGCTCGTCTGCCGCTGCGAGAGGCCGAACGATCTGCCACCCCGTGGCGAGCCGCCGAGCTGGCGCGAGCGGCGCACGCAACGGCTTCGCCCGAGGCCATCCGCGAGATGCGCGGCGATCTTGGTCGAATCCTGGCGCACGCATTGGCCCCGGACCCCGCGCAGCGCTACGGTTCAGCCAGCCAGATGCGGGAAGACCTGCAGCGCTGGCGCGAACATCGACCTCTCGCCATCGCCCGGCCCGGTTTCCGCTACCTGGCCACACACTTCATTCGTCGCAACCGCGCGCTGGTGGCTACGGCCGCGATTGCCCTGCTGGCACTGATCGGCACCACGGCTTTTGCATTGTGGAAGGCCGATGAAGCCACGCGCATGGCGAGCCGGGCGGAGCATGCAAAGGGCTTTCTCGCCAGCCTGTTGACCGACACCAATCCGTTCAATCCTAGAAAGGGCGGCGTTTCCAGCGGGGACCTGATCGACCGCGCGGCGCAGCGTCTGGATACGGAATTCAAAGGCAGTCCCACCGACCAGATCGAACTGCGGCAGATTCTCGCCGCGTCCTTGATGCGCATCGGCGATCCTGCGCGTTCCGTGGCCATGCAACGCCGTAACCTCGAGCAACTCCGGGAACTGTACGGTGCCGATTCCCCGCGCGTGGCTGATGCGTTGAACGGGCTTGCACAAGCCACCGAAGACAGCGGAGACATCGAAGCCGCACAGGGCCTGTTCGAACAGGCTTGGGCGATTCTGGAACACGCGGGCGACGAATATCGCAAGCTGCGCCTGACGACGATGACCGGGCTGGCCAAGATGGCAAACCGGCGCAGCGAGTTCGCGCAAGGACAGCTCTGGTACGAGCGCGTCCTGCGCGAGCGCTTGATCCAGGAAGGCCCCGAAAGCGCCAACATCGCCATGGACATCTACGATGTGGGCGTCTGCCTGCTGTACCAGGAGAAGTTTCCGCAGGCACGCGAAATGTTGCAGCGCGCCCGCACCATGCTCGTGCGAACGGTCGGCGAAGGCCATGCCCGCTTCATGTACGTCGATTTGGGCCTGGGCTTGGCCATGGCGGAGACTGGGGAGGTCGATGCGGCCATCCAAACGATCTCCGGCGCTCTCGCCCTCGCGCGATCCAATCTCAAACCCGGAGCCGCGCAGATCGGAAACATCCTGTCCGCGTTGGCGCGTGCCCATTGGTTTGCCATCGATGACCCCGCCGCGATTGCGGCGGCTACCGAATCCCGCGAAATCCTCGCGGCCGCCAAGTCCCCTGGGCTTGGAACTGTTGAATTGATGCTCGGTCGCGCCGAACTTCGCATGGGCAATCGACAGGCGCTGCAAACACTGGAGACTGCCCGCCAGCACCTCCAGGCCGACATCGCCCGTCAGGCCGGGAACGTCAAATCTCTTGCCGTTGCGGGCGCGGCGCTAGGTGCCGCGCACGCCCGTTTCGGAGATGCCGAACAAGGCGAACGCGAGGCGAGCGCTGCGCGCGCGCAACTGTTGCTCGATCACCCCGAAGGCGGGGAGAAACTGGCCGAGATCGACGTCTATATGACCGAGATCCTGTTCGCACTCGGCAAGACCGACGAAGCACACGCCGCGCGCGACAGGGCCTTGGCAACGTTCCGGCAGCTCAATGGCGAGGCCCATCCGCTCGTGCGCGCCTTGATCGATGGGCAACCGAACTGAGCACCTCGATTGCTTGAAGGACAGCCACAAGCCACTTGCAGGGTGCTGAAAATCCCTCCTTCCGCTACAATCAGCCACCTTTACGGCCAAACGTGACCAACGATGCGCGGCGCGGCTCGTTGCGGG
>NZ_JAHCAP010000044.1 GCF_019634815.1 Dokdonella sp. | reverse complement strand
TCCTCGCGTCGTGGGCAGGCCAAGATCGGGCCGAACCGATGTGGGTCGGGATTCATCCCGACTCGTGGGGCGCGCGGAAATGCAGGTTGTCGGGCTGAAGCCCGACCCACAGGGCTAGCGCTGCCGTCGGGCGCAGGCCCGACCCACGGGGCTTGCGCTGCCGTCGGGCTGAAACCCGACCCACAAGGCTTGCGCTGCCGTCGGGCTGAAGCCCGACCCACAAGCTTTGCGTTCTCTTCTTTTCCAAAAAGCAAAGCCGGCTGGCTGCCCAGCCGGCTTTGCGAAATCACCGCGGATCGACCGTCAGCGCACCGGCTTGCCGTCGGTGTCGATCACCTTGACCTCACCGAGCTTGAGGTCGCGAACGGACTTTTCGATCTTCTTGAGATCGCCAACCACCACCCAGGTCAACTTGTCGGGGTGGATGATTTCCTTCGCCGCGGCATTGACGTCGGCATCCTTCTGCGCCTCGATGCGGCCCTTGAGGGTTTGCACGTAGTCATCCGGACGGTTGTAGCTGACGATCGAGCTGATCGCGCCGAGCACGGCGCGCGTGGTCTCGTATTCGCCCGGCATCGAGCGCACGTCGCTTTCCTTGATCTTGGCGATCTCGGCATCGCTGAGCGGTTTGTCGCCGATCACTTCACGCGATTCGCGCAGGATTTCGGCCAGCGACTCGCTGGTCTTGTCGGTCTGTACCGGGGCGTACATCACGTACGGACGCTGACCGATCGCGTTGGGCAGGAAGGCCCCCGCGCCGTAGGCCCAGTGCTTGTCCTCGCGCAGGTTCATGTTCAGGCGCGAAGTGAAACTGCCGCCGAAGGCGCCGTTCATGGTCTGGATCTCGAGGTTGTTCGGCGCCTTGGTCGATGGCGCGACGATACCGGCGAGAATGATCGACTGTTGCGCGTCGGGACGATCGACGAGGAACACGCGTGCGGTCTTGGGATAGTCGACCTTGGCGAGGTTCTTGGCTGGAATCTTCGACTTCGGTGCCTTCCAGTCACCGAAGGCCTTCTCCAACTCGGGGATGATCTTGTCGAGCGTGGTATCGCCGGCGACCAGGAACTTGACGTTGTCGGGACGAATGCGATCACGCACGAAGCCCTGCATGTCCTTGACCTCGAGCGACTTGATCGAGGCCTCGGTGCCGGTACCGGTGAACGGGATCGCGTAGGCATTGCCTGCGCCGAACAGCAATGGCGGCAACAGGCGCAGCGCGACATCCATCGGCTGGGTCTTTTCCTGGGCGATGCCGGCGAGCCACTGGCCGCGCAGGCGCGCGATGTCGGCGTCGCGGAAGGCCGGGTTGCGGATGATGTCGGCATACAGCGCGAGCGACTCGCCGAGCTTGTTGTCGAGCGCGTTGAGCGACACGCTGCAGGTATCCAGACCGCAACCGGTGCCGATCTCGGCGCCCAGGCGCTGCTTGCGCTTGCTGATCTCGATCGAATCGAGCGTGCTGGTGCCTTCGTCGAGCATGTTCATGCTGAAGCTCGAAGTGCCGAGCTTGCCGCCCATGTCGGCCGCATAACCGGCATCGAACAGGGCGCTGATCTGCACCACCGGGATGTCGTGGCGTTGCGCCAGCACCACCTCGATGCCGTTGGCGAGCTTGCCGTGCTCGAGCTTGGGGAAGCTGAGGTTGGGATAGCTCGTCACCGCGGGCACGCCCTTGCTGCGGTCCACATCGCTCTTGACGGTCCTGAAGTCACCCGCGGGCGCAAGTTTGTCGGCAGGCCGGCCATCGATCGCGGCGCGACCACTGCCCAGCGCGGCGTCGGTCGCCTCGACCTTGCCCGGACTCACGGTGAGTGTGTAGTCGCCCTTGGCGAGCCACTTCGCGGCGGCTGCCTTGACCTGCCCGGGCGTTGCCGCCATCGCGGCTTCGTAGTCCTTCTTCCACGCACCCGGATCGTTGCGATAGACCTGACCTTCGGCAAGCACGGTGGCCTTGCCGCTGAAGCCGCCGACCTTCTCCATGCCGCGGATCGTCGAGGCGGCGTAGGTGGTCTTGACGCGCTCGAGCTCGTCGGCGCTCGGGCCGTCCTTGAGGAACTTCGCCCATTCATCGGCGATCGCGGCCTCGACCTTGCTCGGTTCGACACCCTTCTTCACGTCGGCCTGCAGCAGCATGATGCTCGCGAGTTCGAAATCCATGCCGCCGACCGAGACGTCGTCGACGAGCTTGTCCTGATAAACCAGGCGCTGGTAGAGGCGCGAGGACTTGCTGCCGCCGAGCACGTTCGCGGCAAGGCCGAGCAGCACGTCATCGTTGTCGCCGGCGTCGATGCCGGGCACGTTCCATTCGCGGTAGATGCGCGTCTGCGCGACGTTGTCGGTCATCGTGCCGCGGGTCGAGGTCTCGCGCGCGGTGACCCAGGCTTGTGGATGGGACACGCGCGGCCCGGCGGGGATGTCACCGAAATACTTGAGCGCCTTCTCGCGCGCCACTTCCGGCGTGATGTCGCCGGCCAGCACCAGGGTGGTGTTGGCCGCGCCGTAATAGTCCTTGAACCACTGCTTCACGTCGGCGAGCGAGGCGGCATCGAGGTCGGCCATCGAGCCGATGGTGTCGTGGTGATACGGATGGTTGGCGGGGAACGCATTCATCTGCAGATTTTCATAGACGCGCCCATAGGGCTGGTTCTCGCCCTGGCGCTTCTCGTTCTGCACCACGCCGCGCTGCTCATCGAGTTCCTTCTGGCCGATCGCGCCGAGCAGATGGCCCATGCGGTCGGATTCCATCCACAGCGCCATGTCGAGTGCGGTGGTCGGCACGGTCTCGAAGTAGTTGGTGCGATCCAGCCAGGTGGTGCCGTTCTGGTCGGTGGCGCCGGCACGCTCGAACGGGCGGAAGAACTCGTCCTTGTGATTCTCCGAGCCCTGGAACATCAGGTGCTCGAACAGATGCGCGAAGCCGGTCTTGCCCTTGGGCTCGTTGGCCGAGCCGACGTGATACCAGATGCTCACCGCAACCACGGGCGCCTTGTGGTCTTCGTTGACGACCACGGTGAGACCGTTGGGCAGGGTGAAGCGCGTGTAGGGGATGTCGGGCGTGGTCGCGGCAGGAGCCAGGCCGGAACCAAGGCCGAGCGTGATGAGCAGGGACAGGATCAAGGGTCGCATGAGAATCCTTTTCGGGCGGGTGGGAAGGGAAATGGAATGGGCGAGCCTAGGCCGCATGGCACGCAGGCACAACGGGCAAAGGTCACGTCGGCGCGATTGCGACCTCGAACGGACGTGAAGGTTCAGCGTCAGGACTTGCGCTGTGGGCGGCGGTACGACCGCAAATGCCGCAACGCCGCCGTCGACCACGTCATTGCTCGAAAGCGTTGGCGAAGATCGAATCGCCGTGGAGCTTCCACCAGCCCAGCAGCTCGACCAATGCCTGCGGTGTGTTCTGCGCGGGGCCTTGCCCGGTCTGGTTGACCTGGTTGATGCCGTGGCAACCGTCGCAGGCGCGCACCTCGCCGGCTTGCAGGCTGATCCAGTAGCGCTCGCGCACGACCGGTGTGTGGCTGGCATCGGTGCTCTGCCAGCTCAGTGCACGACGTGCGGGCACGAACACCGCGACCGAGCCGTCGGCGTGCGTCACCGCGCCGCCATCAGGCGCGCCCGGTTCGGGCGGTTGCAGCGTGCGCGCGAGTGGATCATGCAGCACCTGCGCGAGTACGCGTCGGCCCTGCGTTTCACCGATGCCGCGAATCTGGTCGCCCTGGAAGAACTGCATGTAGGGCACATCGTGGATCGCGCCGCCATCGCCGACCGTCTGCACGCCGCCCGGCACGCGCAGGTTGAAGGGTTGCTGGCGGTCGTCCGCGTCGCGCGTGGTGAGGTTGCGCACTGAAATCACCGCCAGACCGGACTGGCGCAGGAAGGCACGGAACGTGGCCGGATCGACGCCGGCCTGCGCAAACGCGGCCTGCTCGGGTGCCTGCATCGTCTCGGCGGTATTGGGCGGCACTGCGCGTGCGCGCACCTCGACGGCCGACAACTCCCACAACGGGCCGTTGTAGCTGACCAGCACGTCGGGATCGTAGAACGAGATGTTCTTGGCAATGCCCGCGCCTGCGCTCACGGTCTCGCCCGGCGTGTACTTGCCGTTGGCAAGGTTCATCACGTGCAGGCGAAAACCATAACGCGGGTCCGGATTGGCGCGCGTGCCGTCGTTGCCGGCAGCGCGTGGATCGCTGCTGCACGAGGCGATGAGCTGACCGTCGGCGAGCGGCAGCGGGTTGCGGCAATGCGCGCTGAAATCGGCTGGCGGGGTGCCATCGTAATAGCCTCGATTGGCCCGCGCGGTGAGGTAATCCACGCTCAGGAGATTCGCGCTCACGCCCGGTGGCGCGGTCATCGCGATGATCTGGCCCGAGCCATGGGTGCCGAATTCGGGGGCATCGATCGCGACATAGCGGCCTGGCACGAGCGGATCCTCGGCGATCTGCAGCCAGGCTTCGGCTTCGTTCGGGTTGGTTCGCCCCGAGGCGCCGGCAATGAACTCGAACAGCGAGGAATCATCGTTGAAGCTGCGGTCGAAATAGCCCGCCAGATCGTGACGACCGATGTGGCTGATGGTTTCCTCGCCGCTGCCATCCTGATTGAGCGTCCACGGGAAAAACAGGTTGAAGGTGTGGCCGTTGACGCGGCCGACGGTCTGGCGCGGCTCGGGAAACACTTCGCTGCGATCGCTGGTGCGCACCGAACCAGGCGCTTCGGAGGACCAGTTGAACGTGGTCGGATTGGCGACATCGTTCTGCTGGTCGCGCTGCAGATGGTCCCAGCGCGTGAAGACGATGCGGCCATGACTGTCGACGAAGGGATCGAACGCGCCCGAGGGTGCATGCTCGAGCAGGCTCGGCAGATTGCTGCCCGGCGCCAGACGCCAGATCCCGGTTGGCGTGGGCGCTTCCTCGTATTCGTCGAGCTGCGGATAGAGATGACGCTGACCGTTGCGCGGGCGATCGCTGACGAACAGGATGCCGCCGTCCGAGGCATAGGTGGGCTGCACGTTGTTGTAGTCCGCGTCCTGACCCGCAATGCGCGTGAACTGCACGGTTTGCCCCTGGCCAAATCCGCTCACTTCGTAGATCTGCCAGTACCAGGTGCCCTGCTGGTAGATCTGCGTGGGTGCACCGGTGACGATGCTCACCAGCGCGCGCGTGCCATCCCAGGACACCGCGGGATCGCGTACCGAAATCGCGTTCGCGCCCTGCATGCCGGCGTTGCCCAGACCCGCCTCGGCGGTGAGATTGCGCAGGCTGCCATCGGGATAGCGGATCCACAGGTCGCCGCCGCGACCGGCCGACTGCATGTCCGACAGATGGTTGCCGAACACTGAACCGATCGTGGTGAAGTCGGTACCGATGGGGTATTGCGTCACGAACAGGATCGGATTGCCGAGATTGGGTGCGGCATGGGCAGCAGTGGCAAGCAGCGCGCCAACGGCAAAGGCGAATCCTGCAACGCGGCGGGCAGTCAAGGGTCGAGCTGACATCGGCGATCTCCCTCCAGTCGATGTGGCGTCCAGCATGGCCCGGGCAGGATGCCCGAATCCTTGGCTGCGGTCACAGCTTGAGGTTTGTGGGCGATACTTCGGCGATGCTGCATGTGATCCTGCACACCCCTGAAATCCCGCCCAATACCGGCAACGTGATCCGCCTGTGCGCCAACACCGGCGCGAATCTGCATCTGATCCGGCCGCTGGGCTTCGCGCTCGATGACAAGCGCATGCGTCGCGCCGGGCTCGACTACCACGAGTACACGCGCCTGCGCGTGCACGATGATCTGCCTGCGTGCCTGGCTGCGCTCGGTCAGCCGCGCCTGTTCGCGCTGTCCACGCGCGGCCGGACGCGCTATGACACGGTGACCTATGCCGCGGGCGATGCGCTGCTGTTCGGTTCGGAAACGCGCGGTCTGCCGCAGGCCATCCTCGAATCCGTCCCCGAAGCGCAGCGCCTGTGCCTGCCGATGCGACCGGACAACCGCAGCCTCAATCTCTCCAATGCCGTTGCGGTGGTCGTCTACGAAGCCTGGCGACAATCGGGTTTCTCCGGTGCAGCGCAGACCTGAGTCTCGCGCGAGCATGGCTTGCAGCGGGCGGCATCGGGACCCGGTTTCTTGCTAGGCTCGGCAGCAGGTCGATTGGCCTGCTGGGGGCGGCTTGCGCATGCGGGGCATTACCGAATTGCTGGCCCGGGCGGGCGCGGGCGATGGTCAGGCGGCCAACGCGCTGTACGCGAAGTGTTATCCCGAAATCAAGCGCATCGCGCGCGCGCGCCTGAGCGAGGCCGGCGGTGTGACCGGGCTCGACGCGACGGCGCTCGTGCACGAAGGCTTCCTGCGCATGGCCGACAGCGAGGGCCTGCGTGGCAGCACGCGCGGCCAGTTCTTCGCCTACGTCGGGCGCGTGCTGCGCACCACCGTGATCGACCACCTGCGCGCACGCAACGCGCAGCGCCGCGGCGGCGATGCGCTGTTCGTCACGCTCTCGCATGGTGACGCCGAATACGGCGCGCTGGGCCAGGGCGGAATCGACCTGGCCGAACTGGACGCGGCACTGGCGCGCATGCGCGAGCTCGACGGCGGCCTGTACGAGCTGATCGAGATGACCGCGTTCGCCGGCATGGGTCTCGACGAAATCGCGCAACTGCGGCAGGTTTCGACACGCACGATCAACCGTGACCTGCTCAAGGCGCGCGCACTGCTGGCAGAACTCATGCAGCTCTCTGATGGCGCCGGCGTGTCGTGAGGCGGCGTGGATTTGCGTCTGAACCGATGCACATTTCCTTGCCGCAGGCATGACGACTTTGGACGGCGCGCGCTGGAAAACCCTGTCGGGCCTGCTGGACCAGGCGTTGGAGCTGGCGCCCGATGAACGCGCTGCATGGTTGGCCCGGCTCGATGAGGCCGATGCTGCCGATGTGCGGCGCCTGCTGACCCATGTCGACGCGCCGCGCGAGATGGCTGGGCCGGGTGAGCCTTTCGGCGACCTGCTGCGTACCGCGCTGGCCGAATCCGACGATGAGCAGATTCCCGGCTTCGTGCTGGGCACCTGGACCACACGACGCGTGCTGGGCAGTGGCGGCATGGGTACGGTCTATCTGGCCGAGCGCGAAGTCGACGGCGCGATCCAGCGCGGCGCGCTCAAACTCATCCGCCGCGGCATGGATTCGGACGAAATCCTCGCGCGCTTCCGGCGCGAGCGGCAGATCCTCACACGCCTGACCCATCCCTCGATCGCGGCCTTGATCGATGGCGGCAGCAGCCTCGACGGGCGGCCGTGGCTGGTGATGGCGCACATCGACGGCATGCCACTGGACGTATGGAGCGCGCGCGCCGAGGTCGATCTGGACTTGCGCTGCAACGTCATCGTGCAATTGTGCGAGGCGGTGGCGCATGCGCATCGTTTGCTGGTCGTGCATCGGGACATCAAGCCCTCGAACGTCCTGGTCGACGCGAACAACCACGCACACCTGCTCGATTTCGGTATCGCCAAGGTGTTGGAAGACACCAGCCCGGCACTGCGCACGGTCACCGCCGCGCGCTTGCTCACACGCGCCTATGCGGCGCCCGAACAGAGCGCCGGCACCGCCACCGGCACGGCGGTGGACATCTACCAACTGGGCGTGCTGCTGTTCGAGCTGCTCACCGGCGCGCGCTTCCATGACAACCCGGACGCAACCACGGGTCCGCCCACGCGTCGCCTCGCGCTGGCACGTGCGCACCGTGGTGCACAGGGGCCTGCGCGCGTGAGCGCGCGCATGCTGCGCGGGGACATCGGCGTGATCGTCGCACGCGCCACCGATGTGGAGCCCGCGCGCCGCTATGCGAGCGTCGAGGCGCTGGCCGAGGACATCCGGCGCTGGCGCGCGGGACGGCCGATCCTCGCGCGTCCCGACAGCGCCAGTTATCGGCTGCGCAAGTTCGCGCGCCGGCATTGGCTGGGCATGGCTGCCAGTGCAGCGGTCGCATTGGCGCTGATTGGTGGCGTGGGCATCGCATTGTGGCAGACGCGCATTGCACGTGCGCAGGCCACGCGCGCCGCAGCGGTCAATGATTTCCTCGAGACGATATTCCGCAGCATCGATCCGGAAAACGCAAAAGGCCGCGAAGTCAGTGCCCGCGAGCTTGTCGATGCGGGCGCCGAGCGCATCGACAAGGATCTGGCGGACCAGCCGGCTGCCGCGGCACAGTTGCATGCCACGCTCGGCGAAACCTACATCGCGTTGGGCGACTACGCGAAAGCCGAGGCGCAATTGCGCCTCGCGCTCGAACGGTTCGGTCCGGATCAAGCCGGCGCGGCGATCCGCACACAGATCAATCTCGCCGGCGTGCGTATTGCCAGTGGCGATCTCGACGACGCGCAACGCCTCACCGATGCCGCCGACGCGCGGCGCCTGCTCGATGCGCCGCGTGATGCGGCGCTGGCCGAACTGATCCTGGGCGAACGCGCATCGCTGGCTTCCAACCGTGGCGATGCACAGGGCGCACTGGAATCGTCCACGCGATTGCTTGAACGCATGCGACGGCGCTTGGGTGAACAGGACCCACGTGTGCTCGAGGTGCAGATGAATCGCGCGATCTATCTGCACGAAGCGGGACAATCGGCAGCGGCGGCAAGCCAGGCGCAACACGTGGTGGATGTGCGCCGTCAACGTCTGGGCATGGATCATCCCGCCGTGGCCATCGCCTTGCACAACCTGGCGAGCTTTCAGGCCGGCGCCGGAAACAACGACAGCGCACTTGCCAGCCACGACGAAGCATTGCGCATCCGTCGCAAGGTGCTGCCGGCCAATCATCCGGACCTCGCCCGCAGTCTCGCCGCGCGCGCCACGCAGTTGGACAACATGGGTCGCACGCGTGAGGGCATGTCCGACTGGCCGCAGGCAATCGCCATCCTGCGCGCGCAGCCGCAACCCGATCGTGGCGTGTTGGCGGAGGCGCTCAACAATTGGGGTGTGGCTTGCTATGGCGTCGCCGACTATGCCGGAGCCGAGCAACACATCGGTGAAGCGCTCGCGATCTGGCAAGCGGACCTGTCGCCATCGCACTCGTATGTCTTGACGGCGCAAGCCAATCTTGCCGCGCTGCAACTGCAACGTGGCGATTTGGCCGGCGGCGAGAAGCGCTTGCGCGAGATCGTGGCCGTGCGCGTGCAGGACATTGCCGATCACGGCAACTCTGCCGACAAACAAGCGGGACTGGAGAATTCGCGTGCGCTGCTCG
>NZ_JAHCAP010000043.1 GCF_019634815.1 Dokdonella sp. | reverse complement strand
AGCGGTCGAGGTCGCGGTCCCAACCAAAGGCGGCAAAATCGACCCGTCCCTTGTCGACCAGTACACCCTCCGCGGCAAGCTGGCGGACCTGCTCACGGAACGCGCGACTGCCCGCGGGAAACGCGATGCGGCCATCGGAGCGCACTACGCGAAACCACGGCAGGCCTGCACTTGCAGGCTCACCCAGCACACGCCCGACCAGGCGTGCGCGGCCGGGCAGGCCCGCACGTCGTGCCACTTCACCGTAACTGGCCACCTGGCCCCGCGGAATCGCGCCGACCGCCGTGCGGATCGCTGCATGCGCCTGGCTGGCGGGGTCCTGCATTGCGCTCACCGGCTGCCCTGATCGGAGTGCTGAACGTGCTTTCCACACCCTGCTAGCATACGGGACCGGTGTCCAGCGGAGTCTTCGCGTGCAAAGTTTCGAGCAAATCCGATCCCATCTCGGTGCGGCGCACACGCTCAAGACCAACGATCCCTATCTCATCAGCTTCGATCTCACCCTTGGCGAGCGACGTCATCAGGGCATCTATCTGACCGAACTGGAAGCCGAAGGCGATCAGCGCGTGGTGCGGATTTCCACTCCGCTCGGGCCGCTCACCGGGATCGATGCCACACGCTGCCTGCGCTTCAACTGGGAGCAGCGTCTGGGCTATCTGGCCGTCAGCGACCTTGAAGGCTCGCCCTACCTGCATCTTTGCGAAAACCGCCCGTATGGTCAGTTCGATCGTCTCGAACTCGACCGCCTGATCGCCGAAATCGGCGTTCTTGGCGATCATCTCGAACACGCGATCTCCAACGGCGGCGACTTGTTCTGAGGCAACGCCGCGCCTTCACCCGTCACCCAGCGAGACCTAGTGCGTGCGCCGCGCGCACCAGCGACCAGGCAATCAAGGCGGTTACCGGCAAAGTCAGGATCCAGGCCCAGACCATGCGCTCGACGATGGTCCAGCGGATCGCATTGGCGCGCTTGGCTACGCCGACGCCGAGAATCGCCGAGGAAATGTTGTGGGTGGTCGATACCGGTATGCCGAAGTGCGAGCAGGCCAGGATCACCGTTGCCGAGGCACTCTCCGCGGCAAAACCATTGATCGGATGCAGCTTGACCATCTTGTGACCCAGGGTCTTGATGATGCGCCAGCCACCCGCCGCAGTGCCTGCCGCCATCACCAGTGCGCACAGGACCTTGATCCACAATGCGATCTCGAAATTGTGGGCGCTGTTTTCCTCGATGCGCAGGAAGTGCAGCCAGCCAGGCAAGCCGTCGAAGGTGCCGGCGGTGGTCGCCGCGGCCAAGGCCAGGGCGATGATGCCCATGGTCTTCTGCGCGTCATTCATGCCGTGCGAGAGCCCCATCACCGCCGCCGAGCCCAGCTGCGCCTTGCCGAATACCGCATTCACGAATGGCGTGCGACCGAGGCGATGCAGCCAGTTCTTGCGTGAGCCGAGAAATTCGATCAGCGAGAACAGCATGCCCATCAGCAGCAGCCCCAGGATGAAACCCGCGACCGGCGAGGTCACCATGGGTACCACCACCTTCGGGATCACGCCTTTCTCGCCCCACCAGTGGCTGCCGCCCTGCGCCCAGATGATCGCATCCCAGTTGTTGCTGGCTGCGGCAAAGACCGCGCCGCAAAGCCCCCCGACCAGCGCATGCGAGGAACTCGAAGGCAGGCCCCACCACCAGGTGATGAGGTTCCAGATGATCGCGCCGAGCAAGGCGCAGATCAGCACCATCGGCGTTACCGTAACCACCTGCGTATCGACCAGCCCCGCCGCGATCGTCTTCGCCACCGCGGTTCCGGCCAATGCACCGATCAGGTTGGTGGTGGCGGCAAGCAACACTGCCTGCCCCGGGCTGAGCACCTTGGTCGCCACCACCGTGGCGATCGAGTTGGCGGTGTCGTGAAAGCCGTTGATGTACTCGAACGCAAGCGCGATGAGGACGACCAGCAGGACGAGCGTCAGGGCCATGGGCGAGGCTCGCGTCGAGTCAGGAGTTCTTGAGCACGATCTGGAAGACCACGTTGCCGGCATCGCGGCAGCGGTCGATTGCCTTCTCCAGCAACTCGAACAGGTCCTTGAGCAACAGCACGCGCAACGGCTCGTGACGGCCGCCGTAGAGATCGCGGTAGAGCTCGATCATGAGCCGATCGGCTTCGTTCTCGATCGCCTGCAGGCGATCGTTGAGCAGGCGCATCGCGCTTACATTCATGCCCTTGCGCAGCTGGAACACCATGTCGCGGATGACGCCGGCAGCACTCTCGAGCAAGGCTGCGCGCGAGGCGAAATCGACATCGGCGAGACGTTCGGCGGCGAGCGAATAGCGCTCGGCGAACTTGGCGATCGACTTGGTGATCTTGTTGAGTGCCGCGGCGAGCGCCTCGATGTCCTCACGCTCGAGCGCGGTGACGAAGGTATTGACCAGCTCGCGATTGATCTCGGCAGTGAGATCCTTTTCGCGCTTGCGCGCGTGCATGAACTCTGCCAGCGTTGGCGTCTGCTGCGGTGCTTCGAACATGTGCACGAGCGCACTGGCCGAGTCGCGCGCCGCTTCAGCACTGGCTTCGAGCAGACCGTAGAACTTGTCACCCTTGCCGAAAATCGTCTGCAACGAAAACATGCATGCTCCAGTGATGGATGGTGGCGGCCCGCACAGGGCTGCAAGGCTTGGACGGGCATGGCCGGATCGGGCATGCGCCGTCCACTGCACTCGATGTGAGCCAATCTTTCCGATCGATGAGCGCGCCGGACCCGGGGTCCGCCGGCCGCGCGCATTCTAGCAGCCCACCGGCCCGCTTCCGACCACGGACGCGTGATCGCCTGCCCGCGGAATCGCCGGCATCCCGTCAAATCAACGGCCTGCGGCGGTTCTCGCGCGATCATGCCCGCCACGACCGCAGCCCCGCTGTGACGACGGCCTGTCCGCGCCCGGCTTGGGCGGCGCGCGCTTGTGCAGCGGTTACACTCAGTGGCACTGCCTCCGCAGGGTCCTGGCGCCCGCTTCGCGCATGCTCATCGAAATCCTTTGCGTCATCGTGCTGGCCCTCGCCAATGGCTTCTTCGCGCTCAGCGAAATGGCGCTGATGACTGCTCGCCAAAGCCGCCTCAAGCAACTCGCCCGCGATAGCCGGCGTGCCCAGATTGCGCTCGAGCTGACGCGCCAGCCAGAAGACTTTCTCGCCACCGTGCAGGTCTTCATCACGCTGCTGCAGATCAGCGCGGGTGCCGCATTGGGCGCCAGTCTCGGCGACCACATCGGCCGCGCGCTCGACGTGCTCGATCTGCCGGCGCTGGATCCCTACGCATTGGGCATCGGCATTGCCTTGTCGATCACCGGCATCACCTTTCTCAACATGCTGCTCGGTGAGCTGGCACCCAAGCGCATCGCCATCACCGATCCGGAACGCTTTGCGATCGGCGTGGCAATGCCCATGCGCGCGATGACCTGGCTGGCACGCCCATTCGCTTACGTGCTGATCCAAGCCACCCAATTGTTGTTGCGACTGTTGCGCATGAACGGTGTCCATCGTGCGCGCGTGAGCGAGGAGGAAATTCGCCTGCTGGTGGCGGAAAGTGCCGATCAGGGCGTCATCGACGTCGATGAGCGCAACATGGTGAATCGCGTGCTGCGCCTGGGCGATCGCAGCGTCGACAGCTTGATGACACCGCGACCACGCATTGCCTGGCTCGACGCCACCGCAACCGGCGCCGAAAACCTCGCCCTGATGCGCGAGCGCCCGTTTTCACGCTATCCGGTCTATCGCGGCGACGAACGTGAAGTGCTCGGCGTGCTCGAGCTCAAGCGCGCAATCGGGCGCTTCGCCGATGCGCAGGCCGGCGACTTGCTGAGTCCGCTGCGCGCGCCACTTTACGTGCCGGGCACGCTGCGCGCGCTCGACTTGCTCGAGGAATTCCGCGACAGCGAAACGACCTTGGCGCTGGTGGTCGACGAGTATGGCGACATCATCGGCTTGGTCACGCTCAATGACCTGCTCGGCGCGGTGGTTGGCCGCGCGGCAACTTCGACCGCGCGCCGGCTCGCGCAGCCAATCGTGCTGCGTGCCGACGGCAGTTGGCTGGTCGATGGCGGCTTGGGCGTGGATGACTTGCGCGAGCTGCTCGGACTGGCGCATCTGCCGGGTGAAGGCGACCACGACTTCAACACCACAGCCGGTCTGGTGATGGCACATTGGGGCCGGATCCCGCAGGTCGGCGAGCACTTCGATGCCGCTGGCTATCGCTTCGAGGTCGTGGATCTGGATGGCGCCCGCATCGACAAGGTGCTGATTTCGGCGCAGCCCTGAAGCCCGTTGCCGCACTCGTTCGTCGACTCAGCCGCCGCCAATGCTCTCGGACCGCGCAACAGCGAGCCGCGCCATGCGCATGGCATCGGCACAGATGCCATGCAGCACGCGCACTTCGCGCTGATCGAGATCAGCGCGCAAGAACACGCGCCGCAATCGCTGCAGGATCATCTCTGGCGAGCGCCCCTTGTGGAAATCGATCGCATCAAGCGTGCGCGCGAGATGCTCGAACAAGGCATCGAGCTGGGCGGCATCGGCCGGAGGATCCCGTGGCGGGGCCAGTGGTACATTGCCTGCCAGCCACGCTTCGCGGACTTCCCATGCCACCACCTGCACGGCCTGGGCCAGATTGAGTGAGCCATAGTCCGGATCGGTTGGTATCGTGATCGCGGCATGGCAATGCTGGATTTCCTCGTTGCTCAGGCCCGATTGCTCGTTGCCGAACAGCAGCGCCACCTGCTGGCCCGCGAGGCTCGCTGCGAGCACACGCTGCGCCGCGGCGCGCGGATCGAGTTCATCGAGTTCGACACCGCGCCGCCGAGCCGTCGCGCCAAGCACGAGATGGCAATCAGCCAACGCCGGTTCGAGGCTCGCATGGACCTGCGCGCGCTCCAGCACCTCGATCGCGCCGGCCGCGAGCGCCGTGGCCTGTTCATGCGGGAATGCATGCGGCGAAACCAGCACGAGCCGCTGCAGACCCATCGTGCGCAGCGCCCGCGCCGCCGAGCCGATATTGCCTGGATGCGAGGTGCTGGCGAGCACGCAGCGGATGCGCGCCAGGGCGTCGGCATTGAGCGTCATCGAATCTCCCGGGGTCTTTGCGGCAGGCATCGCGTTTGGTGCTGGCGGCCCGATCTGCTAGGCTCGCCCGCCTGCGCGGCCGATCCGCGCCACGTTCTTTTCCACTTCGTCCAGCCTACGACCATGCCCAGACCCGCCGTCAACGTGGCGGTGCGCGCCGCGCGCGCCGCCGGCCAGATCATCCTGCGCTACATGAATCGCCTGGACAGCCTGGAAGTGATCGAGAAGCAGCGGCACGACTATGTTTCCGAAGTCGACAAGCTCGCCGAGGCCGAAATCATACGCGAACTGCGTCGCTCCTATCCGCGCGACGCGATTCTCGGCGAGGAGTCCGGTCAGGTCGGCAATTCGCGCAATGTCTGGACCATCGACCCGCTCGACGGCACCCACAATTATCTGCGCGGCTTCCCGCACTTCTGCGTCTCGATCGCCCTGGTCGAAGCGGGCGAGCCCGTGGTCGGCGTGATCTACGATCCGCTGCGCGACGAGCTGTTCACCGCCAGCAAGGGCGATGGCGCCTTCCTCAATGACCGTCGCATGCGCGTGGGCAAGCGCGAATCGCTCGCCGGCGCCCTGCTCATCACCGGTTTTCCCTATCGCCAGCGTCGCCATCTGGATGCGCAACTGGCGATGACGCGCGTGCTGCTGGAAACAGCCGAGGACATCCGCCGCACCGGCTCGGCCGCGCTCGACCTGGCCTATGTCGCGGCCGGCCGCGCCGATGGCTACTTCGAATCCGGGCTCTATCCCTGGGACATGGCCGCCGGCTGCCTGTTGGTACGCGAAGCCGGCGGCCGCTACTGCGATTTCAGCGGGCGCGACGGCATTCCGACATCGGGCAACCTCGTGGCCGGCAATGTTGCGGTCGCCAACGCGCTGGTGAAGACGATCGCGCCGCAGCTCACGCCTGCGCTCGCACTGTGATCGCTTGCGGGAGCCGCACACCGGCCACCTGATTCCCTGAAGTCCCTGCAACCGCCCGCTCCGCGCATGGCCGCTTGCGCGGCCGCCATCACATCGGCGCCGACCAACGCAACGCTTGTCAGCAATCACCAACGCCGCAAAGAAAAAGCCCGGCTTGCGCCGGGCTTTTTCGTCTTGCTTTGCGACATGCCCGCGCTTACGGGTTCTCGACCTTGAGTTCGGTGCGGCGGTTGCGCGCACGGCCTTCCTTGGTCGAATTGGTGTCGATCGGGTTCGATTCACCGAAGCCCTTGACCGCGGTGATGCGGTCGGCGCTGACGCCATGCGCGGTCAGATAGTCGGACACGATCTGCGCACGACGCTCCGACAGGCCCTGGTTGTACTCTTCGGTACCGATCGAGTCGGTGTAACCGTCGAGTTCGACCTTGATCTGCGGGTAGCGATTGAGGGCGTCGATCGCCTGATCGAGGATCGCGATCGAGTCGGCAGTCGGCACGGCCAGCGTCGGCTCGATGTTGCTCTCACCCTTCTTCGGACGGTCGAACTTGAAGTTCACGCCGCGCAGGTCGATCACGACCTTCTGCGGGCAGCCATCCGGACCGACGATGGTGCCGGCCGGCGTATCGGCGCAGCGGTCATCGCAGTTGTTGACGCCATCATGGTCGTCATCGAGCGAGTGGCAATCGGGGGCCGGCGGCGCCACGGGGGCTTCAACCGGCGGCGGCGGTGCCGCGTGGCCGAAGCTGTAGACCAGACCGACGCTGAGGATCGCGTCGATGTAACCCTTCTTGTGGGTCGGGTGGAAAGCAACGCCGCCCGGGCCGATCGCCAAGCTGTCGGAGGTATCGCCGCGAGTGTTGTCGTCGCGATCGTAACGGGCAGCCAGTTCACCGCGCAGAGCCAGACGCTCGGACATGTTGAACTGCACGCCGCCACCGATCGTCGCCATCGGATCCCAACCGTTGGAATTCTGGGTGAGGCGGTTCGGCGGATAGGCACTGAGGCTGCCCGAATACGCCGCATGGCGCTGCGCACCGATGCCGGCCATCACGTACGGACGCCACTGGGCGCCTTCGTCACCGAAGAACCAGCGCGCGCTCGCGCCGAAGGAGACGCTTTCCCATTCCTTGCCTGGACGCCAGGAGCTGTCCTTGAAGCTGGCATTGTTGATGCCGTATTCGAAATCGACGGCAAGATGCGGATTCACCCACACGCCCGCGCCGAAGCCGGCCCACACGGACGTGTCGGTATCGCGATTGCTGTCGGGAATCGCCGCACCAATGCGCGGCGCGATGTACCAATTGCCCATGTCTTGGGCTTGGGCCACGGCACCACCGCCGAGCAGCGACAGGGCGATGAGCGCACTAAGGGCATTACGTTTCATGCTGGAGGACTCCTCTCTCGTTATTGATCCGGACGCCAGCCCCGGTCGCTGGACGCAGGTCACTCGGGTACTTGCTTGCGCAGTATACGCCACAACAACGACCAAAAAACAATCGTTTAACATTTTTCCACCCGCTCGACGCCACACATTCTAGTCCGGCCAACAGGCGCGAAGACATGGATGTGAATATCCCGTTAAGCCACGCCTCAGGCGCTCACAGTGCAAACAGGTCGAGCAAGTGGTGAACGGGCAACAGATCCAGTCGTGCGGGGTCGCGGCTGAGCTCGATGACACTGCGCGCCTGGCGCGCCGGCAGGTGCGCCTCGACCGCGGCGGCGAACTTGTCGAGCAGGACGGGAATTCCTTCGTCCCGGCGCCGGCGATGGCCGATCGGATAGTCGACCGTCACCTTCTGCGTGGCAGTGCCGTCCTTGAAGAACACCTGCACCGAATTGCCGATGTATCGCTTGTCCGGATCGAAATAGTCGCGGGTGAAGCGTGGATCCTCACGAACCGAGGTCTTCGCACGCAGTGCATCGATGCGCGGATCGGCCGCCCGCTCGTCGCTGTAATCGACCGCGGTGAGCCGGCCGAAGATCAGCGGCACCGCAACCATGTACTGGATGCAGTGGTCACGATCGGCGTAGTTGGCCAGCGGACCGGTCTTGTCGATGATGCGCGTGCCGGCTTCCTGGGTATGGATCTCGATGCGATCGATCGCATCGATGCGCCCGGCGACCTGCGCATGCAGGGCCATCGCGCATTCCACCGCGGTCTGCGCATGGAACTCGGCCGGGTAGCTGATCTTGAACAGGATGTTCTCCATCACGTAGCTGCCCAGCGGCCGCTCGAACTCGAAAGGGCGACCACCGAACGCAACGTCGTAGAAACCCCAGGTGCGCGCGCTCAGCGCCGAGGGATAGCCCACGCAGCCCTTGCGCGCATTGAGCGCATGAATCACAGCGCGCCGGCAGGCATCCCCTGCGGCCCAGCTCTTGCGTGGCCCGGTGTTGGGTGCGTGCCGATAGGCGCGCAGCACGCCGTTGTCGAGCCAGCTGTTGGAAATTGCGTTGACGATGTCGTCGACATCACCACCCAGCATGTGCGTGGCGACCGCAGTCGAAGCCAGCCGCACCAGGATCACGTGATCAAGGCCGACCCGGTTGAAACTGTTGCGCAATGCATAGCAGCCCTGGATTTCGTGTGCCTTGATCGCGCATCCGAGTACCTCGCGCACGCGCAGCGGCGTGCCGCCCTCGCGTACCGCCTTGCGCGACAGATAGTCGGCCACGGCGAGAACCGCGCCGAGGTTGTCGGACGGATGGCCCCATTCCGCTGCCAGCCAGGTGTCGTTGAAATCGAGCCAACGGATCTGCACGCCGATGTTGTAGGCCGCCTGCGCCGGATCAAGTTGCCAACTCGTGCCCGGCACGCGCGCGCCGTCGGGCAACACCGCCCCGGGAACCAGTGGCCCGAGATGCTTCACGCACTCGGGAAACTTCATCGCCAGCATCGCGCAGGCAAGCGAATCGAGCAGCATGTAACGCGCGGTGTCCCAGGCTTCGATCGAATCGATGCTGTACTCGGCGACATAGCGAGCCAATTCGACCATCGCCGCATCGGGATGCGGTCGCGCCGCCGAACGAATATCCGGATGCGTCATGGCTCCTCCGCTTCGAGCACAGGAAAGCGATGCTGCGCAAGCCTACAACTTCATTGCGCGGGTCGCTTGGGTTTCTACGTTGTCGTACTCGCATCCGCGAAAACCGGCTGGCGTCCGTGCGTGCTCGTCCCCGCATCCGCGCGCTCGGGCGTTTCGGCTCGCGCCGAAAGATTGCGCTGTCCTGGTCGTGTTCGCATTCGCGAAAGCCGACTCACGTGCGTATGAGTTCGGCGCGCGTCCCTGAGG
>NZ_JAHCAP010000042.1 GCF_019634815.1 Dokdonella sp. | reverse complement strand
GCCAAGACAATGCAAAACCTCGGCGCCAGCCGAAATTCCCAACCTCAAGGATGCGGGACGAACAGACATGGAAGCCAGTCGGTTCTCGCGTCGGCGCAGCGGAGGCTACCGAGGCCAACTTTCGGCGCGAGCCGATATACCGCCACGCGAAGAGAACTCAGCGCCGAACCCGCAGGCGGCTGAACAGTGATTTGCCGGTGTTTTCCTTTTCGTCGGGTGCGGACAGACGCGCCTCGATCAGACCAATCGCATCGTAGGCATTGACCACGTTGAAGACGTCGCCCATCTTGGTGCCCGATGCGGCTGAAATCTCGTGCAGGCGCATGGGTTGGAGCATGGTCGATGCGATGCGGAACACCCAGCCATAGTTGGGATCGACATCGGTCCATTGGATCAGGCGGAATGTCGCCTTCGGATCGAGATGGCGGGCGAGCGTGCCGGCCGAGTGCAGCAGCACATCGAGCCAGACCAATTGCGCATAGGACAGCGCAGCGAGCTTCTCGCGCGCTTGCGCCAACTCGGCGCTCTTGAGCGGCACCCAGTCGCACAGCCGCCAACGCGTCGAGGCATAGGCCTCAACGCTCTGCAGGCCTCCCTGGATGTAGGCCATGCGGTGCTTGGGATCCAGATGCAGCGGCGGCGCCTTGCCCAGAACCACGCGCGACGGCGCGCGCAGCAATTCACCGTCGAGAAACTCGCGCATCGAGCGCTGCGCGGTCTGCTCGAGCATGACCTCGCGCGTGGCGAAGTGAGGCGGCGGCTCCAGCGCCAGGCGCTGCCTGGGGCGCGAGGTCGGTTCGGCGGCGAATTCGTTGGGCCAGGCCTTGAGCAGATCGTCGAGACCGGGCGCGCCCCGCCGCTCGGCTGGTTCCGGCAGGGGTTCGACCATGCCGATGCCGATGTCATTGACGTGGAAGGCGGCATCGCGGCGCGGCGCAACCGGTCGCGCCTCGCCACTGGCGACACGATTGAGCAAGCTCACGAGATTGGCGCGCTGCAGCGGTCGCTGCAGCACGAAATCGGCGTCGGCCGATGGCGCGTCGGAGAAGACCGCGCAGCGTATGCCGGTACCGCGGGCACGCACCTGCGCCATGCCGCCGGCGAAATCCGTGACGTCGACAATGAGCAGATCGGCACCGGCCTCCTGACCAAGACGCCAGGACGTGGTCAATTCCTTGGCGCAAGAGCGCAACAGCAGGCGCAAGTGGGCCAATTCGGCCTCACCGATGCCAATGCATGCGATGACTTTTTCGCCGTCCACGTTCCAGCCTGTGGCTTCGCCTGAGCGCGATCCTACGTGCCCGGGCATGTCGCTGGCAAATGGTGCGCGCGGCCGATTCCGGATCGGCCGGCCCTGCCCGCGCAGTCCAGCCCGACCGCGGGCTCAGGCCTTGCGCGGGCGCTTGCCGGCGGCGGGCGCAGGGCGACGGGGCCGCTTGGGTTTGAGCAAAGTCCCGCTGCAGCGTGGCGAACCGCAGCGGCAGGCCCAAATCGCCTTCAGCCTGGGCGTGAGCCGCTCGTCCAGCACGATGCCGTAATCGTAGGTGAGTTCCTCGCCGGCCTTGAGCGCGCGCAGCGATTCGATGATCACGCGGTCCTTGCGCGGGTCACCATCGGCAGATTCATGCACGAATGCCTTGCAGTTCGGGGCACAGCTGTGATTGATCCAGCGTGCAATGCTGCCATCGACATTGGCATCGATCACGTATTTCTCGTTGAGCGTGAACAGGAAGGTGTGCCCGGAGTCGCTGGTGTTGGCGTATTTGCGGTCGGCCTGGGCCACGCTCAGCAACTGGCCGCGGTATTCGATCAGCTCGACGCCCTTGGCAATGTCGACGAGGGCGAAAACGCCGTTGCCGTGGATCGGGGAGCGGCGGGCTGCAATGCGTCGGCTCATGCGGATTCTTCAGGCGGAAAAAGGCGCGCATCATAACGCGTCGATGCCCGCTGCGGACGCGCTGCGCCGATCATGCTAGCGTGCGCGGCAGTCCTTCATGCCGGGTCGATCCATGCTGCATGTCCGTCTTGCCCTGATCGCACTGGCGCTTTGCCTCGCGTCCACCGGCTTCGCCCGCGAGCGGCACCGCGATGCGTCGGCACGCCCGGACAGCGCCAGAAAAACGGAATCCGCCGGGAACTACGATTATTTCCTGCTCGCGTTGTCGTGGTCGCCGACCTGGTGCAAGACGCACCCCGACGAGACCGAGCAATGCGGCCACAAGGGCTATGGCTTCATCGTGCATGGCCTGTGGCCGCAGTACGAAAACGGCGGCGGCCCGCAGCGCTGCGCCACCGACTTGCAGGTGGATCGCAAGACCGCCGAGGCTGCGCTCGCCTTCATGCCGAGCCGGCGACTGATCAACCACGAATGGGGCGCCCACGGCAGTTGCTCGGGACTCACGCCCGCGCAGTACTTCGCGCTGGCCGACCGCGCGTTTGCCGCGCTGCAGACGCCGTCCGAGCTCAAGGCCCCGCGCCGCGATTTGACGATGACTTCGGCACAGTTGCGCGACGCATTCAAGCGCGCCAATCCCGGGCTCGAGGACAACATGATGAAGTTCAACTGCAGCCGCGGCGATCTGGTCGAGGTGCGTGTCTGCCTGGACAGGGACCTCGCACCACGCACCTGTGGCAAACGCATGCGCAATGCCTGCCCGAGCGCAGCCGAGTTCACGATACCGGCGAGCCGCTGAAACCGGTCACAGCGCGCCGGCCAGCGCCCCAGGCAAGGATCGATCTTCAAATCACAAATCAAGAACCCCGCGTCCGATTGCGTACCGTTCCAGACCCGACCCCACCACAAGGAAAGGCCCATGCGCTCGCTCACCGTTCGCCTCAGTTGCCTGCTCCTGCTGCTGTTTGCCGCAGTCAGCCAAGCCCAGACATCGACACCGGGCGCGCTCGAGGCATGGCGCGGATGGGTACTCAAGGGTCAGGAATTTCGTGCCTGCCCGCTGATCGCCGGCCGCGCCGGCAATGCGGCCGATGACTTCCTCTGCGCCTGGCCCGGCACACTCACCATTGCGGCCAAGTCCGATGGTGCGCAGTTCAGCCAGCACTGGCGCGTCGATGCCGATGGCTGGGTGCCGCTGCCCGGCAATGCCGAACACTGGCCGCAAGAAGTCACGCTCGACGGCCAGGCGGCCGCGGTGATCGATCGCAATGGGCCTGCGGTGTGGCTCACGGCCGGCGGCCACGAGCTGCGCGGACGCCTGATCTGGTCGCAGCGCCCGCAGAGCCTGCAGGTTCCCATCGCGCTGGGCGTGGTGGCGCTCAGCGTCGATGGCAAGCCGATCATTCCGGTGCAGCAGGACGGCAACGAACTCAGCCTGGGCCGCAGCACCGCGGTCGCACCCGCAGCCGACAGTCTCGAATTGCGCGTGTTCCGGCGCCTCCGTGATGGCGTGCCGGCGCAGCTCACCACGATGATCGAGTTGCACGCCTCGGGCCAGGTCCGCGAGGAAACGATCGGCCCGGCCCTGCCCGAAGGGTTTGCACCGATTGCGCTCGATGGCGAATGGCCTGCACGTCTGGATGCCGATGGCCGTCTGCGCGTGCGCGTGCAGCCGGGCAGCAGCACACTCAGGCTCGAAGCGCGCGCAACCAAGCCGCTGACCCAAGTCACCGCCCGGCTCGGCACCTCGCCTTGGCCGACGCAGGAAATCTGGAGCTATGCCGCCGATCCGCGTTTGCGCGTGAGCGTTGCAAGCAGCGCACTGCCGGTCGATCCGCGCCAGAGCAGCGTGCCACCGGAGTGGAGCGCCTTGCCTGCCTTCGCGATGGGCGAGAACGCCAGGCTCGAGGTCGAGGAGCGCTCGCGTGGAACCGCGGGCGACGAAAGCAACCGGCTCACCCTGCAGCGGGAAATGTGGCTCGATTTCTCCGGCGATGGCTGGTTCGCGCATGATCGCCTGCAAGGCACGATGCTGCGCGACTGGCGCCTCGACGTGGCCGCGCCGTTCACGCTCGAACGTGCTCATGCGGTGCTTGCCGGCGGCCGCGCCGGTGACTCGCTGCAGATCACGCGTGGCGCGCAGGCCGGCCTGAGCGGCGTGGAGTGGCGCAGGGCTGCGATCAATGTCGATGCCGGCTTGCGCATCAATGATGCGGGCATGCAGATGCCGATCAGCGGCTGGCAGGGCAGCTTCGACAGCATCCGGACGGTGCTGCACCTGCCCAATGGCTATCGCCTGCTCGGTGCGCCCGGCGCCGATCGCGCGCAGGGCAGTTGGATCGCCGCCTGGACCCTGCTCGACGTGTTCCTCGCCGCGATCCTGATCCTGCTCGCCTGGCGCGCTTTCAAGCTGATCGGCGGGTTCGCCGCGATTGCCTACCTGCTGCTCGGCTATCAGGAACCGGGCGCGCCGCTGTGGACCCTGCTGCTGGTGTGCACCCTGGTGGTGCTCGTGCGCGCCCTGCCCGAAGGGCGGCTCGCCACCGGCGTGGCCTGGTTGCGCAATGGCGCGCTCGCCCTGCTGCTGCTCGTGGCGCTGCCCTTCATTGCCTGGCAGGTGCGGCTGGCCCTGCATCCGCAATTGGAAAACGTCAGCATCTTCGATGCATACAGCGGCAACATCCCGTCGACCGAAGCCGACATGGAAGAGTACGCCGCACAAGGGCAAATGAACGACGCGCCCGCGCCGGCTGCAATGCCTGCACCCGCTGCACCGCCGCCGCCCCAAGCGAAGGACATGGTGAACCGAGCGGCCAGGTCGACGCTCGAATCGATCACCGTCTCGGGCACACGCATGCCACCGCGCGATCTGTCCAAGGTCAAGGAACCCACCATCGTGCAGACCGGCAATGGCGAACCGAACTGGCAATTGGGCCATCGCTACGACTTGAGCTGGAGCGGGCCCGTTCTGGCCGGTCAGGACGTGCGTCTGGTGATCGCACCGCCGTGGCTGGTACGGCCGCTGCGGGTGGTGCTTGCCGGACTGCTCTTGCTGCTGATCGGCCTTGCCCTGCGCCCGCTGCAGCCGCAACTGCGCAACGTGTTTGGCAAGCTGCGTAGCGCTGCGCCGCTCGCCCTGCTCGGTCTTGCCGCACTGTGCGCCCACACACCGGCCATGGCGCAAACCTTCCCGCCCGACACCTTGCTCAACGAGCTGCGCACGCGTCTGACCGAAGTGCCCAAGTGCGCGCCCAACTGCGCGGCGATCGCCAATGCGCAGATCAACGCACGCGGCAGCGAGGTGACGGTCGCGCTCGACGTGCAGATCGCAGCACCAAGCGCGGTGCCGCTGCCCTTCGATGCAACCACGCTCACGCTGCGCAGCCTGCGCGTGGATGGCGTGGTGCAGGATGCGCTGGCGCGTGATGCCGGCACCCTGCGCACGGCGCTCACGCGCGGCGTACACCGTGTCGAACTCGTGTTCGAGGCCAGTGGTGACAAGGTGGCTCTCGCGTTTGCGCTGCGTCCGATGCGCGCCCAATTCTCCGGCGAGAGCTGGGAAGTCGCCGGCCTGGCTGATGGCCGCCTGCAGACCGAAACCCTCACCCTGACCCGCGCACGCAGCAGCGCCGAAAGCGCGGCCGAGACCAGCGCCCATGTCGATGCGCAGCGCTTCGCGCCCTTCGTGCGCGTGCATCGCACCTTGCTGCTCGATACGGACTGGAGCGTGGAGACACGCGTGGAGCGCATCGCGCCCGATGAAGGCGGCTTCACGGTGGCGATTCCGCTGCTCGAAGGCGAGCACGTCACCAGCAGCGGCTTCAAGATCGACAACGGCACCGTCAATGTCGCGCTCGCCGATGGCGAGGATGAAGCGAGCTGGACCTCGACCTTCGACAAGCGCGAATCGCTCAAGCTGATTGCGCCCGCGCTCGATGCGCATGCCGAGGTCTGGCAAGTGGTGGCCGGGCTCAAGTGGCATGTCGACTACAGCGGAGTGCCGCGCGTGGCGCCGCTCGATGCGCAGGCAGGCGAAGCCATGGCCTTCGAATTCGATCCCTTGCCTGGCGAGACTCTGGCGCTGGCGATCAGCCAACCCGAAGCGATGCAGGGCGCAACGCGCGCAGTCGATTCGGTCGGCCTCACGCAGGAAGTCGGTCAGCGCGCATCCACGACCACGCTCGTGCTCACGCTGCGCGCCAGCCAAGGCGGCGAACAGGCGATCAGCCTGCCCAAGGATGCCGAACTGCTCGGCCTCAGCCGCGATGGTGCCCCGCTCAACCTGCGCCCGCAGGATGGCAAACTCAGCCTGCCCTTGCTGCCTGGCTCACACCGCTTCGAGATCCGCTTCCGCGACAATCAGGCGCTGGGCACGCGCATCGCCACGCCTGCGATTGCGCTTGGCCTGCCGGCAGCAAACATCGACCTCACCATGAGCCTGCCGCGTGACCGCTGGCTGCTTGCAACCAGTGGCCCGGCGACCGGGCCTGCGGTGCTCTACTGGAGCGAACTGGCGGTGATGCTGCTGATCGCGCTCGCACTCTCGCGCCTGCCCAACTCGCCGCTCAAGCTGTGGCAGTGGCTACTTCTGGGCATCGGCTTTTCGACCTATTCGTGGCTCGCACTGGTGATCGTCGTCGCGTGGCTGTTTGCGCTGCGCTGGCGCGCACGCGGCGCAATGCCCAAGGGCGAGGCGATATTCAACCTGATGCAGATCGGCATGGTGTTCTTCACCCTGATCGCGGTGCTGTTCCTGTTCGATTCGATCCGCCACGGCCTGCTCGGCGCGCCCGACATGCATGTGGCCGGCTACAAGTCGAGCCAGTACCAGCTCGGCTGGTTCGCCGATCGCAGCCACGATGCCTTGCCGCTCGCGCAAGCCTTCAGCCTGCCGCTGTGGTGCTATCAGGTGGCGATGCTGGTGTGGGCGCTGTGGCTGGCGAGTGCGCTCGTGCGCTGGATGCGCGAAGGCTTCGCCGCGTGGACGCAGGGCGGCTACTGGCGCAGCACACCGCGTGCGGTGGTCGATCTGCCCAAGGCCGAGGCGCCGCCCCCGCCGCCCGCCTGAGCGCGGACGCTTGTCGGCTGCATCGAGCCTTGCCGTCGGGTGGACTGGCCTCAAGCCAAGCCAGGGGCGTCCTTCGACCGTGGTGGTGCACTTCGGAGTTGACTCCGCCAACCTTGGCTATAACCGAAAATTCAAACGGATAATTACTCCGTCCCTTTTGTTATGGCCAAGGATTGATGACAGTGACGCCCGCCGCCTTGAATGGTGCGACGTCGCGCGTGGCCACGGACATCCTGTTCGCCAGCGCGATGGCGGCTATGTAGGCATCGGCCAGCGCAATCTTGTGACCCTTGGGCTTGGCCTTCGCCAGCAACTCGGCATAGGGCTGTGTCGCGGCCAAGTCGAAGGCCAGTACGCGGCCTGTGAACAGCGGCAGCACCTGCGTCTCGATGCGCTCACGCAAGGTGTCGCGACGCTTGCCAGCGGGCAAGGACGCGATACCGGCGCGCAATTCCGCCACGGTGATGACAGAGAGAAACAAGGTCTCGATGGGCTGGGCATCGATCCACGTCACCACCGCCGGTTCTGGCGTGGGGCGCAGCGGCTCGGAGATCAGGTTGGTATCGAACAGGATCATCCGAAGTCGATCTCTCGCGGCAGCGACCGGTCGCGCTCCGCGATCAAATCGACTTCGGCATCGGTGAGCTTGGCTTTGCGCCCGATATCGGCCAGCAAGGAGCCAAGTTTCAGGCTGCCTGCCGGTTTCACGGCGGATTCGAGGATGGCGCGCACCTCAGCCTCGGTGCTGCGCCCGTGATCGGCGGCGCGCACGCGCAAGGCGCGATGCACTTCGTCGGGCAGGTTGCGGACGGTCAGAACGGCCATGGGGCATCTCCTTCTCATGCAATGCATTCGATGACATCATTGTAGGTATTTGACAGCAATGCAGCAACTGCACTGGAAGCCGCCCACCGGAAACTGTCTCGATGCAACTCACCCACCTCGCCAGCGGGAACGCCATGACGTTGCCCGACGATCTGCTCTGAGCCGACGAGCAGGCGTGGTCGCCTGCCATGGCGACCACGAGTTACCTCATCACCAGTGCGCTGCTGGTGCAGTCGGCGACCCGCCAGGCCGGGCGTCCAATCACGCTGGTCGGCTCCGCCGACATGGCGTGTGTAGAAACGGGGACGGAGTAATTATCCGTTTGAAACAGGGGCGCTTTCGTACACGCGTACGCGGGATTTCGCCGATGACGGTGGCAGCGGCGGGATTGCACCATGCAGGCATCGCTCACTTCGGCCATCCCGATGCCTCGCCGTCCGCGCCTGCTCGTCGCAGGCATACCCCTTCATATCACACAACGCGGCGTCAATCGAGGCGCGACCTTCGTCGATGCCGATGACCATCGCCGCTATCGCGATCTGCTGGCCGAGACCGCGCTCGCACATGACATCCGTGTCCATGCCTACGTGCTGATGACCAACCATGTCCACCTGCTCGCAACACCCGACCGGACCGATGATCTTGCCTACGCCATGAGACGTCTGAACCAGTGCTACGTGAGCGCCTTCAATCGTCGCCATGGACGCACCGGGACGCTCTGGGAAAGCCGCTTCCACTCATGCCTGGTCGACTCCGAGCGCCATGCACTCACCGTCCATCGATACATCGAGCTCAATCCCGTCCGCGCCGCGATGGTCGAAGAGCCAGCGCGCTATCCCTGGTCGAGCGCTCGGGCGAATCTCGGGCTGTCCCCTCTGGACTTCCTGAGCCCCCACCCCGTGTACTGCGCGCTCGGAGCGGATCCGGACGAGCGAGCGCGCGCCTACGCCGAATGGCTGCGTTCCAGCCTCGACGACGAAGACCTCACGGCCATCCGTTCACACATCCAACAGCAGCGCGCGCTCGGTAGCCCGCGCTTCCAGGCCATGGTCGCGAAGGTGCTCAACCGGCCGGTCCAGGTTCGCCCGCGTGGCAGACCGCGGACCGTCGCGCTGTCACAGGAAAATTCAAACGGATAATTACTCCGTCCCCTTTGTTGCCCGCCGCCGCAGCCGGACGGGAGAAATGGGAACGGAGTAGCTGTCTGTTTGAAACAGGGCACTTTCGTACACGCGCACGCGGGATTTCGCCGATGACGATGGCAGCGGCGGGATTGCACCATGCGGACATCGCTCACTTCGGCCATCCCGATGCCTCGCCGTCCGCGCCTGCTCATCGCAGGCATACCCCTTCATATCACACAGCGCGGCGTCAATCGAGGCGCGACCTTCGTCGATGCCGATGACCATCGTCGCTATCGCGATCTGTTGGCCGAGACCGCGCTCGCACATGACATCCGTGTCCATGCCTACGTGCTGATGACCAACCATGTCCACCTGCTCGCAACACCCGATCGGACCGATGATCTTGCCTACGCCATGAGACGTCTGAACCAATGCTACGTGAGCGCCTTCAATCGTCGCCATGGCCGCACCGGGACGCTCTGGGAAAGCCGCTTCCACTCATGCCTGGTCGACACCGAGCGCTATGCACTCAGCGTCTATCGATACATCGAGCTCAATCCCGTCCGCGCCGCGATGGTCGAAGAGCCAGCGCGCTATCCCTGGTCGAGCGCACGGGCGAATCTCGGGCTGTCCCCTCTGGACTTCCTGAGCCCCCACCCCGTGTACTACGCGCTCGGAGCGGATCCGGACGAGCGAGCGCGCGCCTACGCCGAATGGCTGCGTTCCAGCTTCGACGACGAAGACCTCTCGGCCATCCGTTCGCACATCCAACAACAGCGCGTGCTCGGTAGCCCGCGCTTCCAGGCCATGGTCGCGAAGGTGCTCAACCGGCCGGTCCAGGTTCGCCCGCGCGGCAGACCGCGGACCGTCGCGCTGTCAGAC
>NZ_JAHCAP010000041.1 GCF_019634815.1 Dokdonella sp. | reverse complement strand
TGTTCGACGTCAAGCACGCACTGCCGCTCCAGGCGGTCGACGATCGGCTGTAGGTGCACTCGCGACGCGGACAACCTTGCCTGTGCCACCGACGCCGGTATTGCCCTAATTTGCGTATCCGCCCACCCGTGGCATGCTCACAGTGCGTGCCACGAAGGCCGTCTTGTTTACCCAAGGAGGAAATCCATGATCCGATCCCTGCATACCCTTGCCCTGGCCGTAGCGCTCGCCGTGGGCGCTCCGGCGCTGGCGCTGGCCGCTCCGCCCGATGGCGCGGCGGTCAAGACCGCCCTTGCTCCTGCTGCGGACGCGCCCGCGCCGTGGGAGGCTTTTGGCGTGCCCGCGCCCATCGTGTTCGGTGACTACATCGCGGTGCCCGGTGGCGATTCCACCACCCTGGGCGCCATGAGCATCGACGTGACGCCCGACTCGCGCGGCACGGTCGGCGGGGCGATCTATTTCTACGACGACGCCGGCAAGATGGTCGTCCATGCCCTGGGCGGCACCTTCACCTACAACAGCGAGGATGCCCTGCGTACCACCGGCATCATCGCAGACGTTCCGCTGACGACCTTTGAAATGAGCGGCGGCCCCTGCCGGGGCTGCGCCCCGCACGATCGCGTCACCACCCCGACCAACGATGTCACCCGCTTTGCCTGGACCGGCCCGCGTACCGGCATCCTCACCGTCAACGGCGTGACGCAGAAGATGGTGCACGCCATGTCCGGCCCGCCCCTGGTGGCCGAGGCCGACCTGTCGGGCGACTGGCTCATGGTGATGAAGTTTGAATCCAACCACCCCCCTATGGCCCACCGCGAAAGCGTGGTCAATGTGCGCCTGACGCCCTCGAGCCGCGCCTATGGCGTGATGGTGGACCCGATCTATGGCTACACCATACCCGTCACGCCCCCGCCCGCGGGCTCGCGCCAGTACGACATCAGCTGCGCCCCGGTCGCAAGCGATCCCTGGTGCGGCCTGCGCTTTTTCAGCTGGTGGCCCGACGACAAGATCCGCAAGGATCTGCGCTGGATGGCGTGGTTCGAGCCCGACACCGGCGTGGGCCATATCATGGCCTACCTCAGCGCTTCCAACGGCTCGGCGTCCGTGATCCGGCACGTGGGCACGCGGCTGTTCGTCGCGGGCGAGCGCATGGTGGGCTTGATGATGGACAACTTCACCGATTTTGACTGGTATGAAGCGTCACCGCGCCAGCGCGGCACCTACATCTTCACGCGCCCTGGGCGGATTCCCTTCAATGGCGATTGGCGCAAGATCGCCTGCAGCGTGCAGACCAATTCCTATTCCGACTGCAACCACGGCAGTTGAACCATCGGCGGCGAGGCGCCCTGCGCGCCTCGCCTACGGGGTCGAGGCCGGGAAGTCCGGCTCCCAGCGATAGCTGCAGCACACGCCGAGCTGGCTGTACTGGCTCCCGTACTGCACCTGCGGGGCCGCCATGCCCGCAACCGGCCAGGTGCGTGTCTCGCAGGTATCGGCCGCCCAGGTGATGTTGTTCATGTTGATGTTGCCGATGACCCTGGAATCGCGGCACTCGTAGCCGGGAACGCTTTGGGCACAGTAGTTGCCAATGCTACCGCTCCCGTTGCGATCGTACCCCCACTGCGTGATCCAGCCGTTGGTGAGCATGCCGCCGGCCGGGATCGGCGTCATGATCGCGCCGCCACAGGTGCTCACCGGGCCGGCCCACTCATAATGATCGCCGGCGGCCCTGATGGGCCGGTCCAGCGGCGGCACGTTGCCGTAGGCGTCGATCGAAAACGGGCACACGCCCCGCTGCCACTGCTGCTGGTTTGGCACGCTCTCGCACAGCCCAAAGCTTCCGTTGGAGTAGCGCGTGCATTGGCGCGTGGCATAGGTGCAGCCGCTGTAGACCTTGCGCCGGATCTGGTCGGCTTCCACGGGCGTCGGGCCGCCGTCGGGATCGAGATCCTTGAAGTTGACGAAGGCCACCGGCGCGGCCTGGGTGAAGCCGGCCGTGAAGTACGCGGTGAGATCCTTGGTGAAGGCCCCGCCCGTGCCCTGCGCGGTGCGCGTTCCGGCGGGGATCAGGCCGGTCACGGTCTGGTAGTTCTGGTTGGTCTGCGCGGCGATGTCGCGCTTGAGGCCGGTGCCCGTCACTTGGCGATGCCCAAGAACACCGCCAGGCAACGCTCGACCTCGACCATTGCATCCGCATCGAGGTGGCCGACGACTGGCCCCAACTTGTCGCGCTTCACCGTCATGGCCTTGTCCACCATCACCTGGGAAGGCTTCTGCAAGCCATTCTCTGCACTCGGTTTGAGAGTGACGCGGAGCAAGGGCGCGGCAACAGGCGTGCTGGTGATGGGGAGCACCGTCATGCTCGCATTCTCGCTGAACTGGTTGGCCTGAATAACCAACGCGGGCCGTGGCTTGCCTAAGTCCCCTTGCACGGCGATCGTCACGAGATCGCCGCGCATCATTCCGTCCAGCCCCCCACGTCTGCCAAGGCTGCATCCATGAACTGCTGCATGGCGGTGTCGGCGCTGTCTGCCTGGGCCACAAGTATGGATTGGCGGCGACATTCCTCCGCGAAGTCCGGCCGGCGCGTATCCGGCACCCAGATTTGCACCGGGCGCAGTCCTGCCATGCGCAGCGCGGCGCGGTGCTTTTGGACGCGTGCATTGACGTGCGAGGCGCTCATGTGTGCGACCCTCTTGTGTGGTTACATGCAACACGATACGCGGCAATTCCGTTACATGCAACGAAAAGCCCGCCACCATGAATCGAACCAGGGCATGTCGATCATCGACCGATGCGCAGCCACGCCCGGCACTCGGGCAGCGATGCGGGGCGGGTGTATGCGAATAGCCGCGCTCGAACACGAGCGCGACGAGTCGGAGTCTCACTGTCCACCCATCATCGTGATTCCGTGTTCCTCATCGATCTCGTGCGGGTGGCCCAGCCGCGCAGCTACGCCGTGGTGACCGCACCACCGGACGGCATTCCTGCTTATGGTTCGGTCGCGCCGCCGCCGCGCGCGCGGCTGCATGACGCGAGCTGCACGGCGACCACCACGGCGTCGATCACGTCGACCCTTGCCATCCGGGATGGATCGCACGGGTATGCGCGCGGCGAGCAGGCGCTGCTGGAGCTGCCCTCGGCGATCGTGCCGGAGGAACGCATCGTGCTCATCCATGCCGCGCACGCGGATACCGCCACGCTGCGCGCACGCATCGTGCGGCAATTCCATTACGGCTCGGTGCTGCGCAGCTGAAGCCCGGCAGGGCGCGCGGCCGAAGCCTTAAACTGCACGCACGAACCCGACCTGCGATTTCCCATGCGCGTACTCGTCACCGGCGCCGCCGGCTTCATCGGCTCGACCCTCGCCCACCGCCTGCTCGAGCGCGGCGACGAGGTGCTGGGCTATGACAACCTCAACGACTACTACGATCCATCGCTCAAGCAGGCGCGGCTGGATCGCTTGGCGCCGCACAAGGCGTTTTCCTTCGTGCAGGCCGCGCTCGAGGATCGCCCCGCGCTGGAACGCGCCTTCGCCGACTTCCAGCCGCAGCGTGTGGTCAACCTCGCCGCCCAGGCCGGCGTGCGCTACTCGCTGACCAATCCGCATGCCTACGTGGATTCGAACCTGGTCGGCTTCGTCAACCTGCTCGAGGCTTGTCGCCACGGCAAGGTCGAGCACCTCGTCTATGCCTCATCGAGTTCGGTCTACGGTGCCAACCGCAAGCTGCCGTTCTCGGTGCGCGATGCGGTCGATCATCCGGTGAGCCTGTATGCGGCGACCAAGAAAGCCAATGAATTGATGGCGCATACCTACAGCCATCTGTATCGCCTGCCGACGACGGGCCTGCGCTTCTTCACTGTCTACGGTCCGTGGGGCCGCCCCGACATGGCGCTGTTCCTGTTCACGCGCAAGATCCTCGCCGGCGAGCCGATCGAGGTGTTCAATCACGGCAAGCATTCGCGTGATTTCACCTACATCGACGACATCGTCGAGGGCGTGGTACGCACGCTCGACCATGTCGCTGCGCCCAATCCTGACTTCGATCCGCTGGCGCCCGACCCGGGCAGTTCCTCGGCGCCCTACCGTCTTTACAACATCGGCAACGATCGTCCGATCGAGCTGGCGCGCTACATCGAATTGCTCGAAGCGAAACTCGGCCGCAGCGCGCAGAAAATCCTGCTGCCGATGCAGCCGGGCGACGTGCCTGACACCTGGGCCGATGTCGCCGAACTGAGCCATGACACCGGCTATGCACCCTCGACGCCGGTCGAAGTCGGCATCGAGCGCTTCGTCGACTGGTACCGCGCCTACTTTCACTCCTGAGATCGTGCTGGAAACCCGCCGGAAAGACGCGCACGCCACCATCGCCGGCCTCGGTCGCGGTGCGCGGCCTTCCGCTTTCCAAGGTGTCTGCGAATGTGTGGCATTGTCGCCGCGACTGCGCGGCGTGACGTGGTTCCGGCGCTGTTCGCCGGTCTCAAGGCGCTCGAATACCGCGGCTACGATTCGGCCGGGATCTGCGTGCTCGAGAACGACGCACTGGTGCGGATTCGTGCGGCTGGCAAGGTGTGCGAACTCGAAACACTGTATGCACACGCCCCGCTCGAAGGCAGCTCGGGCATTGCGCACACGCGCTGGGCCACGCATGGCGAGCCCAACACCGCCAACGCCCATCCGCACGTCTCCAGCGAACGCATCGCGGTCGTGCACAACGGCATCATCGAGAACCACGCCACGCTGCGAGCGGAGCTCACTGCGCGTGGCTACGTGTTCACCTCGCAGACCGACACCGAAGTCATCGCCCATCTCGTCGATGCCGCGATCGGCGATGGCGCGAACCTGCGCGAAGCGGTGATCGCGGCGACCGCGCGCCTGCACGGCGCCTACGCGATCGCGGTGATGAGCCGCGACGAGCCCGGCTGCATCGTCGGCGCGCGGCGCGGCAGCCCGCTCGTGCTCGGCATCGGCGAAGGCGAGCACTTTCTCGGTTCCGATGTGCAGGCGCTGATCCGCCAGACCAATCGCGTGGTCTATCTCGAAGAGGGCGATGTCGCGCAGATCGCCTGCGATGGCTACGCGATCTTCGATGCCGACGGCGCGACCGTGCAGCGCAGCGAACGCACCAGCGACCTCAGCGCCGATGCGGTCGAGCGCGGCGAGTATCGGCACTACATGCTCAAGGAAATCTTCGAGCAGCCGCGCGCGCTGGCCGATACGCTCGAAGGCCGCATCGCCGATGGTCGCGTGCTGCCCAACATCTTCGGCGTCGATGCCGACCAGCTGCTGGGCAAGGTGCGCCACGTGCAGATCGTCGCCTGCGGCACGAGTTTCCATGCCGGCCTGGTCGCTCGCTACTGGCTCGAAGGCATCGCCGGCATTTCCTGCAACGTCGAAGTCGCCAGCGAATACCGCTATCGCCGCAGCGTGGTGCCGGAAGGCACGCTGTTCCTCGCGGTATCGCAGTCGGGCGAAACCGCCGACACGCTCGCGGCGCTGCGTGATGGCCGCGCGCGCGGGTACCTCGGCTCGATGGCGATCTGCAACGTGCCCGAATCGAGCCTGGTGCGCGAGTCCGACCTCGTGCTGATGACCCGCGCCGGCCCCGAGATCGGCGTTGCCTCGACCAAGGCCTTCACCACCCAGCTCGCCGCGCTCGCGCTGCTCACGATCGAGCTCGCGCGCCTCAATGGCATCGGCTCGGCGCGCTGCACCGAGTTGGTGGCGGAGCTGGCGAGCCTGCCGCGCGTGGTCGGCGAAATCCTCGAACTGGAGACCGCGATCGCCTCGCTCTCGCATCGCTTCGTGACCAAGCACCATGCACTGTTCCTTGGTCGCGGCGTGCACTATCCGATCGCGCTCGAAGGCGCGCTCAAGCTCAAGGAAATCTCCTACATCCACGCCGAGGCCTATCCGGCCGGCGAACTCAAGCACGGCCCGCTCGCGCTGGTCGATGCCGACATGCCGGTGGTCGCGGTCGCGCCCAACAATGCGCTGTTTGAAAAGCTCGCTTCCAACCTCGAAGAAGTCCGCGCACGCGGCGGCGAGCTGTTCGTGTTCGCCGACACCGATGCGCCCGTGGTGCAGAGTGATGGACGCGGCGCCGTGATCAAGGTCGCCTCGGGCGGCAGCTTCATCGCGCCGATCGTGTTCACCGTGCCACTGCAGATCCTCGCCTACCACGTCGCAGTGTTGCGCGGCACCGATGTCGACCAGCCGCGCAACCTCGCCAAGAGCGTGACGGTGGAATAGCGCGGGTACGAGCGAATGGTTGGATCAACCGGGTTTTGGTTGGTCCAACTCCGAGTGTCAGTCACGGCCATAAACCTCCCGCTGCGCGTCGCAGCAGGGTCCGAGGACAGCGCACGGCTTCCGGTCACAGGCCGGGTGAGTGGGTTTGTGAAAGTTCCGACATCTGGATCCGAGCCGCCCGAGAGGCTGAAGGAGCGTTGCCTCGATAGTGGGTGTTTTGATTCGGCGTCCTTGCCAAAATGGCCGCATGAGCCAACTCCAGACCATCGAAGCCATCGAAAAGCGCCTGTGGAGCGCCGCCGACCTGTTGCGCGCCAACTCCGGCCTGGCCAGCAACGAGTACTTCATGCCGGTCATGGGCTTGATCTTCCTGCGCCATGCCTACAGCCGTTTTCTTGCAGTCAAGCCGGGCATCGAAGCGGGCCTGCCCAGCCGCGGCGGCAAGACCCGCGCACTGAGCAAGGAAGATTTCGGCCAGCAAGGCGCGATCTACCTGCGACCGGAAGCCCAGTTCGACCACCTGGTGAGCATGCCGGATTCGGCCGACCGCGCCGCCGCGATCATCAACGCGATGGACGGCATCGAAGCCGACTACGACGCCCTGCACGGCGTGCTGCCCAAGGCCGAGTACCACAAGATCGCCAACGCCGACCTGGGCGAACTGCTGCGCAAGCTCAACCCGGAGGAACTGAAGACCGCCCACGGCGACATCTTCGGCCGCATCTACGAATACTTCCTCACCCAGTTCGCCGACCAGGGCGCGCACGACGGCGGCGAGTTCTTCACCCCGATCTCCCTGGTGCAGATGATTGCGGGCCTGATCGAGCCGGCGCGCGGCAGCGTGCTGGACCCGGCTTGTGGTTCCGGCGGCATGTTCGTGCAGAGCGCCAACCTGGTGGAGCGCAACCACGGTGACCCCAGCAAGGCGCTGACCTTCTACGGCATGGAGAAGAACGCCACCACCATCAAGCTGGCGCAGATGAACCTGGCCGTGCACGGCTTGCAGGGCAACATCATGGAGGCGATCAGCTATTACACCGACCCGCATGAACTGCTGGGCAAGGCCGACTACGTGATGGCCAACCCGCCGTTCAATGTGGACGAGGTGGATGCGGAAAAGGTCCGCAAGGACCCGCGCCTGCCGTTCGGCCTGCCCGGCGTGAACAAGGCCGGCAAGGTCAGCAACGGCAACTACCTGTGGATCAGCTATTTCTACAGCTACCTGTCGGCACGCGGCCGCGCCGGCTTCGTGATGTCCTCGCAGGCCAGCAGCGCCGGGCGCGAGGAAGCCAAGGTGCGCCAGAAGCTGGTGGAAACCGGGCATGTGGACGTGATGGTCGCCATTCGCGGCAATTTCTTCTACACCCGCACCGTGCCCTGCGAGCTGTGGTTCTTCGACAAGGGTAAGGAGGCGCGCTTCGGCAATGCCTTGAATGGCATTGCCGGCGACTCCGCACGCACGGCCAAGGATGGCCGGGCCGGGGCTTCGACGAAGCCGGAGAGTCGCGCCATGGATGGCCGCCTGGTACGCGGAACGGATACCGTGCTGATGCTGGATGCGCGCAACGTCTATCGCAAGGTCACGCGCAAGATCTACGACTTCAGCCCCGAGCAATTGGCCAACCTGACCAGCATCGTCTGGCTGTACCGTGGCCAGACGGATCGCTTCCTCGCGCTGGTGGGCCAGCATCTGTCCAATGCCGTGGCCGAAGCGCAGGCCAGCCTCGCACCGCTGCACGATTACCTCACGCAGGCGCGCGCGCTGGCCGAGACCGTGGGCCGGCTTGCCGATGGCAATGGCAGCCCGGAAGCCGAGCCCGCCAAACGCGCCCTTGCCGAGGCGCTGACCACCTTCGATGGCGATGTGGCCGCCTACGCCAAGGCCGTGCATCAGCAGGCGGACAACCCCATCGCCGCAGATGCCAACAACACCGCCCTGCACCAGGCCCGCGAACGCCTGGCGCCGCTGGCCGAGCGCAGCCGCGACCTGATCAAAACCGCCGATCATCTGCACAAACTGGCCGGCCACGCGCTGGAGGCCTTGGCTCTGCTCCCCTCGCCCACCGGGAGAGGGGCCGGGGGTGAGGGCACGACTCCCCGCGAACTCAACCGCCTGCGCAAGGCGACCGACGAAGCCCGCAAGGCGGCGGTGGAAGCATTGAAGCCGGTGCGCTATATCCACCGGCAGGCGCTATGGCTGCAGGAACGCTTCCCCGAGGCCGAACTGCGCGACGTGCCGGGGTTGGTGAAACTGGTCAGCCGCGCCGAGATCGAGGCCAACGACTGGTCGCTGACGCCGGGCCGCTACGTGGGCGTGGCGCCGGAGGAGGTGGACGAGGATTTCGACTTCGAGGCGGCGCTGAAAGACATCCACGTCGAACTGAGCGATCTGAACGCCGAGGCTGTCGAACTGGCCGCGAAGATCGCCCGCAACTTCGAGGAGTTGGGGGCGTGAGCGACCAACCGAGTAGTGCTTCCGAGTTCATTCTCTACCGCACCGAGGACGGGCGTACCCGCATCCAATGTCGGTTCGAGAACGAAACCCTGTGGCTGACCCAACTGCAACTGGCCGACTTGTTCCAGACCAGCAAGCAGAACATCGCCAAGCACCTGAAAGCCATCCTCGCCGAGGGGGAGCTTGACCCGGATGCAGTTGTCAACTTTTGGTTGACAACTGCCGCTGACGGCAAGGAATACCGGGTCTTGCACTACAGCCTGTCGGCAATCCTGGCCGTGGGCTACCGGGTGCGCAGCGCGCGCGGCACCCAGTTCCGCCAGTGGGCGACCGAGCGCCTGGGAGAATACCTGCTCAAGGGTTTCACCATGGACGACGAGCGGTTGAAAAACCCGCCCGTCGCCGGCAATGGCGTGCCCGACCACTTCGATGAGCTGCTCGCCCGTATCCGCGACATCCGCGCCAGCGAGCGGCGCATGTACCTGCGGGTGCGCGAAATCTTCGCCATGGCGGCGGACTACGCGCCCAGCCAAAAGGACAGCACGCAGTTCTTCCGCATCATCCAGAACAAGCTGCACTTCGCCGCCACCGGCAAGACGGCGGCGGAAATCATCAGCCAACGCGCCAACCATGCCAGCGAAAACATGGGCCTGACCACTTGGAAGAGTGGCAGCGTGCAGAAGGCGGACGTGGGTATCGCCAAGAACTACCTGCGCGAGGACGAGATCGACGAACTCAACCGCATCGTGGTGATGTGGCTGGACTACGCCGAAGACCAAGCCCGGCGGCGCAAACAAGTGTTCCTGAAAGACTGGGCGGACAAGCTGGACGAGTTCCTGCATTTCAACGAGCGCAAGGTGTTGGATGGTGGCGGCAAGGTCAGCCATGCCGATGCGAAGGCGCACGCGGAAGCCGTGCCGGCGGATTTTGCCGTCTTGAACGGCGCGTGGATGCCTTCGATGGCCGAAGACGTGGCAATCGTCACCCGTGCGGTCTGCGCACGCTTGGCGGGGGTGGACAAGTGCGGATTGCTGCGGGACAGGGTGGTCATGAGCGGATGGTATCAGGGGTTCAACTTCGAGGAGTCGGGGGCGTGAGTGCGTTTGTTGGCCCGATTAAAGATGTATGCATCGGCATATATGACGGCCCGCACGCCACGCCGAAAGAATCTAGTGACGGGCCAGTATTCCTTGGCATCAAGAATGTGACGTTGGAGGGACGATTAGATCTTACGGAGATTCGGCATGTATCGGAGCAAGAGTTCCCGCTTTGGACAAAGCGAGTCATACCGCGAAAGGACGATATCGTCTTCTCATACGAGGCGACGTTGCACCTCTACGCGATAATCCCGGACGGATTCCGCGGCTGCCTTGGGCGACGCATGGCGCTGGTGCGTCCGGATACGGCGAAGGTTGTGCCGCGATTCCTGCATTACTACTTCCTGTCACCAAGCTGGAAGGCGCAGATGCTTGCCAACGTAATGACAGGCGCGACGGTTGATCGCATACCCATTGCAAGGTTCCCTACCTTTGAGGTTCGGATTCCTCATCTCGCCGAGCAACAACGCATCGCCGACACGCTCTCCGCCTACGACGACCTCATCGAAAACAACCGCCGCCGCATCAAGCTGCTGGAAGACGCCGCCCGCCTGCTGTACCGCGAATGGTTCGTGCACCTGCGCTTCCCCGGCCACGAGCACGTCAAGATCGTGGATGGCGTGCCGGAGGGGTGGGAGCGGAAAGTCGTGCCCGATTTGATTGCGATCAACCCCACGGAAAGAATCGAGCGCGGCAGAGAGGTGTGGTATGTCCCGATGGCGGCGCTATCGGAAACGGGAATGACCGTTGATCGAGGCGACTTCGAGCGACGCACAGTGCACACCGCCGTGAAGTTCCGGGCCAATGACGTACTGCTCGCACGGATCACGCCCTGTCTGGAGAACGGGAAAACGGGCCTCGTCTGTTTCCTCGATGAAGGAGACGTAGCTTGTGGCTCGACCGAATTCATTGTGTTGCGTGGAACTTCGGTCAGTCCCTACTTCGTTTACTGCTTGGCGCGCACCTATGATTTTCGCGAACACGCTATCAAAAGCATGATTGGATCGTCAGGCCGGCAACGGGTTCAGGCCGGTTGCTTCGACGAATATGTGGTCGCTTTGCCGCCATCGTCGGTGTTGCGCGAGTTCGATGATTCGGTAGCGCCCATGTTCCAACAGATCGCGGTGCTCGATCAGCAAAACGAAAAACTCCGCCAGGCCCGCAACCTCCTGCTCCCCCGCCTGATGCGCGGCGACCTCGCGGTGTAAACCAGGTCACAACCTGCCGG
>NZ_JAHCAP010000040.1 GCF_019634815.1 Dokdonella sp. | reverse complement strand
GCCGGCGAAGATCCGCGCCGTCGAAGCACTCGGCGGCGCCTGCGACCTCGTCGACGATCCGGCGCAGGTGCATGCGCGCGCAGCCTGGCACGCCGCCAACGGCGCCTGCCATCTCGACCAGTTCGGCCTGGCCGAACGCGCCACCGACTGGCGCGGCAACAACAACATCGCCGAGTCGATCCTCGGCCAACTCGAACACGAACCGCATGCGCAACCGGCGTGGATCGTCTGCGGCGCCGGCACTGGTGGCACTTCGGCGACCATCGGCCGCTACCTGCGCTACCGGCGCCTGCCGACGCAGTTGTGCGTGGCTGAACCTGCAGGCAGCGCCTTCGTGCATGGATTCCGCAACCGCGACACCCGAGCCTGCGCGAGCCAACCGACCTTGATCGAAGGCATCGGCCGTCCACGCGTCGAACCCTGCTTCCTGTTCGACGTGGTCGACGCCGTGATCGAAGTGCCCGATGCCGCCTCGATCGCGGCGACCTGGTCGCTCGATGAACTGCTCGCGCGTCGCTATGGCGGTTCCTCGGGCACCAACTTCGTCGCCTGCCTCGAACTGGCCGCGCAGATGCGCGCGCGAGGCGAGCGCGGCAGCATCGTCAGCCTGCTCTGCGATCGCGGCGAGCGCTATGCCGAGACCCTGTTCGATCCCGCGTGGCTGGCTGCACATCGGATCGACTGCAAGCCCTGGCGCACGCATCTGGATGCTTGCGTGCACAGCGGCGCCGCGCCCTTGCCGGGACCGACGTGACGCGCGGCGCCGTTGCCCTGCTCGGCTTTGGTCGCTTCGGCGCGGCCTTCGCCGAACTCCTGCAGCGGGCCGGGCATCGCGTGCGCGTGCACGATCCGCACGCGCAGGTGCCGGCCGCACTTGCCGCGAAAGGTCTCGCCGATGCCCTCGCCGATGCGCAGTGGGTGGTGCTGGCGATGCCGGTGCCGCATCTGCGCACGGCGCTTGCCGAGCTGCGGCCACTGTTGCAACCGGGACAGGTCGTGTTCGATGTCGGCAGCGTCAAACTGCATCCTTGCGAGCAGATGGATGAAATCCTCGGCGAGGACATCGCTCATGTCGGCACGCATCCGTTGTTCGGCCCCTTGAGTCTGGCGCGCGGCGATCGCCCGCTGCGCGTGGTGCTGTGCCCATCGGCGGCACATGCGCAGGCCGCGCGAAGCGTGGGCGAGCTGTTCCGCGCGCTCGATTGCGAGGTGATCGAGCTCGATGCAGCCATTCACGACCGCGCGATGGCGCGCACGCATGCGATGGCATTCTTTCTCGCCAAGGGCCTGATCGATTTCGGCGTCGATGACAGTCTCACGCTCGCGCCGCCTTCGTTCCAGGGCATGCAGCGCATGCTGGATGCGGTGCGCGGCGACGCCGGCCACCTGTTCGCGGCGATCCAGCGCGAAAACCCCTACGCGCAGCAAGCCCGCGCGCAGTTGCTCGCTGCGCTCGATGCCGTGCATCGCCAGTTGCAGACGCCCGCCGACGACGACAGCCTCGCCATTCCCGGATCCGCGCCATGAGCTTCCACGACCTGCGCGGTTTCCTCGGCCGCCTTGAACGCGAGCAGCAACTCGCACGCGTGGCGAGCGAAGTCGATCCCCATCTGGAAACCACCGCGTTGAGCCTGCGCGCCTTGCGCGAGGAGGGGCCGGCGCTGCTGATGGAACGCCCGCGCGGCTCGCAGCACGCCTATCTCGGCAATCTCATGGGCCATCGCCGCCGCATCGAACTCGCGCTGGCCGACCGTCCGCTGGGCTCGCTGCGCGAACTGGGCAGACTGCTCGCCTCGATCAAGGAACCGCGCTGGCCATCGAGCCTGCGCCAGGCGCTCGCACAATGGCCGGAACTGGCCCAGCTCGCGCATGTCGCGCCGCAGAACGTGCGCGAGGCCGCGTTCCTCGACCGCAGCATCGAGCGCAAGGACATCGACCTCGCCGAGCTGCCGATCCAGCACTGCTGGCCCGGCGATGCCGGCAAACTCATCACGCTCGGCCTCGTGGTCACGCGCGGCACGCGCCAGCCGCGGCAGAACGTGGCGATCTATCGCCAACAGCTGATCGGCCCCGATCGCGTGATCATGCGCTGGCTGCCGCATCGTGGTGGTGCGCTCGACTACGCCGACTGGAAGCGCGCGCATCCTCAGCAGCCGTTTCCCGTGCTGGTGGTGATCGGCGCCGATCCGGCCACCCTGCTCGCCGCGGTCGCGCCGGTGCCCGACACCCTGTCCGAATACGAATTCGCCGGCCTCTTGCGCGGCCAGCGCACGCGCCTGTGGCGCAGCGAGCTCACTGGCCTCGACGCACCAGCAGGCGCCGAGATCGTGCTCGAAGGCTTCATCCATCCCGACGACACCGCGCTCGAAGGCCCGTTCGGCGACCACACCGGCTACTACAACGCGCAGGATCATTTCCCCGTGCTCACGGTCGAGCGCATGCGCCTGCGCCACGGCGCGATCTACCACGGCAGCTACATGGGCCGCGCGCCGCACGATGAGCCTTCGGTGATGGCGATGGCACTCAACGAGGTGTTCGTGCCGATCCTGCAGAAGGTATTTCCCGAGATCATCGACTTCCACCTGCCGCCCGAAGCCTGCTCCTATCGCATCGCGGTGGTGTCGATCCGCAAGCAGTACGCTGGCCACGCGCGGCGGGTGATGATGAGCGTGTGGTCCTACCTGCGCCAGTTCACCTACACCAAGTTCGTGATCGTGGTCGACGAGGACATCGACGCGCGCGACTGGTCGCAGGTGATCTGGGCGATGTCCACGCGCGTGGATCCCGCGCGCGACACGATGCTGGTGGAGAACACGCCGATCGACTATCTGGATTTCGCCAGCCCCGTCGCGGGCTTGGGTTCCAAGCTCGGCATCGACGCCACCAACAAGTGGCCGGGTGAAACCACGCGTGACTGGGGTCGGCCGATCCAATCCGACGCGCAAGTGGAAAGGCGCGTCGATGCGCTGTGGGCCGAGTTGAACAGGCCCGCACGGACGAGTCTCTAAGGCATGCGCAAAACCGGCTGCGGCGCGCGCTCGACGAACTCGCGGCGCACATGGGCCAGCAGGTCACGCTGGCTGCCGAACGGCAGTTCATCGGCTGCGCGGGCAAGCGTGACCCAGCGAAACGCCGAGTGCTCGCCGTTGAGTCGCACCTGCGCCTCGGCCGCAATGCGGGCGACGAAGGCCGGCACGACCTGGATGCAGTTTGCACCGACATCGTAAAACTGTTCGCAAAAGCTGGTGGCGTACAGTTCGAGCGGAACCAGACCGGTTTCCTCGGCCAGCTCGCGCCGCGCCGCCTGCCACGCGGTTTCGCCGGTTTCGACGTGGCCGGCAACGTAACTCCACAGGCCATCGAGATGACGCGAAGCGCGCCGCACGAGCAGCATGCGGGTACGCGCGCCGCTGCCGCGCAGGGCAATGACACTGATCATGGTGCAGCGGATCGGCAGTTCGGCCATCGTGGTTTTCCGCGTTGGGTCTCCGCCAATTGGACGGCAGGGCCACCGCGGATCTTCGACCCGCGACGCCGAAGGGGTCAATGCGCCGGCCCGCATACGGATTCCGGCGCGACCCGGTGATTGACCTCGATCATGGACGTGCGCCGCGCCCGGACGCAGGATGCACCCTCGAGATCAGGGGCCGCAGGGCGTCGGCCCGTTGCCGGGGCCGGCGATTGCCGTGCCAGCCGGCGCTTGTGCCACAACCTCCGCAGGGCCGCGAACGATGAAGTTCTGGCTGCAGAAAATCCGCACTTCGATCACGACCATGTCTCCGGGCTATTTCAGCATGGTGATGGCAACCGGGATCCTGTCGCTGGCCGCGCACCTGATGGAGCTGCCGCTGCTCGCGCAGGGCCTGTTCGTGATCAACTGGATCCTGTTCGTGCTGATCTGCACGCTTGCCGCGGCGCGCCTGCTTTGGCACCCGCGGCTGGTGATCGGCGACTTGTTCAACCATTTGCAGGCGCCGGGCTTCTTCACCTTCGTCGCCGCCTGTTCGATCCTCGGCAGCCAGAGTCTGCTGATCGGCGGCAGCCTGCGCCTGGCGATCCTGCTCGGCAGCGTCGGCCTGATCGCCTGGGTCGGCCTCACCTACACGATCTTCACCGTGCTCACGGTCAAGCAGAACAAGCCGAGCCTGGATCGCGGCATCAACGGTGGCTGGCTGCTCGCGGTGGTGGCGACCCAATCGATGGCGGTGATCTCGGCACTGATCGCGCCCGAGGTCGGACAGCCCTTGCGGCTGGAACTCAATTTCTTCGCGCTGTCGATGTGGCTGTGGGGCGGCATGCTCTACATCTGGATGATGTCGCTGATCTTCTACCGCTACACCTTCTTCGAATTCTCGCCGGCCGACCTGTCACCGCCGTACTGGATCAACATGGGTGCGATGGCGATCTCCACGCTCGCCGGCTCGCTGCTCATCCTCAACACGCCGCACGCACCCTTCCTCAATTCGATGCTGCCCTTCCTCAAGGGTTTCACGGTGTTCTACTGGGCCACGGGAACGTGGTGGATCCCGATGCTGCTGGTACTGGCGATCTGGCGCCACGTGGTGCGCCGTTTTCCGTTCACCTACGATCCGATGTACTGGGGCGCGGTGTTTCCCTTGGGCATGTACGCCGTGAGCACGATGCGCATGATGGAGGCGCTGAGCCTGCCCTTCCTCGGCAAGTTGCCACACCTGATGTTCGCACTGGGCATCGCCGCCTGGACATTGCTGTTCGTCGGGCAGCTGCGCTCCTTGCGCAGGCACTGGCTCGCCACCCATCCACCCGGCACATCCGTGCAGCCGTAGAGGCCATGCCCATGCAATCGCCCGCATCACGCCGCACCCTGCAAATCCTGCTGCTCTCGATCTGCTGTTGTCTTGCGGTTCCCATCGCCGGCGCAGCGGCTGGAGCCCAAGCGTCCGAAACTGCCACACCCGTTGCCCAGCCCGCGGATTGGCCGATCGTTGACTACGGCAACCCCACCAATTGGCTTGCCCTGCCCGACCACCCATCCGCAGCCATGCATACCCCCAAGGGAGCCGGCTTTTCGAACCTGCAGGATGTGGCACAGGCCGATGTGTTCTATATCCATCCCACCACCAGCATGGGCGGCAATGGCTTCAATGCCGCGATCGACGATGCCGAGGCCGCCAGGATCGGTGCATTGATGCTGCTCACCCAGGCCACGCCGTTCAATGCCGTGGCGCGCGTCTATGCGCCGCGCTACCGCCAGGTGACGCTGCCTCTCTACGAACAAGACGAGGAAACCCAGCAGCGCCCGACCAACCTCGCCTATGCCGACGTGCTCGCTGCATTCCGCCATTACGTCACGCACTACAACGCAGGTCGCCCGTTCATTCTCGTCGGGCACAGCCAGGGCACCAATCATGCGCAACGCCTGCTCAGCGAGGCGATCCAGGGCACGCCGATGGAACATCTGCTCGTGGCTGCCTACTTGCCGGGCCAGCCGATACCGCGCTCGGTCTTTCGCGACGACCTCAGGCGCATCGGGCCGTGCGTGCGCCCGGCGCAGACACGCTGCGTGGCCATTTGGGGGACCTTTGGCGAGAACACCGACGCCGATCTTGCCGCCTGGCGCCAGAACGGTTACTGGAACAGCGCGCGGCAACGCTGGATCACGGCGCCGGCGCAGGCCCTGAGCAACATCAACCCGGTGAGCTGGGACGCACGCCGACCACGCACCACGCTCGTGCAACACCGCGGCGCGGTTCCGTTCGGCACCAACCACACGTTTGACCGCCTGTTGCCACGGCTCGTCGCCGTGCGCAACGACGGCTCGTTCGACTTCGTCTCGCCAGCACCACTACCCGCGCAATACTTCAATGACGGCGGCGTCTTCGGCGGCACCAATTACCACGTGTTCGACATCGCCTTGTTCTGGCTCGATCTGCGCGAGAACGCGCGCCTGCGCTTGAATGCATGGATGAACCAGCAGCATCGGCGCCAGCCGCTGCTGGGCACGACGGCCACCGCGCAGGCGCAGGTCGGCAAGCCCTGGCGATACCGCATCGCCGTGCAGCATGCAGTCACGGCGTTTGCGCTCGACGGACTGCCGGCCGGACTGCGCCTGGATACCCGGCGTGGCGTGATTTCCGGCACGCCTGAGCAGGCCGGCACGTTCGCGCTGCGCATCACCGCCAGCAACGCCCACGGCAGCGATCACGGCGAGCTTGCCCTGACGGTCGAGCGCTGACCGCGCCCCCAATCGGGCCGGGCATTCGGGTCGCAGGCCCATTGCGACCGGAAACCGCTATGCTGCACAAAGCTTGCATCGCAGGGGAAGGCATATGAAACCATGGCTTGCCGCACTGCTCTGCACGCTGGCCCTGTTCGCGCCCGGCCGCAACGCATGCGCGGAGACGAATGTCGAAGTCGTCGCCACCGATCCGCCCGGCTCCGTGGTCACGCTCGGCCGCAACCAGAACTTCTACCTGCACCTGCGCTATCACAGCGACGTGCCAACGCACATCTGGGCCGAACCGTATTTTCAGGGCCAGCGTGCGCGCGCCGGCAGCAATCCTTCGCATGTGTACCCGGCCGGTGAAGGCGAGGCTTTGGGTTGGTTCTTCCTGTTCGATCCAGGCATGCAGGTCGACGAGGTCCGCATCCGCGCCGGCGACGGCACCACGCGCGGCACCCATGAGATCGCCCGCCATGCAGTCTCGATCACGGGTGGCAGCGAACCTGCGACGACGACGGCGCCACCGTGGGTGACCGCTCTGCTCGCCGAAAATGAACGTCTCGACCGCGAAGAACGCGCGGCCGCCGACGCCGAGCCGGTCAGCATGGGCGTCATCACCTTTTTCAATGGCTTCATGTTGACGATGTACGCGTTTGGTCTGCTGGGACTTGGCGGACCCGCCTGGGGCCTGTGGCGCTGGCGCGGAATCTGGCGCGTGGTCGCGGCCGTGCCTGCAGCAGCTGTGGCCTGGGTGATCCTGAGCTTGTTCATCGACACTGCGCGCGACCCGACCTCGCACAACCTGTGGCCGTTCGAAATCCTCTTGGCAGGCGCGGGCAGCATGGGCTGGATGCTGGTGGCACTCCTGCTGCGCAAGCTCCTGCGGGCGCGCGGCTCGTGATCGGGCCGGCGCGCGCGCGAGGAAGCTCTCGCGCCGCGCCCGTGACTCGCCGCCCTCGCCCGCACCGATCAGGCGCAGCGCAGCGCAGGCCGGACAGTTGCACATCCTCGAGCCCGAAGCCGCGTCGGAAACGGGCCCGCAATGCCCGGCTGCACGCCGACGGTTGCACGACCCCCGATACGGGTCGCGTGCTGACTGCATGACCGCGCGCCAGAGTCCGCGTCATCGCAAACGCCCGCTTCGAAAGCGTGCCCTGCCGCCCGATCCGGCGCCCGCCATCGCCAACACCTGCGCGCGAAACCAGCGTGGCATCCAATTCGGCTGCTTGACCCGGATCAAGCGTGAACTGATCCAGATCAAGGACGCGCGCGGGCCTCGCGTGGACGATGCGGAAACTCCCAAGGCGCGAGGTGCGCATGCAACTGGTATGTCCTGCCGGCAACCTGCCAGCGCTGCAGGCGGCGATCGACGCCGGCGCCGACGCGGTCTACGCGGGCCTGCGCGACCAGACCAACGCGCGCGCGTTTCCGGGCCTGAACTTCAGCGACGAAGAACTGCGTCGCGGCATCGACCATGCGCACGCACGCGGGCGCAAGGTCTATCTCGCCCTCAACACCTATCCCGACAGCGCGCGTCTGGCGCAATGGTTTGCCGCGGTCGACAAGGCCGCGGGCTTTGGCTGCGATGCGATCATCGCCGCCGAGATGGCGGTGCTCGATTACGCCGCGCGCACGCATCCGAGGCTCGCGCGGCATCTGTCGGTGCAGGGCTCGGCCACCACCGCGCCGGCGCTGCGCTACATGCACGAGCGCTTCGGCATCGCGCGCGCGGTGCTGCCGCGCGTGCTCTCGATCCAGCAGGTCGAGCGTCTGTGCGAAGTCAGCCCGGTGCCGCTGGAAGTGTTCGCCTTCGGCAGCCTGTGCATCATGGTCGAAGGTCGCTGCCAGTTGTCCAGCTACGTCACGGGCGCCTCGCCCAACCGCCACGGCGTGTGCTCGCCTGCCAAGTTCGTGCGCTGGGACGAATCCACCGACGGTCGCCGCAGCGTGCGCCTCAACGAGGTGCTGATCGACAAGTTCGAACCGGCTGAACCGGCCGGCTATCCGACCGTGTGCAAGGGCCGCTTCGACGTGCGCGGCGAGGTGTTCCACGCGCTCGAGGAACCGACCAGCCTCAACACGCTCGAACTCCTGCCGCGACTCGCGCAGGCTGGCGTGGCCGCGCTCAAGATCGAAGGTCGCCAGCGCGGCGTCGCCTACGTTGCTTCGGTCACGCGCACCTGGCGCGCGGCGATCGATCGACATGCCGCGGCGCCTGACACGTGGAGCGTGCAGCCGGGCTGGCAACAGGAACTTTCGCGTCATGCCGAAGGCCACCAGACCACGCTCGGCCCCTATCACCGGCATTGGCATTGAGGACGAGGCGATGAAACTCAGCCTCGGTCCCTTGCAGTATTTCTGGCCGCGCGAGCGCACGCTTGCGTTCTATCGCGAAACCGTCGACTGGCCGCTCGACATCATCTATCTCGGCGAAACGGTGTGCAGCAAGCGCCGCGAACTGGGCACGCGCGACTGGATCGATCTCGCGCATGAGCTGGCCGCCAGCGGCAAGCAAATCGTGTTGTCCTCGCTCGCGCTGATCGAGGCCGAGTCGGAATTGGGTGCGCTCAAGCGCCTGGTCGAGGAAGGCGGCCTCATGATCGAGGCCAATGATCTGTCGGCAGTGCAGTTGTGCCGCGAGCGCAGCGTGCCCTTCGTTGCCGGCCCCACGCTCAATGTCTACAACCATCATGCGCTGGGCCTCTTGATCGACGACGGCCTGCGGCGCTGGGTGCCCGGCGTCGAACAGGGTCAGGCGCTCATTGCGGAAGTGTGCGCGGCGATGCGTGCCGAGGGCAAGACGATGCCCGAGCTTGAAGTGATCGCCTTCGGCCGTCTGCCGCTGTCGTTCTCCGCGCGCTGCTTCACCGCGCGCGCACTCGATGTGCCCAAGGACCAATGCGGCTTTCGCTGCATCGACTATCCCGACGGCATGCCGCTGGCCACGCGCGAAGGCAAACCCTTCCTGCGCGTCAACGGCATCCAGATCCAGGGCGAGGAAATCACCGACCTCGGCCCCGAGTTGCCGCACCTGCGCGCGCTCGGCGTCGACGTGCTGCGCCTGTATCCGCAGGCCGAAGGCATGGCCGGGATCGTCGCCCACTTCGATCGCGCCCGCCGCGACGCACAGGCGCCAGCGTCGATCGGCGCACGCAATGGCTACTGGCACGGCGAAGCCGGCATGACCGGCATCGCCACCGGCGCGCCGGCCACCGCTCGTGCATGAGACCATCACATCCACTGCCTGCCCGTGCCTGCGGGTTGCGCCGCCTTCTCGCTTGCGCACCGACTTGCGCTCTCGTCCAGCCTTGGACCGTCCGTTGGAGCCGTGTGATGCGTGCCGTGAACCTGCGTGACTCGAGCCTGCTCTCCGCGATCCTGATCGCCGCGTGGCTGCCGCACGCCGCGGCACAGTTGCCGCTGCCGACCACCGCCGCCGACTTCCATGTGCCCGGCACCCAGGTCGGCGACATGCCACTGGAAAATCTCATCGATCCATCGGTGTGCCGCAGTTGCCACGGCAATTACCAGCCCGCGAACAGCAACGATGACATCCATGCGAGCTGGTCCGGCAGTCTCATGGGACTGGGCGGCAAGGATCCGCTGTACATCGCGCAGGTCACCAATGCCAATCAGGATGTCGCCAATGTCGGCAGCTTCTGCACACGCTGTCATTTGCCGGTGGCGGTGGTGACCGGTCATGTCGCGCAGGCCGACGGCTCGACACTCGACGCGCAGGACAAGCAAGGCGTGACCTGCCACTTCTGCCACAGCATGGTCGATCCGGTGTACAAACCCGGCGTGAGCCCGCCCGAGGACGAATCGATTCTCGCCGCGCTCGATGCCGTGCCGCAATACGCTTCGAACGCGATGTTCGTGCTCGATCCCGAAGGCCGTCGCCGCGGCCCGCGCGAAGACGCCAACCCGATGCACGAATTCCTTGTCTCGCCGTTCCATCGCGACGCGGCGCTGTGCGGCACCTGTCACGATGTCGGCAACGTCGCGGTATCCAGGCTCGGCAACGGCACCTATCGCTACAACGCGATCAACACCGAATCGCCCACGCATGATCCCGCGCAACTGTTCCCGCTCGAGCGCACCTACACCGAATGGAAACTGTCGAGCTTCGCCAGCACCGGCGTCGATCTCGGCGGGCGCTTCGGTGGCACGCGCGGGCCGGTGGTCTCGACCTGCCAGAGCTGCCACATGCCCGGCGTCGCGGGTCGGCCCTGGTTCGGCGGCGCGATCCGCCCCGATCTCGCCTCGCATGAATTCGCCGGTGCGGCCGTGCCCTCGCTCGACCTCATTGCTGCCTTCACTGCCAACGACCCTGATGTCGATCCCGCCCACGTCGCAGTCGGACGCGCCAAGGCGCTGTCGATGCTGCAACGCGCGGCGAGCGTCGAGCTCACGCTCAACGGCAATCAGGTGACCGCGCGCGTCACCAACCACACCGGCCACAAGCTGCCGACCGGCCACATCGAAGGTCGCCGCGTCTGGCTCAACCTGCGCTACTACGACGCCGCCGGCACACTCATCGGCGAGAACGGGCATTACGATCCGCTCACCGCACACCTCGACGAAGCCAGCACCACGGTCTACGAAATGCTGGTCGGCCTGAGCAGCGACGCTGCCAGCGCCACCGGCCTGCCGGCTGGCGTGACCACGCACATGGCGCTCGCCGACACCATCGAAAAGGACACGCGCATTCCACCGCGCGGCTTCAACAACGCCGCTTTCGAAGCCGCCGGCGCACCGGTGGTCGGCATCGCCTATGCCGATGGCCAGTATTGGCACGAACAGGCCTACACTCTGCCCGCCAACACCCTGCGCGTCACCGCCACGCTCTACTACCAGACGCTCACGCGCCACTACATAGAGGCGCTGCGCGATGGCAACGTCACCGACAACTGGGGCGACCTGCTGCACACCTTGTGGGAAAACACCGGCAAGGGCGCGCCCATCGCGATGACCACGACGCATGCCTTCAGCATCGATGCGATCTTCGACGACGGCTTCGACGCGCCCTGAAGCAAAGCGCATCCACGCGGCCCCTGCCCTGCGGCCTTGCCGGCCACCTCTTGGGCAGGGCGCCGTCGATCGCCGATTCCACGCAGCCAACAACATGCGTCGCGCGCAAAGCCGGGTTGCCAACTCACCCGTGTTCAACGATCCAATGGACTGAGCACCCCGTGACCACCGCGATTGAGCACGTGGGTGTAGATCTGCGTGGTCGCCACATCCTTGTGGCCGAGCAATTCCTGGATCGTGCGCAGGTCATAGCCGGCTTCAAGCAAATGGGTCGCAAAGGAATGTCGCAGCGTGTGTGCGCTGACCGGCTTCATGATTCCCGATCGCGTGCGTGCCTGCCGCAGTGAACGCGCGAGCACCGCGTCGTCGAAATGGTGTCGGCGCTCGCATCCGTCAATTGGATCGCGCGAGCGCCTGGCTGATGGAAACGCGAATTGCCAGCCCGGTTCACTCGCCGCGCGCGGATACTTGCGCGCCAGCGCATGCGGCAACCGCGCCCGCCCGAAACCTTCGGCCAGATCACGCGCGTGCAGCCGACGCGCACGGTCGATCTCGCGTTGCAACGGATCGATCAGAGCGCGCGGCAGCACCGTATGTCGATCCTTGCCACCCTTGCCATCGCGAATCAGGATTTCGTTGCGCGCGAAGTCAATGTCCTTGATGCGCAGGCGCAGGCATTCCATCAAGCGCATCCCGGTGCCGTAGAGCAGGCTCGCCACCAGCCATGCGCGACCATCCATCATCGCCAGCAACTGCGTCACTTCATCGCGCGAGAGCACGCTGGGCAAGCGCCGCGGACGCTTCGCGCGCGCCATTTGCTGCAACCACGGCAGCTCGATCTTCAGTACCTGCCGGTACAAGAACAACAGTGCCGACAAGGCCTGATTCTGCGTGCTCGCCGCCACTTCGCCATCGACCGCGAGTCCGCTCAGGAACCGCTCAACCTCGGCCCCGCCCAGCTCACGCGGATGCCGCTTGCCGTTGGCGAGGATGAACCGACGTATCCATCCCGTGTACGCCTGCTCGGTGCGCAAGCTGTAATGATTGAGCCGCAACCTGCGACGAACTTCGTCCATCAAGCGCGGAGCCTGTGGCCTGCGCGCGGCCGGTGCCCCAACCTCGTTTTCGCCGGCATAACCCATTACGCCCTCACAAGTGAGTGATAACACCGACACGTTCAGCTTTCGCGAACGCGAGCGCCATGGACAAAGGATTGATTTCGTGTAGGAAAACGCCTTGACCGTGCCCCGCGCATGCCGCAGGATCGGTGCTACACCCCGCTTTCGGGGTCTACTTGTAGTTAGACCTCACCTCAAAACTCTGCAGACTCCCACATGAAGCTAGACATCGTCCGCGTCCAAAACTATCGAACGCTCGAGAACGTTGAGGTCAAGTTCCACGGCTACTACACCGCTATCTCGGGACAGAACAATGCCGGGAAGACCTCACTCATCAAAGCAATCCGAAACACCTTTAAGGACAACTCTCGCGAGGTCTACTTCTATCGAAAGCGCGAAGGCGTGGCTTACCGAGACGACAAGACTCAGTGGACCAAAGGCGACGGCGACATCGTTTTCGACTATGAGATGACGGTGACTTCCGCGGATGATCCAGGACTCTTTCTGTTCATCGAGAAGTTTAACGAGGAGAAGCTTGTTGGCGAGAGCGTTAGGCTTCGCGTCAGAGTCAGCTACAAGTCGAATGATGAAACGGACTGCGTGGCTTGGGTTGGCCCAAAGGAACTCTCGAACTACAACTCAAAAGAGATTCTCCAGAAGCTGACGTCGTCGAGTCTTGCATTTATGCATGACTCCGCGGGCAACTATGCGCACATCTTCGGACCAGCCGGGCGTCATCTTCACGAGATGATGTTTACAGCAGATGAGCTGAAACAGATTTCTGAGGAGGTCCAGAAGGTCCAGAACAAGATAAAGAAGATTTCAAAGGCCCATAAGACTGAGCTTTCCGAGCTCCTTGGTCATCTCGAAGAGAAGTACGACGTCGATTTCGCGATTCCTGAAGGAATGTTCACAGGATCCATTCCGTTTGCCGTCAATCTTCGCGACAAGAACGTGGATATTCCGCTAAATGATTGGGGGAGCGGGACAAAGAATCGAACTCAGATCCTAATGTCGATGCTGCAAACAAGCAGAATTAGGTCAAAGCCGGATGAAAACAAGATTACACCCTTCATGATCATTGAGGAGCCTGAAAGTTTTCTGCACCCATCCGCGCAAGCAGAGTTCGGCCGCGTATTGATCGATCTTGCGAACGAGTTGAAGATTCAGACTATCGTCACCACGCACAGCCCCTACATGCTTTGCCAAGACAGCGTAATTTCAAACGTGCTGCTGGGTCGAAAGCAGGTCTACGGAAAGACGAAGCAGACAGAGGTTATCGATGTAAAGGAAGACAATTGGATGGAGCCTTTCGGCAACATCCTTGGGCTGAACAACGCCGAATTCCTCGCTTGGAAGGAGGTTCTTTTCAGTGGGAAGCAGTGCGTTCTGCTGGTGGAAGGCGACATTGATCGCTCCTACTTTGAGCATATCGGAACACTATGCATTCCTGAACTCTCCCTGCCAGCTGGAGTAGATATCGTTCCTTACGGCGGCAAAGACGCGCTTCGCAATTCGATCCTGCTGAAGTTCATTGTAGAGAAGTTTAAGAAAGTACTGGTTACCTTTGATCTTGATGCCAAGAGCGACCTTGAGCGAATCATGACTCAGATAGGATTGGTAGAGGGTGATAGCTATCTTCCTGTCGGCCTACCGAAGCCTGGCAAGGACTGCATTGAAGGTCTTCTGCCCGAGCGAGTGTTAGCAAAGGTCTACGCGCAATACACTGACCTTGTAATGCAAATGGGATCAGCAGATACGAAGGAGCGGAAGTCTGCCAAGAACTCCCTTAAACAGAAGCTGCTTTCAGAGTTCAAGGCTGACAAGACGATTGTTAAGGACGACCTTAAGGGTTTTGTGGCTGTCTTCAAGGCGCTCGCCAAGCTGCAGCTGTGAGGTCTAACTATGTGCTTAACCGGACCGTCGGGGACATGTTACGTTCAAACCAAACCATCTCGGCCCTCGGCCGGTTAGCACGGCGTTAGACCAAGGAGGAAGTTATGACGCATCCCGCAGAAGAGCCCCGGAGCACGTACTATCAGGCGTTTGTCCGTGACGGTCACAAGTGCGTCTATTGCGGCAAAGACATCTTAGAGTCTTTCGACTCGTTCTCAGCTTCCCATCTCGACCATCTCAAGCCCAGAAAGGAAAACGGTCCGTGCGAGGACGTGTGGAATCGCGTCACAGCCTGTGGCGTGTGTAACAACCTCAAAGGTTCTTACGATCCGGTCCCAGGTGCAATGGTCACAGAAGACAACTTTGCAGAAGCAGTTGCAGCCGCGCGTGAGTACATTCGTCAAAAGCGCAGTGGCGAGACGGCTACAAGCTACTACCGGGACTACGAATATTGGCTCAAAGAATCTGGACGCAACGCGGGGCAAGCGTGAGCTTCGGGCGCGCTCACTGCATCCTTTGTGGTGCATCAGGTGACTTGAGGCCGGTCTTGGGCGGTGCAAATGGATTCGCGTGCTATCACTGTCTCGGCAAGCTTTTCGCAGTTGTAGCGGAGTCTTACGGGAGTGACCGCGCACCAACCGATCGCAGCCCTCCGGCGACAAAGCACTGCGTAATGTGTGAGCAGCCCATTGTTGGTGCGCGTCTTGTGGTTTACAGGCATCCATATTGCTTTTGTGGACCCTGCCTGCAGGGCGCGTTTGCCTCCGCGCTTGAAGGCCCAGAGCCCTTGGCAATTGTCTCGGCCTAGGTCTAA
>NZ_JAHCAP010000004.1 GCF_019634815.1 Dokdonella sp. | reverse complement strand
CGTTGTTCTTCAGAAACCAGCCGTTGGATCCAAAGACCATGCTGCAATCGGCGTTGCACGCAACTGCCGCACTCAGCTCACTTCCGTCGGGAGCGCGCAGCATGGCCGGAGGCCCGCCATTTACCCAACGAACGGCAAGACGGTTCGGCCAGATTTCACCTGGCAGTGGCGCGCGTATCGCAACGCCGACGGCCACGTTTCCGTCATCGGAAACCGCCAACGCGCCCGCGCCACCACTCCACTCGGGGTTTGGCAACATCTGCTGGATGCCTCCGTCGAGAGCCCAGACCCAAGCTTGGGCCGTTTCGCCAATGTTGTTGCCGGCGCCCACGACGAAGCGGAAATTCCTCGATACATTGTAGGCTTGCGACTGGGTCACAGTGCGCCCGGTCAGCGCCTGCCAGCCGCTCGCGCGGTTCCACGCCAGGATTTTTGTCGGCTCCGGCGACTGTGAAGCATCGGTGGTGACGACCGACGCGCCATCGGGTGAAATGAGCATGGGCAACGCATTGTGGTGCTTTGGCACTTCTTCCCACGCTTGTGTATCCGGATGCCAAAGCACCAAGGCGCCGGTGCCTCTCCCCGCGATCGTGCCGTCATTGGTGATCGAATCAGCCGTGATGACGTGTGGGTCCAATGGTGTGCTATCGGGCATGGGAATTTCTTCCCACGTCACGCTGTACAAATCGGTGAGCCTGGGCGTCCCAAAGGGGCGCACCGGCCGCTGCGATGCCGTCCGCTGGAATTGGGGCGTTGTTTTGGAGCTTCGTACCGTGACTGAGTACGAGGCCGCCGTCATTCCAAGGAACAGTGCCAGCAGCCCTGTCATTTTGAAGTTCATTGCATTTCTCACAAGCCCCCGGCTCAATCCACGGCACTGCAGGAAGTCCTGGCTTTCCCTTCCCCGCTTCGCAGGGGAAGAAGAAAAAGACCGCTTTGGCTTCTGCACCTTGGGTCTTACAGGGGCGGGCCCATCGGGCATGAGAACGACTTGGTCGATGTGGCTGCGCCATATAGATTGGAAAGCGTCAGGGTGGCACTCATCGGCTGTCCCGGCACGCAACTTCCGCTCACGATACTCGTGGTGGAGGTCTTGCCAGTGCTCGTCGACCACGATATGACTGGCTCTCCCTGCGAGTCGTAGCTGTCGAGGATGCAAATGAAATGGCCGCTGGCGCTCCCCGGGTCCGGACAGGTCATGACGGAAAACGTCGGAGCGGATCGCCCATGCGAAGTCAACATGGCGACTGCACCAAGCACCGAAAATGCGGGCCGCCAGAGGTTCCGCCGTATCGGCAAGCGGTCGTCCCAATCGGCGCTTCGAGTGTGCCCGCCCAGGTTGCGCTGACATTCAGGGTTCCACTCGAATAGCCATTGATCTTGGGCTGTGGCGTCCAGCCAGCATTGGTCTGAACCCAAGCGCCATCCTCATTGTTGTAAACCTTGTAGGGCGGGCCAATATCGAGCGAGGACCAGACCGCCTGTCCGAGGCTCGTGCCGCCGCTGGTATAGATGATGTCGCCGACTCCAGTGGACCTGTCCACCGAATTGCAATGCCCGGCCGTCACGTAGCCGGCCGTGTAGCTCGACCCACTAACCCTTTCGGCGGACGCGCCTACCGAGCAAGGTTGAGAGCCGCCGTAAACGACCTCCCAAGTGTGGTTTCTCGTTCCATCAGCGCCGTAGAGATTGGACGAAAAGTCGACATCTTCCCGCGCGGACACAAGTTGCACCGGCACGCCGAAATCCGGATGCGCCCTGAGGAACTCCGAAGCCTGCGCCATGCTTTCAGCGGTAACTCCGACGACAAGACCATTCGCCTGAAAGTCCACGTAGGACTCGCGCACGACGCCGGCGCCAAGGGCGGAATCCATGGCGTCCGTCAGGTTCTCGCGAGCACGATCGAGTTCGGTCAAGGCATGGGCGACCCGCACGGGGGTGGCGCCCAGTTCTTCGACTGCCTCGACGTCCGCGTCGCGGCTCACGGCCACATGCAGCGCCAGCGTCAGCGCATCGAACCACAGGCCCGCGTAACCCGGCAGCTGAAGCTCCTCGATACGTCGAGCCTGCACCGAGGCTTCGTACTCCTTGTCCAGGCGCACGATCGCGGCCTTCTCGCTGATGCCGTAGAAGGTTGCGACCTGAGCCAGAACCTTCGGATCGTACTGTTGCGATGTTTCGGAACTTCGTGCCGCGATCGAGTACGACGTCGCTGCCATTCCAAAAAATGATGCCAACAGTGTTGCTGCTTTCCGGTTCATTGCACTTCTCCCCGGTTGTCATCTGATTCCGGCGCCGGTCCGACCCGCAGGAATCCGTTCCGATCCGAACGAACCCCGACGGTGCGCGGCAATGCGTCATTCCCGGGACGCTGCAGCGGCACCGAATTCCACAATCTACTCGATCGGGATGATATTTCGAGACCCAGTTAACACAATCGACCCACGACAATCCAGCTCGCGCGGCCACGCGGCAGGCTGACACGCACGGCCGCTTTCGACGCGAGCGGGGCGGCGGTTACGCAGCACATCCACCCCTTGACGCCACAAGCTCTCCACAAACATGGATCAGCCGCCGGTCAAGCGAGAGACGCACCGTGGAGATACGGCTCCAATCATCGCCCCCAACAGCCGGCAGGAGAATCAACGAGCGCCAGGACATCAGGTTCGCGCTCGCCGGAAAGCACGATGGTCTCGGCCTGCGCCGGAATGGCCGCAAGGACCCCGGAAGATGACGCACGAAAGGCGGGGTCGTGCGATTTCACGGCGCATGTACCGGCAGTCGTTCGGGCGGCACGTCGGCGAGAAACGGCGCACGCTGGTCCTTGTCCGACAACGAAGGCTGCGCGAGCGGCCAGTCCACGCCGATCTGCGCATCGTTCCAGCGAATGCCCGCGTCGGCCTCGCGGTCGTACAGCGCGGTGCACTGGTAGACGAAGCTGGCCTGTTCGGACAGCACGGCGAAACCGTGGGCGAAACCCTCGGGCACCCAGAAATGACGCTTGTTGTCGGCCGACAGCACCGCCGCGGCCCATTGCCCGAAGGTCGGCGAACCCCGGCGGATGTCGACCGCGACGTCGTAGACCTCGCCTTCGAGCACGCTCACGAGCTTGCCCTGCGGATGCGGCCACTGGTAATGCAGACCGCGCAGCACGCCCTGCGCCGAGCGCGACACGTTGGTCTGCACGAACTTCAATTCCAGGCCGGCCTGAGCAAACTTTTCGGCGTGGAAGCTCTCGTAGAAAAATCCGCGCGCATCGCCATGCACGACCGGCTCGATCACCAGGCATCCCGGCAATGGTGTCTTGATGATCTTCACGGCGCGCGTCCCTGCCGCACCAGATGTTGCAGGTATTGTCCGTAGCTGTTCTTGGCCAGCGGCGCGGCGAGCTTGAGCACCTGCTCGGCATCGATCCAGCCCTGCTGGTAGGCGATTTCCTCGGGACAGCACACCTTGAGGCCCTGGCGGTTCTCGATCGTGGCGACGAAGTTGGACGCCTCGACGAGCGACTCATGCGTGCCGGTGTCCAGCCAGGCATAACCGCGGCCGAGCTTTTCGAGCATGAGCGCGCCCGCATCGAGATAGCGGCGATTGAGATCGGTGATCTCCAGCTCGCCACGCGCCGAAGGCTTGAGCGCGGCGGCATGGTCGCACACATCGCCGTCGTAGAAATACAGGCCCGTCACCGCCCAGTTCGAGCGCGGCTGCGCAGGCTTTTCCTCCAGCCCGATCACGCGGCCGGAAGCGTCGAACTGCGCCACGCCGTAGCGCTCGGGATCGCGCACCCAGTAGCCGAACACGGTCGCGCCTTGCGTGCGTGCATCCGCGCGCGCGAGTTGTTCGGTCAGGCCATGGCCGTGAAAGATGTTGTCGCCGAGCACGAGGCAACTGGGCTTGCCGCCGACGAAGTCGCGGCCGATCAGGAAGGCCTGCGCGAGCCCGTCGGGCGAGGGCTGCACGGCATAGTGAATGTCGATGCCCCACTGCGAACCATCGCCCAAGAGCCGCTGGAACAGCGCCTGCTCGTGCGGCGTGTTGATGATGAGCACCTCGCGGATGCCAGCCAGCATGAGCGTGGACAGCGGATAGAAGATCATCGGCTTGTCGTACACCGGCAGCAGTTGCTTGCTCACCGCCTGCGTGACCGGATACAGCCGCGTGCCGGAGCCGCCTGCGAGAATGATGCCGCGCCGGGTTGTCATCAACACCACTCCTTGCAGTCGGGGTCAGCGACGGGAGCGCGCATTCTAGCCGGTCATGTGCGCGGACACGCTCAGGCGCCGGCCCACGCCAGCCCCGCGTCCGCGGGAAGCCAGCTTGCCGACAAGGCCTCGGCCTGCTGCAACACCGTCTGCACCGCCGCATCCTGCAGATCCGGCGGATAGCCGTACTTGCGCAGGATGCGCTTGACCAGCACCCGCATCCGCGCCCGCGTGCGGGAGCCATCCTCTCAACTTTCAATCGGTCCGAGAATCGGCGGGCAGGTCAGTCGTATCGGTAGGTTTGTGCGTCGGCGCCGATGCCGTAGGCGCTGAGCTCGTTGTTTTCGTTGTAGCGCCAGGCGCCGGGCTGGTGGGCGCTGGTCTTGCGGTTGTGGACGTTGTCGTAGGTGTATTGCTCTACCGGCAGGCCGTCTGGCCGGGTTGGGCTTTGCTGCAAGGCGGCTGGCGGGGTGGCGCCGGTGTGGCGGTCGAGGGGGTCGTAGCCGTAGAAGTAGTCGCCGTCTTCGGTGCTGCGCTGGGTGATGTTGCCGGCAGCGTCGTATTGGTAGCGGTAGTCCATGATGAGGTCGCCGCTTGGCGCGGCCTGGGTGCCCGCGCCGATGGCTTGGGACTTGATCTGGGTGGGACGCTGCAGGGCGTCGTAGCTTGCCGTGCGCGTTGTAGGTGGCGGCGGTGATGCGCTCTTCGTAGCGGCCGAGGGCTTCGGTCAGGGTGAGGACGTGGCGCAGCGCGGGCCTTGGGCCCCACTGCGCTTGCCACATCAACGCAGCGACTTTCGCGTCCATCATCGACACGCAAAATGGTGGCATATATGCTACCGTGATCGCATGCTGATCGTCCTCGATACCAACGTGTTCGTCGGTGCCTGCCTCGGCATGGGGGCATCTAGCGTGGTTGTAGCCGAGTGCTTGCGCGGGATTCATACGCCACTGATGGGAACAACTTTGCTGGCCGAGTACGAGGATGTCTTGGCGCGCCGCACGTTGTTCGCCAAAGCCCGGCTCGATGCGGGCGAGCGCAATGAGTTGTTGGACATCTTTCTGGCCTGTTGTCGATGGACGCCGATCTATTTTGGCTGGCGACCCAATCTGGTCGACGAAAGTGACAATCACCTGGTGGAGTTGGCAGTGGCTGGCAGCGCCAGTCGCATCGTAAGCCGCAATCTGCGCGATCTGCGGCGCGCCCAACTGGTGTTTGATCAAATGCGTGCCGTCACGCCCGAACAATTCTTGAAGGAGAACACAACATGAGCGCCCTGACCATCCGCATGGCCGACGACAAGTATCAGCGGCTCAAGGCCCTGTCGCGCCGTCGCAGCACCAGCGTTAACAAGTTGATCGACGAAATGGCCACCCTGTTGCTGGCGCAAGCCGATGCCGAGGCCCATTTTCTGCTGCGCGCACAGCGCGGTGCGGGGCGGCAGTCACGTGGACTGGCCTTGCTGGAAAAGGCACGAACCTGATCAGGCGAACGAAGAAGGCGGTGGATTCATTCTTCCGGGGCGGATTCCCGAGAGAAAGCGTATCGAATCACTCCAAACACCGGCGAGACGCAGCGTGCGTCCAAGCGCACGAGCGAGCTTGACCGGACTGATACTTTGCGAGTTGCGCAACAGGATCGCACGGAACCAAAAATCGGCTCATCGCGGATTCGTGTGGGTGGTCCGGGCCGCCATCAGTTGCCAGAACCCCTGTAATCAGGCCATCTTCCGACTGCGGGAGCACGGCCGATTCCTGCTTTGACTTTGTGACCGGGGTTTCCAGATGAAGACAGGCCGTAGCCTGCGCGAGTTGTTCTGCTTTCCTGGCTTCGCGGCGACGGTGACGCTCAAGGGGGTGTTCGGCGATCCCAAGGCACGGATCGTGACCCTGCGGTGCTGAAAAAAACGGCCGTGTGCTCGAATTGTGGCCATCGCTGCCGCAAGCGCTACGACAAGCGCTTTGCCTTGCTCGCGATTTGCGGGTGGCGGGTCGGGTGCTACATGTGGACTTCGAGCGCTGGCGCGTCCACTGCCCCGGGTGCGGCGGCGTGCATGTAGAGCGGCTGGACTGGTTGGCGAAGAACCCGCGCTACACCGAGCGCTTTGCCTTGCATGTGGGTCAGCTGTGCCGGAGCATGACCAACAAGGCGGTGTGGCCGAACTGGAGCGGCTGCCCGACAGCACGGTCAAGGATTTGTCCAGCAGGTCCGACGCGCCGGGATGCCCGCGCCGCGCGCCATTGGCATCGACGAGATTGCCATCCACAAGGATCATGACTACCGCGTGGTGGTCAGCGACCTGGACCGTGGCCGGCCGATCTGGTTCGGCGGCAGCGGCCGCACCGAAGCAGATATCGACCAGTTCTTCGCCGATCTGGGGCCGAAAACAAAAGCATCGAATTGGCGATCATGGACATGTGGTGGCCGTTCCGCAATTGGGTGGGCAAGAACGCGCCCAATGCCGACATCGTGTTCGACAAGTTCCATATCCTGCGCCACCTGTCCGATGCGCTCGATCAGGTGCGGCGGGACGAGTACAAGCGCCTGCACCGCAAGGACCGCAGCTACATCAAAGGCCAGCGCTACGCCGCTTGATTCCCCTGCTTTATGGCGCTCGCTGCGAGGGGCAGGTTCAGTACTTGAGGAAGATCAGCCCGAGCGCGACGTGCTTGTAGTCGGACGGCTCCATATTGCCGCGCAGCTTGTCGGCGGCCTTGAACAACTCGGCTTCAAAACCGAGCTGGCCTTGTCTGGAAACAGCCCCATTGCCGTTGTCGCTCTTGTTGGTCGAGGCCATCGATCCATTCCCCTGTGCAATGCCGGCCGATCGCCGGGCGCGAGCCTGCAAGTCTTGCACGGCCCGCACGGCAGATGGGGCGCAAGGCCGGCGGCGGCGCCTGCCCCTTGGCACGCGCCCGCGCAGAAATTCGGGTCAGGCGCCCAGCCGCTCCATGCGGTAACTGCCGTCGAGCACGCGCGTGACCCAGGCTTGATTGGCCAGGTACCAGTCGACCGTTTTCGCGAGGCCGCTTTCGAAACTCTCGGTCTGGCGCCAGCCGAGGTCGCGTTTGATCTTGCCGGCGTCGATCGCATAGCGGCGGTCGTGGCCGGGGCGGTCCTTGACGTAGGTGATCAGCGACTCGCGCTTGCGGCCATCGGCGAGCGGGCCGCGTTCGTCGAGCAGGGCGCAGATCGTCTTGACCACGTGGATGTTCTCGCGCTCGGCATCGCCGCCGACGTTGTAGACCTCGCCGACGCGGCCGATGTCGAGCACGCGGCGGATCGCCGCGACGTGATCGCCGACGAACAGCCAGTCGCGCACGTTGCGGCCATCGCCGTAGACCGGCAGCGGTTGCCCCGCGAGCGCCTTCTGGATGACCAGCGGAATGAGTTTTTCCGGAAACTGATACGGCCCGTAGTTGTTCGAGCAGTTGGTCGTGAGCGTGGGCAGGCCGTAGGTGTGGTGGAAGGCGCGCACCAGATGATCGGAAGCGGCCTTGGAGGCCGAATAGGGCGAATTGGGCGCATACGCCGTGTCCTCGGTGAAACGCCCGAGCGGGCCGAGCGAGCCATACACCTCGTCGGTGGAGACATGCAGGAAGCGAAAGCCGTCCTGGCGTTCGAGCGGCAATTCACGCCAATAGGCGAGCGTGGCTTCGAGCAGGCTCAGGGTGCCGACCACGTTGGTCTGCACGAACGCGGCGGGGCCGTCGATCGAGCGATCCACATGCGACTCGGCGGCGAAGTTCACCACCGCATCGGGGCGGTGCTCGGCCAACAGGCGCCGCACCAAGGCGGCATCGCCGATGTCGCCATGCACGAACACATGCTCGGCGCGATCCTCCACGCTCGCCAGCGTGTCGCGGTTGCCGGCGTAGGTGAGCGCATCGAGGTTGACAATGCGCACGCCGCCGCGGCCAAGCGCGTCGAGCACGAAATTGCCGCCGATGAAGCCGGCGCCGCCGGTAACGAGCAGGGTTTTCATGGTGGGTGGCAAGACCTGCGGGCCGAATCAAGCAGGTGTGCATTTTAGCCGGCGGACCCACTCAAAAGGGCAGGCCATCTGCTTTTCCGCCGATTCCTTCGATGCGCACGCTCGGCACCTTCGCATACACTGCCGATTCTTGGCATTCAGGGGAGTTTGCGCGTGACGGGAGCACCCGGGACCCCGCCAGGCCTTGCCCGCCCATTGCGCCGCCTGACCAGCGCAGCACGGCCCCTCCGCACATGATTCGCAGCATGTGGCCGTATCTGGCCCTGATGCTGTTGTGCGCAGGCATTTTCCCCGCGCTCGAGCGCCGCCTGCGCTGGCGATTGTTCAACTGGCTGCCGCCGATTGTGTGGACCTATCTGTGCGTGACCGCACTCGCCGCCGCCGGACTGTGGCGGGTTGAGGGCGAGATCGCCGTGGCGCAGTCGATGCTGGTGCGGCATCTGGTGCCGGCGTTGGTGTTCCTGCTGATGATCCATTGCGATCTGCGCGCGATCGCCGCGCTCGGCCCGCGTGTGCTCGCGGTGTTCTTCGTCACCACGCTCACGATCGTGATCGCGTTCATCGCCACCTTCCTGCTCTACCGCCCCTGGTTGCCGGCCGACGCTTGGCAACCACTGGCCGCACTGTCGGGCAGTTGGGTCGGCGGCACCGCCAACCTGATCGCGGTCAAGCAGGCGATCGGCATGCCCGACTCCCTGCTGGCGATGTCCATGCTCGCCGATGCGCTGTGCTACTCGATGTGGTTTGCCCTGCTGTTCTCGATCGGTCGCCTCGCCCCGGCCTTCAACCGCTGGACCGGCGCACGCGCGAGTTCCGAGGGTCTCGTGGTCACGCAGCCGGAAAGCAGGGCCGTGACCCCCGATGCGGTGTTGCTGTGGCTTGGGCTTGCGCTGGCGAGCGCTTTCGCCTGCGGCGAACTCGCTGCGCACTTGCCCGCGGCGGGCCTGTTCGGCGTGAATACCTGGACGATCCTGCTGGCCACGGCTGCGGGACTGATCGTTGCCCACACCCCACTCGCACGCATGGCCGGCGCCAGCGCCACAGCGAACGCCCTGCTCGTCGCGGTGGTTGCGGTGCTCGCCTCGCAGAGCAACTTCGATGGCATCGCGCAGGCGCCGCTGTATCTGCTGTGTGGGCTCACGATCCTCACCCTGCACGGCAGTCTGCTGGTGCTCGCCGCGCGGCTGTTCCATTTCGACCTGCACCTGTGCGGGATCGCCTCGCTCGCCCACGTCGGCGGCGTCGCCGCGACGCCGATCCTCGCCGCAAGCTACGCCCGCGCACTGGTGCCGGTCGGCATCCTGCTGGCGCTGTTGGGCTACATTCTGGGTACCGGCGTCGGCCTTGGCGTCGCGGCGTTGCTGTCGCGCCTGGCGACGGGATGAAGATCGTGCGGCGAATGTGCATCGGCGGCGTCCTCGCGTTCGCGCTCGTGTTCACCACGGCGACCTTGCCGGCTGATGCGCAGCAACGCAGCGTCGCGCACGCCGCACTCGAGATCGATGACGCCGAGCTCGCGCCCGACTTCTGGATCGCCCGACTCACTCAAGCCGATCACTTGATGCTCGATCGCGCCGCGATCGATGCGCAGAATGCCGCGATGATCGCGGGCGATCCGAGCATGCACGATCTGCGCGCCCTGCCCGCGCAGCTCACGCGCGATCAGGTGATTCGTTGGATCAAGGCCTTGGGCGCGGCGCCGCAAGGCCCTCTGATGGATCTGCGCGGCGCGCCGATTTCGAGCCCGACCTTTGCGGCGATCCTCGCCAATCGCAACCTCGATGCGATCGCCGCGACCAATCCGATGCGCTACGGCCTCGTGGTGCACCGCGCAGCACTGCGTCGACTGCCGAGCCACCAGTTTGCCTACCGTGCCGACGATCCATTCAAACTCGATCGATTGCAGGAAAGTGCCTTGTTTCCCGGCGATGCGGTGGTGCTCGCGCATGCCAGCCGCGATGGACAATGGGCTTTCGTCATCAGCGAGACCTACGCGGCGTGGATCGAACACGCAGCGGTGGCGATCGGCAGCGCCGACGAAGTGTTCGGCTATGCCCAGGCCACGCCCTTCCGGATCATCACCGCGGCAACCACGCAAACAGCCTCGACGCCCGAGCAAGCGCCGTTGTCGCGCTTGCAGCTCGACATGGGACTGCGCCTGCCGCTCGCACGCAACGAAACCCCGCGCAGCATCATCCATGGTCAGGGCGCGCTCGGCAGTCATGTGCTCGAACTGCCGTGGCGGCGTGCCGATGGTCGCCTCATGTTCGCGCCCGCATTGTTGCCACGCAGCGCCGACAGCAGCAGCGATTACCTGCCGCTGACGCAAGCGAACGTGCTGCGTCAGGCCTTCAAGTTTCTCGGCGAGCGCTATGGCTGGGGCCATGCCGATGGCGCGCGCGACTGCTCGGGCTTCGTCAGCGAGGTCTACCGCAGCTTCGGGCTCAAGCTGCCACGCAATACCGGCGATCAGGCCGCGAGTCCGGTCTTGCGCAAGCGCGTGTTCGGCGCGGGCGACGATCACGCCGCGCGCATCGCCGCGCTGCGCGCGGCGCGCGTGGGTGATCTCGTCTATCTGCCCGGTCACGTGATGCTGGTGATCGGCCAGCTCGACGGCTTGCCGTGGGTGATTCATGACACCACCGGCTTTGCCTACACCGATGGCACGGGGCGCTTGTTGCAGCAAACGGCCAATGGCGTGGTGGTGACGCCGCTGGCACCGTTGCGCACGGGCAAGGGTGAGCCCTGGGTCGATGTGATGACCGCGATCGTGCGCATCGCTGCCGACGTGCCGGGCGACGCCGACGTTCCCGCGAACAGACTACCGCGATGAAGATCACCGCGATCGAACTGCGCCGCCTGCGCGTGCCGCTGCGCACGCCGTTTCGCACCGCACTGCGCAGCGTCGATGAAGTCGATGACATCGTGGTGAGGATGCACACCGACAGCGGCGCGATCGGCTATGGCTCGGCGCCGCCGACCGCGGCGATCACCGGCGAGACGCATGCCACGCTCATCGCCGCGATTCGCGACCACATCGCGCCGCGCCTGATTGGTGTCGAGGTCGCCCAACGCAATCATCTCGGCGCGCTCATCGACACCGCCCTGCCCGGCAACGGCAGCGCCAAGGCGGCAGTCGATATCGCGCTGCACGACCTTTGGGGCCAGCTGCATCAGGCGCCGCTGTATCAACTCCTCGGAGGCGGAACGCCGCGGCTCGAAACCAGCCTCACGATCAGTCTAGGCAGCGTCGAGACGATGGTGGAAGAAGCACGCCGCGCACTCGCGCGCGGCTTCAGCGCGCTCAAGATCAAGGTCGGCAAGCAGGTGGACGCCGACATCGAACGCGTCTGCGCGATCGATCGCGTGGTGGCCGGTCGCGCCGCGCTGCGACTCGATGCCAATCAGGGCTGGACCGCGGCGCAAACCGTTCAGGTGATGCAGGCACTCGGACACGCGGGGGTGCAGATCGACCTCATTGAACAGCCGGTGCCCGCGGCCGACATCGAGGGCATGTGCCACATCGCCGAGCGCGTGCAGGTGCCGCTGATGGCCGATGAGAGCGCATTCGATGCGCGCGCGGCGCTCGCCCTGATCGAGCGACGTGCGGCACGCATCATCAACGTGAAATTGATGAAGGCAGGCGGGATCGGCAACACGCTGCGCATCATCGACATCGCCGCCTTGCATGGCATCGAATGCATGCTTGGCTGCATGCTCGAAAGCGGCATCGCAGTCACCGCCGCGGCCCACATCGCGGCCGCCCATGCGCGCACGATCACGCGCATCGACCTCGACGCGCCTTCGCTGTGCAGCCGTGATCCGATCGACGGCGGCACACGCTTCGATGGCCCACGCATCACGATCGGCGACGGTCCGGGGCTGGGGATCCGCGCCATCGCCGGACTCGAGGAGATCGCCTGATGCGCAGGTTTTGCGTTTCCCGCTCGAGCACGCCCGCACGCATTGCGACGCTGCTGATTCTGGCCTTGATCGCGGCCTGCCACGCGCCCGTGCGCAAGCCGCTGCCGTGGGCGCAGTCGCGGCAGATGATCCTCGTGATCACTCCCGACTGGAATGCTGCGCAGGCAAGCATGCAGGCCTTCGAACGTGGTGCCAGCGGCTGGCAGGCGCAGGGCGAAGCGAGTCCAGTCAGCATCGGACGCAAGGGCACGGCCTGGGGCATCGGCCTGCATCCGCCACAGCCCGGCTTGCAGAAGCGCGAGGGTGATGGCCGCAGTCCGGCCGGCGTGTTCGCGCTGGGCACCGCCTTTGGCGCCGCCGCTGCACTGCACTCGGCGTGGCCGTATGCGCCGATGAGCGCCGATCACTGGTGCATCGACGTGGTCGGCTCGCCCTGGTACGACCGCATCGTCGATGCACGCACCGTCGGCAGCGCGGCGGTGGCCGGTTCGTCCGAACCGATGCGACGCGACCTGCATCTGCATGGCGATCCGCGCTACATGCTTGGCGTGGTCGTGGATGACAATCCGCAGCACGAGCAGGGCGCAGGAAGCTGCATCTTCCTGCATCTGTGGCGCACGCCGGGCGAGCCGACCGCGGGTTGTACCGCGATGTCGAACGCAGCGATGAACGCCTTGCTCGGCTGGCTCCAACCCGAGGCTGCGCCGGTGTTCGTGTTGTTGCCACGTCTCGAGTACCAGCGCCTGCATCGCATCTGGAACCTGCCCGAATCCACGCCGCAAGACCCGCCTTGAGCCGACGCCGCCATGTCATCGACCGCCCGCATCCTGCTTGGACTCATCCTCGGCGCCCTCGTCGGTCTGGCCTTGGCATGGTTCGATCCTGCACTGGCGACGCGCGCAGCAGACCTCGTGCAGCCGATCGGACGGCTCTGGCTCAACGCCTTGCAGATGACCGTGGTGCCGCTGGTGCTCGCCCTCGTCATCGTCGGTGTCGGCGCCGCCAGCGAAGCGGCTGCATCGGGACGCACCGCACGCCGCGCGCTGTTCGTGTTCGCGGCCCTGCTCAGTGCCGGCGCGGCCTTGATGGCGCTGTTGGCGCCGCTGCTGCTCGCCCTGCTGCCGCGCGACCCAGCCACCGTCGAGGCGCTGCGCGCGGCGATACCCACGGCGACGACCGTGGCGGCTGCGCCGAATTTCGGTGACTGGCTCGCGAGCATCGTGCCGAGCAATGCGATCGCCGCCGCGGCGCAGGCGGCGATGTTGCCGCTGGTGGTGTTCGCGCTGTGTTTCGGCTTTGCGCTCACGCGCATCGAGGCCACGCGCCGCGCGCGCCTGATCGAACTGTTCCAGGCGCTCGCCGACACCATGATCGTGATCGTGCGCGGCGTGCTGTGGGTTGCGCCGCTGGGCGTGTTCGCGCTCGTGCTCGCGGTCTGCGCACGCGCGGGCCACGGCGTGATCGGCGCGCTCGGCGGTTACATCGCGATGCAATGCACGATGTATCTGCTCGCCACCGCCCTGCTGTATCCAACCGTGATGCTGTTTGGCGGCATCCCGCTGCGCCGCTTTGCCAGCGGCATCGTGCCCGCACAAGTCGTCGCCGCGAGCACGCAATCCTCACTCGCGTCCTTGCCGGCGATGCTCGAATCGGCGACCACGCGACTGGGCCAGCCCAACGCGATTGCCGCACTGGTGCTGCCGCTGGCGGCCTCGCTGTTTCGCATCACCAGTCCGATGCAGTACATCGGCTCGGCGCTGTTCGTGGCCTGGATCTACGGGATCGACGTTTCCGCTGCGCAGCTCGCCGTCGGCGCCGCGCTCGCGGTGGTGATCAGCCTCGGCGCGGTCGGCCTGCCCGGCCAGGTCAGTTTCATGGCGACGACCCTGCCGGTGACCTCGGCGATGGGCTTGCCGGTGGCGCCGCTCGGCCTCTTGCTCGCGGTCGACACGATTCCCGATCTGTTCGCGACGATCGGCAATGTCAGCGCCGATCTCGCTGCATCCACGCTCGTCGCGCGCCGCGCCGAACGTGACCCCTGAGTCGCCCGCGCGCACAATCCGCGCCAGCCGCTGGCGGCAAACAGGATTTCGTCAGCCTTGCCGATCCATCATCCGCAGGAGCCGTCACGAGGTCGAGCATGTACGAACATTTCAAGGACCCCCTGCTGCCACGGCGCGCCTTGCTCGGCCGCCTCATCCGCTCGGCCCTGCTCGGTGCGGGCGTGGTCGGCGCCTCCCTGCTGATCGGCATGATCGGCTACCGCGCCTGTGAAGGTTTCAATTGGCTCGATGCCTTCCTCAACGCCGCGATGCTGCTTGGCGGCATGTGCCCGGTCGATCCAGTGCGCACGACCTGCGGCAAGCTGTTCGCCGGCGGCTATGCGCTCTACTGCGGCATCGCCGTGCTCGCGATCACCGCGATCGTGTTCGCACCGATCGTGCATCGCTTCCTTCACCGCTTTCACCTCGAGCACGGACGCAGCGAATAGGCGCGCATCCTGCGCGCGCTCAGGATGCCTCGAAGTCGTCGCTGAAGATCGCGTCGCCGCGCCATTCGTAGGCACCCAGATCGAAGCCCGCGCCCTGCGGTCGTGGCACTCCTTCGACATCCACCGCGGGCGCGAGTACCGCGCTGCCGGCATCGATCGCGCTCGCGCCTGCGCGCAGATGCAGATCGAAAGGCGGCGCCACGAACAAGGCTGCGGCATCGCTGAACTCGAAGTTGTGGTCGACCACGAGGGCGTTGCCATCGAGCGAAAAGTCCGCCGACAGATTGTTGCGCACCACGACGGCCTCGCTCGGCCGGCCATCCTTGTGTGCATGCACCATGATCCACGGCGCGCCGGGCGCGCCTTCGACGAGATCGATCACGCTGTTGTTGACGATGCGCGAGTCACGCATGCCGTAGAAGCTGATGCCGTGCCAGTGGTCGGTGACAATCACGTTGTTCTCGACCACCCAACCGCGAAAGAAGCCGTCGAAACAGCCGATGCCCTGCATCGAGCTGCGCAGCGGATTCGCCGGATTGGTGGCATTGATGAACACGTTGCCGCGCAGGGTCACGCCAACCACCTCGCCGGTGCCAACCCCGCCGGGCCCGACTGACCAGCTCTGGAAGCCATCGTCGTGGTTGGCGTCGAACTCGTCGTCGATCAGGTTGTTCTGCACGCGGTTGTATTCGAACAGGCCGCGATCGCCCAAACCGCGCAGGCCGTCGGCGGAGAAGCCATCGACGAGGTTGCGCCGAATCACCGCATCGGCGCCATCGACGGCGATGCCGAAGCGCACGTTGCGGACGCGACTGTCGTGCAGGTTCACGCGGTCGGCACCGATGCCGACGCCGCTCCAGGCCTGATCGACCCACTCGATCGGCCCCCACGCGGACGCGTCATCGATCGAGTAGATATCCAGATCATCGAGTTCGATGTCCCAGCTCGGTCCGAACCAGTTGTGGTTCTGCACCTCGACGATGGTGTCGGGATCGGACGCCGGCCCGAACGATGGACTCACCGCAAGGCCGCGCACGATCCAGTTCTGAGCAGAACGCACCAGCAGGCTGCGCAAACGCGCCTGCGCACCGGGCGCGGCCGCAATCGTGATCGCTGTCGTGTTGTAGGCGTGGGCAATCGTGACGTCGCCGTAATAGCCCGTGTGCAGCAGCAGGGTATCGCCCGCGCGCACGGGTGCACCGGCATGGACGACCTGCAGTTGCATGCCCGGCGCGTAGGGATAGTCCGGCCAGTCGCGTGTCTCGATCAGCCCCGAGTCGAGCACGGTCGAAAGCGAACGCCACGGATTGGCGGCGCTGCCGTCGCCGCCATCACTGCCGACCACCGGATCGATGTGGAAGGTGGCTGCCTGCGCAAGGGAAGCGAAGAGCAGACACGAAAACAGGCATGTGCGGCGCAGCATGGCAGCCCCCGAATGGACGATGGACGCTGATTGCAGCATAGCGTCAAGCGGGCGAACGTGACGGCGGCCGGATTTCCGGCGCGGGGAAGCGCATTGATCACCCAGAAACGGCCATCCCCGCGACAGCGGATCGCGCGCCGCGATGGCGTGCGTTGGCGCGCGTCGTCTTCATGTGCATTCGCGCGAATTCGCCAGTCTGCCTGCGGCGCGCGCCGCGCGCCGCAGGCAGGATTCGATGGTGACGGCAGGACCGCCTGACAAGTGTTGCGCTAGAACGGAATCTCGTCGTCGTCGACGAAATTGTCGGCCGCAGGCGGCGCCTGGCGTGACGGCGCATCTTGCGCCGCCGAGCGCGCGGGTGCGTTGCCGCGTTCGCCGCGGCCATAACCACCACCGCCGCCACCGCCACGCGAGTAGCCGCCTTCATCGCCGCCACCACCACCACGGCCTTCGCCACCACCGCCGCCGAGCATCTGCATCTCGTTGGCAACGATGTCGGTGGTGTAGCGTTCGATGCCTTCCTTGTCGGTGTACTTGTTGGTGCGCAGCGATCCTTCGATATAGACCTGCCGACCCTTCTTGAGGTATTCGCCGGCGATCTCGCCGAGCTTGCCGAACAGCACCACGCGGTGCCACTCGGTGCGTTCCTGGTTCTCGCCGGTCTGCTTGTCGCGCCACTGCTCGGAGGTCGCCAGACGGATGTTGGTGACTGCACCGCCACCCGTCGTGTAGCGCGTTTCGGGATCGGCGCCGAGATTGCCGACGAGGATGACCTTGTTGATGCCACGTGCCATGGAAGCCTCTGCCATGCTGCGGATGGAAACGGCACGCAGTATCGCATGCCGCTGCATGCGCGGTGTCGGCCGCTGACGCGCGCGCGTGTCAGCCGTTGCCGTCACCGGGTGTCAGCCGGGCGCGCGCATCATCGGGCAGCGGCCAGCGCCGCGTGATGCGCTGGAAGAACAGCACGTTGGGCACCTGCAGGGTGCTGCCGTCGGCCTCCAGCAGGCTGGTGTAGACCATGTTGATGTCGACCACTTCGCCCTTGACACCGGGCTTGTCACCGCCTTCGAGCAGCTCGATACGATCGTGCAGGCGAAACGGTCGCATCACCACGATCAACAGGGTGCAGAACAGGTTCGACAGCACGCTCCAGCCGGCGAAAAACGCGATCGCGCCGACCGCGGCGAAGCCGGTGAAGGCTGTCCACAGCACCGTGCTCGACACCCCGAGGATCTGCAGGATCGCGAACAGCGCGGCGAGGTTGATCGCCGCACCGGCCACGCGCAACGGCACCGCAATCATCTGCTCGGAGAACTGGTAGCGCGCGCGCATGCGGCGGGCGATGCCGCGCACCACGGCGCGCGCCAGCCAGGCCACCAGCAGCACCAGCACGACCAGCGCGACGACGGTGAGCCCATCGAACGAGGGCTGCAGCCAGACAGGCAGGTATTGCTTCATCGGCACCGGGTCCTTGCGTCACGGAAGCCCGATTCTAGCAACCGCGCCCGCTATACTTGCGCCCCAACCGAACCGCCGGCTATTTGCATGTCCGCCCTGCCGCAAGCCTCTGTCTCCATCGCGAGCTTCGCCGACGTGCAGCAACTGGCGATGGCCGACATGGCCGCGGTCGACGCCCTGATCCGCAGCCGCCTGGCTTCGGATGTCGTGCTCATCAACCAGATTGCCGAGCACATTATCGGCGGTGGTGGCAAGCGCCTGCGACCGATGTTGCACGTGCTCGCCGCACGAGCCGCGGGTTACACCGGCCACCAGCATGCGCAACTCGCGGCGGTGATCGAATTCATCCACACCTCGACCCTGCTGCATGACGACGTGGTCGACGAATCCGACCTGCGCCGCGGCCGCAAGACCGCCAACGCGATGTGGGGCAATGCCGCCAGCGTGCTGGTCGGCGATTTCCTCTACTCGCGCTCGTTCCAGATGATGGTCGAGCTCGACAGCATGCGCATCATGCGCATCCTTGCCGACACCACCAACCGCATCGCCGAAGGCGAGGTGCTGCAACTGCTCAACATCGGCAATCCCGACACCACGCAGCACGCCTATCTCGAGGTGATCGAACGCAAGACCGCGGTACTGTTCGCGGCGGCCACGCGGCTGGGCGCGGTGCTTGCTGGTCTGCCACGCGAGCAGGAAGACGCGCTCGCACGCTTTGGCCTCGACCTCGGCTTCGCGTTCCAGATCGCCGACGACGTGCTCGATTACGCTTCCGACGCCGACACGCTCGGCAAGAACATCGGCGACGATCTCGCCGAAGGCAAACCGACCCTGCCGCTGATCCTCGCCATCGAGCGCAGTTCCGCGGCGCAGGCAGCCTTGCTCAAGCAGGCGGTGCAGAACGGAGGCCGCGACGCCCTGCCCGAAGTGCTTGCGGCAATCCACGCCACTGACGCACTCGCCGCCTCGCGCGCCCATGCGCATGGCTATGCCGACTCGGCGCGCACGGCGCTGCGCGCCTTGCCGGCCTCGCCGGCGCGCGATGCACTCGCGCTGCTTGCCGATTACGCGATCGACCGCAGCCGCTGACGCGCGTCACTTCCGTTCCTGCGTCTTGGCCGCAGCCTGCGCCTTGCCGTCGAGCGGCCGACACCAGCCGCTGCTGCGCACGTAGCCGAAACCCTCGGCGCAAATCCCGCCACTGCCTGAAAAACACGGTGGCACCACGTCGGGCGTGATCGCACGCGCACGCTGCCAGCCGGGTTTGCCACCACATTCGATCGCCGCATCGGCTTGCGCGCCGGCGTGCTGCGCAACCGGCGTGGCCGGTGCCGAAGCCTCGCCGCAGGCAGCAAGCGCTGCCATGCACACGATTGCCGCCATCACGATCGGCCCACGTATTCGGCTGATCACGTTCATTGCCTGCCTCCGTCCCGCACGATGCATCAAGGCGACGCTGCATTCAGGCCGATTGTGCAATTTTCACCGTCGATGCAGTGCAAGCGATTCTAGACCGTGGATGCTGCGACCCACGAGCATGCCCGCCATGCAGACCATCGACTTCATCGACTCCCACACCGGCGGCGAACCGACCCGCGTCATCACCACCGGCTTTCCCGATCTCGGCAACGGCAGCATGGCCGAGCGCCTCGACCGCCTGCGCACGCAACACGACCACTGGCGCCGCGCAGCCGTGCTCGAACCGCGCGGTTCGGACACCCTGGTCGGCGCCTTGCTGCTCGATCCGGTCGATGCCCGCGCCTGCACCGGTGTGATCTTCTTCAACAATGTCGGTTATCTGGGCATGTGCGGCCACGGCACGATCGGCGTGGTGCGCACCTTGCAGCACCTGGGCCGCATCGCGCCCGGGCGCCATCTGCTGGAAACACCGGTGGGCCCGGTGTGGACCGAACTCCTCGACGACGGCCGCATCGCGGTCGACAACGTCGAAAGCTATCGCCTCGCCGCCGGCATCACGCTGGACGTGCCCGGCTACGGCAGCGTGCGGGGCGACGTGGCCTGGGGCGGCAACTGGTTCTTCGTCACCAGCGACTGTCCACAGCCCATCGCGCTGGCGAACTGGCGTGCGCTCACCGACTACGCGCTGGCGATCCGCGCCGCGCTCGAGCGTGCGCCGGTCGGAGCCGATATCGATCACATCGAAATCACTGGCGCGGCCGACCGCGACGACATCGATGCGCGCAATTTCGTGCTGTGTCCCGGCGGCGCCTACGACCGCTCGCCCTGTGGCACCGGCACCAGTGCCAAGCTGGCTTGTCTGGCGGCCGACGGCAAGCTCGCACCGGGCGCGATCTGGCGTCAGGCCGGCGTCCTCGGCAGCGTGTTCGAGGGCAGCTACCAACCCGGACAGCTCGGCGTGCTGCCGCGCATCGTCGGCACGGCCTACATCACCGCCGCAGGCAGTCTCTTCATCGACGGTCGGGATGCGCTCACCTGGGGCGTGGCGACATGACGCACAGTTACGATCTGATCGTGGTCGGCGCCGGCATCATCGGCGCTGCCTGCGCGGACGTTGCCAGTGCCGAGGGACTCAAGGTCGCAATCGTCGAGTCGGGCGCAATCGGCGCCGGCGTCACCGCGGCCGGCATGGGTCACCTCGTCGCCGTCGATGGCCTGCCGGCCGAGCTCGCCTTGGCTCGCTATTCGCTCGGCCTGTGGGAAGACCTGCGTGATTTGCCCGGCGGCGAATTCAGCCGCTGCGGCACGCTCTGGTTTGCCCGCGACGAACACGAGCTCGCACGCATTCCCGACAAGCTCGCGCGCCTGCGCGCAGCGGGCGCCGTGGCCGAAGCCGTCGACGCGGCGCAGTTGCGCGAACTCGAACCCGCGCTGTCACCAGGTCTTGCCGGCGGCGTGCTGGTGCCCGATGAAGCGGTCGTCTATCCGCCGGTCATGGCGCGCCGCCTCGTCGAGCGAGCCTGCCGGCGCCGCGCGACCCTGATCCATGCCCGCGCGATTGCACTGGGCGAGCATGCGGTCACGCTCGATGACGGTCAGCGCCTGCTCGGCAATGTGCTGATCGCCACCGGCGGCGCCTTGCAGGCGTTGTTGCCCGAACTGCTGATCCATCTGCGCAAGGGCCATCTGCTGATCACCGAGCGCTATCCGAACATGCTGCATCACCAACTCGTGCACATGGGCTACACCGACAGCGCACACGGCCAGTCCGACAGCGTCGCCTGCAATGTGCAGCCGCGTCCGACGGGCCAGTTGCTGGTTGGCTCATCGCGCGAGTACGGCGTCAGCGACAGCGAAATCTCGTTGCCGATGCTGCGACGCATGCTGCGCTGTGCATTCCAGTTCCTGCCGAGCCTGCGTCAGCTCAAGGCGCTGCGCGCCTGGGCCGGCCTGCGCCCGGCCAGCATCGACGGCCTGCCCTACATCGGTCGCGTCGCCCAGCGCCGCGGCATCTGGGTCGCGGCGGGTCATGAGGGACTGGGCGTCACCACCGCGCCGGGCACCGCGCGTCTTCTGGTCGACCAACTGCTCGCGCGCACGCCCGCAATCGATGCGCGGCCCTACGACCCGATGCGAGCAGCGGCATGAGCACGTGCATCTGCGTGATCGTCAACGGCAAGCCGGTCGAGGTCGTGGCCGGTGCCAGCGTGGCCGCCGCGGTGGCGCGGGCCGGATCACGGTTCCGCCGCTCGCGCAGCGGTGAAGCGCGCGCGGCCCTGTGCGGCATGGGCGTGTGTTTCGAATGTCGCGTCGAAATCGATGGCGTGCCCCAACAACAGGCCTGCATGTTGATCGCGCGCGCAGGCATGCAGGTGCGTACCGATGGCTGAGCGCTATGACGTGCTGGTGATCGGCAGCGGGCCGGCTGGCTTGACGGCCGCACATGCGGCGGCACGGCACGGTGCACGCGTCGGCCTCGTCGATGCGCAGGCATTGCCGGGCGGACAGGTCTGGCGCCACGATGTGCGCTTCAGCGCACCCGCATTCGCGCGTCGCTGCATGCAGGCCACGCTCGAACACATCAAGATCGACTGGCTGCCGCAGACCCGCGTGGTCGGCGCCGAACCCGGTCGCTTGCTGGTCGAGGATCCGCGCAGCGCGCGCTGGCTCAAGTACGGCGCGCTCGTGCTCGCCACCGGCGCACGCGAAGTGTTGCTGCCGTTCCCCGGCTGGACCCTGCCCGGTGTCACCGGCGCGGGCGGCCTGCAGGCGCTTGCCAAGCAAGGCTGGCCGCTCGCGGGCAAGCGCGTGGTGGTCGCCGGCAGCGGCCCGCTGCTGCTCGCCGCGGCGGCAACCGCGCGTCGCCATGGCGCGCGCGTGCTCGCCGTATTCGAACAGGCCGATCGCGCGGCGATGCTGCGCTTCACGCGCGGCCTGTGGCGTTGGCCCGCACGCGTGATGCAAGCCGCCGTATTGCGTGCGCAGCTCGCCGGCGTGCCTTACCACTTCGGCAGCGTGGTCACCGCCGCACAAGGCGAGGACGCTTTGCGCGAGATCGAAGTGAGCGGACCCCGCGGACAGCGGCGCATTGCCTGCGATCAGCTCGCGGTCGGCTTCGGCCTCGCGCCGAATGTCGAGCTCGCTTGCATGCTCGGCTGTCAGCTCGAAGCCGAGGGCGCGCAGCAGCGCGTGCGCGTTGACGCGCGCCAGCACACCAGCGTGCCGGGGGTGTATGCCGCGGGCGAAGTCTGCGGCATTGGCGGACGCGACAGTGCCCTGATCGAAGGCGCAATCGCCGGCCTCGCTGCAACCGGCGCGAGAACCGGCATCGCCTCGTTGCAGCGACGGCGCGCGCAGGCGCGTGCGTTTGCGCGCCAGTTGCGCGAGACCTTCGCGATCGACCAGCGCGTGCGCGCGCTGGCGCAGCCCGACACCCTGGTGTGTCGCTGCGAGGACGTGACCCTGGGTGCGCTCGACGCGCACGTCGATGCGCGCGGCGCCAAGCTCGCCACGCGCTGCGGCATGGGCCCATGCCAAGGGCGCATCTGCGCAACCGCACTGGCCGAACTGGGACGCGCGGCTGGCATTGCCGCACGTCCGCCGCTGTTTCCCGCGCGTCTGGAAACCCTCGCGCTCGCGCCCGCCGACGGCATCGCAGCTTCCCTTGCCACTTGATCACTTCAAGGACACTCATGCGATTTGATGGCATCTACGTTCCATTGGTGACGCCCTTCGATGGCGAGGGCGAAATCGACACGCACAAACTCGAAACCCTGGTCGAGGCCATGCTCGGAAAGGGCGTCGCCGGCCTCGTTGCCTGCGGCACCACCGGCGAGTACTACGCGCTGAGCGACGCCGAACGCAGCCTGGTGTTGCAGACCGTGCAGCGTGTGGCCGGCCAGCGCGCGACCTTGATCGCGGGTATCGGCGATCTCTCCACGCGACGTTCGATCGAGCGCGCGGCGCAGGCCAAGGCGCTCGGCTACGACGCCCTCATGCTGTCACCGCCGCCCTACAGCCTGCCCGGTCAGGACGGCATTCGCGCGCATTTCGAGCAGGCTGCCGCACACTGCGCGCTGCCGATCATCCTCTACAACTTCCCCGCGCGCACCGGCGTGAACATCGAGTTCGACACCGTCGCGGCACTGGCCCGCCATCCGAACATCGTCGCGATCAAGGAGTCGAGCGGAAACTTCAGTCAGGCGCTGCGCATGCTGCAGGCCGGTTTCACCGACTTCGAGGTGATCTGCGGCTGCGACGACCAGCCGATCGATTATTTCTTCTGGGGCGCGCGCGCCTGGATCGCCGGCGCTGCCAACGTGTTTCCCGGTGAACAGGTGGCCTTGCACAAGGCCGCACGCGCCGGTGACTGGGAGCGCGCGCGTGAGCTCATGCGTGCGATGTATCCGGCACTGCACTCGATGGAATCGGGTGACTACAACCAGAAGGCCAAGGCCGGCTGCCTCAATGCGTCGCTCGATGCCGGCGAGGTACGACTGCCGCTGCTGCCACTCGACGCGGCCGAGCGAAAGCAATTCATCGATCTGGTGCGGGGAGCCTGAAACCATGGCACTGAGCAGGCAGGACGTGTTCGCGCGGGCGGCGCGTGGTGAATTGAGGGCACCGCAACTGATCGCGGGCTTCGCCGGCAACGATGCGGGCCTGATCAACCGCACGCCGATAGACGACAGCGTGATCGGCACGCTCGGCGCCGGCGGCGAAGCCGAAGTCGATGCAGCGGTGCGCGTCGCACGCGCGTGTTTCGAGGCAGGCACGTGGCGACATCGCAGTCCCGGCGAGCGCAAGGCGGCGATGCTCAAGTGGTGCGACCTGCTTGCGGTGCATGCCGAGGAACTGGCCGCGCTCGACTGCATCGATGCCGGCAAGCCGATCGACGAATGCATGAACACCGACATCCCGGCGACGATCGACACACTGCGCTGGTATGCCGAAGCGATCGACAAGTGTTATGGCCGGATCGCGCCGACCAGCGCCAAGGCCACCGGCCTGATCGTCAGGGAGCCGGTCGGGGTGGTCGGCGCGGTATTGCCGTGGAATTTCCCCGCACAGATGTACGCCTGGAAGGTCGGACCCGCACTCGCCGTCGGCAACAGCGTGATCGTCAAACCCGCCGAACTGACGCCGCTGTCGGCCGTGCGCATGACCGAGCTGGCACACGAAGCCGGCATTCCCGCGGCTGCGCTGATCGTCGTCAATGGTCTGGGCGAGGAGGCGGGCGAAGCGCTCGGTCGCCACGCCGATGTGGATGTCGTTTCCTTCACCGGCTCCACCGAAGTCGGACGCCTGTTCCTCAAGTACGCGGCCGAAAGCAATCTCAAGCAAGTCGTGCTCGAATGCGGCGGCAAGAATCCGCAAGTCGTGTTCGCCGATGCCGATCTCGACACCGCGGTCGGCGAAATCCTCAACGCCGCATTCTGGAACATGGGCGAGAACTGCAGTTGCGGCTCGCGCCTGCTGGTCGACAACACGATCAAGCATGCGCTGCTGGAACGACTCGTCGCGGGCCTGGTCGACTGGAAGCTCGGCGATCCGCGCGCGCCGGGCGTGCGCATCGGCCCGCTGGTCGAAGGTCCGCATCTGGCCAAGGTCAAAGGCTTTCTCGATCAGGCCCGTGCTGATGGCCTGCGCCGCATCGCCGGCGGCAAGATCCACAGCGACTTCCTCAGCGGCTGGTATGTCGAGCCGACGGTGTTCGTCGATGTCCCGCCGGGCAACCGCCTGTTCCGCGAGGAAGTGTTCGGGCCGCTGCTCGCGGTGACGGGCTTCGACAGCGAAGAGGAAGCCATCGCGCTTGCGAATGACACCTGCTACGGCCTCACCGCGTCGATCTACACGCAGAACCTGCATCGTGCACAGCGCGTCGCAGCCGCGATCCGCGCCGGCACGGTGTCGGTCAACGGCTTTTCCGAGGGTGATATCACCACGCCCTTCGGTGGCTATCGGCAATCGGGCTTCGGTGGCCGCGACAACGGCCTCGAAGCCTTCGACCAATACCTCGAAACCAAGACCATCTGGTACGTCAACCGATGATCGCCGCGCGCCTTGAGCGGTTACCCATCGCGCCGCCTCGGGAAAGGCGAGCCGAAAGAACCCGGCCGCCGTATTCTTGCCCGCTCTGAACCACACTCAACTTGCTACGGAAGAACGCGCATGTCGTCATCGGGCAAGTTTCAGCAGCGCCTCAGCCTCACCGACCTCACCTTCATTGGCCTCGGCTCGATCTTCGGTTCCGGCTGGCTGTTCTCGGCCAGTCATGTCGCATCACTGGCGGGGCCGGCGGGCATTCTGTCGTGGCTGATCGGCGGGGCCGCTGTCTTGCTGCTCGGCCTGGTCTACTGCGAACTCGGCGCGGCCTTGCCGCACGCGGGCGGACCGGTGCGCTATCCCGCCTATTCGCATGGCGCCCTGCTCGGCTTCCTCATGGGTCTGATGACCCTGATCGCGTTCTCGAGCCTGATCGCGATCGAGGTCGTGGCCTGTCGCCAATACGCCGCCGCCTGGTTCCCGACCTTGAATGCAGCCGGATCGGACGCTCCAAGCGCGCTCGGCTGGAGCCTGCAGTTTGCGCTGCTGCTGCTGTTCTTCGGTCTCAATTACTCGGGCGTCAAGACCTTTGCACGCGCCAACAACCTCATCAGCCTCTTCAAGTTCGTCGTGCCGTTGCTGGTGATCCTCGTGCTGCTCGCGTTCTTCAAGCCGGAGAATCTCGCCGTGCATGGCTTCGCGCCGTCCGGGTTTTCCGGCGTCGAAGCGGCGGTGTCGGCAGGCGGCATCATCTTCGCCTATCTCGGTCTCACCCCGATCGTGGCCGTGGCGAGCGAGGTGCGTGATCCGCAACGCACGATTCCGGTTGCGCTGATCCTGTCGGTGGTGCTGTCCACCTTGATCTACCTGCTGTTGCAGATCGCGTTTCTTGGCGCCGTGCCGGCCGATCTGCTGGCGAACGGCTGGAGCGGCATCAGCAAGATGTTCTCGCTGCCGTTCCACGATATCGCCGCGGTGCTCGGCGTCACCTGGCTTGCCTTCCTCGTGGTCTGCGACGCCGTGGTTTCGCCCAGCGGCACCGGCAACATCTACATGAATGCCACGCCACGCGTGGTCTATGGCTGGGCGCGCGGCGGTACGTTTTTCAAGCTCTTCACGCGGATCGATGCGAGATCGGGCATTCCGCGCCCCGCGCTGTGGCTGAGCTTCGCGCTCGCGGTGTTCTGGACGCTGCCGTTTCCATCCTGGTCGGCGATGATCGAAGTGGTCTCGGCCGCGCTCGTGCTCAGCTACGCCGTCGCACCAGTGACGGCTGCCGCGCTGCGCCGCACCGCGCCGGATCTGCGGCGACCGTTCAAGGTCAGTGCCTTCGGCGTGCTCGGCCCCACTTCGTTCGTGATCGCCAGCCTGATCGTGTTCTGGTCGGGTTGGACCACCGTATCGTGGCTGCTGGGACTGCAGATCGTGCTGTACGTCGGCTACGTCGGCTGGATCGCACGCAGCCCCGCACGCCGACCCGGCCTGATTGCCGACGTGCGCTCCTCGCTGTGGCTGATCGCGCTCTATGTCCTGCTCATGCTCGCCTCGTGGCTCGGCCCGTTCGGCGGCCGCGCCAGCATCACGCACCCCTGGGATCTGCTCATGGTGAGCGCGATCGCCCTTCTCACCTACAGCTGGGGCGCCCGCAGTGGCCAGCACCTGCAGCCTGCGATCCTCGCCGCGGGCGACGAATGAAGACAGGGCGAAACTTCAGCGCCCGCGCAGGAACAGGCGGTCGAGATCGGCAATCGCGAGTTGTACCCAGGTCGGCCGACCGTGATTGCATTGGCCCGAGCGTTCGGTGGCTTCCATCTCGCGCAGCAGCGCGTTCATTTCGTGGAGCGTGAGGCGCCGATTGGCACGCACCGAGCCGTGGCAGGCCATCGTCGCGAGCAGTTCATTGCTGCATTCCTCGATGCGCCGGGTCTGTCCGTGCACGGCAAGATCGGCGATCACGTCGCGCACGAGCTGGCCGACATCGGCGCCTTCGAGCACGACCGGAATGCGCTTGACCACCACGCTTTGTGGCCCGCTGCGCACGAGCTCGAAACCCAAGGCGGCAAAGTCGGCGTGACGCTCCTCGACGAGGTTTGCCTCACGCTCGCTCAAGGCCACGCTGAGCGGCACCAGCAGCAATTGCGAGCGGATGCCTTCGCCGGCACGTGCATTCTTCAGCTTCTCGTAGGTGATGCGCTCATGCGCGGCATGCATGTCGACGAGGATCAGGCCATGCGCGTTCTCGGCGAGCACGTAGATGCCGTGCAGTTGCGCCAGCGCAAAGCCCAGCGGCGGCACTTCGCTGTCGCCGGTGACAGTTCCAGCTGCAGACGCCGGCATCACTGCGTCCGGTGACTGCGGCAGCGACGGCCCGCGTCCCAGCAGGGCGGCGTAATCGGCGAGTGGTTCGCGCACGCCAAGACCGAGCCCGGCCTGCGTCGGCATCCACGCTTGCGCTGCGGCGGGCCCGCGCATCTCGGGGATCGCTGCAGGCGCGGCGCCCATCGCGCCACCCGCGCGCGCGTGTGCCAGCGCCTCATCGAGCGTGCGATAGAGAAAATCGTGGACGAGGCGGCCTTCACGGAAGCGCACTTCATGCTTGGCCGGATGCACGTTCACATCGACCAATGCCGGATCGAGTTCGAGGAACAGCACGAAGGCGGCATGGCGGCCATGAAACAGCACGTCGGCATACGCCTGGCGCACCGCATGCGCGACCAGCCTATCGCGCACGAGGCGGCCATTGACGTGGAAATACTGCTGGTCGGCCTGCGCACGCGAGGCCGTCGGCAGGCCGACCCAACCATGCAGGCGCAGCCCCGCAGCAGCGTGCTCGATGCGCAGGCTCGCGCCGGGAAACTCGCTGCCGAGCACGTCGCTCAGGCGCTGCTCGAGTTCAGCCGCTTCGCGCACCGCCTTGAACCAGCGCACCGCCTTGCCGTTGTGAGCGAGACGAAACTCGACTTCGGGCCGCGCCAGCGCCATCGACTTGACCCAGTCCTCGACGTGCCCGAATTCGGTGCGCTCGGCGCGCAGGAACTTGCGTCGCGCCGGCAGGTTGTAGAACAGGTCGCGCACTTCCGCGCAACTGCCCTGCGCATGCTGCGCCGGCACCACCGCGCGCGCCTTGCCACCATCGACTTCGATGCGCCAAGCCTGATCATTGCCCGCCCGGCGCGAAGTCAGCGCGAAGCGCGACACCGAAGCAATCGAAGGCAGGGCTTCGCCGCGAAAGCCAAGCGTGGCGACGCGCTCGAGATCATCGAAACTGGCGATCTTGCTGGTCGCGTGCGCGCTCACCGCGAGCGGCAGGTCATCGGCTTCGATGCCGCCGCCATCGTCGCGCACGCGGATCAGGCGCGCCCCGCCCTGTTCGAGCTCGATCTCGATGCGCCGCGCACCGGCATCGAGGCAGTTTTCCACCAGCTCCTTGACCACCGAGGCCGGGCGCTCGATCACCTCGCCGGCGGCGATCTGGTTGACGAGTTCGGGGGGCAGCGGACGGATGCGCGACATCGTGCGCAAATGATAGCGGAAGCGGCCGCGCGGAAAGCCCGCCGTCGGCAGCTGCCAACGGCGCCGCCGCGCACTTCAGCCCGACGGAATTTCCAGTACTTCGCCTGCGCGCAGGCGCTCGCCGGTGCGCTCGTTGGCATCGCGCAATTGCGCCACCGAGATGCCATGCGCATGGGCGATCGTGCGCAGCGTTTCGCCACGACGCACGACATAGCGCGCCGCCTTCTTGCTGCTCGCCGGTGCTGCCGCGACCGGCTTGACTGCCGGCTTGGCGCGTGCGTTCTCCTGTGCGAACAGCGTGCCCGGCGGAGGGGTGGCGCGGAAATAGCCGCGCACGCCATCGAGGATCGCGTCGGCGAGCTTTTCGCGGTGCCGCGGATCGGTCAGGCGGGCTTCTTCGCTCGGATTGGTGATGAAGGCGGTCTCGACCAGGATCGACGGCACATCGGGCGAACGCAGCACGACGAAATTGGCGCGCTCGACGTAGCTGCGATGGGTGGGTCCGAGCTTGCGCAAGGCCTTGAGCACATTTTCGGCCACCGCATTGCTCGCGCCCATCGTCGCGCCCTGTGACAGGTCGAGCAGCACCTTGGCCAGGGTATCGTCCTTGTCGTCGAGCGAGATGCCGCCAACGAGGTCGGCGCGGTTCTCCCGGTCGGCCAGCCAGCGCGCCGCTTCACTGGTGGCCCCACGCGGCGACAGCACCCACACCGACGAGCCGCGCGCATCGCTGTTGGTGAAGGCGTCGGCATGCACCGAGATGAACAGGTCGGCCTTGGCTTCGCGTGCCTTGAGGTAGCGCTGCTCGAGCGGAATGAAATAATCGCCGTCGCGGGTCAGCACCGCGCTCATGCCGGGCGCCGCGTCGATCACTTTCTTGAGTTCGCGCGCGACCGCGAGGGTGATGTTCTTTTCGTGCGTGCCACTGGCGCCGGTCGCGCCGGGATCATCGCCGCCATGCCCGGCATCGATCGCGACGATGACCTTGCGCGGCTTGCCCTTGTCGATGTCGGCCACGCTCTTGACCGGCTCGGGCTTGGTGTTCCTGGCGGGATACAGATCGATGACGAGGCGGTAGCCGAACTTGTCGGCGGGCGCGAGCAGGAAGCTCTTGGGGCGCACGCCATCGGCAAGGTCGAACACCACGCGCGCATCGTTCTTGCCTTGGCGCCCGGCGCGTACGCCCTTGAGCAAGCCTTGCGTGAACGACGGAACCTCGAAGCCCGCCTCGATTCGGCTCGTGCGCAGATCCAGCACCAGGCGATCGGGCTTGTTCAGTTCGATCAGTTTGTAGTCGACCGGTCCGGAGACATCGAACACCGCGCGTGTGGATTCGGGACCGGCCCAGATGCGCAGCGATTTGATTTCAGCCGCGCCGACATCCTGGCCCGCCATCAATGCAGCCAGACCGAACACGAGCAAGCAATGGCGGCCGAATCCCCACATGGCGTGTATTCAAACCGAACAGTACGCAGGAAATCAAGTGAATTCTCCTTTCAAATCCGACAGGTGCGTGATGTTCGTGAGGCTCAACTCGACATTTGGCCGCCCGTGCAGGCCGTCATGCCGGCGCGCCTGAGCAGATCGCCACCACGCGTCCCTGCCCGCACTTCAAGATCGCGCGAACGATCGGCATGGCTCAAAATCAGCTCGATATCGGCGGCCGGCAACGCGTCGCCGCCACGTTCAGGCCACTCCACCAGCAACAAGGCCGACGGGGCAGCGAGCTCCGCGAGGCCGAGCCACTCCAGTTCCTGCGGGTCGGCAATGCGATACAGATCCAGATGGTGGATGTCGAGTGCGCCGACGCGATAGGACTCGATCAAGCTGTAGGTCGGACTCTTGACTCGCTCGCCCACACCAAGTGCCTTGAGCAGCGCGCGCGCGAACGTGGTCTTGCCCGCACCGAGTTCGCCGCGCAGATACACCACCGCACCATCGCGCAGCGCATCGGCAAGGCCTTGCGCGACTGCGATCAGTGCGGATTCGTCCAGACCGGGCAGAATGCAGTACGTCTTCACGCCGGCTTTCCGTTCAACAGTGCACGCAAATGCGGCAGCAGATCGCTGGCGATCAGGCCGCGCTCCCCGCCTGTAGCGGCAAGATCTCCCGCACGTGCGTGTGCAGCCACAGCGACGCAAGCCGCGTTCCAGGCATCGAGCCCTTGTGCGAGCAGCGCGGCGATGACGCCGGTGAGCAAGTCACCCATCCCGCCGCTGGCCATGCCGGGATTGCCCCAGCCGCACACCGCGATGCGACCATCGGGCGCGGCGATCAGGCTGCCGCTGCCCTTGAGCACTGCCATTGCATTGAAGCGTCGCGCGAGCGCCTTCGCAGACTCGAAGCGATCGGCCTGAACTTCTTGAACGCCGCAACCGAGAAGGCGCGCAGCCTCGCCCGGATGCGGCGTGATCACGCAACGCAAACCCAATTCCCGCGGCGCCTGTGCCAGCAAGTTGAGTGCGTCGGCATCGACGACACCTGGTTTGCCTGCGGCGAGCGCCGCAGCGAACAGATGATGCGACCAGTCGCTTTGCCCCAGACCGGGGCCAAGCGCGATCACGCTGGCGCGCGCGAGCAGCATCTCGAGCTCGGCATCTTCCTCGACGCCCAACGCCATCGCCTCGGGCAATCCTGCATTGATCGCGCCCACATGCGTCGCATGGGTGGCCACGCTCACCAGTCCCGCACCGCTGCGCAGCGCCGCCGACGCGCAGATCTGCACCGCGCCGCCAAAGCCGTGATCACCACCGACCACGAGCACGTGACCGCAGTCACCCTTGTTCGCATGGGCGCGGCGACGCGGCAGTGCACTGAAGATTGCTTCATCGAGCAGGCTTGCGGCCGGTGCGAACTCTTCGTAGGCCGCTTGCGGAATATCAAGGCTTGCCAGCTCGCGTGCGCCGCAGTATTCCGCACCCTGCGCCGTGAACAGCCCGCGTTTCCAGCCTACGAAACAAATCGTCGCCGCCGCGCGCATCGCCACGGCGCGCGGCATCCCTCGATCGGCATCCAGCCCCGAGGGTACGTCTAGCGCGAGCACGGGCACGCCACTCGCGTTGACCTGCTCGATCAGACCGCGCGCCACACCGTCGACATCACGCGCCAGTCCGCTGCCGAACAGACCATCGACACAGACATCGGCCTCGGGCAAGTTCCCGTCCGGCACAACCACACGGATCGCGCCGCCCGCGGCGAGCACGCCGGCACGCATCACCGCGGCGTCGCCGGTCGACGCAGCCGTCAGCGCCAGCACCTCGACCGCCAGGCCATCGTGCAGGGCCAGGCTCGCCACTTCGAAAGCATCGCCACCGTTATTGCCGCCACCGGCGAGCACCAACAGGCGCCGTGCCTGCGGCCAACGTCGACGCAGCAAGGCGTAGGCCGCCCGCGCCGCGCGCCGCATCAAGTCCGGGCCGGGGATGTGCAGACGGCTGATTGCCACCTGGTCGATCAGGCGCACCTGCGTCGCGGTGTAGAGAGCCTGTTCGCGCGGATCGTTTGCCATCGGCGCATTCTATCGGCCATCCTGCGCGTGATGTGTTTGCCGTTGCTGCCATGATCGACTTCAGCCATCTCGTCGCCGAGCTGCGCCAATGGGGAGCCGAACTCGGCTTCCAGCAAATCGGCATTGCCGATGTCGAACTGGGCGCCGATGAAACCCACCTGCTCGAATGGCTCGCGGCTGGCCGCCACGGCGAGATGGACTACATGGAGCGCCACGGCACGCGCCGCTCGCGTCCGACCGAGCTGCAACCGGGCACGCTGCGGGTGATTTCGGCACGCATGGACTATGCGCCAACCGACATCGACGAAGGCTGGAAGGTGCTCGCCGATGGCGAGCGCGCTTACATCTCGCGCTATGCGCTCGGCCGCGATTACCACAAGCTCCTGCGCGGTCGGCTGCAGAAGCTTGCCGACCGGATCGCCGCGGTGACCGGGCCATTCGGTCATCGCGTATTCGTCGACTCGGCACCTGTGCTGGAGAAAGCAATCGCGCGCAATGCCGGCCTGGGCTGGATCGGCAAACACAGCCTGGTCATCAACCGGGATGCCGGCTCATGGTTCTTTCTCGGCGAGATCTACACCGACCTGCCGCTGCCGACCGATGACGCGGCGAGCATGCATTGCGGGACCTGCACGCGCTGCATCGAGGTTTGTCCGACCGGAGCGATCGTGGCGCCGTTCCAGGTTGATGCGCGGCGCTGCATTTCCTATCTCACGATCGAGCAGCGGGGCGCGATCGAGGAATCCTTGCGGCCGCTGATCGGCAACCGCATCTTTGGCTGTGATGATTGCCAGTTGGTGTGTCCGTGGAACAAGTTCGCGCAGCCCACCGGCGAAGCCGACTTCCGTGTCCGGCACGGCCTGGACAAGGCCAGGCTTGTCGACCTTTTCGCCTGGACCGAGGCCGAGTTCCTCAGCCGCACCGAAGGCATGGCGATCCGCCGCGCAGGGTATGAAGGCTGGCTGCGCAATATCGCGGTCGCGCTCGGCAATGCGCCGTCAACCGCGGAGGTCATCGCGGCGCTGCACGCACGCCAACACGATCCGTCGGAACTGGTGCGCGAACATGTGGCATGGGCGCTGACGCGACATGCACACGAGGCTTCGGCCTGATGCGTCGCTCGAGCGCGACGCGCCCGCACGCTCAGGCGGCCTGCTTTGGAATCGAGTGCTTGGTGTGCGTGACCTTGTTGTGACGGTCGACGTAGACGAGGGTCGGCTTGTGCTGCGCGGCCTCCGCCTCGGCATACACGCCGTAGGCGCAGATGATGATGATGTCTCCCGGCTGCGCGCGGTGAGCGGCGGCGCCATTGATCGAGATCACGCCCGAGCCTTCATCGGCGCGGATCGCGTAAGTCGAGAACCGCTCGCCGTTGTTGACGTTGTAGATGTGGATCTGCTCGTACTCGCGGATGCCTGAGAGGTCGAGGAGCTCACCATCGATTGCACACGAACCCTCGTAATGGAGTTCGGCCTGGGTGACGTTGGCGCGATGGATCTTCGCCTTGAGCAGGTTCAGGTGCATGGGGAGATTCCGATGCGGATGTTGCATCCAAGCAACAGTTGCGGGCCGGGCAGTATAGCAAAGCTTTTCGCGGCACCGCACAAAATCACGACCCAGCCGCCGCGACACGCGCAAGTTCATGATTTCAAGGCAAAAAAAACCCTCGCGCGAATCCGCTGCGAGGGTTTCAATCTTGGAGTGACGATTACCTGCGATGCGCCCTGCTGTCTGGGATCTTGCCGTAGTGTTGCGGAAAAATCCGTCGACGTGGGGAGAATACCACATCACAAAAGAAAAAAGCTACACCGGCGATGAACAAGATGAATTCGCGGATCGCGTGGCCGGGCCAGCGGGCCTGATCGCCTTGACGCCGGAGCTGCGCATCAGCGGATCAGCAGGTTGTCGATCAAGCGCGTGCGGCCCGAGCGTGCCGCAATCAGGGCCACCAGGCCGGCGCGCTCATCGCCGACCGGTTCGGACAGATCATCGGCCCGTCGCAGCACCGCGTAATCGGGCAGGAAACCAGCCTGCTCAAGCTGCGCGCATGCCATCGCCTCGATCTGGTCACGCTGCATTGTCCCGGCATGAATGGCCGCCTGCATCGCCAGCAAGGTCGCGTGGATCGCCCCGGCGCGATCGCGCGTGGCGGCATCCAGATACTGGTTGCGCGAACTCATCGCCAGACCATTGGCCTCGCGCACGATTGGCGCGGCAAGGATTTCCAGCGGAAAGGCGAGATCGCGCACCATGCGCCTGATCACCAGCAGCTGCTGATAGTCCTTCTGACCGAACACCGCAACATCCGGCCTCACCAGATTGAACAGCTTCGCCACCACCGTGGCCACGCCATCGAAATGACCGGGGCGAATTGCGCCCTCGAGCGATTCGGTCACGCCCGGCACGTGCACGCGAACCGCAGCCTCGGCACCCAGCGGATAGATCTCATCAACCCCGGGCAGGAACAACAGATCGCAACCCTGCGCCGCCAGACCCGCCGCGTCCGCCTCCGGCGTGCGAGGGTATCGGGCAAAGTCTTCATTGGGTCCGAACTGGGTCGGATTGACGAAGACGCTGGCGACCACGAAACCGGCATGCTCACGCGCGCGGTGCAGCAGCGAGTGATGACCGGCGTGCAGATTGCCCATGGTCGGCACGAAGGCGATCGAATCCCCTGCCGCGCGCGCCGCATCCACTGCGGCGCGCAGATCAAGTGCGCAATGCACGATACGCATCAGTAGCTGTGCTCGGCTGCGGGATACTCGCCACCGCGTACCGCGCGCGCGTACTCGGCGAGTGCGGCAACAACCGAACCGCGGCCGGCAAGGAAGTCCTTGGCGAAGCGCGGCCGCTTGCCCGGCGTGATGCCGAGCAGATCGTGCAGGACGAGGATCTGCCCATCGCAGCCGCCACCTGCACCAATGCCGATCACCGGAATTTCCAACTCGCGGGCGATCGTCGCGGCCAACGCCGTGGGCACGCATTCGAGCACGAGCAATTGCGCACCCGCATCCTGCACCGCCCGGGCATCGGCGCGCAGGCGATCGGCATCGGCCTGCTCACGGCCCTGCACGCGATAACCACCCAGGCGGTGAACGGATTGCGGCGTGAGGCCAAGATGCGCGCACACCGGAATCTCGCGCTTGCTCAACGCTTCAATGACCTCGCAGACCCAACCGGCACCTTCGAGCTTGACCATTGCCGCGCCGCCTTCGGCCACCAGGCGAGTTGCGTTGACCATCGCAGTCGGCACGTCGCGATAGGCCATGAATGGCAAATCGGCAACGAGGAAAGCGCGGCGCAAGCCACGCGCGACACACGTGGTGTGATAGACCATCGCATCCATCGTCACCGGCAAGGTGCTCGCGTGACCTTGCACGACCATGCCCAACGAATCGCCAACCAGCACGAGGTCGATGCCGGCCTCGTCGACACGCGCCGCCAGACTGGCCTCGTAAGCCGTCACGCACACGATCTTGACGCCGTCGCGCTTGCAGCGCCGCAGGTCGGGCAAGGTGATCGGCTGGCTGTCGATGTCGCTGACGTACATGGGTTGCTCAGGTGCGGCGAAGGCAACCTGCATTATTTCCCGCATGCTTGCGCAAGCTCAAGCCGAGTCGAGCGGCACGCATTGACTGGCGTCCACGCGTGCCAGCAGCTCGGCGACGGTGCCCGCGCCGGGCACCCGCCATTGCGGGGCAATCTGCGCCAGCGGCACCAATACAAAGGCACGCTGCGCCAATTGCGGATGCGGCACTTCCAAACCGTCCTCGTGAATGATCGACTCGCCATGCATGAGCAGGTCGAGATCAAGCGTACGCGGCCCCCAGCGTTGTCCGTCGCGCACACGGCCATGCCGGCGCTCGATCTCCAACAGGCCTTCGAGCAGTTCGCGCGGCGCGAGCTGCGTCTGCAAGCGGGCAACGGCATTGACGAAGACAGGTTGCTCGATGCCGCCCCACGGCGCGCTTTGATACAGCGCCGAGGTCTGGATCAGTTGCGTGACAGGCAGCGCAGCCAGGTCGGCGAAGGCCGCCATCAGGTGCGCACGCGGATCATCGAGATTGCCGCCAAGTCCGATCCAGGCGGCAACGCCTGCGGGTTCATTCACCGCCTTCAGCCACCGGCGCCGCGCTGGCCGCCTTGGCCTTGCGGCGGCGACGCGTACGCTTGCGCTTGGCGGGCGCCTTCGCCACACCTTCGGACGCTGCCGCCGGCGCGCCCGCCAGTTGCTGACTCAGTTCCTCGTGACTAAGCGCCTGCGCCTGCGTCCACCACGCGGCAAGCTCGGCGATTTCCGGCGACTCGGCGCCGCGCATGACCAGGAAATCGTAGGCTGCGCGGAAGCGCGGATGCTCGAGCAGTCGGAACACACGCTTGCGCGTGCGCTGCAGGAAGCGCGGCTGCATCTCCCAGATTTCCTCGATCGCGAGGGTGAAGCGACGCGGAATCGCCACATGCCGGGACTGCTCGCCAAGCACACGCGCACTCGCCTGCGCCCAGGCTGCGAGTGGCTCGGTGCCGGCCTCGATCGCAGCGCGTGTCTGTGCGCGCACCGGCTCCCACAACAATGCCGCGAACAGGAAGGCCGGCGTGACGGGTTTGTCCGCACGCACGCGCTCGTCGGTGTTGCGCAAGGTCTGTTCGACCAGTACGCGAAACAGCGCGGCGTGTTCACCGCGCAGCGCGCGTGCGGTGGCCGGGAACACGCGATCGAGCAGACCGTACCGCTCCAGCGCGTGGAAGCTCGCCAGACCATAACCACCGAGGAACAGCTTGAGGGATTCATCGAACAAGCGCGCGGGCGATGCCTCGTCAAGCAACGAGCCGAGCGCGGCGAAGGGCGCGGCAGTGGCGGCCTCGATTGAAAAACCGAGCTTGCCTGCCAGGCGAGCCGCGCGCAGCATGCGCACTGGATCCTCGCGGTAACGCTGCTGCGGATCACCGATCAGACGCAACTCGCGCCGCTGCAGATCTTCCATGCCACCGATCGCGTCAAGTACACAGAAATCGGCAATGTCGTAATACAGCGCGTTGACGGTGAAGTCGCGGCGAACCGCATCTTCTTCGATCGTGCCGTAGACGTTGTCGCGCACCAGCCGACCATCAACAAGGTGGCGGTCACCACTGCCATCGTCACTGCTGCCACGAAAGGTCGCGACTTCCACGATCTCGCGCCCGAACACCACATGGGCGAGGCGGAAACGACGTCCGATCAACCGGCAATTGCGAAACAGCGTGCGTACCTGTTCGGGCGTGGCGTTGGTGGCCACGTCGAAGTCCTTGGGTCGGTTGCCGAGCAATAGGTCCCGTACGGCACCACCGACCAGGCAGGCGCGAAACCCCGCCTCGTGCAGGCGATAGAGCACTCGCAGCGCGCCGGTGGAGATGCTCTTGCGCGAGAGCGAATGCTGTGAGCGGGGAATGACGCGAAAGGCACCTTGTTCAGGCGCGGGTCCATCATCGATGTTGGGGGTCATCCGCTGCTCGCCATCGGGTACGTTGCCGCTCGTTGCGCATTCGTTATACTACGCGGCCCCGCGATTCCCAAGACGCTCCCTTCGTCTAGTGGCCCAGGACACCGCCCTCTCAAGGCGGGAACACGAGTTCGAACCTCGTAGGGAGCGCCAGTCGCAGCGCGCGGCCAGGAACGATCGGATCGATCGCCCGAAATGGCCGCATCCGCGCAGCGTCGGCCGCGTTTCCGCCGGCGATCCCGCAGCCGAAAACCGGATCGAACCCAGCCGTCATGCCCTTCGTCGTCACCGAGAATTGCATCAAGTGCAAGTACACCGACTGTGTCGAGGTCTGTCCGGTCGACTGTTTTCATGCCGGGCCGAATTTCCTCGTGATCGATCCCGAAGAATGCATCGACTGCACCTTGTGCGAACCAGAGTGCCCGGCGCATGCAATTTATCCAGAGGATGACGTGCCTGCCGGGCAGGAAGTCTTCATTTCGCTCAATGCCGAACTGGCCAAACTCTGGCCCGTGCTGAGTGAGCGCATCGAAGCGCCTGCCGATGCCGTCGAATGGGACGGCAAACCCGACAAGCGCGCACTGCTGCAGCGCTGAAGCCCCTTGCGGCACGGCTGCGACACAAGCGGTCGCAGTCTCCCGATCTCAGGACAGGCGCTCGCGCAAAGTCTGCAGCAAGGCGCGCGCAGCATCGCGGGATGCTTCGTTGTCGGCCCCCTCGACGCTGACGCGACTGCCGCTGCCGCTGGCGGCGACACGCACCGTCAGCTCGACTTTTGCCGTCACCTTGTTGCCGGCACGGCCCAGGGTGATTGCGCGCTTGAACCAACCCGAGCGCACCGTGGTTTGGCCGGTCGTCTCGATCGTGTAGGTGCTGGCCGACTCATCCCGTCCGAGCACCTTGGCTGCGCCCGAGCGCTCGAGCGCAAGCCCGACGCGTGACCAGGTACTCGCCACCGTGTCGTTCACGTCCAATCCATCGCCACTGAGGCTGGTGCCTCCCGCAGCGCCCATCGCGGTGGGCGGCGCCCCCTCCACGGCGGACATCGGCGGCACGGATTCCGCGCTGGCGTTGCGCATCATCGGCGACGGCGATCCTGCCGCCGGAACCACCAGAGCCGAGTTGCCATTTGGTGTATCCAGACCAGGCGGCACTTCAAGCGGGCGGGTTTCCTGCGCGCTCTTGTATTCGTTCGCGCGACGGTCGGACTGGCGGGTGAAATAGCCGCAACCGGCAAGCAGCAGGGTGGCCGCAATCGCGGCAGGCAAGGCAATGGTGGCGCGTCTCACAGGTCGATCCCGTCGTCGGTGAATCATCGTAGTCTACCCGACCACGGCAGCCGGCTCGACCAGTCCCAGGCCCACAAGCACCGAATCCGCATGCGCGTGGTGGCGCGTGCCGAGGGGAAGCAAGGGCAGCCGCAGGTGCGGTTCGCCGATCCCCATGCGCGACAGGCACCACTTGAGCGGGATGGGATTGGGCTCGCAGCCGAGCAGCGTGAACAACGGCTGCAGTTCGCGCTCCAGCACGGCCGCCACCTCGGAATGGTCGGCACAGGCCTCCGCCAGTCGGGCCATGCGTGCCGGATCGACATTGGCGGCAACCGAGACCACACCATCCGCGCCGGCCAGCATCGCCGATGTGGCACTGCCGTCATCACCAGAGAACACCGAGAACCGCTCGCTGCGCAAGGGCAACAAGGCCTGCATGCGCGCAGGATCGGCCACGGCTTCCTTGATGCCGATGATGTTGCCATGCGCGGTCAGGCGCGCCACGGTTTCAGGCAACAGGTCGCAGGCCGTGCGCGAAGGCACGTTGTAGAGCATCACCGGCAGGCCACCGTGATCGGCGACTTCACAGAAATGCCGATACATCCCTTCCTGGGTCGGACGTACGTAGGCAGGCGCCACCACCAGCGCATACTCGATGCCGGCATCACGCGCGCGACGGGTCTGTGCAATCGTGCGTTGCGTTCCCGACTGGCCGGTGCCGGCAATGCTCGGCACGCGCTGGCCGATGTGCCGCACGGCCAACGCCAGCAACTGACTGAACTCGGCTTCATCGAGCGCCGCCGCCTCACCGGTGGAACCGGCAACCACCAAGGCGCGCGTACCGCCGGCAACTTGCAGATCGATCAGGCGCTGCAGCGCCGCGCCGTCAATCGTGTCATCACGCGAGTGAAACGGCGTGGCCAATGCGCAGATGCTGCCGGACAGGGACATGGGCACAACCTGATGATGCCAAGCTGACCATGGTACGAGCCATTGCCGCGCCAAGTCCACGCATGAAAGGTGGAAAAGCCCAGCGCAAACATCATTCGATGCGCATCCATCCGCAGCTCGCGGTTTCGGCTTGCGAGCCCCGCGGCGCACCAGTATTCTGACCGCGCAACATCCATCTTCGGACGTGCAGGCAACGGTGACGTGAAGCAGGCAGGCAAGCAGACTCCGGCGGCCAGTGCGGGCCCGCGCCCGACATCGAGCGAGAATCATCTGCTGATCAGCGCCTTCGGCACACCCGGTCAGTCGCCCTTCCTTGCCTTGAGCAAACGCATCGCCGAATGCGGCTGCAACGTCGCCGAGGCGCGCGTGAGCACGCTCGGCAACGAGCTGCATGTTCTTGCACTCGCCCAAGGCGCCTGGGATGCGATCGCCAAGCTCGAGAACGCGCTGGGTCGCCTCGATCGCGACGGCGCGCTGCACCTGACCCATTTCCGCACCAGCGCACGCGAGCCCCAGGCAAGCCTGCTGCCCTACGTGGTCGAGGTGATTGCCGCCGACAAGCCGGGCGTACTGTTCCAGCTCGCCGAATTCTTCGCGCGCCAATCAATCACCATCGAACAGCTGCAATCGACGCGCTACCGCGCAATGCAGACGGGCGCAGACATGTTTTCTGCCCAGATCACAATCGGGATTCCCAACACGATGCACATTGCCGCATTGCGTGACGACTTCCTCGAGTTCTGCGACGGACTCAACCTCGATGCCATCATGGACCCGATGAAATTCTGACCATGCTCGAAATCGGCAAGAAGGTTCCCCGTCTGCGCGGCGTCATCGACGACGGTACGACACTGGCGTTGGCGGATCTGCGCGGAGCGCACTGTCTGGTCTATTTCTACCCCAAGGACAACACGCCCGGCTGCACCAACGAGGCGATCGCGTTCCGCGACCAGCAAGCCCGCTTCCGCAAATTCGCCTGCGCGATCATCGGCGTATCGCGTGATTCGGTGGCCTCGCATGCACGCTTCCGCGCCAAGCACGACTTGCCTTTCCCGCTGGTCGCCGACAGCGACGAGTCCTGGTGCAAAGCCTTCGGTGTGCTCGGCGAGAAGACGCTGTACGGACGCAAGTTCGTCGGCGTGATCCGCAGCAGTTTCCTCATCGATTCCGAAGGCGTGCTGGTTGCACAATGGCGCAACGTCAAGGTGCCCGGTCATGTCGATGCCGTGCTGGAGCGGCTCAGCCACCCGTGACCACGCCACGCGCGCGCCAGGCTTCCAATCCGCCGCGTACCCGCGGCACCTCCAATCCATCCAACTTCCGACAAGGGCGCCGCATGACCCGAGGCAAGCGCATCTACGTACTCGACACCAATGTGCTCATGCACGACCCGACCGCGCTGTTCCGCTTCGAGGAACATGACGTGTTCATCCCGATGACCGTGCTCGAGGAACTCGACGCCGCCAAGAAGGGCACCTCGGAAACCTCACGCAACGCGCGCCAGGTGAGCCGTTTCCTCAACGAGCTCATGGTCAGCGCCAATGGTCGCCCGATCGAGGAAGGCGTCGAGCTGCGCATGCCGCAGGGTCTGCAGCTTGGGCGTCGCGGCAAGCCGGGAAGGCTCTATTTCCAGACCACCGCCCACGTCGTCGCCGACAAGCGTGCCACCCACACCCTGCCCGACAACCTGATCCTCGCCGCGATCGTCAGCCTGCGCCATTCGCGACCGCGCGAGGCCGTGGTGCTGGTGTCCAAGGACATCAACCTGCGCATCAAGGCCAAGATCCACGCGATCCCGGCCGAAGACTACGAGAACGACCGCGCGCTCGATGATTTCAGCCTGCTTTACAACGGCGTCAGCCAGCTCGCAGCCGATTTCTGGGATCGTCACCCGGAACTGCGCTCGTGGACCGAACGTGGTCACACCTACTACGAAGTGCGCATGCGCAAGGGCGAGGACTGGCATCCCAACGAGAACCTCTATCTGGCCGGCGACGACGAGGTCGAGTTGTGCGTGCAGCAGGTCAAGGACAAGAAGGCATTGCTGCGCATCGTCGACGACTACCGCCACGGCTCGCATACCGTGTGGGGCATTCAGGCGCGCAACCGCGAGCAGAATTTCGCGCTCAATTCGCTGATGAATCCCGAAATCGACTTTGTCACCCTGCTTGGCACCGCCGGCACCGGCAAGACCTTGCTGGCACTGGCGGCCGGGCTGGCGCAGGTGATGGACCAGCAGCGTTACCGCGAAATCATCATGACGCGCGCGACCGTGTCAGTCGGTGAGGACATCGGCTTCCTGCCTGGCACCGAAGAAGAAAAGATGACGCCGTGGATGGGCGCCCTCACCGACAACCTGGAAGTGCTGACCAATCCGCAGGAAAACAGCGCCTGGGGCCGCGCTGCCACCAATGACCTGCTGACCTCGCGCATCAAGATCCGCTCGATGAACTTCATGCGCGGACGCACTTTCCTCAACCGTTACGTGATCATCGACGAAGCGCAGAACATGACGCCCAAGCAGATGAAGACCTTGATCACGCGCGCCGGCCCCGGCAGCAAGATCATCTGCCTCGGCAACGTCGAACAGATCGATACGCCCTATCTCACCGAGACGACTTCGGGCCTGACCTATGCGGTCGACCGCTTCAAGAGTTGGGAGCACAGCGCGCACGTGACCCTGCGCCGCGGTGAGCGTTCGCGTCTGGCCGACTACGCATCGGAAGTCCTGTAAGCACGCAGCGCGGCGGGCCACGTGCCCGCCGCGGCAAGGCCCTGCTGAATCTTAAACAGCACAAGCGCGGCCGCGGGCAGCGGCCGTCACGCGCTCAGAACCGCGACGTCCACCATGCCTGGAATTCGAAACGACCGGCCATCGCATCGTCATGCGCGACATAGGTCGGCATCAGCAGATAGTACGGAGAACTCGCATAGCTGGCCTGAAGGCTGAGCTGGTTCCACGGGCCAAACGACCGCCACCAGCCGAGCGCGAGCATGCGCTTGGCGGTAACCGGATCGAGGGCGTCGGCGAGCAGGCGCGACGTCGGCACCGGCTGCTGGCGCGTGGTGTAGCGCATCTGCAGGTTGCCGATTTCGGATTGGTGCCAAGTCCAACCGACGCTGTAGATATCCAGATCGCGCCAGGCAAACACCGGGCTCGAGCTGTCACCGAGCAGGGCGAGGAAGCGACGCGGCAGATTGGTGCTGGCAAACGGCTTGATCGTGCTGTACTGCACGCGCTGCACGCCGGCATCGAGCGAGAAATCCGGCGTCAGCAGCCAGTTGACCGAAGCCGAGGCGCTGGCCGGGATGTCGAAATCGCCGCTGTCGGCAAACACGCCGCGGTAATTGGACATCGGACTCATGCCGACGCGGGACTGCACGCCGACATTCCAGCGCAAGCGCTCGCCGAGCCAGTTATCGAAGTCGACGCGCGCACCGGCGCCGTACGAGGAACTCACCGGCGCCGCAAGCTGGCTCCAACCGGAACTGGTGCCGATGTCGATGCTGGCGAAACGCTGATAGGCAAGGATTCCGGTCAGCCTGACCGACCCGGCATCGCCCCAGCGCGTCACCAGGCTCGGCGCAACCACGGTGCGCTGCAAGCCGGCTGACGGCAGGGCCGAGAATTGCGAGGATTGTGCCGGCACGACGCTTGGCGTATCGGCGACCAGGCCGGTGGCCACCGACACCGCGATCCGGCTTGGACCATTGCCGAGCGCTCCAAGAAGCGAAGGGCGCTCGGGTGCTTCGAAATAGCTGTCGCGCACATCGGGCACTGCAAAGGCCTGCGGCTGCAATGCCCACGAAAACCGGGGTGTGATGCTCGCCCGTGCGTAATCGTGCCAGCGCGACATGACCGATGAACTGGCGGCTGCCTGCATGGCATCGGCGCCGGGAGTGGGCGAAGCCTGCAGCGACGCGCAAAAGAACGGAAGCGCCAGCCCTGTGCCGAGCGCTCCCATCCATCTCCCTGATTTGTTGCGTTGCGTCCGCATGCCTTGCGGCGGCCCCATTTGGAAGGTGTTGCTGCGATGACGAGCTATCGTTGGCGAAAATGCAACACAAGTCAAGCGCCGCGTATCCAAAAAGCAAGCAAAATCGCACATTTCCGGCACATTTCCCGCGGCGGATGCAAGCCCCTGCCCACCATCAGGCGTCTCCAAAATGCAACACGGCTCGGATTCCGTGTTAGCGAATCAGCTCAACCGCGAGGCAATCGAAGCGGCGAAGCTCGTGGTGGTCCCCTGGCCGCCCAGATCGGGCGTGAGGCGATCGCCTGCGGCCAGCGTGGCCCGAATTGCGGTGCGCAGGCGCACGGCCAATTCGGGGCGCTGGAGATGGTCGAGCATCTGCGCCGCGCCAAGCAGCAGGGCGCAGGGATTGGCGATGCCCTTGCCGGCGATGTCGGGGGCCGAGCCGTGAACGGCTTCGAAGATCGCCGCGTCGGCACCGATGTTCGCTCCCGGGGCGAGACCCAGACCGCCGACCAGGCCGGCGCAAAGATCCGAGATGATGTCGCCGAACAGGTTGGTGGTGACGATCACGTCGAACTGCTCTGGCTTCATCACCAGTTGCATGCAGCAATTGTCGACGATCAATTCGTTGCACTGGATCGACGGATACTGCGCCGCGACTTCACGCGCGACCTTGAGGAACAGGCCCGAGGTCGACTTGAGGATGTTGGCCTTGTGCACGATCGTGACCTTGCGCCGGCCGCTGCGTGCGGCCAAATCGAAGGCATAGCGCACGATGCGCTCGGAACCGCGCCGCGTGATCTTCTGGATCAGGGTTGCCGTGGCGCCATCCTCGGACACCTGTTGGCCTTCGCCGGCATACGCGCCTTCGGTGTTCTCGCGTACGGTGATGAGATCGACGTTCTCGGGAAAGCGTGAGCGCGTGTTGGGAAAGGAGATGGCCGGGCGCACATTCGCATACAGGTCGAAGCGGCGTCGCAATTCGACATTGATCGAGCTGAAACCTTCACCCACCGGCGTGGTCAGCGGACTCTTGAGAGCGATGCGGTGACGGGCGATTGCATCGAGCGTCGCCTGCGGCAGAAGCTCACCGGTTTTTTCGTAGGCGGCCAGGCCGGCATCGACGAATTCGTAGTCGAGGCCGACGCCAAGCGCATCGAGCACATGCAGGGTGGCGTCCATGATCTCTGGGCCGATGCCATCACCGCGGATCACCGCGATTGTCGTCTTCATTGGGAAACTCCTGGCGCCTGGATCGCAGCTCCAGCCTGCGTCGACGGCACATCGCCGCACGGTCAGGACCGAAGGTCGAAACGGGGGGAAGATTGATCGAACTTGGAGCCGCGCGGTCTTGTCCCGCGCGGCGCAGTCGCGCATTATCCCCAAATGTTCCAGATGCTTACAAGATTCGCCCGGCCTCTGCGCATGGCCGTGGGCATACTCGCCCTGCTGCTTCCGGCATCCATGCTGGCAGCGGCGCCCGACGGCGGCCTGCTCGTGCGCATTGCCAAGCAGTCATCCAGCTTCCAATCCGCGCCGGGTTCACTGGTATTCGAATTGAACGGAAACGCCGCGCGGAACTGCACCCCCACGATCAGTGGTGCCAGCGTGGTCGGCAGCGATATCGAGCTGCGCCTGAACCTGCCTTCGACCGGCTGCGCGCAACACCGTCAGTTTGCCTTCACCCTGACCGCCGACATCGCCGCGCTCAGCGGTCGCGCCCTCCCGCGCGGGCAGGTCTATCGACTTCTGGTTCGCGACCAGAATGGCGGCCTGCTCGCGTTCCGCATCTTCGAAACAGAGCCGGGACGCACGGGGCCGGTACCCGAGAACGGCTTCTGGTGGCCGCGGGAGTCCAAGGGCTCGGGATCGGCGATCGCCCTCGGCAGTGGCGTCGGTATCGAGGCGCAGGGCAGTCAGCTCGCGGTCAACGTTTTCGGCTTCAACGCGCAGGGCAGTCCTGTCTGGTATTTCGGCACCGCGCATCAGCAAGGTCGTGTCGCCTCGGTCGATCTGCTCGAACTTCAGCACGGCGAGGCGCTGTTCGGCGATGCCGGCAAGCAACCTGCTGCCCGCCCCGGGCCGCGCCTGGACATCGAGTTCGAATCTCCGTCGCAGGCGCGCGCCTGGCTGTTCGAAGAAGACACCGATGCAGGCCCGAAGCTGCGCACATTCGACTTGGCCCGAACTGCGTTTGCGCGCAGTGCTGATTCGCTTGCGTACCTCGCCGGACGCTGGGTGCTGGTGTCCGACGCCGAATCCGCGCCACGCCAGTTCAGCCTGCTGTCGCGCGGCGGTACTTCAACCGCCGATGCCCGCTTTGCCGACGCCGATGCCGATGCCGAGCTTTCCTGCGCCGTTGATCCAGTCCGCCGAACGGCCACTCTATGCAGCCTTGCGGTTGCCGGGGCCGTACTTGCCGATTTTGACCGCATCGGCATTGATCGTCTGGTCGGTCGAGGCGGAGATGGCGCGAGGGTGCAGCTGTTGCGCGTGCCGCAGACGAAATAAGCAGACGGCATCTGCGCTCAGGTCTCGACGTTCGATTCGCTGCGCTGCGCGCTCATCTGATCGAGAAAATCGACCGCGCGACGCAGGTGCGGGATCACGATCGAGCCGCCGACCACGAGACCGACGCTGAACACCTCGAAGAACTCATCCTCACTGACGCCTGCTTCCAGGCACTTGCCGACGTGATAGCTGATGCAGTCGTCGCAACGCAACACGAGCGAGGCGACCAGACCGAGCATTTCCTTGGTGCGCACATCGAGCGCACCAGCCTTGTAGGTTTGGGTGTCGAGTGCGAAAAAGCGCCGCACGACCTGATTGTCATGGCCGAGAATGCGCTCGTTGAGGCGCTTGCGGAAGGCATTGAAATCGCGGATTCGTTCGCTCACTGGCCGACTCCGGTCAGCTCATCGAGACGACCGCTGCGCTCGGCGGCAGCCAGATCATCGAAACCGCCAATGTGGGTGTCATTGACGAAAATCTGCGGAACCGTGCGCCGACCCGCGGCGCGCTGAAGCATCTCCTCGCGCCGCGCCGGTTCGAGATCGATGCGGACCTCGTCGAATGCCAAGCCCTTGCGCGCCAGCAGCTGCTTGGCGGCCACGCAATACGGACAACTGGCGGTGGAATAGACCTCGATTCTGCTCATCGTCTGCTGCCTCCCGTGGCGCGCAGGTTGGATGCTGCCGCAGGAACTTGCAAGCGCCGATGAATCAGCCCTGAGCGCCCGGCCTGCGCACGCCGCGCGGGCGGCTGGCGGCATGAACACGCGCGCGCTAAGGTGGTCGAACGAGCACTGTCGCCGTCTGGTTTTCCGATGCGTTTGCATACTCTTGCCACTGCCCTCATCACCGCCTGCCTGGCCACCCTCGCGGGCGCCGGCGAGCCTGGCAGCGGCGTCAAGCTCCCGGACATCGGCAGCTCCGCCGCGGCGCTGGCAACGCCACAGGAATTGCGCGAATACGGCGCCGGCATGTTGGCGGAAATGCGTGCCCACGAGATGGTGCTCGACGATCCGCTGCTCGCCGACTACATCAACGCGCTCGGCTACCGCCTGGTTGCGGCGAGCCAACGGCCGGATTCGGGCTTCACCTTCTTCATCATGCGCGAGCAGGACATCAATGCCTTCGCCGCACCAGGCGGTTACGTCGCAGTCAATGCCGGCCTCATCAATGCGATGAGCAGCGAAGACGAACTCGCCGGCGTGCTTGCCCACGAAATCTCGCACGTGCAGCAATTGCACATCCTGCGTGCGTTTGAAGATCAACAAAAGATGTCGATACCGATCATGCTGGCAATGGTCGGCGTGATGATCGCCGCTGCCGGCCGCACCGATGATGCGGCACCGGCGGCCCTGGTCGCCGGTCAATCGCTGATGATCCAGCGCCAGATCAACTTCACCCGCAGCGACGAGGCCGAGGCCGATCGCGTCGGCATCCAGACGCTGGCGCGTGCGGGCTTCGACCCCAACGCGATGGCTGGCGCATTTCAGGAATTGCAGAAAGTGATGCGCGTCAATGGCATCGACATCCCTGAATTCCTGCTCGACCATCCAGTCGACACCAAACGCATTGCCGAAGCCAAGGAGCGCGCACGGCAACTGGGTTGCCCGCAACCTGCGCGTGCCGTGCGCGCGGCGCCCGCGATCAGGCAGGGCGCACTCAATCTCGATCTCGCCCCCCTTCCTGTCGTGGAAACGCCAGCCATGGATGGGCCCCCGGCAACACCGGCAGACGCGCCCGTCGAGACCACGACCCGTGTCGCGGCCCGAGGCGAAGGCAATGCCCTGCCTGAAGTCACCGTCACTGCCTGCGCGCCCCATGACCCCGCCGCACAACGCTACTTCCTGCTCATGCGCGAACGGACGCGCGTGTTGTCGGCACCGGTAACGAGTACGGTGCGTGACTACTACGCCCGCAATCTCCATGACGATCCCGAATTCGACACCACCGCCAACCGCTATGGCTATTCCCTGGCGCTGACACGTACCCAGCAGGCCCGCCTTGCGATTGGCCAGCTGCGGCCACTGATCGCCGCCGAACCCGATTCGCTGCCTCTGCAACTGGCCCTGGCCGACGCGCTCAACCAATCCGGCGCAGGTGGCGAGAGCTTCGCGCTCTACCAACGCCTGCATGGCGGCTTTCCGGGCAATCGCGCAATTACCCTCGCCTATGCCGATGCGTTGCTCGGTCGCGCCGACGCAGACAGCGCGCGCAAGGCTCTTAATCTGCTGCGCCCCTTGCTTGCCCGCAATGCCGACGACGCCGACTTGCAGCGCGCCTTCGCCCGCGCCAACCAACTGGCTGGTGACAAGGTACGCGCCGCCGAGGCGTTCGCCGAAGCCGCTTGGCTGACCGGCCATGCCGAGGACGCGCTCAACCAGCTCAAGGCGCTGGCCAAGCGTGATGACCTGTCCTACTACGAACGCAGCCGGGTCGAAGCGCGCATCGCGCGCATGACGCCCGAGGTACTCGCCTTGCGCAAACGCGGCAGCCCGAGCGAACCCGACAGCAAGGACAGCAAGCTCGCCTGTTGTCGCCCAACCGCGTTCTGATCCTGGCCGCGCGGCTGTCACGCCGGCGTCATCGATTACGTGCCAACATGCAAACCATGAACAAGGCCGCCGGTCCGGAGCTGGACCACCCCTCGCTTTACCTCAACCATGAACTCGCCCAGCTCGAGTTCAATTTCCGCGTGCTCGCCCAAGCGCAGGACGCCAGCGTGCCGCTGCTCGAACGCATGCGCTATCTGTGCATTTCCTGCACCAATCTCGATGAATTCTTCGAGGTGCAGGTGGCTCTGCTGCGCGAGCAGTCCAGTCTCGTGCAGGCCCGCCTCGGACCTGACTGCATGCCGCCCGCAGCGGTGCTCGCGCGCATACGCGAACGCACCCTGACCCTGGTGCAGGCGCAGTACGAATGCTGGAACAAGACCCTGCAACCGGCGCTCGCACGGGAAGGCATCCGATTTGCGCAACGCCAAGCCTGGAGCGACAAGCAACGACGCTGGCTGCAAGGCTATTTCCGCAATGAAATCCTGCCGGTGCTGTCGCCACTCGGGCTCGATCCGGCGCACCCCTTTCCGCGCATTCTCAACAAGAGCCTCAACCTCGCCGTGGTCCTGCGCGGCAAGGACGCCTTTGGCCGCGAGGGACACATGGCCCTGGTGCGCGCACCTCGTTCGTTGCCGCGCCTGATTCGCCTGCCCGCGGCGGTTGCCGCATCGACGCACGATTTCGTTTTCCTCTCCAGCGTGCTGCACGAGTTCATGGACGAGTTGTTTCCGGGCATGCAGGTCAAAGGCTCATACCAGTTCCGCGTCACCCGCAACAGCGAACTGGTGCTCGACGAGGACGAAGTGCAAAACATCGCCGTGGCCTTGCACGACGAACTCAAGGGTCGCGGCTTCGCGCGTCCGGTGCGACTCGAAGTGGCCGACAACTGCCCCAAGGCGGTCGCCGAAATCCTGATGCAGAACTTCGACCTCGGCGAAACCGATGTCTATCGCTGCGAAGGACCCGTCAACGTCAACCGCGTCAATGCAGTCTACGATCAGATCGAGCGTCCCGATCTCAAGTTCGCCACCTTTTCGCCGCGCCCGCTCGCTGCATTGGCCGCCAACGCAAACCTGTTTGACGCGATCGCGGAACGCGACATCCTGCTGCACCATCCATTCGAATCCTTCAACGCGGTGATCGAGCTCGTGCGTCAGGCCAGCCTCGACCCCGAAGTGCTGGCGATCAAGCAGACGCTGTATCGCACCGGTCACGACTCGCCGCTGGTCGAATGCCTCATCGACGCCGCGCGCATGGGCAAGGACGTCAGCGTGGTGGTCGAGCTGCGCGCACGCTTCGACGAGGAAGCCAACTTGCGTCTGGCCAATCGCCTGCAGGAAGCCGGTGTGCAGGTGATGTACGGCGTGGTCGGCTTCAAGACCCACGCCAAGATGCTGCTGATCGTCCGCCGCGAAGAAGGCGTCCTGCGCCGCTACGTCCACCTTTCGACCGGCAATTACCATCACGGCAACTCCCGCTTGTACACCGATCTCGGCCTGATGAGCGCCAATGCCGACATCGGCGAAGACGTGCACCTTCTGTTCCTGCAACTGTCGGGACTGGGTCAGGTGATCAAGCTCAAGTGCATGCTCAATTCCCCGTTCACCCTGCACAAGGTGCTGATGGAGAAGATCGAGCGTGAGACCGCAAATGCCGCCAAGGGGCGTCCGGCCCGCATCATCGCCAAGATGAACGCGCTGACCGAGCGGCAGGTGATCCGCCGCTTGTATCGCGCCTCGCAGGCTGGCGTCGAGATTGATCTGATCGTGCGCGGCGCTTGCGCATTGCGACCGGGACTACCCGGCATTTCCGAGCGCATTCGCGTGCGCTCGATCATCGGCCGCTTCCTCGAACACAGCCGCGTCTACTGGTTCCAGAACGACGACGCACCCGAACTGTACTGCTCGAGCGCGGACTGGATGGAGCGCAATCTGCGCTGGCGGATCGAAACCTGCTTTCCGATTCGCGACCCCGAGATGGCGCGGCGCGTGCATGCCGAAACGCTGGCCAACTACCTTGCCGACAACACCCAGGCCTGGTTGTTGCAAAGTGATGGCAGTTACCAGCGCAGTGAGCCAGACGGTGCGCCGCCGCACAGCGCGCAGCAGATGCTGCTTGCCCACTACACCCGGTAAGGCGCAGCAGACATGAGCCTGAGCGTCCCCCCGAACCCCGACCGAACCCGGGAAGCCAGCCTGATCGGCGCACCGGCCGCCGACATCCGCGATGGTGAATTGCTGGCTGCGATCGACCTCGGCTCCAACAGCTTCCACCTGCTTGTCGCGCGTTACGAACACGGCGGTCTGCGCATCATCGACCGCATGCGCGAGAGCATCCGCTTGGCGATGGGTCTGCATGCCAATGGCAGCCTCGATGCCGAATACCGGGAACGCGCGCTCGCCTGTCTGGCGCGCTTTGGACAACGCTTGCGCGCGCTGCCGCACGAGCGCGTGCATGCGGTGGCCACCAACGCGGTGCGCCAGCTTGCCGTTCCGCAAGCCTTCCTGCTGCCAGCCGAAACCGCGCTCGGCCATCCGATCGAAATCGTCAGTGGTCGCGAAGAAGCGCGCCTGATCTATCTGGGCGTCGCCCATGGCCTGCCCGAAACCCGCCAGCGACGTCTGGTCGTCGACATCGGCGGCGGCAGCACCGAGTTCATCATCGGCAAGGGTTTCGATGCCCTGCGCACCGAGAGCGTGCAGGTCGGCTGCATCGCCAGCACGCTGCGCTTCTTTGCCGATGACAGGTACACCGCGCGACGTTGGCAGCAGGCCCAGGCCGAGATCGGCGTGGAACTGCAGCAGTTCGCCGAAGACTACCGCGATGTCGGCTGGGGTGAGGCGATCGGTTCATCCGGCACCGCCAAGGCGATTGGCAGCGTGGTTCAGGCCAACGGCTGGTGCGAACAAGGCATCAGTGCGGAAGCATTGGCGCGCCTGCGTGGGGCAATCCTCGAAGCCGGCCACGTCGATCGGCTGCGGCTGGCAGGCTTGTCCGAGGAGCGCGTTCCGATCCTCGCAGGCGGTACCGCGATCCTCGAAGCGGTCTTTTCCACCTTCGCCCTCGAACAGATGTCGGTCTGCGAAACGGCGATGCGCGAAGGCTTGCTCTACGACCTCGTCGGACGCGCGCTCGATGGCGACCCGCGCGCTGGCAGCATCGCCACGCTGGCCTCGCGCTATGGCGTCGACCGCGCCCAGGCCAAGCGCGTGCAGCACGCCGCCCTGGCCCTGTTCGATCAGGTCGCCGCGGAATGGGGCTTGGGCAACCTCGAGCGCGACGTGCTCGGCTGGGCTGCCGACATCCACGAAGTCGGACTGGCCATCGCACACAGCCTGCACCATCAACACGGCGCCTACATCATCGCCCACTCCGATCTGGCCGGCTTCACGCGCCAAGGTCAACAGGCGCTGGCGGCAATCGTGCGTTCGCATCGCCGCAAGCCCGATCGCGCCAGTATCGAAGCGCTGCCACTGCGTTTGCGTTCGGGCGTGCGCAAGATCACCGCACTCCTGCGCCTGGCTGCCCTGCTCGAACGCGCGCGTACACCCGAACCATTGCCGGATTTGCGGCTGCGGATCGACGATCGGAACTTGCAACTGGACCTGCCCGAACGCTGGCTGCAACAGCATCCGCTGACGCGCGCCGATCTGGATCAGGAGCGCGATCACATCAAGCAACTGGACCTCAAGCTCCAGGTGCGCAGCCTGGCCGATCCCGCTGCGGACCCCGGCGCCACGACGACACGCAATCGCTGAGGCGCGCTGGCCGGGCGAGCTTCAAGCGCGCCGGCGAAGTCCCGTCAGCGGGCGCAGGAAGGCAACTGCAGCACCTGACCCGGCTTCAGTCGGTAGTGCGGTGCGCGCAGCGCATTGCGATCGGCAATGTCGCGAATGCTGCAATGGCCGCTCTTGCGGGCAATCGCCGCAACGGTGTCGCCCTTCTTGACCACGTAGGCGCGACTCCCCGTGGCGCCGCCCTTGCGCGACGCAAGCTGCCGCTGCATCCCCGCCGGCGGCGTCGGCAAGGTGGCCGCATGCAACTCGCTCGCCAGCCGCTGCCAGCGTCCACCGGCGCAGTCGCGCGCATAGACCTTTTCCAGTTGCTGCGGCACCACGAGCTTGGCACCGATCGGTTCGGGTTGCTGCGGATCGAGTTGCGGGTTGAGGTTGCGCAGTACGCGGAACCAGCCATCGGGCGCACCGCCGTCCTGACCCAGGCAGATCGTCAGTTCGGCCAGCGAAGCAGGCTGCTCCAGAGTGACGCTGCCGGGTTTCATGTTCACCTTCGGCCATTGGAGGTTGTAGCGTTCCGGATGCAGGAACAGCCAGGCCGCAGCGAGCACCATCGGCACGTAGTCGCGCGTCTCCTGCGACACCCCGTAGTAGACCTGCGGATCCCAGAAGCTCAGCGCAGCCTCGCCACGGCCGGCGCGACGCTGCATTGCGCCTTCGCCACCGTTGTAGGCGCCGATCACCAGCTCGAGGTTGTTGTTGAAGATCGCCAGTTGCTCGTTGACGTATGCCGCATTGGCGCGCGCCGAAAGCTGCGGATCGAAGCGCGTGTCGAATCCGTCGACCATGCCCAGACCGAAACGCAGGCCGGTGGCGTACATGAACTGCAATGGCCCCGATGCGCCCGAGCGCGAGACTGCGTGAACCTTGCCACCCGACTCCTTGGCCATCATGCCGAACAACAGCGCCTCGGGCAGCCCCGCCTTCTGGTACTCGGGATACATCTCGAAGCGCAGGTACTGGTAATTGACATAGGCATTCATGAGATTGGGGCGGTACTGCGTGAGCCATTCCTCAAGCGCGACCTGCACCGGGCCGTTCATCGCAATGAGGTCGCTCAGTTCACGCCCCTTGAGCAGACTCATGCTGCGGCCGAGTTCGGGAATGCCCCGCGTGGCAGGCTCATGCTCCTCACCTTGCGCAACCGTCTGCGGTGCATCCGATGCGGTATCCGCATCGGCCATCGGCCCGGCAGCGTCTCGCCGCAACAAGGCATCGAAAGCGGCGATGAAGCGCTGCACGTCGCAGCCGGCGACGCGCACGCATTGGATCGAGGCATCGCGCAATTCATCCAGTGCCGCGCGCGTTTCCGCCTGACCGGCCTGCATGTCCCCGCCGCGCTGCGACTGGATGCCATTGGCATAGCGCTGGGTGGCAGTGTCAAGTCGCGTGTAGAGCTGGGCCACACCATCGCCTGCCTGAGTCGCCGCAGGTGGCTGCGGCTTGCCAGGGGTAGTCGCACACGCGGCCAGTGTCAGCACCACCGTGCCCACCATCAACCATCGGAAATCACCCATCCAGACGCTCCGCCATGCTGCAGGATCCAACCGTGAAAGTTAGCGATGCGCGCCCGGGCGGACAAGTGCGCAGCGGCCGATTCTCCGCAATCGCCGCTACAATCGATGTTCCTCCGCAAATATCACGCCACCGGGAATCCATCGTGAATGACATCCTGATCGGAAAAGGCGACACCGACGTCTTCCTGCACGCGCAGTACGCCAACCGCCACGGCATGGTGGCCGGTGCCACCGGCACTGGCAAATCCGTCTCGCTGATGCTGCTTGCCGAAGGGTTCTCGCGCCTGGGCGTGCCGGTGTTCCTCGCGGACGTCAAGGGCGATTTTGCCGGTCTCTCGCAGCCAGCCGCGCCGGCGGGCGAAAAGCTCAAGGCACGCATCGACAAACTCGGCATGCAATGGGCACCGACCAACAACCCGGTGGTGTTCTGGGACATCTTCGGCAAGGCTGGCCATCCGGTGCGCACCACGATTTCGGAAATGGGGCCTACCCTGCTCACGCGCCTGCTCGAACTCAACGACACCCAGGCCGGCGTGCTCGAAATCGTGTTCAAGGCCGCCGATGACAACGGCTTGCTGCTGCTCGACCTCAAGGACCTGCGCGCGCTGCTGACCTGGGCAAGCGAGCACGCCAAGGACATCTCGCAGCACTATGGCCTGATTGCACCCGCCTCGATCGCGGCCATCCAGCGCGACCTGCTGTCGCTGGAACAGGCGGGTGGCGATGCCTTCTTCGGCGAACCTGCGCTCGATCTGGCCGATTTCATGCGTCAGGATCTGTCAGGACGGGGTGTCATCAACATCCTCGCCGCCGACCAGCTCATCCTCAAGCCCAAGCTCTACACGACCTTCCTGCTGTGGATGCTCTCGGAATTGTTCGAGACGCTGCCCGAAGTGGGTGATCTGGACAAACCCAAGCTGGTGTTCTTCTTCGACGAAGCACATCTGCTGTTCGACGATGCGCCACCCGCCTTGCGCCAACGCATCGAACAGGTGGTGCGCCTGATTCGCTCCAAGGGCGTGGGCGTGTATTTCTGCTCACAGAATCCCGATGACGTGCCCGACGTGATCCTCGGCCAGATGGGCAATCGCATCCAGCACGCGCTGCGCGCATTCACGCCGCGCGACCAGAAGGCGGTCAAGGCCGCGGCCGAAACCTTTGCCCCCAATCCCAAGCTCGACGTGACGCAGGCGATCAGTCAGCTCGGCGTCGGCGAAGCATTGGTGTCGACCCTGCAGGCCGGCGGCGTGCCGATGCCGGTCGAGCGCACCTTGGTCGCGCCACCGGGCTGTCGCCTTGGCGCGATCACCGACGAAGAACGTGCGGCAGTGCGCATGCGCTCGCCGGTCGGCGGCAAATACGACACCGCCATCGACCGCGAATCAGCGGCCGAAATTCTCGCGCAACGAGCCAGCGATACGGCAGCGCAAGCACCCGCACCCACCGGCAAGGCGGCAGCTGCCGACAAGGACAAGGACGGTGGCTGGACCGGCATGGCGCGCGACATGGTGCTCGGCACCGGTCGCCGCCAGGGCATGCTCGAAGCACTGGCCAAGTCCTTCGTGCGCAACGCGGGCGGCCAGCTCAGCCGCACGATCCTGCGCGGCGTGTTCGGCTCGATCAAGCGCTGAGTCGGGCACACCGGTCCAATGCCTGCCGGCTGCAACTGGAGTCGGCATTCCCTGCACATCCCTTGGCACTCACCCTGCAGCGGTCGCCATGAACAATCCCGACATCGTTCCTTTCTGGAATCGGCTCGACCAGATTTCGCTCTACCCCGCCAAGGGCGGCGCGCTGGCGACCGTGTTCGTGCTGTCGCTGTGCCAGATCTTCACCCTGCTGCCGATGGGCTGGATCATTCGCCTGCTGCTGTGGGTGGCCATTTACAAGTACGCCTTCGAATGCCTGCGCGCGAGCGCCAACGGGCGCCTGGAGCCGCCGGATGTGTCCTACACCGTCGATGACAGCCTGGGCTGGGCGCAGATCTGGCTGCAAGTGGCCTTCGTGGTCTTCAACGTGCTGGGTTTCCTGCTGCTCGGGCCGGTGCTGGGCACCGTGATCGCGATCGTGCTGGCGGTCGCGCTGCCGGCCGCCGTGATGGCGCTGGCGATGGACGAGAACCTCGGCCATGCGCTCAACCCGGCCACCTGGATCGCGGTCATGTCGCGCTTCGGCGCGCCCTACTTCGCCGTTGCGGCGCTGTATTTCGTGTTCAACATCAGCCAGGCCCAGGCGCAGGCACTGGTGTTGCCATTCCTGCCCCCGGTCGTGTCGAACGTGGTGCTCGCGTTCATCACCTTCTACGTGATCGTGGCGACCTTCCACCTCATGGGCTATCTCATCTACCAGTATCACGACGAGGTCGGCTACGTGCCCGAGCCCGTGCAGGCGCCGTTGCGTCGACCGGCGCAGGCCGATCCCGATCAGGCGACGCTCGATGAGGCGGCCGAACTCGTGCGCGATGGCGAAGTGGACGCGGCGCGCACGCACATCGCCGAGCAGTTGCGTTCGCGCGGCGGTACCGAGGCCCTGCACACGCAGTACCGCAAGCTGCTTGCACTCGGCGGCCATCGCGACGAGCAACTGCGCCATGGTCGCGAGTGGATCAGCATCCTGCTTGGCCAGGACAAGGATCGCCGCGCGGTCGACGTGGCGCGCGAATGCCTCGAACTCGATCCCGCATTCCAGCCCAGCTCACCCGATGAAGTCTCGCGCATCGCGCACAAGGCAGTCGAATCGGGCAATTCCCAGGTCGCGCTGCGCCTGCTTTCGGGTTTCCACAAGCGCCATCCCAAGCACGCCGACATTCCGAAGAATTACCTGCTCGCCGCCAAGCTGCTCACCGAGCGGATGGGCAAGGACCAGGAGGCGCGCGGCCTGCTCGACCAGCTCATCGATCATTACCCCAATCACCCTTTGGCAGGGGAAATCGCCGCGTACCGGAAGTTTCTCGACACGCTCGCGCCGAAGCCGAAATTGCCCGCGCCTGGATCCTGATTCAGGTCAGGTCGTCCAGCAGCAGGCGTGCCTTTTCGGCATCGCTGCCCTGCGGCCACGCGCGCAGGCCCGTTTCCAGCAGTGCCCTGGCTTCGATCGACTGGCTGCGCGCATGCAGATCCCGCGCCATGCGCAGACATGCGGCCGGCAGGCCGGGCGTCGTCGGCGCCTGCGCAATCCATTGCATGAGTTGTTGCGCAGCCTGCGCGCCCAGACCCAGCAACATCCAGCGCTGCAGCATTGCCAGCAACACGGAGGCGTCCAGCCGTGTCAATGACAATCCCGCCTTGAGCGCATCGTCGAGGACCGCCTTCTGTTCGCGCGCCTGTGCTGCCGTGCGCGCCGGCACGGCCATCACGGCATCCGTTGCGGCGGCCAGTCGCGGCATGCGTGGCTCGAGCCGCGCGCAGCGATACAGCGCCGCGCATACCTGCGCATCGCCCGGATCCGCCTCGAACAGCGGATCGAGCAAGGCGCGCGCTGCCGGCACCTGCAAATGTCCCAACAAGTCACGCGCCTTGTTCAGTGCAGCGCCGCGATCGGCTCGCGCCTCGATCACCGCATCCTCGTCGAGGAATGCGCGGTCCTCCCAATGCAGCCAACGAACGACCAGGGCGAGCAACGCACCGCAGACGATGCCGCCCGCATGCGCATCGAAGCCCACATGCGCCTGCGTGTTCCAGAACAGGTTGAACAGCTCCCAACCGAGCCAGAACGGCAGCAATACCAGCGCGGGTGCCTTGATGTAGTTGAAGACGACGAAGAACCACCAGAAAAAGCGCACCTTGCGCATGCCCCACAACACGCAGTACGCGCCCATCAATGCGGCAATCGCGCCCGATGCGCCCAGCGCGCTGCCGGTTTCGCCCCAGCGCCAGGCCACGCTGAGCAAGGCACTGCCCATGCCGCCGAGCAGATACAGCGCGAGGAACAGGCCATGGCCGAGTGCGCCCTCGACCAGCAGGCCCAGCAAGGCAAGGAACAACATGTTGCCGAGCAGATGCCCGACGCTGCCATGCAGGAACATCGCGCCGAACATGCGCGCCGGCGAAAATTGCGAGTAATGGATCATCCAGCGCTGGGTGAAGGCACGATTCCACAGCCGATCGAATTCGGCGCGCCGCTCGTGCCATGGGGCCCCATCATGCACTGTGTCCGCTGCGGGCGCGGGCTGCAGCCCCTGACTGCGCAACTGGAAGAGGAATCCAGCATCCGATTGCAGGATGCGCACCGCGACTGCCGGATCGATGCGGGCATAGTGGTCGAAGGCAGCCCCGCGGCGTGAATCCTCGGGGTGCGCATCGAGCCACTGGTGATAGGACGGAAACTCCCATCGCGCCAGATCCTGGGCAAGGTAATAGTCGAGCGCCCGCTGTTCGGCACGCCCATCCTGCGATTGCAGAAAGGCGAACACGAACACGTTGGCGAGAATCAGTGCCAGCGTCACCCAAGGCAGGTTCGCCCAAGTCGGCGCGCGATGCAGCGGAATGATCAACATGCGTGGAATCCGGATGTTCGCCGGGATTGTATGTGCTGACGGCGGGCGCGTTGACGCACTCGCCGCGCGGCACTAGCGTTGCGCGATTCCCGCAGCCTTCTCCCCCCATGAGCCGCTGGCGTCCTCCCGCACCCGCCTCGACCGCCATCATCACCGCCGACGGTCACGCCCGTCTCAAGGCTGAACTCGACGAGCTCTGGCGCGTGCGCCGCCCCGAGGTCGTGCGCGCCCTGGCCGCCGCTGCCGCCGAAGGCGATCGTTCGGAGAACGCCGAATACACCTACCGCAAGAAGCAGCTCGGCGAGATCGATCGCCGCGTGCGCTACCTGGGCAAACGCTTGCCGGAACTGCGCGTGGCCGAAGGCGAGCCACGCGATCGCGCGGCGGTGTACTTCGGCGCCTGGCTCAGCGTCGAGGACGAAGATGGAGAGGAAGCTACCTTCCGAATCGTCGGCCCTGACGAGACGGATGCCGAACACGGCTGGATCAGCATCGACTCGCCTCTTGCACGTGCCGCCCTCGGCAAACGGATCGGCGATGAATTCGAAGCGCAGCTGCCCGGCGGCACGGCCAGCTTTGCCATTCTGGGCGTGCGCTACGAAGCCCTTGCCTGAGTCCCGCCAAGCGCGAGTTGCCATGGAGCAGACGTAAACCCGGGCGCCCCGAGGCTCGGCAGGCGTTTGCCAAAGGCAATGGTCGCGTTGTGACACGAATGTGCACTCCGATGGCAGGCAAACTTCCGTCAAGGGCGCCGAATCTGTCCAGCAACCGCGGTACCATGAGCGGAAGATCGTGGCATGTGTCATGCATCTGCGTTGGACAGGGTCCTGCCCGAATTCGCTCCGCCCCCGGAGCGGGCCGCGGCCGGACGGATTCGCGCAATTGGAACTGCATCCCGCAGCTTGCCGCCCGCGGTCAATGCGTCGGGACTGATGAATGAACGCAAGACTTTTGCCCCCATGAACCAAGCCTCCAACATCGACCTCCGTTACGCCGGACTCGGACGTGCAGACGAGCGCCGCGTGAAGCTGGCGGCCACCGCCTTGGCCGCCCATCAATTGGCCGTGCGTACCGATTCCTGGGACGGCGGGCACTGTGACCTCCTCGTACTCGACAGCCGCGACGAAATCGGCGCCAAGGCGCTGGAGCGCGCACGAACCGACCGCATCCCCGCCCTTGACCTGCATCGCCCCGAACGCAGCGCGATGCAAGCGGTGGCCAGCGTGGTCTGGCTTACCCGCTCCCTGCATCAAATGCTGCGCGAACGCGAGGGCGGCACACGCATGGCAACGGCAGTCGCCAACGACAAATCGCCGATGGGTTTGGTCGAGTTCGTGACCCGCGGCGATCTGGTCGGCAAGCCGGTGATGGCCAGCCACGGCAGCATCACGATCTGGCTGATCCCGCAGAGCGGACACGTACTCAGCCACGCCGTGGGCGACGCCCTCAACGCGCGTACGCGCATGGGCTCACCGGGCTGGCGCTTCCGATTGCTCGAGCCAGCCGAGTTGTCGCCGCCGCCGGCCGAAATCCCGACCAGCCTGGACGCGTTCTTCATGGAAGCGGCCTGGCGCGTGCGTGACCGTCTGCCCGCTTTCCCCGAAGGGGGTTATCACCTGCGCGACTGGCCGGATCTCGGCGCTGCGGCGGAGTTTTCCGAGGCACTGCCGATCGTGCGCGCCTTGCTGCGCGAGCGGGCAAACATCGCCGACATCGTTCGCTCCAGCCGCCGTTCCGAACAGGATGTCAGTGCCTGCCTGTGGGCGCTAGCGGCTGCAGACATCCTGCTTGGCAGGAAGGCCGACGCCAGCGTCGATGTCGCGCCGAAAAGCGAACCCGCTGCAGGCAGCATCTGGTCACGGCTGGTTGCGCGCCTTGGCATCAAGCGCAATTCCTGAGCGCACCCCGCAAGCGGCAACGGCCGTCTGGCCCCACGTGACGAAGCCCGAGCCAATGCCGGGTCATCCCCATGAAAAAGGGCGCCGCAGGGGCGCCCTCCTTCTCGGATTGCCGCAATCTCTCAGCGCGTGATCGGCAGATAGACGCGGAAAGTCTGGGCGTCGACGGCCACATCGGGTGCCGAGATGTTCTCGTCCCAAGGCCGGCCAAGGCCGCTCTCGCTGTACCGGTAGCCGTGCGTTTCCGCATAGGCCTTCTGGTTGAGGCGCATGAGTGGCAACTGCGCCGCGCTGCCGGTGTATTCGGTGTACAGGGACTGGCCCTGATAGCCGATCATCGCACGCACATCGCCATCCACGACCAAGAGGCCCTTGTTGTCGCGTTCACCGGTCACCAGCGGCTTGGGCTCGCCGGCGGTGTCGCTGTCCTCTTCGGGCTTGGGCGCTGCGGCATCGATCGTGAACGTATTGCCATCGATGGTGAAACTCGATTGGTCGACCGGAACCGCCACGGCGAAGGTGTAATCGCTCTCACCCCACTCGGTGGTGATCGTCATCTGCGGGCCCGCTGCGGTCAGGCCGGCCTTCTTCAGCGCGGCATCGATCTTTTCCCTCGCCGCGAGGGTCGCTTCCTCGACCGCGTCGAGCGAGCGCTCGGCCTTGGTCGACACCAGGAACAGCGGCTTGGCCGAGATCTCGGCAATGCGAATGTCCTGATTGGTGTAGTCGGTATTGGGGAAACCCGCCATCATCGCCGACAGGCTTGCCAGCGTGGTCTGCACGATCGCCGAGGGCTCGCCATTGATGTACAGGCCGCCATAGCGCCACAGCAGGTTCCAACCGTAGTCGACGTCATAGGCTTCGGTCACCTTGACGGTGCGGCCGTTGGCGGCCGGCGTCAGCGTGATCGTGTAGGTCTTGTTTTCGCCGATCCAGTCGTTGTCGAGCGTCATGGTGACGTCGCTGTCGGAGGTCGACTTGGTCACGGTCAGGTTGCCGTTTCCGACCTTGGGAGATTGACTGGTCCAGGAAATCTTCGCGCCTACGCCCGACTCCGGACCCGACAGCGTGGACTGCATCGCCGGATCGAACGCGCGCAAGCCCGAATACTGCGGGAAGCGGCGGAAGGTGTTGACGGTATCGTAGACCTGCCGCACAGGGCTGGGAATCTGCACGCTGCGTTCGACGTGACCATGCGACGGCAGGGCCAGACCAACCAGCACGGCCAGCACGAACACGATGAACAGTGCGACCAGCATCTCGAAAATACGAATCATCCGACGATCTCCAGGACTTACATGAGCGGCGTTGCCACGCACGGGCACAGGGATTGCCCCGGCCCGCGACGCCATTCCCCGCGCGCAAGCAACCCCGCCGAGGCGGAGCGGAACGCCGATGGTACTGGACTTCCGGGCAGGCGCGCTACGCTCCCGGGCGCAGGCGAGGCCAATTCCGGATCAAGACTTGTGAAGCCCGCCCGGGAAAATGCACGGCTGTGGTCGCGCAACACCGCTCGTTTCAGACGATGCCCAGCTCAAACGCCTTGAGTACCGCGCGCGTGCGGTCGCGCACACCGAGCTTGGAGAGGATGTTGGAAACGTGGTTCTTCACCGTACCCTCGGCCACGCCCAGCGAATTGGCGATCTCCTTGTTGCTGTAGCCGCCGGCCATGAGACGCAGGATCTCGGTTTCCCGGTCGGTCAAGGGATCAGGCCGATCGAGGCTGGTGAACTCGTTGTGCATGCGTTCCAACCCCGACAGCAGGCGCTGGGTCACCACCGGCGACACCAGGGAACCGCCAGCGGCGACCGTCTTGACCGCATCGACGAGCTGGTCGAGCGAGACATCCTTGAGCAAATAGCCGCGCGCACCGGCCTTGAGCCCAGCCAGCACGAGCTGGTCATCGTCGAACGTCGTCAAGATGATCGTCGGCGGCAACTGCTGGCGCGTGGCCAGCGCGTTGAGCACGTCGAGCCCGGACAGACCCGGCATGCGCATGTCGAGCAGCACCACGTCGGGCTGCACCTGCGGAATCGTCGCCACCGCCTGGGCGCCATCGCTGGCCTCGGCGACCACGCGGATCGAATCGGACAGTTCCAGCAGCGAGCGGATGCCCTGACGAACCAGTGTCTGGTCATCGACGAGGCAGACTTTGATCATGTGCTTCCCTCCAGGGGCAGGAGTGCATCGAGGGCGAAACCGCGCCCTGCGGTGGTCTGGATCTCGACGCGCCCGCCGAACTGGGCCAGGCGCTCGCGCATGCCTGACAAACCGTTGCCCTGCACCAGTTCACTGGCGCCGCGACCGTCGTCGCGTGCATGAATGATCATCTGTCGCCGCGGGTCGAGTTCGAAACCCAGCCACAGATTGCGCGCCTGGGCATGGCGCACGGTATTGGTGATGATTTCCTGTGCGCAGCGCAACAGCACTTGGGCGCGGCGCGGGTCTTCGATGCCGAACTGTGCCGGCAGATCGAGATGGATCTGCAAGCCCGGCACGCCCTCGACGAGGTCGCGCAAGGCCTGGGTCAGATCGATGCTGTCGTCTTCGCGCAACTGGCTGACGACTTCGCGCACATCGCCGAGCAGCAGCTTGGCGACCGACTGCGCCTGCAGCACGTGGGTTTGTGCCTGCCCCTGCACGAGGTGGCTGGCCACTTCGAGATTGAGGCTGAGCGCGGTCAGGTGATGACCCATGAGGTCATGCAATTCCCGCGATATGCGCATGCGCTCGCCAAGCCGGCTCGATTCAGCGAGCAGGGCGCGGGTTGCGCGCAGCTCGGCATTGAGCCGGCGCTGCTCCTCGCGTGCCTCGACCTGCTGCTTGGTCACCAGTGCGGTGACGAAGGCGAGCACGATGAAGCCCGAATACAGGCTCGATTGCAGGAAGGCATCGCTGAGGCTGAAGGCCGGCTCGCGGATACTCGCGAACACCGGCACCAGCGAGAAATTCTGCAGCACCATCCAGGCGATGCCCACGCGCAGCGGCAACAACCACGGCAACACCACCGCGACCACCGCCAGCAGCAGCGCCGAAATGCCGCTTTGACTGAACCAGCCGATCGCCACCGCCATCAGGTTGAGCACCACCAGCAAGGCGATTTGCACGCCACTGCGCAGTGGCGTGCGCTCGCGCGCACCGAGATCGCGCGTGAGATACCAATAGACGATGCCGAACACGATGTAGCAGCCCAGCCACAGGTGCGCATAGCTCGTGGGCAATTGCTTGGCCGCCAGATCATCGACCACCACGCGATAGCGCAGGAACGGCGTGCCCACGCTTGCGTACTGGAACAGTCCGGCGAAGCGCAGCAACTGGATGTGACTGAATTGCGGCAGCATCATGGCGCCATCATAGGGCGAGGCCGGCTCCGGCAACCCTGTCCGAAGTCACTGCGATGCTGCGGCCGCAACATAACGCTTCGCTAACACCAAGGCCTCCAACATGCCCTGTTCTTGCCGTGCGCGCATGCGATAATTGGCGATGCGGCCCACCGCACTCTTCGGCGACGGGCCGCATTCCACGGGAGCAAGTTCATGGCAGTACGCTTTCGCGACGTCGCGTCGCAAGATCTGGATTCGGTGCTCGCGCTCAACAATGCGGCCGGTCCGACGATCCTGCCCCTGAGCGCCGCCGCCTTGCGTGACCTGTATGAACAGGCTTGCTACTTCCGCGTCGCCGAAGTCGATGGCCATGTTGCCGGCTTTCTCGTTGCCCTCAATCAGGACGCCGACTACACCAGCCCCAACTTCCGCTGGTTCGCCGAGCGCTATCCACGCTTCGTCTACATCGACCGCATCGTCGTCGCGCGTGGTCAGCGCGGTCTGGGCCTTGGCCGCGTGTTCTACGCCGACGTCACCAGCTATGCCGAAACCCGCTCGCCAGTGCTGACCTGCGAGGTCTTCCTCGAGCCGCGCGACGACGTCTCCCTGCTGTTCCACGGAACCTCGGGTTTCGCCGAGGTCGGTCAGCAGGTGATGCCCGCCAATGAGCGCCGCGTGGCCCTGCTGGCCAAGACACTGTGCAGCTATCCGTTCGTGGCCGACACCTATCTGCAGGCCAACGGCGGCCACCTGCCCGACCTGCCGTGGCTGCGCGAGCGCAAACGCGCCACGCATGCCGTGCCGACCGACGCGCGCCTTGCGGGGGGCGCATGAGCGCGCGTGATGCGGCCACGGCGCCGCTTTCGCTCGAACCCGTTGCGGAAATCAAATTTGGCCAGGTCGGCATCGCCAACCTCAAACTCAAGAAGCTCGATGCGCAGGCGCTCGAGGCCGAACTGCGCGACAAGGTCGCCGGCGCGCAGAAACTGTTTCTGCGCGCACCGGTCGTCCTCGATCTGAGCCACCTGCCCAGCCTGCCCGATCTCGCCACTGTGCGTGACCTGCTCGAACGCATCCATCGCGCCGGCATGCTTGCGGTGGGCCTGTCCTACGGCACCAGCGAGAACGAACGCCTCGCGGTGGAGCTGGGCCTGCCGGTGATCGCCAAGTTCCGCGCGGCCTACGAGCGCAGCGGAGCGCAGGCCCCCGAGCCTGCACCGGTCGCCGCCGCGCCCGAACCCACACCGGCGCCTGCAGCCAAGGCCGTCGAACAGACGGCCGTGGTCGGCGCGGATGCCGCGAGCCAGTTGCAGGACAAACCGGTGCGCTCCGGCCAACAGGTCTATGCGCGCGGCCGCGATCTCACCGTCACCGCCCTCGTCGGCAACGGTGCCGAGGTGATCGCCGATGGTTCGATCCACGTCTACGGTGCCTTGCGCGGCCGAGCCCTCGCCGGCGCCCAGGGCGATACCCGTGCGCGGATTTTCTGTCAGGAATTCCACGCCGAACTGGTGTCGATCGCGGGCCAGTATCGCGTATTCGAAGACATCCCCGCCGACATCCGCGGCAAGCCGGTGCAAGCCTGGCTGGACGGCGACAAGCTGCTGCTGAAGAAACTGTGATGAACGATCCGAAACCTTCCATCGACGAGGCCAGCGACGGCCCGGCACCCGCATCGAACCCCGCAACCGAGGACACTCCATTGGCTGAAGTCATCGTAGTCACGTCAGGAAAAGGCGGCGTCGGCAAGACCACCACCAGCGCCTCGCTCGCGATGGGTCTGGCCAAGCGCGGCAAGAAAGTCGCGGTGATCGATTTCGACGTCGGCCTGCGCAACCTCGACCTCATCATGGGCTGCGAGCGACGCGTGGTGTACGACTTCGTCAACGTGATCCAGGGCGAGTGCACGCTCAAGCAGGCCTTGATCAAGGACAAGCGCATCGACACCCTGTTCGTGCTCGCCGCCTCGCAGACGCGCGACAAGGACGCGCTCACCAAGGAAGGCGTCGAGCGCGTGCTCAAGGAACTGGGCGACGACGGCTTCGACATCGTCATCTGCGACTCGCCCGCAGGCATCGAGAAGGGCGCGGCGCTGGCGATGTACTTCGCCGACCGCGCAGTGGTGGTGGTCAACCCCGAAGTCTCCAGCGTGCGCGATTCAGACCGCATTCTCGGCTTGCTCTCGAGCAAGACGCGTCGCGCCGAACAAGGCGGCGCCGGCGTCGAGCAGCACCTGCTGCTCACCCGCTACAACCCCGAGCGCGTCGCCAACGGCGACATGATGGGCGTCAACGACGTCAAGGAGATCCTCGGTCTCGAAGTGATTGGCGTGGTGCCCGAATCCGAAGGCGTGCTCACCGCCTCCAACTCCGGCGTGCCGGTGATCCTCGACGAAGCCTCGGCCGCGGGCCAGGCCTATGCCGACGCGGTTGCACGGCTGTGCGGCGAAACCCTGCCGATGCGCTTCACCCAGGCGCAGAAGAAGGGCTTCCTCTCTCGCATGTTCGGAGGCTGAATCATGGGCTTGTTCGACCTGTTCCGCGCGCGCCCGAAAAACACCGCAGCACTCGCCACCGAGCGCTTGCGCATCATCGTGCTGCAGGAACGCGCGGCCAGCGGCCGTCCCGACTACCTGCCGATGTTGCGCCGTGAACTGCTCGAGGTGATCCGCAAGTACGTCAATGTCGACCCCGATGCAATCGACATCCACGTCACGCGCGAAGGCGAAGGCGAAGTACTCGAGCTCTCGGTGGCCCTGCCCGAAAAACCCTCGGCGCCTCCGGCGGCAGTCGCCAGCGACGAAGCGTGAGCGGCGTCGACGCCGCCACGTCGGTGCAGCTGCTCGGCGAAATCGGCTTCGATGCGCCACGTATTCTGCTTGAACGCTACGGCCTCGAACTGCTCGAAGTCGCCGACGGCGAAATGATCCCGGGCAGTTACTGGGGCGAGTGCGAAGCCGGCGTGATCGGATCGCGCGTCTACGCGCGCGCCGATACGCCGGTGCATTCGCTGCTGCACGAGGCCTGCCATCTGATCGTGATTCCGCCCGCGCGGCGCGACCTCGTCCACACCGACGCGTCCGATTCTCAGATCGAGGAGGATTCGACCTGCTGCCTGCAGATCGTGCTCGCCGATGCCCTGCCCGGCGTCGGTCGCGCGCGGCAAATGGCCGACATGGATGCCTGGGGCTACTCGTTCCGGCTCGGCTCGGCGCGCGCCTGGTTCGAGCGAGATGCCGAAGACGCCCGCGCCTGGCTGGCCGAACGCGGCCTGCCAAACGCCTGAGCCAAGGCAACGCCGATCCGGCAGCGCAACGGTAGAATGCCGCAGCGACGCGCGTCCGGCGTCTCGCGCCCCAACCCTTTGGAGTCAGCCATGCAACGCTGGATCAAGCTTCCCGACGGCCGCGTCATCGACGCCAATCGCATCGCCTACATCGGCAAGACCGAAACCTTCACGCGCATCGACGAAGACGGCAACGACCTCGGCCTCGGCTACGCCGTCAACCTCGGCACCGATTTCCCGCGCGAATCACAGCTCACCCTGACCGGCAGCAAGGACGAAGTGCTCGGCATCCTGCGCAACATTCTCGGTCGCGCCGAAGGCACGCCAGCAAGCTGAGGAAGGACATGGACCGGCAAGGGCAAGCCGTGCAAATTGACTCGGCACGCGACTTGTCGCTCAGCCTCCAATCATGCCGCTGCCAAACAACACCAGATTGGTGAGGCCATGGGCGATGACATTGCTCAACAGGGAACGGGTGCGCAGCCACAACAGGCCCAGCAGGATCCCGTCGATCATGTAGATCAGAACGAGGGGCCAATAGCGCGGCGCATGAATCAGCATGAACACCAGCGCGCTCAAGGACAGCGCGAACCAAGTCGGCATCACACGCGACAACTGCTCGAGCAACCAGGCTCGAAACACGTATTCCTCGAAGATCGGCGCGATCAAGACGCCGCCCACCAACACCGTGATCGCAGCCATGGTGCCCATCGGCGGGCGCTGCGGAGGAAGATCCACGCCGCTCAGATACCAGAGCGCGGCGGCTGCGACGGAGAACCCGATCAAACCCAGGCCACCACCAACGCCCCAATGCAAGGCGGCCCTGCCAACCATGCGCGGCGTCCAATCCGCGATCAGGCCTGAGCCACTGCTGCCGCTGCGGCGACGCCAGACCAGCAGCAGCACCAGCAGCGCCAAGGCAGCCTGTCCAAGCCAAACCGACGTCGCACCATTCATCGAGACATGCACGCCACGGTCCAGACAAGCTTGGCCCAGACCGGCAGCACGTACTGCGCCGTTCACCTGCCCAAGCAAGACGCGCTGCTCGGTCGGCACCACCCTGGCCGCGACCTTGATGCGCAAGGCATGGCTGCCACATGCCGCGTACTCCACGCCCGCAGGCACAGCCCCCACGTCGATCGACTCGATCGCAATACCAGCCAGCGCCTCGGCCAGCCTGTCTTCAACCTTGCGCGCCTGCGCCGTGATATCGACGCTTGCCGGCAAGACATATGCCGAGTCCATCGAAACGACTTGGGGGCCGAAAACCAACAGGGCCATCGTGATGGAATTGCTGAGCAGCAGCCAGCCCAGCGTCACGAGGAGGGCGCGCATGATGAGGCGGATCTTGAATTTGCGTTCGCCCATGATCACCACCATGATTCATCGAGCCGATCATCATGACATGTAAAATGTCACGCAACGACGGACTGAGCGACATCGTGGAGTGTCGCCCAGTCCATTTGACGGCTATCGCTCAATACCCCATCCAGAACAGGTCAAGACGCCCAGCCTCATCCCAAATGCTGAAAGGTCCGAAAGGGAAGGAATATTGCGTCAGCGGCGGTTGCGACGGAAACGGCGGGGGCGAATTCATGCATCGGTATTCAAGATGTGCGCCACACTCGTCCATTGAAAACTCTGCCAACCCACCACCGGACCCTGAGCATGCATAAACGGCCGTCGCGTGCTGGAGGGCTGAAAGGGCAGCACAGACACCAAGGCCCGTCAGAATTCTCACTCCCCATCCGTCCGGCACGCTGGCATCAGCGATGCCGACGGTTGAAAAATCGAGTCTCCCCGAGTCATCACCCAAGATCACGATCGGTGGGCCGCCGCCATTGCCAGGTGGGTTGCCGGCGCCCGCTCCAGGCCCTCCAAAGCCGACCGTGAAAGAGCCGGCAGGCACATGGCTGGATCCGGCAACCGCCACCGAGACGGCGTATTGCCCAGTTGCAGTCGCCATGAACGGAACCAACTCCGTTGATCCATTGACGCTTTGAATCAGAATGTCGCCAGTGGCTTGATCGCCTTGGGTGTAGACGTTGGTGGCTGAAATCGTTCCATGCCAACCCTGCGCGCTCACTGGTTGCATTGCCACTGCGAGCCCAAGCCCCAACATGCCTGTGAAAATCGATCTCTTCATTTGCATTCTCCGTATCCATAGGGAATGCCTGCGCAGGCAAATGAATGATGCCCCCCCCCACCACTACAAAGTCAATCTCCATTTCTTGGAACTGTGAAACGGTGCACAGCGCAGAAAAACTGCGGCGCAACTTCGCGAAGCTCCGGAACTGAGCAAGATTCTCGCCGCGCACGAGCCAGTGTGTGCATCGCGGGCCTGCAATTGCAGTCTGAAATGCGACGCAGGCATCACCAGCGCCGCACGATCGCGAGGTAGATGCGCCAACTGACCAGGCCAAGCGCGGTCACGATCGTTGCCGCGAGCGCGAGTCGCATCGGCGATGCCGACAACACCGGCGCAAGGGCACCCGCGATCAGCGCGCTGATCAGCAGGCTCACGAAAGCCTGTACCGACGAGGCCGCACCGCGATGGTGGGGAAAGCGGTCGAGCAGCAGCAAGGTGAGCGTCGGGAAACTCAGGCCGATGCCGATTGCATGCAGGCCGATTGGCAGCACCGACCACGGCAACTGCGGTTGCGGCAGGGCCCAGCTGACGCCGAGATTGATCGCGCAGGCCAGCAGCATGATCGCGTAACCGATGCGGATCGTCGCGGCGGCCGTCAGGCGCCCCGCCACGCGTCCGGACAGGAACGAGCCGAGCATCATGCCGCTGATCGCCGGCACGAACAGCCAGCCGAACTGCTGCGCATCGAGCTTGAGCATGTCGATGACGAACACCGGCGCCGAGGAGATGTAGATCCACAGCGCGTTGAAGTTGAACGAGCCGGACAGCATCAGCGGAAAGAAGGCACGATCAGTGACGATCGAACGGTTGGTGGCCGCCAGTTCGCGCAGGGACAGGCCCACGCGCCGCTCGCGCGGATGCGTTTCGGGCAGCCATGCCGCGCAGGCCAGTGTGAGCACAACGGCAAATCCTGCCAGCAGATGGAAGATCATCGGCCAGTGCGCGAAGGCGATCACCCAGCCGCCGACGATCGGCGCGAGCGCAGGTGCGACCGCGAAGATCATCGAAACCGTGGCCATGAGCTTCTGTGCCTCGGCACCGTCGAAGCAGTCGCGGATGATGGCGCGGCCGACGATGAGTCCGGCTCCCGCCGACATGCCTTGCAGGGCGCGGAACACCAGCAGGGTATCGAGATCATGCGCGTGCGCGCAGCCGATCGAGGCCAGCGCGTAAACGAACAGTCCGGCGAGAATCACGCGGCGACGGCCGAGCGCATCCGACAGCGGCCCGTATACCAGCGCCATTACCGCATAGGCGACCAGGTAGGTGCTGATCGTCTGCTGCACGGCGATCGGGCTCGCGCGCAGATCAGCTTCCAATGCCGGAAACGCGGGAAAAATCGTGTCGATCGAGAAGGGCCCGAACATCGACAGGCCGCCGAGCAGGGGCGCGAGGATGCGCCGTCGGGGTCGCGGCGTGGGAATCGCCGGCACCACCTGCGTCATTGCGGCCGCACCGCAGACGTGCAGGACACCGCATGCCAACAGCTGCGCGCGGCGAGGCGTGGCGACCGGCCGGCCGCCGCCATTGCCGGACGATTCATCGGCCGCTCACCGCTCGTCGAGAATCTGCGCGCGGCGCTTTTCATACTTGGCGCGCGTGATCGCCTTGCGCTCGTAGAGACTGTCGAGCTCGCGCAAGCGCTCTTCGACACTGCGCCTGGACTGCGACGACAATCCCGTTGCGGTACCCGGCGTGCTCGCCACGGGCGCCTCGGAGGATGCCTTGGGCGCGCTCGAACGCACCGGCGTTGGCCGCACGACACTTGTTTTCGTTGCGGGCGCCTTCACCGGCGCAGGCTTTTCCGACGCCGGCTCGACCACGTTCTTCTGGAATGCATCGGACCAGAGCTTGGCGAAACCAGGCTCGTTCGAGGCCTGATCGAGCGCACTGCCGATGGTGTCGGCAAGGGTCTGGTTGACGTTCACGGCGCTGCGGCCGAGGCCGTAGTGGTCAACCGCGGCCGTGATCACACCGTGCGCAATGCCTTGCCCGTTGCGGTTGAGCAGGGTCCATTCCATGCGGATTTCGCCAGCATAGGTCGCACCGACGGCGCGATTGCGATGCTCGATGCTCAAGTTCAGGCAACGCAGTTGCAGGCTGCCGTCCCTGGACGAGGTCACGTCCACTCCCCACGCCGTCAATACCTTGCGCGCAACCTCCTCGATGAAGGGCGCAAGCGCATTGGTGGCGATGATCGGATACAGGCGTTCGTCATCGGAACTCGCGAAACCGATCGTGCCACCGGCAACCTGACAGGCGCCCGCATCGGCGCGCACGCCGAGGCTGCGCGCGGGCACGGTATCGAATTCGAACTCGCTTTCCACATGCGCTGGCGCCTTGAGCGCAATCCGCAGCGGATCGCGCTTGTCGGCGGCGTGGCCTGGCGTGGCCATAACCAGGGATGCAAGCGCGAATGTCGCCCAGACTCTCATGCGCACCTCCGGCGACGAAACGGTCAGTGAATGTAGCACGCGGCCTGATTGGCATGGCGCCGCGGCGCTGGCATGATGGCACGACGGAGATGGCATCCTCCGCGAACCGCCGCAAGGCTGATGATGCCTGACCACGATTTCCGGCGGCGGAATCGGTCAGGTGGCGTGCCCAATCACCTCCCGCTTCTGCAGCCTCGACCCGACGAGGACTGCGATGCAAGCAATGGCGTTTCTGGCGGTGGGATTCGGAGCCTTTGCAGGCGCGGTGCTGCGCTGGCTGCTCGGCCTCACGCTCGATCCACTGTTTCCGCAATTGCCGCTGGGCACGCTCACCGCCAACCTGGTCGGCGGCCTCATCATGGGTCTGGCCTTGGGGTTGTTCGCGCATTTCGAGGCCCTGCCCGTGGCCTGGCGCCTGGCCCTGACCACCGGCTTTCTCGGCGGGCTGACGACGTTTTCGACGTTCTCCGGCGAAACCGTCACCTTGTTCCTGCGCCAGCAATACGGCTGGGCTGCAGCGGCCGTCGGCGCACACGTGCTCGGCTCGCTGCTGCTTACCTTTGCCGGCATCCAGATTGCCCGCACCTTGCTGCGCACTTGATCGGGAGACATCCATGCACGGCTGGTCATTGCGTTTCTACGTTCATGAGAGCCAGCGCCACGCCGGCCGCCCGCTCTACCAATGGCTGCTCGAAACTGCCCGCGCCCATGACGTGCCGGGCGGTTCGGCCTTCAGGGCCGTGGCCGGCTTTGGCCGACATCACGTGCTGAACGAGCAACACTTCTTCGAACTCGCCGGTCAATCGACGATGATGGTCGAGTTCATCGTCGACACGCGGCAGGCCGATCAATTGCTGGCTCTGGTCGAGGGCGAGCACCTGCCCTTGTTCCACGTCCGCAGCGCGATCGAATTCGGCACCAGCCCGACTACGGGCTGAGTGCGTACTTGCAAAGTGCACGATCGACTGCATTTCCAATGCATGGCCGCGTCCGCCGCCAACGTCCGCATCGACAAACTGCTCGCGCAGGCGGGTGTGCAGGTTGATGGTCCTGCCGCCAGCGACTTGCAAGTCCACGACGCGCGTCTGTTCCAGCGACTGATCACGCATGGCTCGCTCGGCCTGGGTGAAACCTACATGGACGGTTGGTGGGATGTCGGGGACCTCGACGGTTTCCTGTTTCGGCTCCTCGACGCGCACCTCGACGAGCGCGTGCACGGCATCGATGATCTGTGGTTGTGGTTGAAGTCCGGCCTGTTCAATCTGCAGCAGGGCCGGCGCGCCTTCACCATCGGCGAGCGCCACTATGATCTGGGCAATGATCTGTTCGAGGCCATGCTCGGCAGGCGACTGGTGTATTCATGCGGCTACTGGAAGGACGCCAGCGATCTCGACGCCGCGCAGGAAGCCAAGCTTGATCTGGTCTGCCGCAAGCTGCAGCTCGAACCGGGCATGCGCGTGCTCGACATTGGCTGCGGTTGGGGCGAGGCGCTCAAGTTCGCGGCCGAACGCTACGGCGTTGCCGGAGTCGGCGTCACCGTGTCGCACGAGCAAGCCGACTTTGCGCGGCGTCTGTGTGCGGGATTGCCGATCGAAATCCGGGTGCAGGACTACCGCGAACTGGACGAACGATTCGACCGGGTATTCTCGATCGGCATGTTCGAACATGTCGGCGTGAAAAACTACCGCACCTACTTTGAAGTCAAACGCCGCTGCCTCGTCGACGATGGCCTCGCCCTGTTGCATTGCATCGGCGCAAACGTGTCCAGCAACCACACCGATCCGTGGATTGCAAAATACATTTTTCCCAACTCGATGCTGCCTTCGGCCGAACAGATTGCCCAAGCGCGGGAACACCTGTTCGTGATCGAGGATTGGCACAATTTCGGCGCCGATTACGATCGCACGCTGATGGCCTGGCGCGACAATTTCGACGCCGCCTGGCCTGGCTTGCGTGCACGTTACGATGAACGCTTCCGCCGCATGTGGCGCTACTACCTGTCGGCCTCGGCAGCCGTGTTCCGCAGTCGCCGCGACCAGCTCTGGCAACTCGTGCTGAGCCCGCGCGGCATGCGCGGCGGCTATCGCGCGCCGCGCTGAACGGCCGGGAACCTGAGAGTCTTCTGGCGCGATGCATTTTGGCATCTCGCCAGCACGGAACACCCCCTGTCGCCACTCAATTCAGCGTGGTGCTCGAAGCTTCCTTTTCAATCTTCCAGGCGCCCGCTTCGCGCTTCATCGACACCGTGGTCGTCACGACATTGCCTTCCTCGTCCTTGCCAGTGTATTCGAGCGTCGCGGCATCACCCTTGACGTGCCCCTTGACGTACTTTGGATCGCGCAAGGCCCGACTCTGGATGAAGCCGAACATCATCTTGAAATCGGCATCGCCGCGATGGGCAAGCAATTGCTCTGCGCGCTGTTTGGACATGGTCTTGGCGAGGCCGTCGATATCGCCCTTCTTGAGCATCGCCAGGTGCGAAAGATAGACCTTGCCCTGCTCGCCGCCTCCGGCTGGCAGCGGCGTGCCGAGATTGGGCGCGCCTGGCAAGTCCAGGGCAAAGGCGAGATCGTAGTAACGACCGTTCTGCTTGTCAGACTCGTCGTTGCTGCGGAATGTGCCTTCAATGCGCTTGTCGTCGTTGTGCTTGAGATCAAGCGTGTACCAGCCACTGCCGCTTTGCGAACCGCTGCCCGAAAGGGTTTTCAGGTTTACGTTCTGAACGCTGCCATCCGCTTCGATATTGAGCTCGATCCGCGTGGCCTGGCGCAGCATGTCGTCGATCGCGCTGTCCCGATCAGAGGAATCGTCGAGTGTCGCCGCGTCAATCGGTTGGTCGGCGAATACCACCCGGGTGATCTGCTTGCCGGCCTCGAATGGATCGGCCAGCCGGAATGCATAGGCATTCTTGAGGACGGTTGCCTCGCCTTGCTGATACAAGGTGCCAGAGCCTGATGCGAAAACAGCGCCGCAGCCAAGCAGCAGGGATGCCGGAATCAATCGAACCCACGTTTTCATTTGCGCACTCCTCGACAGTTTCAATCCCGACCAACCGGTCGCCACGCCCGCGCGCGGCAATACAGTTCGCCACGCCGCCGACTTGCAATGGGCAGGTCGACGGCGCGGCAAGCCGCGGGGTGACTCTTCAGGCAGGCGGGTTTCCGTAACGATTGGCGCCCGGCGTTCCGGCGATGAAACCGTTGAACACCAATGCGATCAGTCCGCCGACGACGGGCACCAAGCCGATCAGAATCCACCAGGCCGACTTGTCGACGTCATGCCAGCGCTTGGCGCAGATCGCCAGACTCGGCCACAACAACAGCAGGGACAACAGGGGTACGGCGGCGGCCATTCCGGGACTCGGGGCAGCCCCGGCATCAGCACCGGCCGCCATGGCATTGAACAGCGAGACACCGACGATCGCGAAGACCGCGCCAAAGAGCACCGTCACGGCCAGCACGAAATACCAATAAGGCGCGCGCCCAACCCGACCCTCGAACGAAAACAGCAATTGCGTCAAACTCATGGAATACCCTCCCTCGTTGATGTCAGCTTGCTCCGGCGCCGTTCGCGCCGCGTGAATACCCTGGCTTTTCCATCTTTCAACCTGCTCCCTAGCGGCCTCGCCGATCCCTGCAGGCCCGATCCAGCAGGCTTGCATTCCCTGCGCCCACCTTGTGCGACTCCTTGACCTTCGAATAACGCAAATCGGCGCATTCAGGTGACAGCTGCCTTCCGTTCCGCCCTCGAATACCAGGAACATCAGGAAAAACACCTGCCCGCGGCGGATCGAACAGGTCTCCGTGCGCTCCGAAGGTCCATCGCTCCGGTGGAATCCCCTTCAGTCGCACCCATGCGCGGCGGCTCTCCAGCGCCCGCTTCCTGCACCGAGCCACGGCCGTTCCGTGCAGTTGGAAACGCAATTCACCGACAAATCCGACAGCCGCCCGCCAACGTTCGCAAGATTGAGGATCGTCCGTTCGCGGCCCGGGCCGCCTGCGCGACACCCCCGCACAAGCTGGTTGCCGCCTTGACGGCTTGCCTGGGGCTGGATGCGCAGCGATCCACGCGGCGCGACCGCCATAAACTGCGCGAATGACGCGATGACTGGCTGTTATGATTGTTGGCAGGGATTGGGGAAGGGGTGGCATCGTGGGCACACGCCTGTCATCGATTCAGATCGAATCGTTCATGACGCTTGCGCGCGAACTCAATTTTTCACGCGCGGCGCAACTTCTCAACATTACCCAGCCAGCGCTGACCAAGCGCATCCAGGGGCTGGAGGAAGCGCTCGAGCAGGTCTTGTTCGCGCGTCTGCACGGCGGACTGGAACTCACCGAGCCGGGGCGCATGCTGCAACGCTACGGCGCGACCATCGCGCACCATGAAGCCGAATTGCTCGCCAGTCTGATGGGCGACGGAAGCGAGCGGAGCCTGGCCGGGTTCTTTCGCATCGCTTCGTTCTCTTCGGCACTGCGCTCGGTGATCGTGCCGGCACTGGGCACACTGCTGCGTGCGCATCCGCGCCTGTCTTGCCAAACCTTCAAAACCGAAGCCAATGAATTGCATGACTGGCTCGCGGACGGCAAGGTCGACTTCGTCGTCTCATTGGCAGAATGCGAACGCATGGGCGTGGAAAACCTGCAAATCGGCATCGAGCGCAACGTGCTGATCGAATCAGCACGCTACGACAGCCGCGAGGACTGCTACATCGACCACGAGCCGCGCGACAACTTCACCGAGAGATTCTTTCTCAGTCAAACAGGCGCCACGGTGCCGAAAATGTTGCGTGCCTACTTCGATGACATCTACGGCCTGATCGATGCCGTATCCGAAGGCATCGGCCGCGCCGTGGTACCGGTTCACCTGGTCAAACCCGAGCACAATGTGCGCGCGGTGGCGGGCTATCGTCCATTTGAAGTTCCGGTGATCCTGCAATTCCACAAACAGGCTTACTACACGCGCCTGCAGCATGCAGTCATCGACACGCTGACCCGCGAATGCCCCGCCTTGCTCGCCTACAATCGCATGCAAGGCGACGGTGACGGCGCCATCGCCGACGATGCCCTGGTGGCGGCCAATCGCCGCCGCGTGCGGCCCGTCGACGGGCAATAGCCTGCGGTAATAGACCGATTCCTTGCGGTTATCGGCATAAGCCTTCCCTATCGCCGCATTGCAAGCTTTCATTGGACGTGCCGAAGCCACGTCTCGACACTGCCATTGATCCGGCTCCGCCAGGGCAGCGCGCAGTGACGATTGAAGCTTGCCATCCGACCACCCCTCCGAAGGCGTCTGTCGCAGCTGCAACCGGCTTGCCGCTTCGGCCCCGACGGCATTGCCCGCGCGCCAGCACATGCGAGATCGGCGACTTTGCGCCGTGGTCCGGTTCGCCCGCATCCAGTCACGCTGGATTGGGCTGTTGCATGCCGCCTCGTGCGTGGCGCCCCTCGTTGGGCATGCCTGCGCGGCTGCAAGCATTCGCAGACTGTGCGCGCGGGCGTGATGCACGGCGCGCAATCCACATACCACCCGATGCCACAGCCAGAGGTTTGCCCTCGCCATGAATACTGCCGTGCTGCTGCGGTTCCGCTGCCCGAATGACCCGGCCCCTGCGCACCTGCATCGCATGGTCGGATCCAGCGGCAACGAGGCTCGCGAGAAGGAAGCTGCCAATCAGCTTCCCCTGACACAATGGCTGCGCGAGGCCGGCAGCGGCGACCTTGCCGCCAGCGGGCGTGCATATGCACTCGTGTATTCGCAACTCAGACGCATAGCGGCACGCCAGCTTGGCCGCGATCCGGCGCAGACGCTGACCCCGACCGCGCTCGTCAGCGAAGCCTTTCTCAAGCTTTCCGAAGGCACGCGCGTCGACATCAATGATCGTCGTCATTTTTTCAGTCTGGCGGCCCGCGCGATGCGGCAGACCGTGATCGATCACGCAAGGGAGCGGCTGGCACAGAAGCGCGGCGGCGGCCTCCTGCACGCCCAATTGGATGAGGCTGGCGTTGCCGATCCCGCGCTCGATGCCGAACAGGCGCTGGCCATCGACCAGGCCTTGAATGCCCTTGACGGTCAGGACAGCGAGCTGGCCGAAATGATTTCCTGGCGCGTGTTCGCAGGCTTGAGCACGGCACAGATCGCGCAACTTCGCGGCGTCAGCGAACGCACCGTGCAACGGGAGCTGGGCGTTGCGCGCAACTATCTGCGCCTGGCACTTGGGATCGAATGAGCCTGAACACCGGCCAGCCCCTCTACGATGCCGCGCATTGGCGCCGGCTGCGCGAACTGATTGCCTGCGTGAACGGACGCGAGACGGGCTCAGCGGCCGACATCCTGCGCGAGGCCTCTTTGGCAAACCCGAAACTGGCCGCGGATGCACGCGCCTTGCTGGCCTTGGATGCGGATGAAGAGACCGAGGAATTGGCTGGCGCGATGCCGCGCGCGCTGCCCGACCCGCCAGCAGACCCTCCGACGCAAGTCGGACCCTTCCGGCTGCTGCGCCTCCTGGGCAGAGGCGGCATGGGCGAAGTCCATCTGGCCGAACGCGCCAATGCAGAGTTCACCCAGCGGGTCGCACTGAAATTGCTCGACGGCCATGCGCTGCGCATGCCACGCCTGGTCGGCCGCGAACGCCGCGCACTGGCCGCACTCAGCCATCCCAACATCACCGCATTCATCGATGCCGGAGCCGATGCCCGCTACGCCTGGATGGCAATGGAATACGTCGATGGCTTGTCCTTGCTCGAGCATTGCCGCCAGCAAGGACTGGACCTGCGCGCGCGCGTGCGCCTGTTCGAACAGGTCTGCATGGCGGTCGCGCATGCCCATTCGCAACGGGTCGTGCATCGCGATCTCAAGCCATCCAACGTGCTGGTTGCCTCGGATGGCACGGTCAAGCTGCTGGATTTCGGCATCGCCCTGATTCTCGAACCCGATGCCGATCAGACTTCCGCGACACGCGTGTTCACGCCTGAATACGCGGCACCCGAGCAACTGCGAGGCGAGCCCACGACGACCGCCACCGACATCCACGCGCTCGGACTAATGTTGTTCGAACTTGTCTCCGGCACACGCCTGTCGACATTGGACCGAACAAGCACGAGCGAGGACTGGACCACGGCCGAGCTGGAACGCGCCGCCACCACCACGCCGCATTCGCTGGCCACCCGGCAAGACTTGCGCGGCGATCTCGGTCGCATCATTGCCCATGCGATCTCCCCCGCTCCGGAGCGTCGCTACGCCTCGTCCTTGCACTTGCGTGACGATCTGCGTCGCTGGCTCGAATACCGTCCGCTGGCCATAGCGCGCCCAAGCGCGGCTTATGTCGCCACGCGCTTCGTGGCTCGCAACCTTGTCGCAGTGAGCATTGCCGGATTCGTTGCGCTCGCGCTGATCGGCACCACCGGCTTCGCACTGTGGCAAGCGCGCAATGCCACGCGCATGGCAGCGCGCGCCGAGCACAGCAGGGCGTTCATGGTCGCCCTCCTCAACGACGCCAATCCATTCCAGCCGACGCCGGCCACAAAAGGCAATGTCGATCTGCTCGAGCGCGCTGCAAAACGCATCGACAACGAATTTTTCTCGGCCCCGGAAGAGCAACTCCAGTTGCGCCAGATCGTCGCCAACGCACTGGCGCGCGTGGGCGAGTCGAAGCTCGCCACCCAACTGCAAGAACGCAACCTGGAACAAGCGCGACAGTTGCATGGAGAGCGCTCCAGCGAAGTCGGGGTCGCGCTTGCCAACCTCGCGCAAACCAGGGAGGACAGCGGCGACATCGAAGCTGCGCGCTCGCTCTTCGAACAATCCTGGGGGCTGCTCGAAAATGCTGGCGATGCCTATCGCGACGAACGCATGGCCACCATGACGGGGCTGGCGAAAATGGCCAATCGCCGCAGCGATTTTTCCACGGGCCAGCGGTGGTACGAGCGGGTTCTGCGCGAGCGAATCGCCCACGAAGGCCCCGAGAGCCCGGCAATCGCCATGGACCTGTACGACGTGGGCGCTTGTGCCTTGTATCAGGAACACTACCAGCAGGCGCGCGCGCTGATGCAGCGCGCACACGCGATGCTTGCGCGCACCCTCGGACCCGATCACGCTCGTTTCGCGTATGTCGATCTGGGCCTGGGCCTGGCCCAGAGCAAGACCGGCGACGTCGATGCAGGCAGCAAGACCTTGGCAAACGCGCTGCGCATCGCACGCGCAAATTTCAAGCCGGGAGCGGCGCACATCGGCATCGTGCAATCGGCCTTGGGCCAGGCTCAATGGCTGGCCGGCGACCTTGCCGCGGCGCGCACAAACCTGCAGTCGGCGATCGCAATCCTGCATGCGGCGAAATCGCCGGCTCTTGGCAACGCCGAACTGAATCTCGGGCGCGTGCAATTGCAAGACAAGGATCCGGCAGCGCTGCAAACACTGGCCACGGCACGCGAACAGTTGCAGGCCGACATTTCCCGCGCGGCGGGCAACGCGGGCAATCTGGCGCTCGCGCAGGCGGCACATGGCGCAGCCATGGCGCAGGCAGGCAATGCAGTCGCAGGTGAACACCAAGTGCGCGCCGCTCGCGCGCAATTCCTCACGCTCCACCCGGCCGGCGGCGAAAAACTTGGCTGGATCGATGCCTATCTCGCCGACATCCTTGCGGCGCAAGGCCTGCGCATGCAAGCGCGTGCGCGGCGCGAACTGGCCGTCGTGGGATTTCGGCAGGTGTATGGCGACTCGCCTCTCTTCACGCGCGCGCAAGCCAATGGGCTGGACGCAATGCACTGAAGCGTTCGCACGGCCGTTCAAGGTCCATGCTGATGGCTTGCGCCAAGGTCCCGTCATTGCCTGCCTGCTCCATGCCGGCGCGCCGGCCTCGGCGAGCACTGGATGCGCGCGATCGCGGATACGCCGCCCGCAGCAGCTTCCTCTGCCGTTCCGCCGGCCTTGCGAGCGGACCGACACGCTGCGATCCGGCAGGGCGCAGCGCGGCCTGCAGGCGCAAGCCAGTGCCACTTCCGCATCGCTTTCCGGCAAAATTGACCGATTGTCTCGACGACCGGCGCAATGAACCTGCAGACCAACCACGAACAAATCCCGCTCAAGGACTATGCCGAGCGCGCCTACCTCGACTATTCGATGTATGTCGTGCTCGATCGCGCCCTGCCCTTCGTCGGCGATGGCCTCAAGCCGGTGCAGCGGCGCATCGTCTATTCGATGAGCGAACTGGGGCTGGATGCGAGCGCCAAACCCAAGAAGTCGGCGCGCACGGTCGGTGACGTGATCGGCAAGTTCCATCCGCACGGCGACAGCGCCTGCTACGAGGCGATGGTGCTGATGGCACAGCCGTTCTCCTATCGCTATCCGCTGATCGACGGCCAGGGCAACTTCGGTTCGCAGGATGATCCCAAGTCGTTCGCGGCGATGCGCTACACCGAGTCGCGCCTCACGCCGATGGCTCAGCTCCTGCTCGATGAACTCGTCCAGGGTACGGTTGAGTGGGTGCCCAATTTCGACGGCACACTCAAGGAACCGTCGTGGCTGCCCGCGCGCGTGCCGCACGTGTTGCTCAATGGTTCGACCGGCATTGCGGTCGGCATGGCCACCGACATTCCGCCGCACAATCTGCGTGAGGTGGCCAGTGCCTGCATTCGCCTGCTCGACGAGCCCGAGGTGAGCATCGCCGAGCTTGGCGAGCACGTGAAGGGGCCGGACTTCCCCACCGCCGCCGAAATCATCACCCCGGCCAGTGAACTGGCGGCAATGTACGCGACCGGTATCGGCTCGGTGCGCTGCCGCGCGGTGTGGCGCAAGGAAGACGGCAACGTCGTGGTCACGGCGCTGCCATGGCAGGTGTCGCCCTCGAAGATTCTCGAGCAGATCGCGGCGCAGATGCGCGCCAAGAAGCTGCCGATGCTCGAGGACATCCGCGACGAGTCCGATCACGAGAATCCGATCCGCATCGTGCTGATTCCGCGCACGAGCCGCATCGATCTCGACGAGATGATGCAGCATCTCAACGCCACCACCGACCTGGAAAAGAGTTACCGCGTCAACCTCAACATGATCGGCCTCGACGGCAAACCGCAGGTCAAGAATCTCAAGCAGATCCTCGCCGAGTGGCTGCGCTTTCGCGCCGACACGGTAACGCGCCGCCTGCAGCACCGACTCGAAAGGGTCGAACGCCGCCTGCACCTCCTCGAAGGCCTGCGCGTTGCCTTTCTCAACCTCGACGAAGTCATTCGCATCGTGCGCAGCGAGGACGAGCCCAAGCCGGTGTTGATGGCGCGTTTCGGCCTGAGCGAGATGCAAGCCGACTACATTCTCGAAACGCGCCTGCGCCAGCTCGCGCGACTCGAGGAAATGAAGATCAATGCCGAGCGCGACGAGCTCGAGGAAGAACGCGCGCGCATCAACGTGGTCCTTGGCTCCAAGGCGCGATTGAAGACCCTGCTCAAGGACGAACTGCGCAAGGATGCCGAGAAGTACGGCGATGCGCGCCGCTCGCCATTGGTCGCACGCGCCGCTGCGCAGGCGCTCGACGAAACCGCGCTGGTTGCCAGCGAGCCGATCACCGTGATCCTCTCGGCCAAGGGTTGGGTGCGCGCTGCCAAGGGACACGAAATCGACGCGCGCGAACTGGGTTACCGCGAAGGCGATGGCTATCTGGCCAGCGCACGCGGCCGCACTACCCAGTCAGTCGCCTTCATCGATTCAAGTGGGCGCAGCTACAGCGCGCCCGCACACACCCTGCCCTCGGCGCGCGGAAATGGTGAACCGCTCACCGGACGCTTCAGCTTGCCTGCGGGCGCGCAATTCGAAGCGCTCGCACTCGGCGAGCCCGGCAGCAAACTCGTACTCGCCAACGACTTCGGCTACGGCTTCGTCATGCCGTTCGAGTCCCTGCTCGCCAACAAGAAGGCTGGCAAGCAGGTCATCAGCCTCGACGAGCGTGCGCATGTGGTGGCACCGGCTGCGGTTGCCGACAGCGCGCGCGATCGCATCGTCGTGGTCACCAATGCCGGACACCTGTTGATGTTCTCGGTCGCCGAACTGCCCGAACTCGACAAGGGCGGCAAGGGCAACAAATTGGTCGAAATTCCCAAGTCCAGGCTCGCCGACGGCGAGCGTGTGACCGGTATCGCCGTGGTGGCCGAAGGCAGCGGCGAAGTCACCTTGTTTGCCGGCCAGCGCAAGCTCACGCTGCGCTGGAATGACCTCGTCGAATACGGTGGCCATCGCGCCGCGCGTGGCGCTCTGCTCCCGCGCGGACTGCAGCGCGTGGACCGCATCGAAACCACGGCTTGATGCGTCGGTGTGACGGCGAAGGCACGCCGCTGCAGCTGGACGCGCGGCAGTTGCTGCCGTTGTGTCGCTCAATGTGAAGGCGAAGAACGTTCTTCTGCTTGCCGGCTCCTTCTCCGAAGGGGAGGAGGGTTTGCGCCGGTGCTCCGCGCCACTGTCGGCTGAGGTTCGAAGCGGATCAGGCCAGCGAAGTCATCGCCATCACCGGAGCGGCCGATGCAGGCAATCCGAGCCGGGGTCCGGATGAGGCGCCGGCGCAAATCGAGCCGCCGACTCAGACCCCGCAGACCCCGTCTTCACCGCTCTCGAAGCCACTGCAGAAAATGCCTTCGTCGGGTGTGACGACCAGCGACACCGGCACCGCAATCAGTGGATGCACCGGGTCGTTGCTGGTCACGCACAGCTCCGCGGAGTAGCTGCCAGTCGTCAGGTTTGCGGCGCCCGGCGTGGCGGTGACATTCACATTGGTGTTGGCACCACCGGGCATCGTACCGCTCGCAGGAACAGCCGAGAGCCAGGAAACCACCGGACCCGTGCAGGGCCCGCCGCCACCACCTTCAGTTGCCGTCGCGCGAATCAACCACGTGCCGGTCACCGCGTTGGCGCTGAGATCCTCGATCGTGCCGATCAAGTCGTTGGCGCCCGGATCCAGACTGCCGTCACCTGCGGAATTCGCAGCCATCCAGGATGCATGCGAGATCGAGTCGAGGTCGATCGCGGCCGGAAACAGCATCGGAGTCGAACCATCATCGGCATAGGTACTGAAGAAGCCGACATAGACGTCGCCCGCTGCGGGCACACTGAAATTTGCCGCATAGGTCTCGAAGACATTCAAGCCTGCGATCGACTTGATGTTGTCGGTGCCCAAACGCGCAGCATTGGTCGGATCACCATCGGCATCGGCGTCGTAATAGGCGACGATGTTGATCTGCTTGCCAACCAGGGTGCCGCCGGAATTGCTTGGCCAGAGGATCGAAACCGAATCGATGTTCAGCGCGCCCGCAGCACTGAAGCGATTGAGCCACAAGGCACTGCGCTCGAGATTGGCCTGGCTGTCGCCCCAGCCGATGGTGTCCTCGTAGCTGCCATCGTCGAGGGTGAATGCTATCGAGCCGGCGGGCAGCCACGGTGCCGCATGCTGGGCGACACCCCCCTGATGCCCGCCACGCGAGATCGCGGAGCTGTGTCCGCCTAATGCCGCGATCGGGCTGCGCCGCAAGCCGTTGTAGGTGGTGACGGATGAACTGCTGCCCAGTTTCCGCAACAGGTTCGCCTGCCGTGTCGAAATCGACCAGGTCAGCGCATCGCTGCCCACCGCGTTGGCGATGTTCAACTCCGCAGTTGCGCTGCCAAGCATCGAAGCCGACATGGCCAAGCCACTCGGTGTCACCGTAATCGACGGCGGCTGCGATCCGCTCGGCGCAGCGGAAGCAAGCGCGGGTCCATGCGTTCCGCCCGTGATTGATGAGGCAAACGCATAAGCTGGACAGGTTGCGGCAATGACCATGCCGGCGAGCGAGAGTCCGAATACTGCCTGCGACTGATGCTTCATGCGGAAATTCTCCTGAAGAAGGGTTCGGCTGGGTGCCGCATGCACGAACCAGCCGATGTCCAAGGAGGGCAAAGGCACATTCCCGACAAGGGCGAATCGAATCCTTGCACGCATTGCCGCAGGATTCCATGCCGCGACACGCAACCTTGATTCAAGGCAAGCCTCTCCCTGTGGACCTGTCCACGAGCCTGTCAGGGGCCGGATTCCCCTTCGCGCAGGCTCGCCCAATCAGGCGCACCAAAGAAAAGGGGCCTCCCGAAGGAGGCCCCGAGGCAACACCGGCTTGTGCCTGTGCCTGTGTTGATTACGGCGTTCCAGCGGCGCAATCGAGCGTGACATCGTCGATGCTGTAGTTCGACGAGCCGGTGCCCCCACTGGTGTACTCGAACAACACGGTGTGCGAGTTGCCATCTGCGTAGCTGCTCAGGTCCACCGAGCGCAGGCTGTAGTCCGCCTCGGCCGTACCCGGTTCCGGATAAGCCTGAACGGCGGTGCCGTCGACCTTCACGGACATGCTGGTCGAGCCATCACCGATGGAACCGATACGCAGGTAGAAGTTGAGGAACCGCGGGCTGCCACTGGGGACCGTCACCGCCTGCGACACGGTCGAAGTTTCCGCACTCGTGCCTGCGCCACCCAGCCAAGCCCACACAGTGCCCGTGCGGGGCGCGGCAGTACCGCCACCCGTCCCGCACCCAGCTTCATCGCACAAGGCCGTCCCGAAGTTCGTCGAGGTCGACGCCCACGGCGTGCCCGCGGCCAAGCTCGCTTCGAAGCTCGTGTCCGCCAGCAATTGCGCCGGCGTGCAGGCAGCAACGACCGGATCGAAGCCGTCACAGAAGACCTCGTCGGCGCCGCCATCACAGAACGCGGGCGGCGGCGCAGTGACCGTGAGGGACACCGGCACCGAGATCAGCGACTGCAGCGGATCATTGGTGGTCACGCACAACTCGGCCGAGTAGTTGCCGGGGGCGAGACTGCCAGCCGCCGGGTTGGCGGTGACATTGACGGTGCTGTTTGCACCACCAACGACTGTCCCACTGGCGGGCGTGGCGGTCAGCCAAGACACCACCGGACCCGTGCACGGACCGGCTCCGCCGCCCACGGTCGCCGTGGCGCGGATCAGCCAGGTACCGGTGAGTGAGCCGCTGCTCAGATCGTCGATCGTGCCGACGATATCGTTGGCACCAAGGTTCAGATTGCCATCGCCAGTCGAAGCTGCGGCGATCCACGAGGCACTGGTGACCGAATCGGTATCGATCGCCGCCGGGAACAGCATCGGCGTGGTGCCGCCATTGGCGTAGGTGTTGAAGAAGCCGATGTAGACATCACCCGAACCCGGCACGCTGAAGTTCGTCGCGTAGGTCTCGTAGGCATCGAGCGACACGATCGTTTGCGGATTGTCGGTACCCAGACGCACCGCATTGCTCGGATCACCATCGGCATCGGCGTCGTAGTAGGCGACGATGTTGACCGACTTGCCGATCAGGGTGCCGCTGGTATTGGTCGGCCACAGGATCGATACCGAGTCGACGTTGAGCGCACCGGTGGCACCGAAGCGGTTGAGCCAAACCGCGCTGTTCTCGACATCCGCCACGCTGTCGCCCCAACCGATGTTGTTCTCGTAGCTGCCGTCATCGAGGATGAAGGCGAGCGACCCGGTCGGCATCCACGGAGTGGACCGGTTGGTGACGCCACCATGACGACCGCCCTGGGCAATCGCGCGGTTCGGGCTCGAATGCGCCGCCAGCCAATCGATCTTGGGCTGGATGTTGGCATTGTCGGGCATCGACTTGCGCTGCAACGTCTTCTTGGTGGTGTCACCACCGATGCTGCTGACATGCGGCTGCAGGCTGGCCTGTTGGGCAGCAATCGACCAGGTCAGCGAGGCGCTGCCGGCCGCATTGGCGATGTTCATCGGCACGGTGGCATTGCCGTTGGCAGGTGCCGACATGAACAGCCCGCTCGGAGTGACGGTCGCAGCCGGCGGGTTGAGCACCGTTATGCCCGTGACCGTGATCGGCAGACCATCGCCATCGAAGGTGGTGTCAATGATCGAAGCCGGGAAGCCGTTCGGCGCCGTGGTCGAGACCTGGATGAAGCCGTAGCAGACGCCACCCGGAACCGGATAGGTCAAGCCACGGGCATCGCAGTCGAACTTGATGCCGAGCGCGGCGATGGTGCCACCGAGCCATTCGGGAGTCGGAACATGGTTGCTGCCCGCAAACGTGAGCGCCGGGCCGATCAGATCCCCGTTGTGGAAGGCAATCGCTTGGCCGCTGCCATCGACCGCGATCTGCGCGTTGTGAGTGGACACACCCCAGAACCGCAGTGCACCGCTGGACGCCCAGAAGTTGTAATCCCAGTCACCGCTGATCGGACCGGCATCGTCGAAAGCACTCGTCATCATGTTGATCGAGGTGCCTCCCGTGGTCGCCTGGATTGCGTGGTTGAGATTGGCGGCATGGATGATGCCGTTGCTGGCGCCGTCGGGGATGATCAACACAGACACCGTGCAGTCTCCGGTGATCGGGCCGGTGGTGTAGACGCCGGAGCCCGTGTCGAAGCTGCCGCCGCAACCGGTGACGCTGAAGATGTGGTTGCCGGTATTGGCTGCCACGTTGAACGTGGTGGTCTGGCCATTCAGGACCGTGGCCGAGGTCGGCGAGATCGTACCGTCTCCAGTCACCGCGGTACTCACCGTATGGGCGGCGAGCACGGTCATGCTGACCGGCACGGCGACCATCGGATTGCCCGCATCGTTGCTCGACACGCACAAATTGCCGCCGTAGGTGCCCGCGCTCATGCCGGTCGAGTCGAAGGTCACCGTGACCGGCGAGCTGCCGCCACCCGCGGTGGAACCCGAGGTTGCGCTCAGCGACAGCCAGGGCATGTCGGCCGTGGTCGAACACGCGGGAACGGCCGAGGTCCCATCAACGATGAACGGGTAATCCTGGGCAACTGCCGAACCGCTGTCCGTCAGCGGACCCCATGCACTATTCGCAAACTGCATCGCGTTGGCGCCCGGCTTGCCGGCGGCACCGGCGATCGTGACCGCCGGTCCCCACGGACCCGAAGCCAGCGAGCCGCCGACCTGCCAGTCGAGCCAGTAGGTTCCTGCAGGCAGCGTGGTACCCACGGTCATCACGACCGCCATGATCGGACGCTGACTGTTGGTCAGGGTCGTCGAGGTCACGCGATAGATGTTGGTGAAGGCGCTGCTCGCCAAACGGTTGGTGGCCGTGTCACCAAACACCACGTTGCTGCTGGGCTGACCCGGCGGGCCATCCCAGATCTGCAGGTTGGCGGCATTGATCGTCGAGGTCGTGGTCGATCCGGTCTGGTAGACGAAAACCGTAACCGTGTTGATGTTCCAGCCACTGGAAGGCACGGTGAAATCGTCGGCCGCGCGGAAGCCGGCGGCTACCGAGATGTTCGCGCCATAGTCGGTGTTCGTCAATTGCAATGCGCTGGCATCGGCGCCACCCGCACCGGCGCCTGCATTGGTGACCAGCGGGCCGTTGTCATGCAGCATGGCCAGCGGCGCAACCCAGAGCGGACCCGTGCCCGCATTGGCCTGGGCTGGAACGTTCGCGGCCGGAGCGCCTACTTTTTCGCTCGCAGGCTGCGCCACGTGCGGGTAGTACGGCATCGCCGGCAACGGACGCAGGTTTTGCTCGTTGATCGACCAAGTGAGCGTACCGCCACCGGTGTTGCCGATCGTCAGCGTCTGCGCGGTGTTCGCGTCGGCACCTTGCGAGGCGCTCAGGCTGGCCGGCGTGACACTGATCGTCGCTGGTGTCGCCACGTCGAAATTGGCGGTGACCGTGCAATCGGCCGTGATCGCGCCGGTGGTGTAGACGCCGCTGCCGGTATCGAACGAGCCACCACAACCGCTCACGCTGTTGATGGTGTAACCCATGTTCGCCGCCACGTTGAACGTGGTTGTCGCGCCATTGATGACCGTGGCCGAAATCGGCGTGAAGGAGCCGCCCGCAACCGGAACCGCTGCGGTGCTCACGGTGTGGGTAACCGGGGCCACGACGCCGAATTCATCGGCGCCGATGTCCGGCGTGGTCGCATTGCGCACGCCGCCATCGATATCGGTGGTGACGGCCGCGATCGGCGTAGCGGCGCCAATGGCGGGCGAGCCTGTGCTGATGTGCAGGTCGGTGGCCGAAACAAACAGCGGATCGCCCGAAATCGAAGCGGCATCCTGACCCGTCGCCGTCTGCCAGTCGCCGAGCGTAGTCTGGGCCGCACCGAGATAGCCCAAGCTTCCGGTCCCGGGGTAGTAATCGTTGTGGTCGATCGTCGCGAAGATCGTGTTGGCCGAACTACTGTAGATCGCGTAGCGGGTGCCGGTGGTCTGCGTGTTGGCAAAGATGTTGTTGCGCAGATCGATCGACGCTGCAGGCAACCCGGCTGCGAAGTTGATAGCCGCCGGCACGCCACCATTGGCTTGGTCGGTGGCCAGCAATACGCTGTTGAAGACGATCTGATAACCGCCGCCACTGTTGACCATGATGCCGTAGCCATTGTCCGTTGCCGTGGTGCCGGAGGCGTAGCCATAGGAAGCCACATCAGAGACGAAGTTGTTTGCCACAACAAGGCCGGATGCTGCCGAGGAAGCAGCAAGGAAGATTCCGTTGCTGCCCCAACCCGTGGTGCTGGTTTGCTTGATGTCACTGATGCGGTTGTCTTCGATCAGGCCACCGCCAATGGCCAAGGCCACCTGGATGCCAGTCATCGTCGAAGTTGAGGTGGTGGAGGACACCACACCCTGCACCGTGTTGCCGCTGATCGTGAAGTTCGCTGCGTTGCCGATCAGCATGCCGCGGTAGCTGAGCTTGTCGGCGGCAACCGTCGAACCCATGGTATTGCCCGTCACCAGCCAGTTCTGGTCGAAGGTACCGGCCGTTGCGCCACCGCGCAGGTACATCGCGTTCTGCACCTTGGTGATGACATTGTTGCGGACCGTGTTGTCGGAGTTGGCCGCTTCGGCATCGCCGCCCAGCACCGTACCGCTTGCGAGGATGCCGCCAACCGTGGCGCCGGCGCCGCTGATGAGGCAGTTTTCGATCGTGTTGTCCGTCGCGCCATTGCCGACGCCCGCGCTGCGCAGCCAGAACACCGTGCCTGCGGTCGATGTATTGGTGACCGTGAGACTGCGGTCCGTGCCGCCGCTGGCCGAACCGTCGACCGTCACGCGATCGGCGCCGTTGAGCGTGATCAAGGCCGACGCGGAGCTGCCGGAAATCACGCGTGGTGCACCCACCGGCATGATTGTCACCGTGAAATTGCTGCCGGCCGGCTGTTCGCCAAGTTGGTTCAACATGACGGCGCCCGTTTCAGCGGTCAGATCTCCTGCGATCTCGATCACCACGTTGCCCGACAGGATGTTGTTGTTGAGCGCCTCGAACATGCCGCCCGCGTTGGTCAGCGAGGCGTAAGCACCTGGCACCTGGTAGGTGCCGGACATCAGGCTGGAAATCATGTAGCTGGCCGGCGTGCCGCCGATCGGGAAGGCACTTGCGTCGAGATTGACGCTCGCCGGGGTTGCAGCAAAGCTGCCTGGGAAGATGCCGACCAGCGGCGTGGCAGCGAGATCCTGCGCGACGACGAAATATTGCACCTGATCGCCAGTACTGACACCGGTGCCACCGTTGAGCAGGGAGTAATCAATGGTGAAATCAAACGCCGGACCGTTGGCCGTGCCCTCGGCATACTTCCAGCCGTCGGTGCCGCTGGTGTTGTCGTTCCAGGCATTGGCGTCGCTGGCGCGCTTGAAGTAGACACGCGGCGCGGTGCCTGCGGTCGAGTTCACGCCATCGGCATCAACGATGGACACGCCAGCGAGCGTGCGGTTGGCGGTGCTGGTGGTATTTGCCAGTGGCATGAAACTGACGACCGGCGGGAAATTCGGCGGCGTCCAGGTCCAGGTCAGGCCGGGATCGGGCAGGTTGGCCTGGTTCAGAGTGCGTGTTGCCGCATTCGTGCCGCCAGCAGTCGAGGCCTGCCAGGCGCCGGTGCCGGTGCGGTTGTTGAAATCCGCATTCGATGCGCCACGAAGGCCGACCTGCGGCGTGCGACTGTTCGCATTCTTGGTGAAGGCACCATAGGCCACCTCGATCACGTTGCTCGTTTCGTGCAGACGGATCTGGTAGTTGTACGAGTCGCCCGTGGCGTTCCAGTTGCGGAAATTGTTCCACTGCACGACGAGCACGCGATTGGGCGCGGTACCCAGGGTATCGAAACTCAGGTCGCTGCTGGCCGCGTTGGTCTGCTGGTCCATGCCCATCGCGACGATCACGTTGTTGGTCACGCCCGTGCTGAGCGGTGCATACGAACTCGTGACCGCCGCGCCCATCGCGAGAAAGCCGTTGCAGTTCACGCTGAACTGCGTGTAGTCCGTGCCGTTGTAGTTGAACGTGAACGGGATCGCGTTGGCGTTGTAGTTGTTGTCGTCGCAGCTGGTGGCGAGCACCGTGCCACCGCTGATCGGGGTGTAGGTGCCGACAGACTGCGCGAAAGTGTAGGCGTTGGCAGCCGTTGGACCCGCCGGCAGGCTCTTGACGGAAATTTCCCCGCGGCTGTCAAAAGCCAATGGATCGGAAACAACTCTGTCTTTGCGCTCCCCTGCATGGGATGCCAAGGCTGGCAACAATGCCGCCAATACGGCACTCGCGGCCGTGAAACCCATCGTTCTGATCAGACGTTTCATGCGGTGTACCCCCACGAAGTGAAGACCGGGTGCTTCCCGGTCACGCAAAAAAGCGCACGCCGGATCACCGACGAACGCGAGTTCGAAACAAGGCTTGCCCCAGTTGCGACATGCAATGTCGCTGAATTCCATCCTTCCACGCGCATCCCCCAGTGAATGCATGCGAAAACCACCGCCCACCTTGCGCGGATAGGATCCTGCGCAGGGTCTGGCCGAGACCACGGAACGTCCCGACTATAGCGTCGTCTTGGCGAACAACACAACCTTGCCTGAACGACTGAATGCGATGGGGGGAACAGGAAATCCCAAGCCCGAAAGGAATGCTGCAACGCAATCAAAGTCGAATCCCGAAGGTGCAGCATCGGACCTGCGGGTTTGCGCGAGTAGCCATCCGAGTGCGCGCAATTCGCATGTTCAATCTGCTGCGCTGCCGCGAATCGGCCAGAACGAGTGCCAAGAAAGTGACGGCCCCGTTGCGGGGCCGTGCGTGCTGCGTCCCTGGCAGGGAGTGATCACGGGATAGTGATCGGATTGCCTGCCTTGTTCCAGGCGTAGTCGAGGATCGTCGCCGGAAAGCCTGCGGGCGCGGTCGTCGACAGGTGCACGTAGCCGTAACAGATGCCCGTTACCGGCGGGTCGGGAATCGATGCGCAATTGAAGCGGAACCCCAAATACCCGTTGGCCCCTGCTGCCCATGCAGGCGGTCCCGGGTTGTTCGTCGTCGACCAAACCGAAGCCGGGCCCACCACGGCGCCCGAACCCAGCACGAGGAAGTCCGAGGTGGCCGCGCCGGAAGACACGCCTGCGATGTCCGGCGCACCGCCGAGCCAATAGAACGTCAGTTGCAGGGTGTTGAAGTACGGGTTGAAGTGCGTGTTTGGCACTTCGGCATCCTGGATGTCCCCGGTGATCCAGTTCACCGAGGTGCCTTCGAGCGTGTTGGCGATGGCATGGTTGAGCGGACCGCTGACAACGATTTCGCCTTCGGGCGCGGCAACGCAACTGCCGTCATCCCCCGTTTCAAAGCCGCTGCAGAAGATCGCGTCGGGCAGACTCACCGTGAGCGTGACCGGTACCGGCACCAGCGCATGACTCGCGTCGTTGGTCACTACGCACAGATTCGCCTCGTAGGTGCCGACAGCCAAACCGGTCGCGTCGGCCGTGACCACCACGCTGCCCGTACTGCCGGCGATGACCGTGCCCGACGCCGGAGTCGTGCTCAACCAGGCCACACTGCCCGGATTGTCGCAGCTGGTGCCGGTTCCCAGTTGCACCACCATCGTCAGGTGGAAATCGGGGAAACCGTCGCCGACGCTGGCTGCATCGGTGGGCGTGTCGATGTCACAGGCGTTCGAAGACAGGAAGGTCGGATGCGTTTGCGCAGTGGCGTTGGCGCCGGGATAAAAGTCGCTGCCTTCGCCGCCATCGGTGTGCCACTCGACCACCAAGTCATTGGCCAACGTGTCGCTGATGTTGCCCGTCACCGGCACCGTGATCGAAGTCAGCGAACCCGCTGCCGTGAACGATTGGCTGCCGATCAGCGTCAACTGCGTGGTATCGATCGTGTCCACCGCAACCGCATGCGGAATCGTGTACAGATTGATGGTCGAAGGCAGGCCGCCCGGGAATTCGGTCGAGCCGGTTGAAATCGTCACGCTTTGCACCTGGGTTGCGCCGCCCACGTTCGCGTGTTCATCGAAGTAGAAGCGCCGCCACCAGCTGTTGTCGCGGATCGCGCTGCCGTCGTTCGCATTGCAGGCAACGCCTTCATCACCCGGCGAATTGTCCGCCATCTGCGAAATTTCGTTGGCGGCAATCACCACTGGAGCGCCGAAACGGTTTTGCCCCAAGCTGCGGCCACTGCGCCAGCTTGGCGCTGCGGCAGCCGTCGTGGGCATTGCCTTCGCCGAGCGCGTGTTCTTGTAGCTCGGTGGATTCGAATCGAATGCCGGCGCTTCGTCGATGAGATAGGTCAGCAGGCCGCCACCGATGTTGGCGATCAAAAGCTCGTCGGTGTCCGTATCGCCCTGTTCGAGCACAAAGGTGAACGCGGCCGGGGTGATCTGCGCGACCGGTGGCGGCACGTTGACGGTGAGCGTTGCACTGGCGTCTTCGGGGCTGTTGCCCTGGTCGGTCTGCAGTCCCCCCGCGGCAATCAGGTTGAGGTAACTGCCAGCCGCCGCAGCGCTCACGGTTGCGCTGATCGAGCAACTGCCGCCCGCGGGCACCACGATGCCGGCAGGCAAGGTGATTGTGCCGGCCTGGACCACCGGGCCTTGCGCGCTGATGATGAGGCCGCACGTGGTGCTCGCCGAACTCACTACCAGGCCTGCCGGAAAACTGTCGACCAGGGGCGCAGTCAGCGTCGCATTGCTCGAGGTCGGGTTGTCGAGCGTGATGATTGCGGTGCTGGTCTGGTTCTCGTACACGCTGGCCGGCTCGAACGCCTTGCTCAGATACGGCGTCGGCGGCATTACCATCAGGCTGTAATCCTCGCCTTGACCGTAACCGGCCGCATTGCAGGGGTCGGCCTGCGCGCTGAACTTCTTGAGTACGCGCAAGCGCGTGGTGCCCGGCAACGCGCCCGCAGGCACTGCAATGGCTGCCGAGACCTGCTTGCCGTCGGTGCCGGTGGAGTAGTTGAGCGTACCGATGCTGTACTTCTCGCTGACCGGATCGAACGCGCCATCCCGGTTCCAGTCGGCATAGGCAACCACGGGGGTGGCGAAATTACCCGCGGTATTGCCCTCGACGGTCATCGGCAGGCTGCGTCCTGCCATCACGGTGCCGGTGATCGCCGTGAAGTCCTCGAGTGCCGGCGAGCCATTGACGGTGGCATCGCTGTCGTTGTCGATTCCCGCATACCGCACGCGGGTGATTGGCTCGACGTCTTCCGGAAAGGTCACCGGGCAGTACGGCTCGGGGAAGGTATAGCCGACCTTGAGCGTGGCACTGGCGGCGAATGGATTGCTGCCCTGGTCGGTCTGCAAGGCGCCGGCCGCGATGGTGTTGGCATAGCTGCCCTCGATCGCCGAGCTGACATCGACCTTGATCACGCAAGTCGCACCCGCCGCAATCACCGCTCCACTGCCAAGCGTGACCGACCCGTCACCCGCGTTCGCGGTCAGCGTTGCGCTGGCGCAGGTCGTGGATGCATTGGGTACTGCCGCCACCACCAGATTCGCCGGAAAGGTGTCGACGAAATCCGCCGACAGCGTTGCGTCCACGCTGTTGTCGGTGTTCTTGAGCGTGATGGTCAGGCTACTGGGGACATTCGCCGGCACCTGGACCGGGACGAATGCCTTGGAAACCTTGGGTTCGATGCCGGGCGCGGCAACGTTCAAGGTGTAGTCTTCGGCTTGGCCGTAGCCGGCAGTGTTGCAAGCGGAGGCCTCACTGAAGAATTTCTTGATCACGCGCATGCGCGTGCTGCCGGTCATCGCGTCGACCGGGATCGCAATCGGGACGCTGACCTGCTGGCCGTCGGTGCCGGTCGAGTTGACCAGGTCACCGATCGTGTAATGTTCGCCGACCGAATCGAAGCTGCCATCCTGGTTCCAGTCGATGTAGGCCGCAATCGGCGTGGTGAAATTGCCGGCGGTATTGCCTTCGACCTGAATCGTGACGACATCGCCCGGCACGACATTGCCAACGATCGCGGTGAAATTCTCGAGTGCGGGTGAACCGCCAACCGTCGCGTCGCTGGTGTTGTCGATGTCGCCGAACACGACATGGGTGATCGGCTCGACGGCCGACGGGAATGTCACCGGGCAATACGGCTCGGGGAAGGTGAAACCGACCTTGAGCGTCGCGTTCGCCGCACCGGCGTTGCTGCCATGTTGGGTCTGCAGTGCGCCGGCGGCGATGGTGTTTGCATAGCTGCCGTCAGCGGCCGCAACGACATCGACGCTGACCGTGCAATGGCCGCTTGCGGGAATCGAAGCGCCACTGGCAAGGCTGACAGTGTCCGCTCCGGCCGCGGCGGTGAGCACGCCGCCTGCACAGGTGGTCGATGCGTTGGGCGTGGGCGCAACCACGAGCCCGGCGGGGAAGCTGTCGATGAGCGCGGTGCCAAGCACGGCGGGCGTCGGCTGACTCACGTTGTTGAGCTTGATCGTCAGCGTGCTGGGCACGTTGGCAAGCACCTGGGCCGGCGCGAAACTCTTGCTGATCGAAGGTGCTCCCGGGCCGGCAACAGGCATCACCGCGCGGATGAACAGCGCGCGATAGTCGGGATTGGAATTCTGCGTTGGCTCCCACGGGTCGGCATTGGCACGCATGTAGCCGCCCGCCAATGGCGTCGCCGCACTTTCGTCGGCGGCGACGAAGATGCCGGCAGGCTCGACCTCGGCATCCCACTCGAGCGCGATGTAAACGCTGCCATCGGCAATGGTGAGGAGCAGGTCCGAAACATCGAACTCCTCGAATGTCGGCGTGACCGGCACGCCGGCGACACTCTGCGGATGGACAACAACCGCCTTGCTGCCGAGCACGGCTCCGGGCGTGCCGCCGGCGCCATCGTCGTCGTAGACCACGATGTTGACATTGGCCGTGGTGGCCGCGGTGTTGGTGATGAAGGCGGCGCAAATCGTATCGAGCGTGGCCGGATAAGTCGCCGGCGTGAACTTGTCCGCCATGCGACCGACACCCGCCGAAGCATTCCAGCCATAAGCATTCTCGGCCTCGCCATCATCGTGGATCACGATGCCGGGCGTGCCGGTGCCACAATTTCCGCCCTGCAGCGCGACCACCGGGAATGGCTGCAGCACGCGGCCCGCCGCGTGCTGCAATCGGACATGGGTTGTCTGCGCGACATCGGCTACTGCCAGCCGTGCCTTGCGCGCCAATTCGTCCTTGTTGCCCCGGGCATGCGCGACGCCGGCGCTGACGAGCAACAACACAATTGCCGGTATCCACTTTTTCATTGCCTTCAACTCCCAGGTCATCGTTCAGTGAGGCGCCGGTGCCCGCGATCTCCTGCACGCCCGATCCCCGCGATCCGGACCCCGCCGTGCGCATGCACTCGAAGCAGACCGCCCGGTTGCTGGTGCATCGCCGCCGAACCGGAAGCGTAAACCAGAGTAGCCGTGGGCAAGCACATCCCTCAAGGACCACCTCACCCATCTCGTCATCCGGCAACAGCCTTGCTGGCCCGGGACCGAATCCGGATGGTCGCTGCTGCGCATCGGCCTCTTGCAGATGCGGATTGCCGAAGCCAAGCTGATCCGGATTCACTCAGTTCGTGGAGATGTCCCTTGAAGCGAGGTTTGCGCGCGCCCGCGCGGTTCCTGTTCTGCGCGCTGGCGCTGATCGCAATCGTGGCTGCGGCGGCCTGGCTGCTGTTGCGGGCGAGCCTGCCGCGCGTCGAGGGCGAACTGACTGTACGCGGCATCGAGCGGGCGACCACCATCGCGCGTGATGCCCTGGGCACAGTCACGATCCGCGCCGACAGTCGCCGTGACGCAGCATGGTCGCTCGGGTTCGTGCACGCCCAGGAACGCTACTTTGGCATGGACCTGCTGCGCCGGCGCGCTGCGGGAGAACTTGCCGAATTGTTCGGCAAGGCCGCGTTGCCGCTCGATCGTGACAGTCGCGCGCAGCGCATGCGTGCACGCATGTCGCAGGTCTACCGGCAACTGCCGCCAGCGCAACGCACACTCATCGACGCCTATCGCGATGGTGTCAATACCGGCCTCGACGACCTCTCGGTGCGACCCTTCGAGTATGTGCTGTTGCGAAGCAAGCCGGCGGCCTGGCGCAGCGAAGACACCTTGTTGGTGGTTGCGGCGATGTCCTTCATGCTCAATGGCGAACAGGGCAAGCGCGAACTTGCCCTGTCGCGCATGCGCGCCGCCTTGCCCTCCGCGGCCCATGCGTTCCTGGCCGGCAGAGGCGGCGAGCTCGATGCACCTTTGCTCGGCTCAGCGCTGGCCTGGCCGCAAGTGCCGGGGGCCGGGGAATTCGATCTGCGCTCGCAGCGAACCACTGGCTCACGCGCCGATTCGCACCGACACACCGAAACCATCGGCAGCAATGCCTTTGCGGTGGGCGGTGCGCTGACCGGCGGCGGCGCCCTCGTCGCCAATGACATGCATCTGGACCTGCGCGCGCCCAACCTGTGGTTTCGCACGCGCCTGATCTATCCCGATCCCGACGATCCCGCACGCCAGGTCGATGTCAGCGGCGTGAGCTTGCCCGGCGCCCCTTCGGTCATCGCCGGCAGCAACGGTCATATCGCCTGGGGGTTCACCAACAGCTACATCGATGTCGCTGATTGGGTTCGCGTCGAACGCGATCCGCACGACAGTCTCCGCTATCGCACGGCCAGCGGCTGGCAACGCATTCTCGTCACGCACGAGACGATCAAGGTCGCCGGCGACACCGACGCGACGCTCACGGTCGAACAAACCCGATGGGGTCCGATCCTTGCACGGGATGTCGACGGCGCACCGCTCGCGCTCGCCTGGAGCGCGGGCCAGCCCGACGGCATCGACGTCGGCATCGGCGCAATGGAAACCACGCGTACACTCGATGCCGCGCTGGCACTTGCGCATCGCATCGGCATCCCGCCGCAGAACCTCATCGTCGGCGACCGCCAGGGACACATCGCCTGGACAATCGCCGGGCGCATACCGCGACGCATCGGCGACTTCGACCCGCGCTTGCCGGCCGACTGGTCGCGCGCCGACACCGGCTGGGACGGCTGGCTTGCCGGCGACGAACATCCGCAGATCATCGATCCACCGGGCGCGCGGCTGTGGAGTGCCAACCAGCGCAGTGTCGATGGCGACCTGCTCAAGCGGCTCGGTGATGGGGGCTACGACCTCGGCGCACGCGCCGGTCAGATCCGCGATGACCTGGCCGCACGCCCGCATTTCACCCCTGATGACATGCTGGCCATACAGCTCGACGATCGCGCCGTGTTGCTGGCACGCTGGAAGGCGCAACTCGACAGTACGCTCGCCGTGGCGCCTGCCACGCCACTGCGCCTGCAACTGCAACGCGCGCTGGCCGACTGGAACGGGCACGCCGCGATCGACTCGGTCGCCTACCGCGTGGTGCATGACTGGCGCAACGAAGTCAGTGACGGCATCGTCGATGCCTTCACCCAACCAGTGCGCGCGCGCTTCGCCGACTTCGAGGTGCCGAGTCTGCCGCAGGTCGAACAAGCCGTCTGGCAACTGCTCACTGATCGCCCCGCGCATCTCGTGCCGGCGGGTGCGCAGGACTGGGCTCGATACCTGCTCGATTGCGCCGACCGCGTCGCCGCCCGCCTCGACCAGCTGCCCGGGGGCATTGCCGCGCGGACCTGGGGCGAAGCCAACACCGCACAGATCAATCATCCGCTTTCACGCGCCCTGCCCTCGTGGCTGGCACGCTGGCTCGACATGCCTCACGAGCCGCTGTCCGGCGACCGCAACATGCCGCGTGTGCAGGCGCCAGGGTTTGGCGCTTCCGAGCGCTTTGCGGTGAGCCCGGGCGATGAGGCCCACGGCCATTTCATGATGCCCGGCGGCCAGAGCGGCCACCCACTCTCACCCTGGTACGGCGCCGGACACGAGGACTGGGCCAGCGGCAGGCCGACCCCGTTCCTGCCGGGTCCTGCGCAAACCGTTCTGCATCTGTTGCCGGCACACTGAAGCGGCAAGGCGCGATCAGCGCGCCTTGCCGGGATCCTTCAGCGGCAGGCCGCGGCGAGGTGGCCTGCGCCACCCCGCCCTTTCACTCAACGCGAGCTGCGCTCGACCGTTGCAGCCGACGGCACCAGCGTGGTCACGCTGTAACTCTCCGGTGATCCGGCCTGGGCCACGTGCAGCGTGGCATCACCCTCGGTCGGCGGCGTCGTCGCGGTGAACGCGAACGAATACATCGTGCCCCAATCGAGTGTCGGAGGCGCACCACCGGGCGCACTCGATCCGCTGCCGATACCGGAACCGGTGCTGGTGTCGAAAGTCACCTGATCGTTGGCGACCTGCGCACGCCAGCGCACATTCGGATTGACATCACCGAGGTCCGAGCCCGGACCGAGGACGCGCGCGCCCGCACCAACCGCGACGCTGAAGCTATCGAACCCCTTGTTGCTATCCACGCGGATATTGGGCGCGCTGCCCGACATCACCGCGCGGGCGAAATCGACGTTCATCACCGCATAGGCGTAGCGCCACTTGCCGCCGCCCAGATTCGTCACCTTGACCGCGACCTTGGCACGGCCTTCGCCCACGGACAGTTCGCTGTTCTTGGCATTGGCTGGCGGATTGACCGGATCGACCCAGCGATCGATCGCCGGACCGAGTTTGTAGTTGCTGCTGCCACCCGGCGCCCAGGTGCTTCCGGTCCAGGTCGGCGTGCCACTCACGGTCGCCATCGAGTTGTACGGATTGATGTCGTCACGCGCGATGTACCAGGACTCGAACAGATAAGTCGCACCGGGATTGCGCGTGGCGCTGATCTGCTTCTCGCTCACGATCAGCCGCTGGTCATAGCTGCCGTTGGGGCTGGCCGTTGACGAACCGACGCAGCCTGGATCGTAGATCGAGCCGCAGCGACCCCAGATGCCGGCTGCGGGCACGATCTCCGAGCGCGGCCCCAGGTCGGAGCTGGTGTCGTTGTTGCCGGTGCCGTAGGTGTCGGTGCAACCACGGCCGAGGATGTGCGAGTCGTGATCGCCGGGGTCGAGGCAGCTGCCGTTGACCGTCAGCCACGCATGCTTGACGCCCGAGCGACCAATCTGGCTGATCGTGCCATTGGCATTGATGCGGTAGAGGTTCCAGATCAGGAACGGATGCTGGTCGTTGTTGTAGGGCGCTGTCGGGTTGCTGAATTTCTGGTTCCAGGAAATGCTCGCCGCCCACAGCGCGGTGCTCTTGCCTGCATCGCCCTGGCCCGGAACCGTCACGTTGATCGAACCTGCATTGACGTTGTTCTGCAGCGTCGAACTGGGCGTGAACACCACCTTGCCGCTGCCCGCGTTGCCGGTGCATCCCTGGCAGCGCGAGTAAGACATCGAGAAGACCTTCATGAACAGGTCGGCCTCCCAGGTGCCGCCGTTGGGTGCCGGCGTGCCGGGCCAGTGCGGGCTGCTCGCCAGCGGCATCGCGCCACTGCCCTGCGTCTGCACCTGGGTCGTCATCGCGAGGTCGGCAATCGCCCAACCGGCGACTTCCGGATGACCGATGCGCTTGGCCAGCTCGGCGCTGATGCGCATGTCCATCGCGCCGACCGAGAGCACGCTGTCATGATCGAGCAGCTCGTACATCAAGCGGTCAATGTAGAACCAGGCCTTGCCGTCCTTGCCGACGAAGTCGAGGATCAGCGGATCGTGCTTGCTGGGCACCAGACGAAAATCCATGAAGTCGATGGCACTGCCATCGGGCAGCGTCATCGTGTAACCACCGGCTGCCTGCAGTGAGCCACCATCGAAGCCGCGGAAATATCCGTTCTCCACATGGAACTCGATGCTGCCCGAACGTCGCACCTCGAAGCGGTCACGACCGCGCGTGGACTTTCCCGGCAGTGCTTCGGCCGGCGCCGAAATGCGCAGGCCGATGTCGCCTGCCAGATCACGGTTCCAGCGCACTTCCAGGCTGCCGCCCCAGGCAGCCCACAGTTGCTGCGTCGTCGCAACACGGGCGTCAGCGGGCGTCCGCGCAGTGGCTTGCGCGCTCAGCGCCGGCAGCGGTGCCAGGGACATCAGCACGGCGACTGCGAGAATACGTGGCTTCATCGTTCGGTTCCCCTCGTTATTGGATTGCAGACAAGACCAATGCAGACTTTGCCGCGGACCTCTCGCAGCTTCGGGCGATCCTTCACTGACATGCCCATGCATTCACGTTCGCGGCAGCGCGCTGGCTGGCTCCGACATCCGCGGAGCGCCAGCCAATCACGACCGACAAGCCACAGAACATAGCACCTTCGCGGCTGCCGGTATTGACGCAGTACGCAATCGGGCATGGCCAGGGGTGCCGGCGGTCGCACCGGCCCCACCCGAGGGCCTGCGGCGCGACTCAGGGGTCGAAGCCATCGACGAACAGGCGATCGCCGCTGTCGCCGCTGGCGAGGGCAACGATCTCGGGCGGCGATTTGCCGTAGCCGCGCTGACCAGGGTCGTTTTCGGCGTTGTTCCACAGTTCGTACAGATACTGGCCGCGCGTGCGTTCCTTGGGGCCGACCACGAATGGACGACCGGGCCCGCCCGCACACAGGGTGTTCTCGCCCGGCGTGCCATTGGCCTGGGCCTGATCACGCAGGAACTCGACATATTCACGACTCGCGGTCTGGTAGTAGAGCCGCGCGTTCACACTGAACGGCCCCTGCGCGCCCGCGGGCAGCGTGAAACGATAGTGGCCCTGGTCGAAGTTCACGAGGATGCCCGAGCCCGGCGCCGTTTCCGGATAAGTCGCAGCAATCGGACGCACTTCGTATCCCTGCGGATCATCGAGTGTCGCCGGCATGAAGCCCAACGGCGGAATGCGATTGTCCTTGGCAATGCAGTCGCCGAGCGCGAAGTGGAACATTTTCTTGCCCACACCGTCGACGATGTCGCACTGACCGCTGCCATTGTGATTCCAGATGCCCTGCTGCACCTCGTAGACACGGGCCTGCGCATCGTTGCCCAGCAACGCGCTGGCGGTATCGTACGGCGCGCTCTCGGCAACCAGATTGCCGCCCGCATCGTGAACCTGGACATTGAGCCACATGCGCCGCCCCTCGCTGTAGCCACTCGGCAATTTGTGACCGCTGAGGTTGGTGACCTTGACCGCCAGCGCGATGCGTCCGGCGTTGGTGGCGCTGGGCGCGCGAAACGCGGTGACCGCGGCATCGACGCTCGCCGCCGACAGCAGCATTTGCCGCGCCCATTCAATGGTCTGGTCGAATGAAGCCTGTCGCCCGATGCCTTGCCAGGATCCGGGAATCGCCGAGGTATCGCTGAATTCGCCTTTGATCACGCCGGGAATCCAGCTGTTGCCGCCGACGAAGGAATGCATTGCGAGGTTGCCGGTGCGATTGGGATAGCCGTTGAGCAGGCAGGCGCTGGCCGACGGATCCTCGCTGGTCGGCATGTGGCAACTCTGGCAGCTGCGGCCACCCACTGCTGCCGAATACGAGCTGCGCTGCCATTCGCTGTAGGTGCGTTCGATTGGAAACGGAACGCCGGTGTCGGTGCCATCGGCCAGGCGCAGGGTCTTGAGCGGACCATTCGCGGTATCGGGCGTGGTGACGTCGTGACACTGGCCGCACATCGCGCTGTCGGACATGAAGGCCGAGGCCTGCCACGGATGCGGCGGCTCGTTTGTGCTGTAGTTGTAGGGCCCATGTCGACAAGGCTCGCCGGCGCCATTGCAGTCGCTGTCGTCGAGCCAGACTGCACCGTTGCGCGGCAGCGGTTCACCGCCCGGCCCCTGGGCGAGATTGCGGTGGCAGAAATGGCAGCCCAGCCCGCTGAAATCGCTGAAGGCATCGGGCGCGTCATAACTGCCTTCGAGCAGGCAGCCGGCTGCGCCGAGCGTGACATCGTTGTCGGGCTGGCCGTAACCGGCCTTCACCACATGGCCGCCATACCAGCCTTCCGACGTGTGGCAACGCAGGCAATAGTCGCCCACGCCCGGCACGTCGTTATTGGCGACATCGAGGGCGGCCCAGAACAAGGGATCGCGCGCGCCGTTGGCCATCATCGAGCCGGCCCAGCCCGGATGCGGACGAAATGCCGTCGAGGTCGGCACGCTTGAACTCGGCCCGTGGCAACCGGAGCAGTCATCCGAACGGTACAGCGAATACGTCAACCCCGGCTGCGTGCCGTGTGGCGTGAAGTCGGTACCACCCAGCGGGGCGAGCTGTTGCGCAATGTTCAACCAGGGCTCGGCGGCAGCCGCGCCCACTGAAACGCAGACGAACACGCCGATCACGATCCAGTCACACGTCGCACGCAGCGCCCATTTCGGCATGACCGACCCTCTTGTTCCTGCATCTGCCCGAAACAGGATCGTAGCAGGCAGGCGCGTCAGGGCAACGCTGGCGCCACTGACGGCGTTCGCGTTAGCGTGCGCTGATGAATGCCCATGCCCACGCCGCACCCGCCGCGGCCTTGCACGAAATCACCTCGCGGCTCGGCGAAGGCCGATTCGATCTCGCAGCCAGCGCAGCGCGCGCACTGTGCGCACGCTTTCCGCGCGACGCCCAGGTCCGCCGCTTGCTGGGCCTGGCCTTGCTGCAAACGGGCGACGCGGCTTCGGCGCGCAGCGAACTCGAGCAGGCGCGCGCGCTGCAGCCGAACTCATTCGAAATCCTTGCCAACCTCGCCAGCGCCGAGGCGGCCGCGGGCGGATTGGATCAAGCACAGGCCACGCTCGCCGCGGCCTTGCGTCTGGCACCCGACCACCCCGGCCTGCACAACCAGCTCGGCAACCTGCTGCACGCCAAGGGCGATCTGCATGCTGCCTGCATGGCCTGGCGTGCGGCGACACAGGCACAGGCCGACCACGTCGGTGCCTGGTGCAATCTCGCTGCCGGTGAATTCGCGCTCGGCGAAATCGCGACCGCGCAACGCAGCCTGGACCACGCGCTCGCCCACGCACCCGACTATGCGCCGGCCTACCTCCTGCTCGGCCAGATGCGTTCCGCGCAAGGCGATGCCGCCGCCGCCGAACAGGCCTGGCTGCGTGGCGCCGCACTGGATCCGCGCGACGCGCGTTTCGCCTACCAGCTTGGCCTGCTTGCCGAAGAGCGCCAGCAGATCGCGCGCGCGGCCGGGCTGCAAGCGCGGGCGCTCGCACTCGATCCCTCGCTGCATCAGGCGCTGGGCCAGCTCGTGTTCCTGCGTCGACAACTGTGTGACTGGCGTGAACTCGATGTGCTCTCGCACGCCTTGCGCCAGCGAATTGCCGCTGGAATCCCGGGCATCGCACCGTTCGGCTTTCTCGCCGAACCGGCCAGTGCGGCGGAGCAACTGCAATGCGCCCGCATCGCCGCCGCCGGGATCGAGGCGCGCATGGCCCCGCTGCGCCCGCGGCGAAAGGATCGACCGGTCCCGGGCGACCCGTCGAGCTTGCGCATCGGCATGGTCTCCAACGGCTTTGGCAATCACCCGACCGGCCTGTTGTGCGTGGCCTTGATCGAAGCCCTGCGCGGGCGCGCGCCCGAAACCCACTTGTTTGCCACCGGCGCCGATGATGGCAGCACGATCCGCGCGCGTCTGGCTGCTGCGGCGACGCTCCACGACGTGCACGGCCTCGATGCGGTCGCGCTGGCGCGGGCCATCGACGCACAGCGACTCGACCTGCTGATCGACCTGCGTGGCTACGGCGGCGGCAGCGTCGCGGAAACCCTGGCCCTGCGACCGGCACCGCTGCAGCTTGCATGGTTCGCCTATCCGGGCACCTCGGGCGCGCCGTGGATCGACTACCTGATTGCCGATCGCCACGTGCTGCCGCCATCGCTGCGAACGCATTTCAGCGAAGCGATCGCCTGGCTGCCACGCTGCTTCCAGCCATCCGATCCCACCCGCGAGGTCGGCCTGCCACCTCCGCGGCAGGCCTGCGGTTTGCCCGAACATGGCGTCGTCTACGCCTGCTTCAACAACAGCTACAAGATCAATCCGCAGACCTTCAAACGCCTGCTCGGACCGCTGCGCGCAGTCGAATCTTCAGTGCTGTGGCTGTTGTCATCGCGTGACGGCGCCGACCAGCGCCTGCGCGAAGCTGCGCAGGCACAGGGCATTGATCCCGCACGGCTGGTATTCCAGGCTCGGTTGCCGCATGCGCAATACCTTGCGCTGTATCGCCACGCCGATCTGTTTCTCGACACCGCGCCCTATGGCGCGCACACCACGGCATCCGATGCAATCTGGGCCGGCTGCCCGGTGCTCACGGTTGCGGGCGAAACCTTCGCCGCGCGCGTGGCCGCAAGTCTCAACGTGCATCTGGGGATGCCGCAGCTCAACCGGGGTGACGACGAGGCCTTCATCACCCAGGCGATCGCACTGGGCCGGGATGCGCAGGCACGCGCCGCGCTGCGCGCGCAGCTTGCGCAGCGACGCCTCGACAGTGGCTTGTTCGACATGCAGTCGCTCGCCACCGATCTGCTGGCCTTGCTGAAGCAGATGGTCGAACGCCAGCGCGCGGGTTTGGCGCCGGCGGACCTTGGTTGAAACTGCGCGCGGCGGGCCGGGCGGCCAGCCGCGCGTCTTCGAGCAGCAGCGCTTACGGCCGGCGCGCGAGTTCGGGATTTTCCCTGGTCACCGGCATCAGGTCGGTCTTGGATACACCCAGCCAATACAGGATCGGATTGGCGAAGAAGATCGACGACAGGGTGCCGATGACGATACCGACCAGCATGGTGAGGCCAAAGCCATGCACCGCCGGACCACCGACGAAATACAGCGCGAACATCGTCAACGCGGTAGTCGACGAGGTCATGATCGTGCGCGACAGGGTCTGGTTGATCGCGTTGTTGAGGATCGTGTACGGCTCGGCCTTGCGCGTGAGGCGGAACAGTTCGCGCACGCGGTCGAACACCACCACCTTGTCGTTGATCGAGTAACCGATGACCGCGAGCAGGGCGGCGAGCACGGTCAGGTCGAACTCCATCTGGGTGAGCGAGAAGAAGCCGATGGTGAGGATGGTGTCGTGGATTTCGCTGGCAATCGCGGCAATCGCAAAGCGCTTCTCGAAACGGATGCCGATGTAGATCATGATGCCGATCATCACGAACACCGCGGCAACGATGCCATCGCTGCGCAATTCGGCACCGACCGAGGAACCGACGAGGTCGGGATGGCGTTTGAGCGTGGCGTCGGAACGCGCCTTCTGCAGCGCATCCATCACCGTCTTGCCGACTTGTTCGGCGTCTTTCTGGTCGGCGCGCGGCTGCAGGCGGATGGCGACGTCGCGCGTGCCACCCAGACTCTGCACCTGCGCGTGCTCGAAACCACCGGCCTCGAGCGCGCTGCGCACCTGGTCGACCTGCACCGCATCCTTGTAGGTGACTTCGACCAGCACGCCGCCGGTGAAGTCGAGCGCGTAGTTGAGACCGCGAGTGCCCAGCAGGACCAGCGAACCGATCACGAGGATCGCCGAGATCACCATGCTGACCTTGCGCCAGGAGAGGAAGTCGATGTTGCTGTTGGGATTGAACAGTTCCATGGCGATTCTCCTCAGGCGGCCGCGGTGCGGTCGGAATAGCCGCTGCCGATCGACAGCCCCTTGAGCTTCTTGCGGCCGCTGTGGATGAGATTGGTGATCGCATGCGTCACCGTGACCGAGGTGAACATCGAGGTGAGGATGCCGATGAACAGCGTCACGCCGAAGCCGCGGATCGCGCCCGAGCCGAGCGTCATCAGCGCCAAGGCCGCCAGCAGGTGGGTGACGTTGGCGTCGAGAATGGTCGCCCAGGCCTTGTCATAGCCGGCGCGAATCGCCGCGAGCGGCGTCGAACCGTGGCGCAATTCCTCGCGGATGCGCTCGCACACCAGCACGTTGGCGTCGATCGCCATGCCCAGCGTGAGCACGATGCCGGCGATGCCGGGCATGGTCAGGGTGACGCCGATCGCCGACATGATCGCCAGCAGCAGCACGAGATTGAAGAACAGCGCGATGTCGGCGATCAGGCCGAACAGCCAGTAGTAGAAAGCCATGAACACGAGCACGGCGGCGAGGCCGATCAGCACCGCGAACACGCCCTTCCTGATGTTGTCGGCACCCAGGCTCGGACCGATCACGCGCTCCTCGACGATGTCGATCGGCGCCGACAGCGAGCCCGAACGCAACAGCAGGGCGAGCTCGGAGGCTTCCTTGTTGCTGCCCAGACCGGTGGTCTGGAAGCGGGTTGAGAACACGCCGCGGATGTTGGCGACGCTGATCACCTCTTCGGTGACCTTGGTGCTGCGCACTTCCTTGCCATCGACGACCTTCACCTCGGGCGTACGCTCGATGTAGAGCACTGCCATCGGCTTGCCGACATTTTGCGTGGTGAAGTCGAGCATCTTGCGGCCACCGGTCGCGTTGAGCTGCACCGACACCGCCGGCGTGCCCGACTGCGGATCGGGTGCGCTCGAAGCGTCGACCATCTCGTCACCGCTGACGATGATCTTCTTCTTCAGCAGCACCGGTACCTTTTGCCCGCCGGGACCGAGCTCACGCATGTAGTAGAGCTTGTCGTCGGGCGGAATGTTGCCGCTGCGCATCGCGTCATTGGCGTTGGCGTCCTGATCAACCGCGTGGTACTCGAGGGTTGCCTGCGCACCGAGCACGCGCTTGGCGGCGGCGGTGTCCTGCACGCCGGGCAGTTCGACCACGATGCGCGACTCGCCCTGCTGCTGGATCAGCGGCTCGGCCACGCCGAGCGCGTTGATGCGGTTGGACAAGGTGGCCTGATTCTGGCGGATCGTGTTGAGCGCGGCCTCGCGCACCTTCTCGGGCTTGACGCTGGCATTGAGCGTGAACGAATCGCCGCTGGTCGTGCCGTCGCTGACCACCACGTCGGGCACCTTGACCTCGATCGCGCTGCGCGCGGCAGCGCGGTCTTCCGCCGAGCGCAGCTGCACCACCACGCCGCCGGGGCCGCGCCCGATCGACTGGTAGCGGATGTTCTTCTCGCGCAGCACGCCGCGAATGTCGTCGGTGTAGCGTTGCACCTGCTTGTCGAGCACGTCCTTGTCGTCGACTTCCATGAGGAAGTGCACGCCGCCCTGCAGGTCCAGGCCCTTGGGCATTTCCCGCGCGCCGATTGCGAGCATCCAGCCCGGCACGGTCGAGGCAAGGTTGGGCGCAACCACGTACTGGTCACCCAGCTCGAGTTTCATCGCCTCGAGTGCCTTGTTCTGATCGTCGCTGGCGCCGACCGGCAGGCGCACCAGGAGGTGATCCTTGTTGATCTCGACGTCCTGGAAGGTGATCTTGTCCTTCTCCAGCACGCCCTGCACGCGCTCCTTGAGCGCCTGATCGACGGTGGCGCCACGGTTGGCGGTGACCTGCACCGCCGGTTGCTGCACGAACAGGTTGGGCACGCCATACAGGATGCCCAGCAGCAGCACGACGATGACGATCGCATATTTCCAGCGTGGAAAATCGTTCATGGTTTGATCCGTTTCGACGCCGCAACCGAACCGGCTGCGGCAAAAGACGATCAGTGTGGCGCGATCAGGCCGATTTCAACGTGCCCTTGGGCAGCACGGCCGAGATCGCATGCTTCTGCAGCTTGATCGACACGCCGGGCGCTACTTCAAGCGTGATGAACTGCTCGGCGATGTCCTCGATTCGGCCGAGCAGGCCGCCGCTGGTGATCACCTCGTCGCCCTTGGCCAGCGCCGCGATCATCGCGCGCTGCTCCTTGCTGCGCTTCATCTGCGGGCGGATCAGCATGAAATAAAAGATGCCGAACAGGATGATCAGCGGCAGGAACTGGAACAGCGGGCTCGGAGCCGGGGCGGCGCCTGCGGCCTGCGCATAAGCGTTGCTGATGAAGAAATCCATGGAAACTCCACGTTTCGCCGTGACCAAACCACGGCAAGGGCCCAAAAGGTCGGCGATTATGCCACGGTCGCGCCCATGCGGGGCCGTGGCGGGCGCATCCGCATTGGCCTCAAGCCTCGGATCCGGCGCGGCGCTCGGCCTCGAAGTGGTCAACGAAGGCGGCCAGTCGGCCCTGCTCGATCGCCCCGCGCAGGCCGGCCATGAGTTCCTGGTAGTAGTGCAGATTGTGGATCGTCGCCAGCATCGGACCGAGCATTTCGCCGCAACGATCCAGATGGCGCAGGTAGGCACGCGAGAAACCCGAGCGGCAGGTGTAGCAGGTGCAAGCCTCGTCGAGCGGGCGCGTGTCCTGCTCGAACTTCGCATTGCGGATACGCAGCACGCCGTGGCGGGTGAACAAATGCGCATTGCGCGCGTTGCGCGTGGGCATCACGCAATCGAACATGTCCACGCCGCGACAGACCGCGGCGACGATGTCCTCGGGACGCCCCACACCCATCAGATAGCGCGGCTTGTCGCGCGGCAGCAGGGGTTCGACCCCTTCGAGCGTGGCATTGCGTTCGGCTTCAGGCTCGCCGACCGCGAGACCGCCGATCGCATAGCCGTCGAAGCCGATGTCGATCAGGGCCTGCGCCGACTGCCGGCGCAGCGCCGGATACACGCTGCCCTGCACGATGCCGAACAGCGCATTGGGGTTGCCCAGTTCATCGAAGGCATCGCGTGAACGCCGCGCCCAGCGCAGGCTCAGCTCCATCGAGGTGCGCGCGACCTTCTCGGTGGCCGGATATGGCGTGCACTCGTCGAAGATCATCACGATGTCCGAATCCAGCCCATGCTGGATGCGCATCGACTCCTCGGGCGAGAGAAACACGCGCGCACCATCGACCGGCGAGGCGAAGGTCACGCCCGCCTCGGTGATCTTGCGCTTGTGGGCGAGGCTGAACACCTGGAAGCCACCCGAGTCGGTGAGGATCGGGCCGTCCCAGCCGATGAAGCGATGCAGGCCGCCGAAATGCCCGATCACGTCCAGCCCGGGGCGCAGGAACAGGTGAAACGTGTTGCCGAGGATGATTTGCGCACCGATCTCGCGCAGCGACTGCGGCGTCATCGCCTTGACCGAGCCATAGGTGCCGACCGGCATGAAGGCCGGCGTCTCGACGACCCCGCGGGCGAAAGTCAGACGGCCGCGGCGCGCGGCACCCTCGGTGGCAAGCAGATCGAATTTCACAGGAGTCGGGCGTCGGGAGTCGGAAATCGCGCAAGCATCGCAGACCCGATCGGTTTTTACGATTCGTCTGTTCCTACCCCACCGGGGGAAGGTGGTGGGCAGCGCCGGATGAGGGCGGCGCGCAATCGAACGACCGGCCCTCACCCCTGCCCTCTCCCGTGGGGAGAGGGGCTCTTCCATTCCCGATTCCCGTCATCAAGGCCACACCAGCATCGCATCGCCGTAGGAGAAGAAGCGATAGCGCTGCTCGACCGCGTGGCGATAGGCGGCGAGCATGAACTCGCGCCCGGCAAAGGCCGATACCAGCATCAGCAAGGTCGACTCGGGCAGATGGAAATTGGTCACCAGACCATCGACGCTGCGGATGCGATAGCCGGGGAAGATGAAGATCTGCGTCTCGCCCGCAAACGGCGCGACTTGCCCATCGACGAGACTCGATTCGAGCGCGCGCACCACCGTGGTGCCGACCGCGATGACGCGCCCGCCGTGCGCACGCGTGGCACGGATCTGCTCGACCAGTTCGGCACCGACATTGAGCCATTCGCGGTGCATGACGTGGTCTTCGAGCCGCTCGCTGCGCATCGGCTGAAAGGTGCCCGCACCCACGTGCAAGGTCACGTGACCGCTGTCCACGCCGCGCTCGCGCAATGCTTCGAGCAGCGCCGCATCGAAATGCAGGCCCGCGGTCGGCGCCGCCACCGCGCCGCTGTTGCGCGCGAATACCGTCTGGTAGCGCTCTTCGTCGCTGCGGTCGGCCGCGCGTTCGATGTAGGGCGGCAGCGGCATGCGGCCCAGGCGCAGCAGCAATTTTTCGAGCGGTTCCGCGCCTTCGAGGTGCAGCCGGAAGAACTCGCCGTCACGACCGAGCACGCGCAGCACGCTGCCGTCGGCAAGCACGATGCGCCCGCCTTCCTTGGGTTTCTTGCTCACACCCAGCTGGGCCAGCGCCTCGTGAGTGCCAGTGACGCGCTCGATCAGGATCTCGACTGCGCCGCCACTGTCCTTGTGCCCGAACAGGCGCGCAGGCAACACCCGCGTGTCGTTGAACACCAACAGGTCCCCGGCGCGCAGCAGCTCGGGCAAGGCCACGAATGCGCGGTCGGCAAGCCTGGCCGCGTGCGCATCGGCCACCAGCAGCCGGCTGGCCGAGCGTTCGGCCAGCGGTACCTGCGCGATCAACTCGAGCGGCAGGTCGAAATGGAAGTCGGACTTCTTCAAGGGGACAGAGCGCGCGGCGTGGGGAGCGCATGATAGTGCGCGGGACGCGGCGCGACTGAAAATCCCTCAAGCAGCCATCCCTGGAGCGTTGCCGTTCGCCATCCATGGCTCACCTGTAACCCGCCGCGCGCGATGCCCGTCGGCATCGCGCAAGCGCGGCGAAATACCACCTTCCCTCAAGCAGCCATCCTTGGAGCGTTGCCGTTCGCCATCCATGGCTCACCTGTAACCCGCCGCGCGATGCCTGTGGGCATCGCACAAGCGCGGCGAAATACCACCTTCCCTCAAGCAGCCATCCTTGGAGCGTTGCCGTTCGCCATCCATGGCTCACCTGCAACCCGTCGCGCGATGCCCGTCGGCATCGCGCAAGCGCGGCGAGTTACAACCAGCCCTTCTGCCGTGCCAGGCGATAGGCCTCGATGCGGTTGCCAACGCCCAGCTTGCCGATCGCCTCGGACAGATAATTGCGCACGGTGCCCTGCGAGAGATTGAGCTGCTGCGCAATCTCGCCCGCCGACTGGCCTTCGCCGGCCAGCCGCAACACCTGACGCTCGCGGTCATTGAGCGGATCAGCTTCCGACCAGGCCTCGACCGCAAGCTGCGGATCGATTGCGCGACCACCGTGATGCACCTTGCGCAGCGCTTCGGCCAATTGCTCGGCCGGCGCATCCTTGAGCAGGTAGCCACCGACTCCGGCATCGAGCGCGCGACGCAGGAAACCCGCACGCGCAAAGGTAGTGACGATCACGACCTTGCAGGCGAGTTCGTGCCGCTGCACGCGCTGCGCCAGTTCCAGCCCGGACAGGCCCGGCATCTCGATGTCGGTGACGAGCAGGTCCGGCTTGAACGCCTGCAGCATGCGCCATGCTTCCTCGCCATCAGCGGCAGCGCCGACCACGTCGATGTCGGACTCGAGCCCGAGCAAGGCCGACAGCGCGCCACGCACCATTGCCTGATCTTCGGCCAGCAGCACACGCATCATTGCAACCACACCTCGGATCTCGTCGGCAAGGCGGGCCTCAAGTACACGCATTGCGGCGGCCAAATGCAATCCGCTGGCCCCGACACCAGCCGGCGTCGCATCCGCTCAGGCGCTGCGCGAGGGTGCGATGCGGGAATCAGCCGCGGTCACGCCCGGCAACGGCACATGCATGTCCAGTCGGGTTCCCTTGCCGCGTTCGGAGTGGACCGACAAATCGCCGCCGAGCCCGCGCAGTCGCTCGCGCATGCCGAGCAGGCCGTTGCCTGGCTCGATCACGGCGCCGCGCCCGTCATCACTGATCGACAGACAAACGACCCCATCCTGTGCGCTCAGGCGGATCGTTGCGCGGCTCGCACGCGCATGGCGCTGGATGTTGGTGACCGCCTCGCGCACCGCGAGCGCGAGCACGGTTTCGACCTCGGGCGTGAGGCCGACGTCATCGAGGTGGTAATCGAGCCGCACGTCGCCCGACTCGAGCAAGAGGCGCGCCGAGGCGAGTTCGGCGGCGAGACCCGCGGCGCGGATGCCACTGACCGCGCGGCGCACTTGGGCCAGCGCATCGCGCGCGACGCGCTCGACTTCGACGATTTCGCGTTGCGCCGCCTGCGCGTCGCGCTCGAACAGCCGTGCTGCAAGCTCCGACTTGAGCGTGATCAATGACAGGGTGTGTCCAAGCAGGTCGTGCAAGTCGCGGCCGATGCGCTCGCGCTCGGCGAGCGCGCCGAGACGGCGGATTTCCTCGTTGCTGAGCTTGAGCTCGGCCTGGCGCAGATCCTTCTCGCGCTGGAAATAATTTGCCAGCGTGATCGCCGTGGCGAGGAAGAAGGTGATGCCCGCGATCAGGATCACGTAGCGTTGCGGAAAGCCGATCAGGCTCATTTCGATGAAATACAGCAAGGTCACCGCGGCGATCGTGGTGATGATTTCGCGCGGCGCGATGCCTGCGTGGGGCAGCACGATCGCGGCATAGATCAGATAGGTATTGGCCCCGGGGTTGACCGGCGTTAGCAGCAGCCCCAGCAGCGCCATCATCGCGCCACAGGCCAGCAGCGCACGGCCCTTGAGCCGAAATTGCAGGAAATACAGTGGCAGGAACGCGATCAGGCTGAGCAAGGTCCACCACAGCCAGTCGTTGCCCTGCGCATTGGCCCAGTTGGCGAACAGGAAGAACAGATAGAGCAGGCTCCACAGCGGCGTCATGCCCAGTTCCGCATGATCGGGCCCGATCAGCGCCTGCCAGTGTGCCTTCAATGCGCCGCGATCTGTGTGCTGCATCTGCCTGCTCCCGATGGTCTCGATCATACGCCCGCGCTGACCGCAATCAGCCACGCGCCAGACGCCGACGCGCAAGGACGAGAAACAACCCCGTGATGCCCGCAAGGACCACGACATGACCGATCATCGAACCCGAGTTCGGCTGACCGACGGCTGCATAGGCAAGCTGACCCAGATGCCAGGCCGGCCACAGCACCGCGACATCCTGCAAGACTTTCGGCAGCAGCATCAACGGCAGCCACAGGCCGGAAAGGAAGGACATCGGCAGGAACACGAGATTGATGATCGCCGGCGCCGCCTGTGCGCTGACCATGCTGCCGATCAGCAGACCGATCGCACAGAATGGCAGCACGCCGAGCACTTCGACCGCGAACAGCAGCGCCCATGAGGACAGCGGCAGACGCACGCCGCCGAGCGTGACCGCGATCAGCGCAAGGATCAGCCCCACCAGCAGCGCGAACAGCATCGCCATCGCCAGCTTGGCGAGCAGATAGGCGCCCGGTGGCATCGGCATCGCGCGTCGCCACCGCAACCAACCGCTGTCGCGGTCGCTCGCCACCGAGGCACCGAAGCCGAACAGGCCCGGCGCCATCACGCCGAACACGCCGTAGCCGGCGAGCATGTACACCGCGGGAATGAAGCCGCCGCTGACCGTGCCGCGGTTCATCACCACGCCGAACAGCAGATAGAACATGGCCGGAAACAACAGGGTCGGGATGCAGAACATCGGCGTGCGCAGCAGGCGCAGGAACTCGTGGCGCGCCTCGAGCAGATACAAGCGCGCGATCGGCGGCGCTGGCGCGGCGGGCACGGATTGCGAATCGATCAAGGTGACGGACATAGGCTGGCTCCGGTGCGGCGCTGCGCGATCAGGCGGCGGCGCGGGTGATTTCGACGAAGGCTTCGGCCAATCCGGCCCGCTCGACTTCCAGTTCATGCAAGGCGGGATCGGCGGCGAACAAGGCGCGCACCACCGGTTCGGCGAGATCGGTGACGATCTCGATGCGCACGCCGTCGCGCGCGGCGCTGCGCACCTGTGGCCAAGCGGCGATCACGGCGACATCGAGCGTGCTGATGCAGCGGATGCGCTTCTGCGCCACCCGCGCACGCACCTGCGCCACACTGCCCTGCGCGACGATGCGGCCATTCGCGAGCACGGCCACGCTGTCGGCAAGCGCCTCGGCTTCCTCGAGATAGTGCGTCGTCAGCACCACGGCCGTGCCGTCGGCAACCAGTGTGCGGATCGTCTGCCACATGATCGAACGCGCCTCGATATCCAGGCCCACGGTCGGCTCATCGAGAAACAAGAGGCGCGGGCGACCGCAGATCGCCAGCGCAAATTGCACGCGACGCCGCTGTCCGCCCGAGAGCTTGCCGTAACGGCGCTCGAGCAAACCATCGAGCCCGGCCATGCGCACGCATTGCTCGAGCGTCAGCGCATGCGCATAGGCAGCGCAGGTCTGCGTCAGGAGCTCGCGCACCTTCAGCGTGTCGGGCAGTCCGGCGTCCTGCAGCATCACACCGATATGACGGCGCGCCGCGAGCGCGTGTGGTGCCTGGCCGAACAGGCGCACGCTGCCAGCATCGGGCTCGAACAAACCCAGGGCCAGGGCGATCGCAGTCGTCTTGCCGGCGCCATTGGGGCCGAGCAGTGCGAGCAAGGTGCCAGGCCGTACGGCAAGGTCGAGGGAATCGAGCGCCAGGATCGCGCCATAGCGCTTGTTGGCGGCGGCGAACTCGAGCACGGCAACGGATTTCATGAGGCCACCCGGCGTTGGAACCATGGAGCCACTTTGCCCACATGCGTTGCGGTACTGCAGAAACAGGCATCAACCATCGACCATGACGCTTGTCATCCGGCGCACGGGGTACCGGGCACTTGGGCGGAGTGTTACAATGACGGCCACTTATCCCTTTCAAATCAACGTCCAAACCGCCGTGCTCGCAACCTGACAGGGGCGGGCACGCTGCGTTTTCAGGAGGCACCATGAACCCGATGCTGGCCAAGCTGCACGAGATGCGCACGTTCGACGAGGGTGCGTTGCGCACGGTCGGGCTGCCAGACGAGGCGATCGAACGCTTCCTCGCCAGCGACCCCGCGCTGACCGAGGCGATCGACGAGGCCTACGCGGCGCATCTGGCCCTGCGTTCGTGCATGTCCGATTTCCTGCACCTGGACGAAGCCACCCAGATCGCACGCACGCAGGCTGATTTCATCAATTTCTATCCCGACGATGGCGTCAATCCCTATGTCGCCCTCGCCGCCCACGGCCCCTGGCTGGTGACGCTCAAGGGCGCGGTGGTCTATGACGCCGGCGGCTACGGCATGCTCGGTCTCGGCCACGCACCCAAGGAAATCCTCAAGGTGATGTCGCGGCCGCAGGTGATGGCCAACGTGATGACGCCCAACCTGTCGCAGCTTCGTTTCGGCGCGGCGATGAAGAAGGAGATCGGCCAGAGCCGCGGCGCTTGTCCGTACACCCACTTCCTGTGCCTGAACTCAGGCTCGGAATCGGTGACGCTCGCCGCCCGCATCATCGACGTCAATGCCAAGCTCATGACCGATGCCGGCGGCCGCCATGCCGGTCGCGCGGTCAAGCGGCTCGCGGTCAAGGGCGCGTTCCATGGCCGCACCGAGCGGCCAGCGCTGTATTCGGATTCCTCGCGCAAGACTTACGAGGCGCAGCTCGCCAGCTATCGTGACGAGCACAGCGTTATCACCGTCGAACCCTACAACGTCACCCAGCTCAAGCAGGCCTTTGCCGATGCCGACAAGCACGGCTGGTTCATCGAGGCGATGTTCATCGAGCCGGTGATGGGCGAAGGCGACCCGGGCCGTGGTGTCACCCCCGAGTTCTACGCCGCTGCCCGCGAGCTCACGCGCGCCCACGGCAGCCTGCTGCTGATCGATTCGATCCAGGCCGGGCTGCGCGCCCATGGCGTGCTTTCGATCGTCGATTACCCGGGCTTCGAAAAGCTCGATGCACCCGACATGGAAACCTATTCCAAGGCACTCAACGCCGGCCAGTATCCGATGTCGGTGCTCGCGGTCGGCGAGCGTGCTGCCGGGCTCTATCGCAAGGGCATCTACGGCAACACGATGACGACCAATCCGCGCGCGCTCGACGTCGCGCTCACGGTGCTCAAGTCACTCACGCCCGAACTGCGCGACAACATCCGTGCGCGCGGTGCCGAGTTCATCACCAAGCTCAATCAGCTCAAGAGCGAGCTGCCCGGCCTGATCACCAAGGTGCAGGGCACGGGCCTGCTGTTCTCCTGCGAGCTTTCGGCCGATTTCAAGTGCTACGGTACCGCCAGCACCGAGGAATGGATGCGCGAGCACGGCTATGGCGTGATCCATGGCGGCGTCAACTCATTGCGCTTCACGCCGCATTTCGCGATCAGCGAAGCCGAAGTCAACCTGCTCGTCGACGGCGTGCGTCGCGCCCTGGTCGAAGGCCCGCGCAAGGCGCAGGCGCAGGCGGCCTGAAGCGGCACCTGCAGAGCGCTTTTTGTCAGCAAGGCGACAGGGTCCGCAACGGCCCCTGTCCGAACGATCGGCGCGCGATCGAGCGCGCCTGAATCGGTGACAACCCCGGCGTCAAAATCCGTTTCCGAGCGCTGCGCACACCACGCTGCGCAGTAGACTGCGCCGCACCGATGCCGGTGCATCGGCTCATCCACCCGGAGGGATTGCCACCATGCTTCGCAAGACTTCACTGCTTGCCCTGGCCCTGACACTTGCCTTTGGCGCAGGCGCCGCCATGGCGCGTGACACTGCCGCTGCCAACAACACCAAGACGCTGACGCCACAGCAACAACGCATGGCCGACTGCAACAAGCAGGCTGCCGGCAAGGCAGGCGACGAGCGCAAGGGCTTCATGAGTTCCTGTCTCAAGGGTGAAACGCCCGCCGCGAGCGCCAAGCAGACGCAGCAGGAAAAGATGAAGACCTGCAACGCCGACGCCAGCGCCAAGAAGCTCAAGGGCGCCGACCGCAGGACCTTCATGAGTACCTGCCTGCGTGGCGACACAGCCACACCCTGAGCGACACCGCAGCACCCTCACGGGCACCTCGGCGCAGGCCGGCGTGCCCTTTTTTGTGCGCCCATGCCGGGCGCACAAAAAAACGGCCGGCGAATGCCGGCCGTTCAATGATCAAGCCAAGGCGATGGCTCAGAACGTGTAGCGCACGGTCACCAGCACCGACCAACGCTGCGACGGGTTGAACGACTCGTTCACCGGCAGGCCGCTGGGCGCGTAGTGCCCGCCATGGACCTGGCGATCGATGTTGTAGATGTAGCGACCCGTGGTCGGATCGACTCCGGCGAAATCACCGAGGTTGCGCGTGAGCGGGAAGTCGGCGCGATGCTCGACGCCCCAATCCTTGTTGATGAGATTGCCGAGGTTGAAGATGTCGAAGCGGATCTCGCCCTTGGCACCACTCGGGAACAGACCCGGGATCTCCTGACGGAAGCTCAGGTCGATCTGGTTGACCCACGGTGCGCGCGCGCCATTGCGCTTGAAGGCACGGCCCTTGTAGCGGCTCAGGTATTCATCGTTGTTGATGTAGTTCATGAATTCCTGGCGCTGCTCGGCGGTCGAGTTCCCGGCGAACATCACGTCATCGAGGCCGCGCGGGATATAGGCGAGATCACGTGACAGGGTATCGCCATTGGCATCGTTGCCGAACACCCAGCTGTAGGGCGTGCCGGAGTGGCCGTCGAAGAAGGTGCTGATCTGGGTGGCATAGTCACCGAAGAAATTGTGCTGCCAGCTCAGCGAGGCGATCACGCGGCGCGGCACCGAATAGTTCGAAGTCGACTCTTCGGCGTCATTCGGATTGAACATCGCGCGGTACTGATAACTCGAGAACGCGACACTCGAGGTGCCCGGATTGACTTCGGTCGCGCGACTGGTGGTGAAGGCCAGCATGCCTGACCAGTTGTCGGCGAAGGGTTTGCGCAGCGACAGCGTCAACGCTTCGGACTCGCCCTTGTTGGTATTGGTGAGATAGATCAGGTTGCCGAACGACGGATTGGCATTCCAGCGACCCGGGTTGCTGCTGCCCGGTGCGGCATCGGGGTTCTTGAAGTAGCTGTAACGGCCATCGGGAAGCAGGCCGGTCGGTTCGCCGAGGTTGAGGTTCTTGTACTGCACCGCCTTGTTGACATCGAGGCGCTCATAGTCGGCGGTCGCCACCAGGCCCAGCCACGGCAGTTCACGATCGAAACCGAGCGTGATCTTGGTGACGGTGGGCAGCTGGAAGTTCTTGTCGACGAGATCGACACCCATCTGCGAACGTCCCAGTCCCGGCGGGGTGAGCGTGCCACCCGGCAGGTTCTGGTGACTGGGGTCGGCACTGAACTCCGGATCGGTCGGCGTGCGCAGGCGATTGACATCGTACTGGGCCACCGCAACACCGTTGTTGGAATACGGATTGGCCATCCACACGCCCGGCGTGTTGGAGATGAACTGGCCGATGCCGCCACGCAACTGGGTCAGACGCTCGGTGTCGAAGGCGTAATTGAAGGACACGCGTGGCTGCAATACCGCGGCCGAGACACGATCGGTATTCTTGATGCCGAATCCACCGACGGCCGCGTTCGGATTGCTGGTCGAAGCCTGCAGGCCGCAGACCCCGAAATTGCCGGTGGTGCCCGGCGCGGCGGCGACGCACGGATTCTCGGTCGGCGAGGGCGACATGTGCGGCATGTCGTAACGCAGGCCGTACATCAGCGAGAAGCGATCGGTCGCCTGCCAGGTGTCCTGCAGGAACAGGCCCCACTGCTGCATGTCGTAAATGGCAGCGACGTTGCCCAAGGTATAGCCGGGCGCGGGCTGGGCCAGACGATAGCGGCGATAGGTGCCGCTGGCGAAATCATCGATCGAGTTGAACTCGTACTGGCCGAAATAGCGCTGCAGGAACAGGTTGTAGTAGCTGTCCTTCTGGAAATCCGCACCCGCCTTGATGGTGTGGTCGCCGAGGAACCAGTTGCCGGCGAAATAGCCGTTCCAGGTCTTCACGCCAAGCACATTGGCCTGACTGGAATATTCGGAACCAAACCTGACGGCCGTACCGCTGTCAGCGCCAGTCGTGCGCACGGTGATCTCCGGCGTATGCTGGCCGTTGAGCGGACCGCGCACCTGGTCGAACTTGTTGTAGCTGACCGAGGCTTCGGTCGAGAACGTGCTGGTCCAATCGTCGTAGAAATTGAGTGCGAAGCTGTCGTTGGTCTTGTTGAACAGATACCAGTTGCTCGACAAGGTGAGCAAGTTGGATGAGCCCTGCACGATGATCGGCTCGTCTTCCTTGGTGCGGCTGGCGCGGAAGCTCAGACGATGGAAATCGTTGATGTTCCAATCGATCTTGCCGAGCACGCGCTTGCTGGTGAGATCAAGATTGGAAGCCTTGGTCGAGCCTGCGTCGATACCGTAACCCGAGGCGATGCTGGTGATCTGATCAACCTGTTCCTGGGTCAGATCGCGCACGATGTTGGTAGCGCCCGAGCCTTCAGGGCCCCAGACTGCGCCAGGCGCCTTGTTCTTGCTTTCCTCGAGCGAGAGGAAGAAGAACAGGGTGTCCTTGATGATCGGACCACCGAGGGTCGCACCCGCGGTGTACTTGCTGGTCCAGCCGGTCCAGTCGTTGCCGGCTTCATTTTCGCCGGTGAGGTCCTTGGCATTGGTGTAGGAGTAGTAGGCAGACCCGTGGAATTCGTTGGTGCCGCTCTTGGTCACCGCATTGACGGTCGCGCCCACGCCGCGACGCTGTGAAACGTCGTAATTGGCGGTGGTGATGTTGTATTCCTCGATCGCGTCGGGCGAGATCGGCGAACCCTTGGTCGGCAGGCCGTTGTCGTTGAGACCGAACGGGTCGCCGGCGTTGACCGTGTCGACGGTGATCGAGTTGTAGCGGAAGTTCTGGCCCATCGCCGAGAACGCGCCACGGTCACGATCGGTGACGACGATGCGCGGATCGGCGCGCACGACGTTCTGGATCGAGCGATCCGGCTGCGGCATCGCCACCAGGGCGCGCTGCGACAGATTGGTGCTGATGCCCTTGTTGTCCGACTGGAAGGTCGCGCCCGGGGCAACGCCGGTGACAACGATGCTCTCGAGCTGCTGGGCCGTGCCCACGGTGAGGTTGAGCGTCGCCTCCTCGGCCAGCTTGAGATAGAGATCCTTCTGGTCCGCCGCTTCGCCATGGTCGCCGGAAGCCTTGACTTCGAACGGACCGCCCACGCGCAGACCCTGCACCGAGTAGCGGCCATTGGCGTCGGTCATGACCGTGCGCGAGGTACCCGACGGCACATGGATGATCTCGACCGTGGCGCCGGCAACAGGCTGGCCGGAAGCATTGACGATGCGCCCGCTCAACGCCGACGAAGTGTTCTGTCCATATGCGGTGGATACGGCAAGCAAGGAGCCGATCACAAAAGGCAGCAGCCGCATGCGGAAATGCGTTTTCATTGTGAGTCCCTCGAAATGAGCCAAAAAAATAACCACTGGGCGGTCGCGCCGCGTGGCGGACCGTCAATCAGATCGTGATGAGTCGCCAACCCCCCGGGGCCACGTGGCCTGGCGGACCCCGTGACAAAACCGTTAACCCGAGTTTAACAGGGTTGAATGACAGTAATCTAACAAGCTGGGCGTGTTGCGAAGGCGCCGATCCGCGGCGCCCGACCCGCTCGCGCCTCGGCCGCCGGCATCCCATGCACCGCCGGGCAGGTCGCTGCCGGCGCAAGCTTCCGTCTTGATGATTCCCGTCCCAGCCGTTCGGCAAACATTCTCGGAACTTGCGCGCTGATCGGCGCATGTTTGACGGCCGCATCGATATGCGCCATCCGCCAACCCTCCTCCCGCACGCGGGTTCTTGCGCCCACGACCGGGCGGCGCCTTCCCCGCAAGGTGGTCATTCCGGCGCAGCCTGCCGGAGGGCATCGGCTGCCCATCCAGCGGCGCACCACCCCGCCCGTCTCGGTGTGAGCGGATTCAGCGCATCCGCAAATAGGCGACCACGCCATCGAGAAACATCTGTACCGACAACGCGACCAGCAGCATGCCCATGAGACGCTCGAGCGCGGTGAGCACGCTGCGACCAAGCCAACGGTAGAGATAGGTCGAGGACATCAGGATCACCGCCGTCGCCAGCCAGGCGAGGAAGAGGGCAACGCTCCAATCGGCGGCGCGACCTGGATTGCCGTTGGCAAGCAACATCACCGCAGCCATCGCCGAAGGTCCGGCCACGCCGGGGATCGCCATGGGCACGATGAAGGGCTCACCCTGCACGTCACCGAACACGCCACCGCTTTTGGGCGGAAAGATCATGCGCACGCCGATCAGGAACAGCACGATGCCGCCGGCGATGCCTACCGATTCTTCCTTGAGCTGGAGCAGTTGCAGCAGATAGCGGCCGCCGAACAGGAACACGAACAGAACGACCAGCGCGATCACCAGCTCGCGCGCCAGCACCAGCCGCCGCCGCTCCGGCGCCACGTTCTTGAGCAAGCTCAGGAACAGCGGCACGTTGCCGAGCGGGTCCATGATCAGGAACAGCATCATGCCGGCCGACAAGGTGCTCATCGAAGGTTCCACGCTGACCTCACCCGGATTGTGCTGCGAGACGGGCGGCGATCGTGACGTGAGCAGCCCCGCTTGCGCAAGATTGCCGTCGCTTCCCGTGATCCGGTGCCAGTCCCGGCGCGCCGCGGACCTCAGTCACGCAAGTCGAGGGTTCTGCCGCGCAAATCCAGCGCTGCCGGCCCGAGCAGCCAAGCCAAGGCCGCGCCGGCAGCGGTGGGATCGGGCTGGGCCATCGTGTCTTCGCCGTAATACGCCGCTCGCCGCAAGGCCGTTCGCAGTGGCGGCGGCAGCAAGGCGTGGGTACGCACGGGAGAGTTCTCGGTTTCCTCGTGGATGATCGAAGCCAGCCCCTGCAGGGCCTGCTTGGCCACGCCGTAGGATCCCCAATAGGCCTTGCCGATACGCAGCGGGTCGTCAAACACGAACACGATGGCGGCATCATCCGCCGCGGCAAGCAGAGGCAGACAGGCCTGGCTCAGCCACAGCGGCGCGGTCACGTTGACATGCTGCGCGCGCGCCCACTCCAGCGGTTCGATCTGCACGAACGGCTGCAAGGTGTTGAAGTGCGCCGCGCAATGGGCGATGCCATCGAGCCGCCCGAATTCACGTTCGATCGTGCCGGCAAGCTCGGCGTAGTCGCCGGGCGTCGCGCCCTCCAGATCGAGCGGATAGATCGCCGGCGCCGAATCGCCCGCCTGCGCCACCTCGTCATGCACACGCTCGAGCGCGCGCAGCTTGCGCCCCAGCAGGATCACGCTGGCCCCCGCTTGCGCGGCCGCAATCGCCGTTGCGCGCCCGAGCCCGCCGGTCGCGCCGGTGACGAGGATCACCCGCTCGCGCAACGAACTCGGCGCGGGCTCGCGATGCGCCTGCGCCACGGCCATCAGATCGAACATGCTCAGGCCTTGTGCGAATCCTGCACCAGCCGCGCCAATTCGCCCGACTGGTACAGATCCAGCGTGATGTCACAGCCGCCGATCAATTCGCCACGGATGAACAACTGCGGAAACGTCGGCCAATTGGAATGGCGCGGCAGGTTGGCGCGTATCTCCGGATCTTCGAGCACGTTGACCGCGTGGTACTGCGCCTCGACGGCATTGAGCGCCTGCACGGTGCGACTGGAGAAACCGCACATCGGGAATTGCGGCGTGCCCTTCATGAACAACACGATCGGATGCTGCGCAAGCGTGGTGTTGATGCGTTCGATGACGTCCATTGCTGACCTGCGTGGGTGGATTGATTGAATCGGCAATCGCCCATGTTAGCACTGCCGTTTCCTGCGCACTGCGCAATTCGTGCCGATGGGCAGCACGGTCAAGAGCCCGTCCGCGCCTGCCTGCTACACTGCAAGACCCCTCTGTCAGCAAGGAGCCAGCATGGCCATCGAACTCCCCCAGTTGCCGTGGGCACGCGACGCGCTCGCCCCGCACATTTCGGCGGAAACCATCGACTTTCACTACGGCAAGCATCACCAGGCCTACGTGACCAATCTCAACAACCAGATCAAGGGCACGGAGTTCGAGAATCTTTCGCTCGAAGAAATCATCCGCAAGGCCAGCGGCGGCATGTTCAACAACGCCGCGCAAATCTGGAATCACAGCTTCTATTGGAACTGCCTCAAGCCCAATGGTGGTGGCGAACCAGACGGACGTCTGGCCGATGCGATCAACAAGGTCTTCGGCGGATTCGCCCAGTTCAAGGAAGAATTCACCAAGACCTCGGTGGGCACCTTTGGCTCTGGCTGGGGCTGGCTGGTGCAGCGTCCCGATGGCGGCCTCGCGCTCGCCAGCACGGCGAATGCCGGCACGCCGATCACCGGCACTGATCGCCCGCTGCTGACCTGCGATGTGTGGGAACACGCCTATTACATCGACTATCGCAATGCGCGGCCGAAGTACGTCGAGGCCTTCTGGAATCTGGTCAACTGGGACTTCGTCGCCAGCCAGATGGCCTGAGGCCGTCACCTGCGCCTGCCGGGACCGCCGCTGCCGTCCCGGCATGGTCGGCGCAGTCAGGCGCTCGCTTGCAGCGCTGCGAGCACTGGCGCCGCCTGCAATTCGCGACCGAGCGCTCGCGCCACGCGCGCGAGTCGCTGCGCCATTTCGGCACCGTCGGCGGCACGCAAGGTGGCATGGCCGACCTTGCGCCCGGCGCGCGGCGACTTGCCGTAGTCATGCCAGTGCGCCCGAGGCTCGGCGAGCACCGGCAGCGCCGATGGCAGTTCGCCGATCCAGTTGAGCATCACCGAAACTCCCAGGGCGGTGGTGTCTCCCAGGGGCAGGCCACAGACTGCACGCAAGTGGTTTTCGAACTGACTGGTCGGCGCACCCTCGATCGTCCAATGTCCCGAGTTGTGCACGCGCGGCGCCATTTCATTGCCGAGCAGACGACCGTCACGGACGAACAATTCGAGCGCAAAGGTGCCGACGTAGTCGAGCTCCTCGGCGATGCGCCGCGCGTGCGCAAATGCGAGCGAAGCGAGTTCTGCGCTGTCGGGCGCCGGCGCGAGACTGGCCGCGAGGATGCCATCGGCATGCCAGTTCTGCGTCAGCGGCCAGGTGCGGAACTGGCCATCGCGAGCGCGCACCGCAACCACCGACAGCTCGCGTTCGAAGGGTACGAACGCCTCCAGGATCGAAGGCGCGCCACCCAGCGCCTGCCACGCCGCATCGACGTCGGCAACCGACTTGAGGCGGAACTGACCCTTGCCGTCATAGCCCAGACGCCGCGTCTTGAGGATTGCGGGCAATCCGATTTCTCCGACCGCACGCAGCAGATCCTCGCGGCTGTCGATTGCGGCAAAGGCGGGCGTCTCGAGGCCGACGCGCTGGAACAGCGTCTTTTCCGCAAGCCGATCTTGCGAAATCGCCAGCGCATGCGGATTGGGGAAAACCTGCGTGCGCTGCGCGAGCCACTGCGCTGTCTGCGCCGGCACGTTCTCGAAATCGAAGGTGGCCACGTCCACGCGCTGCGCGAAATCGGCGAGCGCTTCGAAATCACGCCAGTCCGCACGTACCAGCGGCGCCACCTGGGCGGCGCAGGCATCGGCCACGCTGTCGACGACGAGAAAACGCATGCCCAGTGGCGCACCCGCGAGCGCCAGCATGCGTGCCAGTTGTCCACCACCGAGGATTCCAATGGTCTGCATCGACATTCGACTCAGTGGCAAGGAACGACGCAGGCGCCGGCGTGATCCGATCTTGCGCGCTCCACGCCGCACGTGCGGGACTGGCTCGGCAAATCCATCCGTTTCACCGGTTCAGACCGCTTCACGCGGATCGGAATGTGCCAACACCGCATCGGTCTGCTGCTGGCGATACGCATCCAGCCGCGCAGCGATGCCCACATCGTCCGCGGCAAGCATCGCCGCGGCAAACAGCGCAGCGTTCACCGCACCGGCGCGCCCGATCGCAAAGGTCGCCACCGGCACGCCCGCGGGCATCTGCACGATCGAATAGAGCGAATCGAGGCCGCTCAGCGCCTGCGACTGCACCGGCACGCCCAGCACCGGCACACGGGTCTTGGCCGCGAGCATTCCAGGCAGATGGGCAGCGCCACCCGCGCCGGCGATGATCGCGCTCAGGCCGCTCCCGGCAGCACTGGCGGCATAGGCAAACAGCAGGTCGGGCGTCCGGTGGGCCGACACCACGCGGACCTCGTGTGTGATATCCAGGCGTTCGAGCATTTCGACCGCGTGGCGCATCGTGTCCCAGTCCGAGCGCGAGCCCATGACCACACCAACGCGCCGCCGTGTACCACCTTCATTCATGGTCGCCACGCCCCGAAAAGTTTATTGTAAGGGAATTGCCCCTACCGCGTGGACGGTGCGCCATGAACCCACAGCTGCTCGACATCCTGTGCTGCCCCGTCAGCAAGATGCCCCTGCGCATGCTGCGCAGCGATGAACTGACGGCCATCAACGCATCGCTCGCCCACGACGATCAGGACCACATCGCGCTGACGGCGGGACTGATCACGCGCGATCGACGCACGGCCTACCGCATCGAGGACGACATCCCGGTTCTGCTGGCCGACGAGGCGATCGCAATCGCCGACATCGCCGGGTTCCCGGAGAGCTGAACCGGGTGCCCGTGGCGGTAATGTGACCGCCGTCACATTGCGCTCTCCGTACTGTTTTATGCTGTACAAAGTTGCATGAAAGGCGTGGATCCCTGAACAACCGCCCCAACTCATGACCGCCGCCAAAGACAATCCCAACGTGATCGACCTGCCACAAAGACAGGCTGCGCCCGAGCGTCTCGGCGACCTGCTCAAGCTGGTGCGGAGCGTTTCGCTCAAGCGCATCAACGCACTGGTAGGCACCCTGTTCGAAAACGTCGACGATGCGCTGTTCGACCTTGCCGAACGCGCCGGCAGCAATGCGGTGCAGACCGAGTTCTTCGATGGCATGCGCGAAATCCGCCGCAAACGCCATCTGGTCGAGCGCCTTTTCCACGAACAGGCCAGCAGCGCCTTCACCGCCTTCGCTGAAGGCAAGCCGCAGGCTGCGCAGAGCGAGCCCGCTGCCGTCTCGGTACCGGCAGGTGGACTCAGCTTGGTTGACGATGTCCAGCTCGAAGAATCGCTCGCCGTCAGCAGCATGGTGGCCAAGGCGGAAAATCGCCTGCAACGCACTTTGTATCAGGTCAACCAGCGCCTGTCGGTGATCATCGGCGGCGGCAAGGTCGATGACGCCAACAATCCGATCGGCCCCGGCGTCCTTGCCAATGCTTTCCGCATCGCGGTGCGTGAGTTCGAGGTCAATGTCCAGGTCAAGCTGATCGTCTTCAAGCTGTTCGAGCGTTTCGTCATCGCCGGTCTCGAAGCGGTCTACGACGAAGTCAACATCGAGCTGATTCGCGCCGGCGTCCTTCCGCAGGTGCGCCACACGGTTGCGCGCAATGCGGGCCCGGGCGGTTCAGCGGCGGCAGCGCTCGCCCACGAAGCCGGCATCGAAGGCGACGCTGCCGAAGGCGCGGCACCCAATGACGCGGTTCATGATGCCCTGCAGGCCGAGGTCTATCACACCTTGCGCAGCCTGCTTGCCGGGCGTCGTGGCCAGCAGCGCTACAGCGAACCGGCTGGTGGCGGCTTCAGCGCGACGGATCTGCTCAGTGCCTTGACCTTGCTGCAGGGAAATTCGTTTGCGCCCGTGCGCCAGGACGCGGCTCCGCTCGATGCAAGCCAGATCGTGCAGCAGATCAAGGCCGAACTGTTCGATCAGGTGGGCAGGATTTCCGGCGATGCCAAGGACAAGCGCGTGGCCTCGGCCGACGAGGACACCATCGACCTGGTCGGCATGCTGTTCGAGTACATCCTGCGCGACCGCAATCTGCCGGCTCAGTTGCAGGCCTTGATAGGCCGCTTGCAGATTCCCTACCTCAAGGTCGCGATCCTCGATCGCCATCTGTTTGCACAGAAGGCCCATCCGGCACGGCGCCTGCTCGATTTGCTGGCGGATGCCGGCAAGGGCTGGAGTGAGGAATCCGACCGCGACCATCGGCTGTACGACCAGATCAAGGGCACGGTCGAGTCGGTGCTGCGCGATTTCGATGACGACGTCGGCGTATTCGAGCGCGAACTGACCGCGCTGGGCGACTTCATCGGTCAAAGCCGCAAACGTGCCGATCTTGCCGAGCAGCGGGCCGCCGAAGCGAGCCGCGGGCGCGAGAAATTGCAGGCTGCACGACGTCGCGCGGCCCGTGAGATCCTCTCGCGCATCAGCAACCGTGACCTGCCGCCAATCGTCCACGGCGTGCTGTCGCGGCCGTGGGCAAACTACCTGGTGCTGACGCTGCTGCGCCAGGGCGAAGAGTCCGATGAATGGCGCAATGCCCTGCGTTTCACCGACGAATTCATCTGGAGCGCGCTGCCCAAGACCAATCCCAACGATGCTGCACGTCTGCGCGCGCTGTTGCCACCACTCGAAAAGGCACTGCGCCACGGCTTGGTCACCGTTGCCTACCATGAAACCGACATGCAGAAACTGCTGGCGGATCTGGCGCAGTTCTACGAGCGCATCCTCGCCGGTCAGCAACTGGAAACCAAGAAAGTCGACGAGGTGGTACGCGAGTTCGTGACGCCACCCGCCAGCGCCGAGGCCAAGGCGGATGGAGGCAGCGCGCCGGCAAGCGGGTTGGCAAGCAGTGGCGCGGCGGTGACGCAAAGCCCGGTCGAGGAAGCAGTTCTTGATGGTCACCTGCCGGGTGGCGAGACCGTCGCCGTGGATGGCGATCTCGACGACGAGTTCGTGCGCATGGCCAAGTCGATCAAGGCCGGCACCTGGATCGAGTATCTCGATGACAACGGCACACCCGAACGCGCCAAGCTGTCCTGGATCAGCCCAATCAGCGCGAAATACCTGTTCGTCAACCGGCGCGGCCTGAAGGTCTGCGACAAGACCGTGACCGCGCTCGCTGAGGAATTGCGTGCCGGCACCACCACGATCCTCGAAGAGGTTCCGCTGTTCGACCGCGCGCTTGATGCAATCGTCGCCAAGCTTCGCCATGTGACTGCCGAAAACGCGCCCGATGACGGCGCGGTCGGCGTGGCTCCACCGACCACCCCGTAGCGCCAGCGGGGCTTGCTATCCTGCAGGCCCCAATGCGCTGGCCGCTGCCGTGAATGCATCCACCCTGACGCCTCCTGACGCCGATCTCGTTGCGCGCGATGTACGCCGCGCGCTCGAAGAGGACGTGGGCAAGGGTGACGTCACCGCGGATCTGCTGGCCGCAGGCGCGCGCGCGTCGGCGCGACTGCGCAGTCGTGATGCGGCCGTGCTCTGTGGCCGCGACTGGGCGCAGGCCTGCTTCCTGACCTTCGATCCGCTGGCACGCATCCATTGGCACGCGCAGGATGGCGAGCACGTTGCCGCGGGTAGCGTCTTGTGCCAGGTCGAGGGTGACGCCCGCGCCCTGGTCAGCGCCGAGCGCACGGCGCTCAACTTCCTGCAGACGCTGTCAGCGACGGCAACGACGACGGCAGCCTTCGTCGATGCCGTGCGCGGAACACGCGCGAAGATCCTCGATACGCGCAAAACCATCCCCGGTTTGCGCCTGGCACAGAAGTACGCGGTTCGCGTCGGCGGCGGATTCAACCATCGCATCGGCTTGTTCGATGCCGTGCTGATCAAGGAGAACCACATCGCCGCGGCCGGTTCGATCAGCGCTGCAGTCAGCCGCGCGCGCGCGCTGCATCCCGACCTGCTGATCGAAACCGAGGTGGAAAACTTTCAGGAGCTCCGCGAGGCGCTCGCCGCCGGCGCCGACCGCATCATGCTTGACGAGTTCGAACTCCATGAGCTGGGCCGTGCCGTCGCCGAAACCGCGGGACGTGTTCCGCTCGAAGTATCGGGTTCGGTTTCACTCGACCGTGTGCGCGCGATCGCCGAAACCGGAGTCGACTTCATTTCGATTGGCGCGCTCACCAAGCATGTGCGGGCAATCGACTTGTCGATGCGTATCGACATCGCCGACCGCCCAGCCTGAGCGCAAGGCGTTTTCCAGACGCCCCCCCGAGCGCGCGCCCTGGCAGCGCAGCCAGGTTGGCGCGCTCGGCACACGTTGCATTCAGAAGACCTTGAGGTGATGCAGCACTGCGGCCGCGATTGCGGCGACGATCACGACACCGATCACGATCCACAGGCCGTTGTTGCCGCCCTTGGCCGACGTCGCTGCCGGCACGGTTTCCGGACGGGCGGCTGCCGACTGCTGGCGCGCGTCCATGCCCGGCGCGATGAGCAGGAATCGGATCGTGTCCAGCCGCAACTCGTCGCCCGGCTTGAGCAAGGCGTTCTGCGTGACGCGCTGGTTGCCGATGAAGGTGCCATTGGCCGATCCCAGGTCTTCGACCATGACGCCATCGGCGGTTACCTTGAGCCGCGCGTGCTGGCGTGAAACCTCGTCGGCGGGGATCGAGATGTCGGCATCGGCCTGGCGGCCGATCACCGCGCCACTGGTGACTGCAAAAGTCTTGCCCAAGGTCGGGCCTGATACACCGCGCAGCACGAACTTCGGCAATGCCGCGCGCACGCGCGTACTCGCATCGCGCTCGGCCGAAGGCGCCGTGACCGCGGCCTTGCGACCACCAACCACCGAACAGCCAACGCGTCCGATGACGATGAGGTCGCCGTCCTTGATCGGCGTGGCTGCGGTGACCTGACGACCATTGAGCACGGTTGCCTGTGTCGGATCGAGTGAACGCACGCTGGCTTCTTCGCCGCGCGCCGAAATCTCGCAATGCCTGGGCGCGATCCCGTCGCGATCGATGACCACGTTGCAGGCTGCATCGCGACCGATCGTCACCACGGTCTCACCCAGTTCCAGCGGCGCGTGTTCTCCCCCAGGAAAAACCAGTTTCATCGGACCCTCCAGTGAACGACCACCCAGGGCGGTCACAAACGCCGGCGTGACCCGATGTCACGCCCGGCACCACGACCCGGATTGTACCCAGCTGCGCGCCTTGCGCACGCGCGACTTGCCGACCAGGACGCATGCCCCCACACTGCAACCATGAGTACCACCTTGATCGCCTTGCTTGTGATCGCCAGCCTGGTTTGGGCCTGGATGGATGTCCTGCGCGCGCGCGAGTTCGCGATTGCGCACGGACATCGTCTGTGCGCCGAGGCCGGACTCCAGTTACTCGACCAGAGCGTTGCGGTGCGTCGCGTGCGCCTGGTGTGGCACCAGGGCCTGCCTTCCGTGTTGCGACGCTATGCGTTCGAAGTCAGCGTCGACGGCAGCGACCGCCGTCCCGGACACCTTGAGCTCGAAGGCCATCGATTGATCAGTTGGAGCCTGCCGCTCGCCGTGCCGCCTTCGGAAGCGCCGGCTCGGCCGCTACCGCACCTGACCGTGGTCAATCAGCCCGGTAGTTTCACTTGACGATGCGCAAGTGCGATCGCTTGGGCGGTTCCTCTGGCGCTGGCGCAGGTGGCGGATCGGTCGGTGACGCGCCTTCGGGCTGAAACAGCATGCCTTGGTTGTTCTCTTGGGCGTAGATCGCCAACACCGCCTGCATCGGCACTTGAACACTTTGGCTGACGCCGCCGAAGCGGGCAAGGAAGTGCACGCTGTGATCGTCGATTTCGAATTGACCGACTGCGCGGGCGGCGATGTTGAGGACAACCTTGCCCTCCTTGATCGCACTGGCGGGAACGCGCACACCGTCGACGCCGGCATCGACCAGCAAATGGGGCGTGAGTCCGTTGTCGCTGATCCAGTCGCGCAGCGCCCGCAACAGGTACGGACGATTGGATGTCATTTCGGCGTTGCTCACCGGCAGGCGGTCCCGGCAGGACGCGAACCTGGCCCGCTCATGGCCGCATCGTCCGTTCCTGCGGACTCAGGCTGCGCGCAAAGCCCTGGCTGTGGAAGATCCGTTCGCCGTAGTCGATCACGGGCTGAGCCTCCTTGGGCAATTGCACGCCCAGATGGTCCAGTCGCCAGACCAGCGGTGCAACCGCGCAATCGGCCAGACTGATTTCCGGACTGAGGAAGAAGCGTGAAGCCTTGAAAGCCGGCGCGTTGCGGATCATTTCCTCACGCAAGGTCTTGCGTGCGGCATCAGCGACCTTGCCCCCGGCTTCGATGGCCTCGACCAAGGTCAGCCAGTCGTTCTCGACCCGCACGATCGCCAGCCGCAGGCGCGCCCGTGACAGCGGATCCACCGGCATCAACGGCGGGTGCGGGTAACGCTCGTCGAGGTACTCGCAGATCACCGAGGTGTCGTACAGAACCAGGTCACGATCGACGAGGGTCGGGACGGAATGATAGGGATTGAGCTCAAGCAGATCGGCCGGCGGCGCTGCCAGGTCGACGAGAACGTGGTCGTAGGTCACGCCCTTGGCGGCGAGAGTCATGCGCACACGGTGTCCGTGGACGCAATCCTGAGCCGAATACAATGTCAGAATCGTCCGCGAGCGTTGCGTCAAAGCCATGCCGTCGTCCCCTCTCCAGGCCGTGGCGCCGGAATGTACTACGCGACGGGCGCGCTCGCCTAGAACGCACATCGCGGCGCGCTCAAGCAACTGATTCAAATGGAGAACTTGCCGAGCAAGCAGGGGGCGGACGCGCCGGATTGGCATTCTCCGCGCCTTGAACCCTGTTGTGAATGCGCAACAACACGCCCGGGACCGACGCTCGCCACGCTGATCGGAACACTGTCTGCGGTCGATCGTGGGCACCGTCCCGGCAGCGACCGGGACGGACCGCGGTTTCACCCGGTCTCAGTGCACGTCTTTCCAGAACTCGTGCTTGAGGAAATAGGCCAACAGGGTGAACACGGCAAGGTAAAGCAAGACCCACACGCCCATCGATTCGCGCTTGAGCGCGGCGGGTTCACCCGCGTATTCGAGGAAGGCCGTGATGTCGCGCACGGTGCGATCGAACGCCTCGGCGTTCTGACGCCCCGGGGTACTCACCTCGAGCCGCTCGATCGCACCTTCTCCTTCCTTGGCGCCGGCTTTGCGCACCGCGGTCTGCAAGCCTTGCAGCTCCCACAGCGCGTTGGGCATCGAGGCATTCTCGAACACGGTGTTGTTCCAGCCCAGTGGCCGGGTCGGATCGATATAGAACGACTTGAGATAGCTGTAGATCCAATCCGCGCCCTTCGACCGGGCTTCAAGCGAGAGATCGGGCGGTGCCTTGCCAAACCACTTGGTCGCATCCTCGACCGGCATGTGGCTGAGCGCCGGATCACCGAACTTTGCGCCGGTGAAGATCAGGCTCGCCTCGACATCCTTGCGATCGAGCTGGAGATCGTCGGCGATGCGCGAATAGCGCAGGAAGCGCAGCGAATGGCAGCCCGAGCAGTAATTGAAGTAAAGCTTGGCGCCACGCTGCAGCGAAGCCATGTCGTCGAGCGAGATGTTGGCCGATTGCAGGCCGCCGCCTTCCGATGCCTGCACCTGGCCCAGCATGGCCAAACCCATCGCCAGCGCCATCGCGAACTTCATGAGCATCACTTTCCCCACGGACACGATCATTGGTTTAGTCATGGGATGTCACCCGCTCGGGCACCGGCTTGGTCTTCTCCATCCCGCGGCTGTAGAACCACAGAAACACGAAGAAGCCGAAGTAGATGATCGTCCAGAATCGGCCGAACAGGTTCTCGATCGCGGTGGCATCGACGCTGGTGCCCAGCCACTCGGGAATGAGTTCGCCGACCACGCCCGCGCCAACCGCTGCGAGCATGATGAACGACACCGCAAACAAGCCGAGCGCAATCTTGTATCCGAGGCCGCGATAGCGCACCGACTTGACCTTGCCGGCATCGATCCATGGCAGGAAGAACAACAAGGCGATCGAGCCGAACATCGCCAACACGCCCCAGATCGCAGTGCCAAACAACGAAGGCACCATGCGCAAGATCGCGTAGAACGGCGTGAAATACCATACCGGCTTGATGTGCGAAGGTGTGGCGAGGTTGTTGGCCGGAATGAAATTGTCGTGCTCGAGGAACCAGCCACCGAAGGTCGGCGCATAGAAAATGATGAAGGCGGCGATCAGCAGGAAGAATCCGGTGCCGAAGATGTCCTTGACCGTGTAGTAGGGATGGAACGGAATGCCGTCCAGCGGCTTGCCGTCGGCGCCCTTCTTCGCCTTGATCTCGACGCCGTCGGGGTTGTTCGAGCCGACCTCGTGCAGCGCCGCCAAATGCAGCACCACCAGCAGCAGCAACACCAGCGGCAGCGCAATGACGTGCAGCGCAAAGAAGCGGTTGAGGGTGGCATCGGCGGGCAGATAGTCACCCATGATCCATTGCACCAGGGATTCGCCGATCCACGGAATCGTGCCGAACAGCGAAATGATGACCTTCGCGCCCCAGAACGACATGTTGCCCCACGGCAACACATAGCCCATGAAGGCCTCGGCCATCAACGCGAGGAAGATCAGCATGCCGAGGATCCAGACCAGCTCGCGCGGCTTCTTGTACGAGCCGTACATCAGGCCGCGGAACATGTGCAGGTAGACCACGACGAAAAACAGCGAGGCCCCGGTGGAGTGCATGTAACGAATCAGCCAGCCCCACTCCACGTCGCGCATGATGTACTCGACCGAGGCAAACGCGGCCGAAATGCCCGGCGCAACCTCTTCCGCGCTGGGCTTGTAGTTCATCGTGAGGAAGATGCCGGTCAGGATCTGGTTGACCAGCACGAGCAAGGCAAGTGAACCGAAGTAGTACCAAAGATTGAAATTCTTTGGTGCGTAGTAGCCGCCCGTGTGCGCATTGAGGAACGAGAAGATCGGCAGCCGATCCTCGATCCAGTTGATCACGCGGCTGTTGGACTGGATGCGTGTCATCGGAGCGCCCATCACGCCACCTCCTTGCCGGGATCCACGCCAATCAGGATGTGCGTGTCATCGACGAAGTGGTAGGGCGGAATCGGCATGTTGGCCGGTGCCGGCACGCCGTCGAACACGCGGCCGGCGATGTCGTAGCGGGATTTGTGGCAAGGGCAATAGAAACCGCCCTTCCAGTTCGGATCGAACGGCTCGGGTTTGATTTCCGGATAGAAGTCCGGCACGCAACCCAGATGGGTGCAGATTGCAACCATGACCAGCCATTCGGGCTTGATCGAGCGCCATTCGTTCTTGGCGTATTCGGGCTGCTGCGCCGTGTTGTCCGACTTCGGATCGCGCAGGTGGGTGTCCTCGCCCGGCAGCGCGTCAAGCTGCGCCTTCGTGCGGTTGACGACAAACACCGGCAAACCGCGCCAGGCAAAGGTGACCTTTTGCCCCGCTTCGATCTTGCTGATGTCGGCGAGCACGGGGGCACCGGCGGATTTCGCCTTTGCGCTCGGCTCCCAGGACTTGATGAACGGGATCGCGGCAACGGCCGCACCCGCCCCGCCGACGACCGCGGTCGTCGCTGTCAAGAACCGACGTCGGCCCTTGTCCACCACAGCATCGTTTGCCATCACAACTCCGCTGCCACTCAGGATTCAGAAACTCGATCGCACGCCAGCGCGTGCTCCACGATCCCGCGACCCGAGGGCCGCAACGCCTTGATTTCCGCCTTGATCGAAGATCATGGCGGTGATGTCGCGCGCCTGCGCAGGCGCAAGCGGATCCCCAAAATCATGTTAGTTTATCGAACGCTTCCTACTCGCACAATCGAAGCGACCTCGCCCGATCGGGCCAAGCACAATCGCGCTGGCATGCAGAACCGCCCCCTTCTCAACCTCGCCGCTTTCGTTGCCCGCTGCGTGGTAGTCGGCCTCGCCGCCGCATTCGTGCTCAGCGTGTTCGCGCCGCGCATGGTCGACCGCCTGCGCGGCACGCGCGCCAACGCGGCGGTCGGCGCGCGCGGCCCCGCCTCGTACGCAAACGCAGTGGCGCGTGCCTCGCCCGCGGTCGTCAACATCTACGCCAACCGCATCACCGCAAGCAACTGGCGGCGGCCCTTGCCGGTCTACGATCCGCTCAGTCAACGCCTGCTCGGTTACGTGGCCGGTCCGGTGATTCCGCGTCGCGACCAGAGCCTGGGCTCGGGCGTGATTTTCGGCGCCGATGGCTATGTGCTCACCAACAACCACGTCATTTCAGGCGCCGACGACATTCAGGTCGCGCTTGACAATGGCCGCGTGCAACGCGCCGAGATCGTCGGCACCGACGTCGAGACCGATCTGGCCGTGTTGCGCATCGACGCCCGCAACCTGCCGACCATCGCGGTACGCGATGGCAGTCCCGCCGAGGTCGGCGACGTCGTGCTCGCAATCGGCAACCCGGCGGGCGTCGGCAAGACGGTCACCATGGGCATCATCAGCGCGACCGGACGGCAGCTCAAGATGTCCGCCTTCGAAGACTTCATCCAGACCGATGCGGCGATCAATGCCGGCAACTCCGGTGGCGCGCTGGTCGATTCGGAGGGCAACCTGGTCGGCATCAACACCGCGGTCTACGCCACGCCGATCCGTTCCGAAAGTGGACGCGCGGCGCAAATGCCCGAAGGCATCGGCTTTGCGATCCCGGTTGCCACGGTCAAGGTGGTACTCGACCAGATCATCCAGCACGGCCACGTGATCCGCGGTTGGTTGGGCGCAGACTACACCGACGTACCGCAAACCAGCGGTGAGCCGCGCCAACCCGGCGCGCTGTTGGTGCGGATCGTGCCCGACAGCCCCGCCGCCCGCGCCGGGCTGCAGGCTGGCGACATCCTGATCACGCTCGATGGCAATGCGATCAGCGACCAGATGGACCTGCTCAATCGTGAGGCCGCGATCAGCCCCGGCAGCAAGGCCCACCTGACCGGAATGCGCGATGGGCGAAGCTTTGCCGTCGACCTGACCGTGGCGCAGCGGCCCGCGCCAAGCACCACAGGCACCTGAGCCCGGAACGCTCCGTTCCCTGCTCGAAGCCGTTGCAATTGTTGACAATCCGTTCCCCGAAACGCCCCCCACCGGCGTGCACCCTGACTAGACTGTCCGCATCACCGCTCGTGTCACCGGGTTCGCCATCAACATGTCCCAGACCCCACCGGGATGGCTGATTCCGCTGCTGGCCTTGCTGCTTTCGGCCCATTCGGAAGCATCTGACCCCCTCCCCCGTGCCGCGCCCGCTGCGCTCGACGAGGCTGCGCAGTTCGATGCCATGTTCAAGCGCCTTGAGGGCGGCGATCTCCTGACTTTGAGCGTGCCGCGCGCGCGCGCGGCCGTCAGGCAATTGCAGGCACTGCTGCCGGCAGACGATGGAGACCGCCAGCGCCTGATCGAGACGCTCAACTGCACGCTCGATTACGGCAATGCCTATGCGCAGGGCCTTGAATTCGCCCAGCGCCAATTCAGTGCCGCGCTGACGGCGCGTGACCATCGCGCGGCCGCACGTTTCCTTTACTGTCGCGCGTCCTACGAAGACATACTCGAAGGTTCGACCATTGCGATGGCCAGCCTCGAGCGCGGCATCATGCTCGCGCGCACCTCGGGTGACGATGCTGCACTTGCCTTGGGCCTGCAGGCCCGCGGCAACAGCGAATCGGTACTCGGCAGCTACGGCAAGGCGCTGGCAGATTCCATCGAGGCACGGCGCCTGCTCACCCAGCTCGGCATGGACGAAGCCGCCAATCGCACCCTGCAGGACATCGGCATCACCTATCGCCGCCTCGGCGATCAGGGCAAGGCGCGTGAATACCTCGAGCAAGCCATCGCGCATCAGCAGGAAGTCGGTGACCGGGCTTCATTGTTCGTTTCGGTACTCAACCTGGGCTACTCCGAGCAGGAAGATGGCAGCCACGAAGAAGCCTTGAACACCCTTGAGCGCGCCCTCGGCCTCGCCGCCAATACCGACATTCGCTCCGATGTGGCTGCAAGCAGGCTCGCGCTCGGCTCGGTCCTCGTCGATCTCAAGCGCAACCGCGAGGCACTCGAAGCGCTGCAGAAGGCCGCCGACGAGTACGCCCAGCTCGAACACGCGACAGGATCCGGCATGATCGCCTTTGAACGGGGTCGTGCCTTCGCCGGCCTGGGACAATTGCGCAAGGCCATCGATCAGTATTCAGTCGCGCAAACTGTATTCGAACGCAACGCCAACACGCGTTACCAGGAACGGCTGTATCTGGAGCAAGCGCGGGCGTTTGAATCGGCAGACCTGCCGGTCGCCGCACTCGGCGCGTACAGAAAGTATCTGGCCGCGCACGATCGCAACGTCACGGAACGCAATGACCAGCGCGCGCAGGTACTGCGTGAGCAGTTCGAAAGTGACCGCGCACGACTGGAAAACCAGCGCCTCAAGGACGACAAGGCCACTCAGGAGCGCCAGCTCGAGGTACTCGAGCGCGCCCGTCATTGGCAACGCGTGGCATTGGTCCTGCTGGCGACCTTGTTGATTGCACTTGCCGTGCTCGCCTTGCGCCAATTGGCACGTCTGCGCAGTTTGAAGCGAGCAGCATCAATTGATCCCCTGACCGAAGTGCTCAACTTGCGCGGCTTGAAACAAGCCGGACAGTCAGCGCTGCGCGAGGCACGCAGCGATGGCGAGACGCTGAGCGTACTTGCCATCGACATCGACCATTTCAAGCGCATCAATGACCGCTTTGGTCATCCGGTCGGCGATCGCGTACTGCGCGCGATCGCAAACACCTGCGCGCAGGCCCTGCGCGAGGGAGACCTGCTCGGTCGCAGTGGAGGCGAGGAATTTCTGGCCGTGCTGCCCGGCGCCCAACTCGTCGCCGCACACGAAGTGGCCGAGCGCCTGCGCGAGAGCACTGCGAACAGGCAATTCGATGATCTGGGCCCTGGCGAAGGTGTCACCTTGAGCATCGGCGTGGCCGAACTTGAAGCACAGGATCGCGACATGGCGGCGTTGGTCGCACGGGCCGACACGGCGCTCTATCGTGCCAAGGCACTGGGCCGCAACCGCGTGGAAGAAGCCAGCGCCTACGAGCGCGGCGGTGACGCCGCGCCACCTTGAGCTGCGGCGCGGTAGCGCTGCTGCAAGGTTGCCACGCGCTGAACATAGACGCGCGTTTCGTCATAGGGTGGCACGCCGCCATATTTTTGCACCGCGCCCGGACCGGCGTTGTAGGCCGCGGTGGCGAGCGTGGTGTCGCCATTGAACGTGCGCAGCAACTCACCGAGGTAACGCGCGCCGCCGCGAATGTTCTGCCGCGCATCGAAGGCATCGGCCACGCCCATGTCGCTGGCGGTACCGGGCATCAATTGCATGAGGCCTTGCGCACCCTTTTGCGACAACGCCATCGGGTTGAACGCCGATTCCGCATGGATCACCGCGTGCAGCAGGGCGCCGTCGACGCCGAAGTCCGCGGCAGCTGCGGCAATCTCGTCCTTGTACGAATCCAGATGCAGGGCAGTACGCGCAAAATCGATCCGAGAATTCAGATCGCACGCGACGCAGGTCGCGATGTACGTGAACAACACCGCGAAGGCACCACTGCGCGGTTTGATGTTGGTGTATTCAACCGTGCCATCCTTGCGCGTGAACTTGTAGACCGCACCGCGCAATACACGCGGAACCGGAGAGGAGACTGGCGACGTGACCGTGGCAAGCACTGGCGCCGGCGCTCGGTTGGTGGCCCGCATGCGATAGGGCGCCGCGATGAACAAGGGATTGCCGACCGTGGTCGTGGTACTGGCGACATCGGCAAGGACCGTCGAGAAATCAACCGATTCCATCTTGGGCGCGCTGCTGGCAACCCCCGCGTAAACGGCACGGAAGTCCATGCGCGCGGCACTGGCTGGATCAACGGCCACGGCAGCCACGACCGCGGAAAAATCGGCGCGGTTTTCGGCGTAGTCCCATTCCGAACGGCTCTTTCCCACGCCGCCATCCGGCGCCACCGCGACAGCAGGTGCTGTCCTTGCCGTATCCGGCCGCGTCAATGGCGCCTGGCGCGCCTGTGCCTTGGGTGGATCGGGGAAGACGTCGACGACCTTGCAGTTGGAATAACCCTTGGTGGTGCTGGTATAGGCGATGCTGCCATCGGTGGTGTCGCACTTGTACAGCGTGCCGGCATGCGCGCACGCGGCGACCGCCAGCAGCGGCAATGCAAGTGCGAATCGGGGCAGGCGCATCGACGACATGAATCCACCTAAATCCAATCCGGGCAAGAGTTTGGGCCACATTTCTCAGGTTGCCAAGAAGAAACTGACCCGCCGTCACAAAAACCGCCTGGTGTGTTGCCGCGATGGGGCGGCTGCAGGCTTCGCGGTAGCTGTGCACCGGCGCGGGGACTTTGGACAACGCGCGTGCGACGGGATTCCCCATGCCACGTGGCTCGCACGCTAAGTCCTTGCGCCACAATGCTAAACTTGCCGACTTCCCCTTCACGTGGCGCAATCATGGCCGGCAAGCTCTACATCAAGACCTATGGTTGCCAGATGAACGAATACGACTCGTCCAAAATGGCCGATGTACTGCACGCCGCACAGGGCCTTGAGCTGACCCAGGACGAGACCGAGGCCGACGTCATCCTCGTCAATACCTGCTCGATCCGCGAAAAGGCGCAGGAAAAGGTCTTCAGCCAGCTCGGCCGCTGGAAGGAGCTCAAGCAGGGCGACAAGCCGGTACTGATCGGGGTCGGTGGCTGCGTCGCCAGCCAGGAAGGCGAAGCGATCGTCAAGCGTGCGCCCTACGTCGATCTGGTGTTCGGGCCGCAAACGCTGCATCGCCTGCCCGAACTGATCGAAGCCCGGCGCGACAGCGGCAAGGCGCAGGTCGATATCTCCTTCCCCGAGATCGAGAAGTTCGACCGCCTGCCCGAGCCGCGCGCCGAAGGCCCCAGTGCCTTCGTCTCGATCATGGAAGGTTGCTCCAAATACTGCTCCTACTGCGTGGTGCCCTACACCCGCGGTGAGGAAATCAGCCGCCCATTCGACGACGTGCTCGCCGAGATCGCCGCGCTCGCCGAACAGGGCGTGCGCGAGGTCAACCTGCTTGGTCAGAACGTGAACGCCTATCGCGGCCCGATGGACGCGGGCGCCGCCGAGGCGTTCGGCGCGCGCTTGATCGATGGCAAGTTCGCCGACCTCGGCCTGCTCATCCACGCGATCGCGCAAATCGACGGCATCGGCCGCATCCGTTTCACCACCTCGCATCCGCTGGAGTTTTCCGACTCACTGATCGAGGCCTATGCCAACGTGCCCAAGCTCGCCAACTTCCTGCATCTGCCGGTGCAGGCCGGCTCCGACCGCATCCTTGCGGCGATGAAACGCGGCTACACCGCGCTCGAATACAAGCAGAAGATCCGCAAACTGCGCGCGGTGCGACCCGACATCTGCATCGCCACCGACTTCATCGTCGGTTTCCCCGGCGAGAGCGATGCCGATTTCGACAAGACCATGAAACTGGTCGAGGACATCGGCTTCGACCAGAGTTTCTCCTTCATCTATTCGCGTCGCCCGGGCACCCCGGCCGCCAGCCTCGAAGACGACACCCCCGACGCAGTCAAGCACGCGCGCCTGGAACGCCTGCAGGCCGCGCTCAACGCCAACGCGGCAAGAATCAGCGCGGCGATGGTCGGCACCACGCAGCGCATCCTGGTCGAAGGCCCGAGCCGCAAGAATCCGAACGAACTGACCGGCAAGACCGAGAACATGCGCTCGGTGAACTTCGCCGGACCGGCCAGCCTGATCGGTCAGTTCGTCGATGTCGTGATCACCGAAGCGCTCACCAATTCCCTGCGTGCGCGCCTCGACGTCGCGCTCTTGCGCAGCGCCTGAGCTGCTGCGGCGATTTCAACCCCTCAAGGCAACACGCCCATCTCCAGACACACACCGTCAAGCTGGCCGAAATCACCGCTTGCGTCATCGACGATGTAGATCTTCCAGGCACCATTGCCATCGGCACCGCCAAAAGTGCTCGCAAAGGTCGCTGCGCCGACGGGCGCGGCGCGCTGATACGGGCCGACCGGGGCCGGGGCAGAAAACACGTCGCCATCGACGTAGTCGGTCGGTCGATAGCTCGCGGAGATCAGCTGAGCATTACTCGGCATGAGGCCGGCCGCGGCATCATCGATCGTATAGGTCGCATTGGATAGATCCACTCCCCCGCCAGCATCAGACTGAAATACCAGACTTTGACCGTCGGGTGAGATCAACAGGAAGTCGAGGTCGCTGGGAAAGGTGTGCGTCAATCCGAACATCTGCACGCGCACGCCGACCACGTCGGTGGCAAGGCCCGACACCGGCACCTCGATCGGATACACCGACGCTGGGCCTGAAGTCGTCATCGGTTGGCCGGCAGGCAAATCGATCGTGCCGGCGACGGGGCAGAACTGCTGCCAGACCGGCTCCGGTGGTGGCCCTTCGAAGCCATCGGCAAAGATGAACTCACTGCAGGGCGCGGGCACATCGAAGGCGGCGACGTTGTCGACCAGACTGGTGACTGAACCTTGATTCGCCGACACTCCCATGCCGCGACGCGAAAACGCCTGCCAGATGTCGCAGGCATAGGTACCGCCGTAGAGGGTCTGATCGGCCTGCAACAAGGCGTCGCGCGAATCGAGCAGACCCGAGTTGCAGGGTTGCGCCTTCAAGCCTTCGATCACGAGTCGCAGCACGCGGTTGTCACCGCCATCGCCATTCACGAGATCGCCGCTGGCACCGTCGCGCTGGACCATCAGCCAGGCGAGGTCCCACAAGGCGCTGGCGTAGATCACACCGATTCCGTGCGGCGACGTGGCCGTTGCGCTGTCGGCATAGGTCAAGGGATTGATGTTCATGTCGCTCGAATACGGATGCGTGCGGATGCCGACACCCCCGATCGGCTGGCCCATCAGCCAGGTCGCGAGTCCGCGCGGCGTCGCCGAGGTCGTCGCCGCGAAATCGTTGGTCACCAACACTCCGAAGAAATCGGATACGCCTATTTCGGCCCGATCGGCGTTTGAAAGACACGATCCACCAGTCAGGCGCGACTGGGTGATCTGCATGTAGGTGAACGCGGCGACGTCCGCCTCGAAGCTGACCTCGCGATTCGGGCTGGTCAGGCTCCATTCGTAGAAACGCAATTTCGGCGGCGCACCCTCTGCGGTGTTCACCCAGCCGGCGTTGTTGGTTTGGCCGCCTTTGCGGACTTCGATGACCACGGCGTCGCCGCCAAGCCCGCCGCGACCGTAGTTGTTCTCCTGGAAATTGCCGTCGGCCTCGGCGAATCCGTGGTGCCAGAGGATGTCGTGGAACCGGTTGCCAAGATAGAACGCGTTTGTCGCCAGCGCATCGGCGTACGCGGACGGTGGCACGCTGCCCGGTGCGGCGGCGTAATCGAACACGAGCCCCAAGCCACCATCCGGCCCCGCGCCGTCAGGCAAGCCGTCATTGTTCGCATCGACGTAGACCTGCACGTTGTTGCCACGCAGGATCGTGTAGTCGGCCCCGGCCGCACCGTTGGTGTCGTGCCAGCCGAACGGCGACGCATCGGCGTCGGACGGATCGGTCAACAACACCCGCGGACCATGGTCCGGACTGGCGACCGGAAGCGGAAATACTCGATAGCTCGCCGCACCCGCCTGCCCCGCGAGCAGCATGCACAGCACCGCGGCGATCCGGCGAACGCGCGCGTGGTTGTCGAATTGCATGACCTCTTCCCCTTTTCGTTTCCATTGCGGAAACCGCCCCACCCCGCTGGTGATCATCCGCGCATCGCGTGCGGCATTCAAGCTGGCGTCGAGGGATCGAAGGAACCGGCCGCGCCCGCGTCAATGCGTCGGTCCGGCTGACCCGGACGACCCGGGAGCCGCCTTGCGGAACTCCTCGCAGGGCGCGCTTCAACGACGTGTCTGTCGGCTCGCGCCGATCCATGCGGAATCGCTTTCGCGGGCTGTCCTTCGACCGCCAGCGAATGCCCTGCGTTCAATCGAGCCGCTTGCGGAAGCGCAGGATCGCCGCGCTCATCATCACGATCGTGAAGGCGATCAGCGCGCAGGCCTCGATCCACAGTTCGGACAGGCTCGCGCCGCGCAGCATGATGCCGCGCACGAGGCGCAGGAAATGCGTCAACGGCAGCAGCTCTGAGATCCACTGTGCAATGCGCGGCATCCCGGCGAACGGGAACATGAAGCCCGACAGCAGGATCGACGGAAGAAAGAAGAAGAAGGTCAGCTGCATCGCCTGGAATTGCGAACGCGCCGCGGTCGAAATCAGCAGGCCGAGCGTGAGGTTGGCGAGGATCAGCAGGCCCGAGGCGAGATAGACATCGAGTAGGCTGCCGTGGATCGGCACCGCGAACAGCCAGACGCCAAGGCCGAGTATCACCGTGGTCTGCAGGAATCCGATCACGATGTAGGGCAAGACCTTGCCGATCATGAGTTCGCTGCGCGACAGCGGGGTGGCGATCAGCAGTTCCATGTTGCCGCGCTCGCGCTCGCGCACGATCGCCACGCCGGTGAACAACACCATCGTCATGGTCAGGATCACGCCGATCAGGCCCGGCACGATATTGACCGCCGAGCGTCGCCCGGGATTGTAGAAAGCGACCACCGAGATCGGCCGCGCCGACGGCGTGCTCGCCAACGGTGCCGCACCAACACCCGCAATCGTCGTCAGCGGCATCTGCGCCAGTTGCGCTGCGGCGCCCTGCACCGCGGTGTCGCTGCCGTCGACCATCACCTGCACCGCTTCGCTGCCATCGGCCTTGCGTCGCTCGAAATCCGGCGGGATCGCGATGCCGACATTGATGTCGCCACGCCGCAGCATCGCCACGAGTTCTTCCGGAGTACGCGCCTCGGCGACCGGCGCGATCACCCCCGTCGCAATCATGTCCATCACTGCCGCGCGCGAGCCGGACGTGTTGGCTTGATCGGCGATGCCGGCCGCCAGCCCGCGCAGGTTGAGGTTGATCGCGTAGCCGAAAAGCACGAGCTGCAGCACCGGCACCGCAACGATCATCGCCAGCGTCACGCGATCCCGCCGCATCTGCCGCAGTTCCTTGAGCACGATGGCCCAGAGGCGACGCAGATTCATGCGGCCGCCTCCTCGCTCGTTGCGCTGCGCCGCGTCGCCGCGACGAACACGTCTTCCAGGCTCGCGCGAATCGGCTCCACCGCTGCCTGCTGGCCACTCCTGGCCAGCGCATCCAGCAGGCGGCCACGCGCATCCGCATGGGCATCGGCGACCAGTACGCGCAGGCTGTTGCCGATCTGGGCGACGCTGATGACGCCGTCGAGCGCCATGATCGTCTGTTGCGCGCGACGTGGATTGGACGAGTCGACCAGCAGGGTTCGCCCATCCAGACGCGCGCACAGCTCCACCGGCGTGCCATCGGCCACCAGCGCGCCGTGGTCGAGGATCGCGATGCGATGGCAACGCTCGGCCTCGTCCATGTAGTGCGTCGACACCAGCAAGGTCGTGCCTTGATCGGCAAGCTCGAAGAGCTTTTCCCAGAAATCGCGCCGTGATTCGGGATCCACGGCACTGGTCGGCTCATCGAGAAACAGCAATTCGGGTCGATGGATCACGGCGCAGGCGAGTGCAAGGCGTTGCTTCTGCCCGCCACTGAGCGTGCCAGCCAGCTGGCGCTGTCGATCGGCAAATGCGTATTCCCCGATCAACTCGTCCACGCGGCGACGCGCCAGCGCGCGCGGCAGGGCCTGCACGTCGGCCATGAATTGGAGGTTCTCGCGCACGCTCAAGTCCTCGAACAGCGAGAACTTCTGCGTCATGTAGCCGATTCGAGTGCGCAGGGCCTCGGCCTGTGCAGGAATCGACAAGCCCAACACCTCGATCGTTCCTTCAGTGGGCGTCAGCAGCCCGCACAGCATGCGGATCGTCGTCGACTTGCCCGAGCCATTCGGACCGAGAAAGCCATGGACCGCTCGCCTGGGCACCGCGAGATCGACATGATCCACCGCGACGAGCTTTCCGAAGCGGCGGGTCAGGCCCTGCGCGCGGATCGCGATGTCATCGTTCATTGCGGCCGGCTGCCAAACTCGACGCGCACCGGCAGCCCGGCCGGCAACGGGGCCGCATCGGCGCCAAGCTCGACTTCGGCCAGATAGCTCAAGCGCGCCACGTCATCACCGATCAGCGCGTAGTAAGGCGTGAACACCGGTTCACTGCGGATCATGCGCAGCTTACCCGTCAGTGCCTGCGGACGATTGCCGACGAAAACCCGCAGCGCATCGCCCACCTTCACGCCCGCACGCAGGCTTTCGGGCACATAGATGCGTGCGTACGGCGCATCGCCGGCCAGCAGGATCGCCAGCGGTGCGCCGAGCGGCGCCTGATCGCCGAGTCGGTACGGCAGGCTGTCGACGCGCCCGGCGCGCGGCGCAGTCAGGTCGAGCTTGTCGAGCAGCACCTGTTGCGCGGCGACATCCGCCTGCGCGACAGCCAGGGCCGCCCTGGCCTGCGCGAGCTGTTCACTGCGGGTGCCGGCCAGCAGTTCGTCGAGCGCTGCCTGGGCCGCGCGCACCTTGCCGGCAGCGCCGTCAGCGGAAGCGCGTGCACGATCGAGATCGGCCGCCGCGACGTAGTGCTTGCCTTTGAGCGGCTGCAATCGATCGAAATACGCGCGCGCCTCGCGCGCGGCTGCCTGTGCCGCAGCGAGATTCGCCCGCGCTTGCGCAATGTCCTGCGGCCGCGGCCCGCTCTCGAGTTCGGCCAGCGCATCACGCGCACGCTGCGCCTGCGCCTGCGCGGCTGCGAGCTGAGCCTGCGTACGCGCCGGGTCAAGCTTGAGCAAAGGCTGACCGGCGCTCACCTGCTCGCCTTCGCGCGCCTGGATCGCAACGATGCGCTCGGCTGCGGGCGCGGGCAGCGCGATGCGATCGAATTCCAGCGTGCCCAGCGCCTGCGCGGGCGGCTTTGAACAGGCGGAAAGGCTGGCGATCAGGGGCGCCACAAGCAGCAGCCATGTGGAAGCACGGAACGTGATGATTGATCGATGCATGGGATCACCCGAGTTCGAGTCCGCGACCAAGCAAGGCCAGGGTATGTTCCTGCAACAGGGCGCCATCGATGTCATCGGCGCGAAACACCCTGCGCCAGATCGAAGCGCTGGCGTAGGGGAACAAGGTCAGTCCCAGCAGCGAGACGACCAGCAGACGCGAATCCAGATCGGGATTGAGCCGGCCATCGCGCTGCGCCGATTTGAACCGCGTCGCAAGCAGGTCGGGAACCCGCGCCGCAAGCCTTGTCAGCACAAGCTCACGCAAGGCACCGCCCTCGCACAACACCTCGCGTACCCACAATGCGGGCAGCCACGGATGCGCAGCGACGACATTGCCGATACCGCAGACGTAACGGTTGATCAAATCGGCAGGCGCCTCGGCGGATGCCAGCAGCGAGCGCACCGAATCGAACGCCGGCAATACGCGTTCTTCGACCACCACCTGTTGCAATCGCTGCGCATCGCCGAAGTAGTAGTGCAGCAGGGCCGGCGTGACGCCGGCTTCGCGCGCGATCGCGCGCAGCGAGCTCGCGGCGATACCTTCGCGCGCGTAGCAGGCCAGCGCCGCATCGAGCAGGCGCGGCCGAAGTTCCGGACTGGCCGCTGTCGGACGCCCCGGCGTTCGTGGCCGGGAAGGGTTCTTGCGCCGCGTTCTCGCCGGGGTCCTTGCCATGCTCATGCGCCAAATTTAATTATCCGCCCAATTAATTGCAAGTCGCCAACGGGCAGACACGCCATGCCTGCAACGCGGGACGGAAGACTCCAAGAATGCATCCGGCCGGCGTGCACCTCGGCGGACCATTCCACCTTGGCGCGAGAGCGCATGCCGCGCACCCGCGGTGCAATCATCGACAAGCTGCTAGGCTCGCTGCCCCATGAGTGACACCAGCCACCACGACTTCAGCCTCGAACCCGCCGATGGCGCGCGCCTCGCCAACCTCGCCGGGCCGCTCGACGAGCATCTGCGCCAGATCGAATTGCGACTGGGCGTGGAGATCGCCCATCGCGGCAACGTGTTTCGCCTGAGCGGAAAGGACGAAGCCGTGCGTGTGGGTGAACGCGTGCTGCGCGAGCTGTACGCGAGCACTGCCAGCGAAACGCTGGGCGCGACTCAGGTCAATCTCGCCTTGGCCGAAAGCGGTGCCGATGTGCTTGAGGAGCGCGCCGCGGAGGCGCAGGAAGTCACGATCAAGACCAAGCGCGGCACGGTCCGCGGCCGCGGCGCCAACCAGCAGCGCTATCTGCACGCGATCGCCACCCACGACATCAATTTCGGCGTCGGTCCGGCCGGCACCGGCAAGACCTGGCTGGCCGTGGCGATGGCGGTCGATGCGCTCAACGAGTCACGCGTGCAGCGCCTGATCCTGGTGCGGCCCGCGGTCGAGGCGGGCGAAAAGCTCGGCTTCCTGCCCGGCGATCTCACCCAGAAGGTCGATCCCTATCTGCGCCCGCTCTACGACGCGCTGTATGAAATGCTCGGCATCGAGAAGGTCGGCAAGCTGATCGAACGCAACGTGATCGAGATCGCGCCGCTGGCCTACATGCGCGGGCGCACGCTCAACGATGCCTTCGTGATCCTCGACGAGGCGCAGAACACCACGATCGAGCAGATGAAGATGTTCCTCACCCGCATCGGCTTCGGTTCGGTGGCGGTGGTGACCGGCGACCTCACCCAGACCGACCTGCCCAAACACGTGACTTCGGGCCTGCGCGATGCGCTCGAGGTGCTGCGTGGCGTCGATGGCGTGAGTTTCACCTTCTTCGAAGCCCGCGACGTGGTGCGCCATCCGCTGGTGCAACGCATCGTGCGCGCCTACGAAGGCCGCGACGCGGCGAAGCAAGGAACGACATCGTGACGCAAGCGCCCGCGCCAGCCACTCGCGAAACGCTTGCGTTGTGGCTACGCAACGAAGCCGGGCGCCGCGGCGTGCCGCTGGCACCCTCGTTTCGCCGTTGGATCGGCGCGATCCCGGCACTGCGGCGACGTGCGGCGGCGGTCAACATCCTCATCGTCGATGCGCGCGCCGGCCGTCGCTACAACCGCGACTTCCGCGGCCGCGACTATGCAACCAATGTGCTGAGTTTCCCCTACCAATGCCTGCCCGGCGAGCGCTCCACGCTACTGGGCGATCTGGTGATCTGTGCGCCGGTGGTGGCGCGCGAAGCGCGCGAACAGGGCAAGGCGCCACGCGACCATTACGCGCATTTGACCATCCATGGCGTGCTGCATCTGCTCGGCCACGATCACCAGCACGACGCGCAGGCGCAGCGCATGGAAAGGCTCGAAACACGCATTCTTGCGCAGTTGGGCATTGCCGATCCCTACGCCGACCATTGATTTTTCGGCGATTTGGCCGGTGTCCGGCGTGGCGGAGAGTTTTTGCTACACTGCCCTTCCGCCCGCAACGGGCATGTCCGCTGGACCGATGAGCGAGGATCCTCCCAGTAGCCCCGCGCCACGATCGTGGTTCGAACGCATTGTCCAGGCCCTTTCCGGCGAACCGCAAAGCCGCGAGGAACTCATCGAGGAACTGCGCCACGCGCAGGCCAATGGCCTGCTTTCCAATGACACCTTGTCGATGGTCGAGGGCGCGATCGAAGTCGCGGACCTCAGCGTGGCCGACGTCATGGTGCCGCGGGCGCAAATGGTCGCCCTCGCGGCCGACGCGCCGCTGCAGCAGGTGCTCGGCAAGGTCATCGAATCAGGGCACTCGCGCTTTCCCGTGCACGGCGAGGACAAGGACGAAATCCTCGGCATTCTCCTCGCCAAGGACCTGCTGCGCTGCTTCAGTGAAGGCGCCCATGCCACCTTGCGCGAGCTGCTGCGCCCGGTGACGATGATCCCCGAGTCCAAGCGGCTCAACATCCTGCTCAAGGAATTCCGGCTCTCGCGCAACCACATGGCGATCGTGGTCGATGAATACGGCGGCGTCGCCGGCCTGGTCACGATCGAGGACGTGCTTGAGCAGATCGTCGGCGACATCGACGATGAACACGATGACGATGACGACGAAGGCACCCTGATCCAGGTCGGCCCAAATGGCGACTTCCTCGTCAGCGCGCTGACGCCGATCGGCGAATTCAATGAACGCTTTGGCAGCCAGTTCAGCGACGAGGAGTTCGACACCGTCGGCGGCGTGGTCACGGCGCAGATCGGTCACCTGCCCGAAGTCGGCGAAGACCTCGCCCTGGGCGGATTCCTGTTCCATGTTGCCAAGGCCGATGCGCGTCGCGTACAGCAGTTCGCCGTGCGCGTGCATGAAGCCTGAGCGGGGTCTCGCGGCCAGGCCTGCGCGACGCGCTGCCGCGCGCGCGTCGCTCTGGTACTGCCTGATCGCACTGCTGTTGAGTCTTGCGCTGCCCGGCGCTACCGCCCGCGCGCAAGCCCTCCCGCCGGAAACCGACGCCGCGGCGCCCGCCATCAGCCTGCTCACGGTGGGTCCGGGAGAAATCTATTTCGAGCGCTTCGGTCACAATGCGATCGTCGTGCGCGATGGCAACAGCGATCATGCCGTCGCCTACAACTACGGCATGTTCGACTTCGAACAGGAGAACTTCCTGCTCAACTTCGTGCGCGGCCACATGCTGTATCGGATCGCCGCCAGTCTGCTCGACGATGATCTGGCGATGTACCGCGCCGAAGGCCGCTCGGTCACCGAGCAGGCGCTCGACCTGACACCCGACGAAGCGCGCGCCTTGAATGACTATCTGATCTGGAATGCGCGCCCCGAAAACGCCTGGTACCGCTACGACTACTTCAAGGCCAATTGCTCCACGCGCGTGCGCGATGCGCTCGACCAGGCACTGGGGGGCCTCATCCACGCGCAGAGCGTCGGCCGCTCGCGCGGCTACACCTATCGCCTCGACGCGCTGCGCCTGATGGCACCTGATCCGACCCTGATGCTGCTGATCGACCTCGGCCTTGGGCCTTACACCGACCAGCGCATCGATTTCTGGGACGAAAGTTTCGTGCCGATGACCCTGCAACACGTGGTTGCGCGGGTGCATCGCGCTGATGGCCGCCCGCTGGTGAGCAGCACGCGAGAGCTGGCGGCAAGCCGCATTGCACCACCGCCGGCGCTGCCGCCCGACCTGCGTTTGCCGTTCCTGTTCACCGGTCTCGCGGCGGCTTTGGCGATGGCCTGGCTCGATTCCCGTGGTCCGCGTGCGCGCCGCGTGTTTGCAGCGATTGCCGCGCTGTTTGAGCTGCTGTGCGCCATCACCGGCTGCCTGCTGTTGTTCCTGTGGCTGGGCACCGATCATCGCGCGGCATGGCGCAACGAGAACCTGCTGCTGTTCAATCCCGCATGCCTGTTGCTGAGTGCGGTCTTCCTGCGCCGTCGGCCAGCGTCGCGATGGCAGTACGGCCTGGCCTGGCTGATCGTGGCCGCTGGCGCCTGCATGCTCGCAAGCAAGATCCTGCCCGACGTCGCGCAGTCCAATCTGCAATGGATCCTGCTGGTGCTGCCCCTGCATCTGGTGCTGGCCCTGCGGATTGGGCAACGGCAGGTCGTCTCCACCGCATAGCCACTCGCCCTTCCGGCACAGACACCCGCGCGGGCGTGATCGGTCTCCCGCTTGCGCGTTTCGGCAACAACGGGCGTTCACTCATTCAATGCATCCAAACGCCGAACTCGAAGTTGACCGCTCGGGTCTGCGACTGTGGCCACGGAAAGCTGCCCATTCCTCGGCATCGACCATTGCCGCGGTCCCTTCCGCCGCGGCATGATCGGCGCATGAACGACAGCCACAGCCCACCCCAGATGCCCGCGGCGAACCCCGATCCGATGTTGGTCAACAGCGTCGTCTACTCGGCAGACGGGCAGCGGATGCGCCACATCACGGTCGAGGAAATCAGCGACGTGATCCTCGATCCCGGCCATTGGGTCTGGGTCGGACTGCACGAACCCTCGGAGGAATTGCTGGAACAACTGCAGCTCGAATTCGGCCTGCACGAACTGGCGATCGAAGACGCCCACAACGCCCACCAGCGCCCCAAGATCGAGGTGTATGGCGACTCCCTGTTCATCGTCATGCACACCGCGCAGACGGTGAACGGCACGATCGAATTCGGCGAGACCCACATGTTCGTGGGCAAGCGCTACCTGGTCACGGTGCGCCACGGCGCCTCGCTCTCCTACGCCGGCGTGCGCCGTGCCTGCGAACAGGATCCGGACCTGGTCGCACTCGGGCCGAGCTATGCCCTGCATGCGGTGCTCGACTTCATCGTCGACAACTTCCTTCCCATCGTCGGCGAGTTCCGCGAGGAATTGCAGGAGCTGGAAAGCGAAGTCTTCGAGGATACCTTCAAGCGCGAGACGATCCGACGCCTCTACGATCTCAAGAAGGAACTGGTCACCCTGCGCCTGGCGGTGGCACCGATCCAGGACATCCTCAACCAACTCGTGCGCCAATATCCGAACCTGATCCGCGATGAGGTGCGGCCTTACTTCCGCGATGTCTACGACCACGCCGCGCGCATCAACGATGCCACCGACACCATGCGCGAGATGCTCACCGCGGCGATCAGCGTGAATCTTGCACTCGTCGGCGTGGCGCAGAACGAAGTGGTCAAGCGTCTCGCCGGCTGGGCAGCCCTGCTCGCCGCGCCGACCCTGATTGCGAGCTGGTACGGCATGAACTTCCACGACATGCCCGAGCTGGGCGGCAAATGGGCCTACCCGACCTTGATCGTGGTCACGCTGTGCATCTGCACGATCCTGTTTTTCGTGCTCAAGCGCTCGAAATGGCTGTAGGCCATTTGCCTCGGGCGAAGGCTCTGGCCTAGGCTTGCCAATCCCATTGGACAAAGGAAATCGAGCCGGTCGCACGCTCCAGGCGCCCCGCTGCCGCGACATGCACGACCCGAATCACCACGCCTCGGCGTTGCTGGAAGGCTGCGCACGGGGCGATCAGGAGGCCTACGACACACTGTTTGGCCTGGTCTACGCCGATCTGCGTCGTCGCGCGCGCGCGCTCAATCAAGATCATGCGGCCACGCTGTCGACGACGGCGCTGGTCCACGAGGCCTATCTCAGCCTCGCCGGCGCGCATTTGGCCCTCAACGACCAAGCGCACTTCTTCCGAATCGCGGCCCGCGCGATGCGTCGCATCCTCATCGACGCCAGTCGCCGCCGCAATGCCGACAAACGCGGCAATGGCATGGAAAGCCTGACCCTCGATCCCGATCTGGCCATGCAGGCGCAGGATCTGGACCTGTTTGCCCTCGATCAGGCGCTCGAACAGCTTGCCGTGGCCGAGCCACGCATGGCGCAAGTGGTCGAACTGCATTTTTACGCCGGCCTCGAATTTGTCGCGATCGCGCAGATGATGGAGTTGTCCGAGCGCACGGTCGCGCGCGACTGGCGCACGGCGCGCGCCCTGCTTCTGCAGTCGCTGGGCGATATCGCCGCGGCCCAGCCATGACCGGCTTGGACCCACGCAAGATCCGCCTGCTGCATGCGGCGCTCGATCTCGAACCCGCCGAACGCGATGCCTTCGTGGTGCACGCATGCGCCGACGATGCGGACTTGCTCGCGGCGCTGCGCGCCTTGCTCGCGCTCGACGCAAGTCCGGGCTTGCCGCTCGATCGTCCACTCGAGCAGCATGCCGCGAAGCTGCTCGAAGACAGCCACGACGATGCCGAACAAGCGCACAGCGGGCTTCGCATCGGCGCCTGGCGACTGCTGCGCGAGCTGGGTCGTGGCGGCATGGGCTCGGTCTGGCTCGGCGAACGCGATGATGGCCAGTATCGGCAGCAGGTGGCGATCAAGCTGATTCGTCTTGGCATGGACAGCGAGCACATCCTGCGTCAGTTCCGCCGCGAGCGCGCCTTGCTCGCGCGCCTGCAGCATCCCAACATCGCCCAGCTCATCGACGGCGGCATCGACCAACGTGGTCGCCCCTGGTTCGCGATGGAATACGTCGCCGGCATCGGCCTCGGCCAGTGGCTCGAACGCGAACAGGCCACCCTGCGCGAGCGCTTGCAGCTGTTCGTCAAACTCTGCCGCGCGGTCGCCCACGCTCACCGACAGCTGATCGTGCACCGCGATCTCAAACCTTCGAACGTGCTGGTGCAGGCCGACGGTGAGCCGCGCCTGCTCGATTTCGGCATTGCCCGACTGGTCGATCAGGATGCGGACGAACGCACTGCGACGATGCAACACTTTCTCACCCGCGACTTCGCCGCGCCCGAACAATTGCGTGGCGAGCCTGCGGGTACGTCGGCTGACGTCTACGCGCTCGGCTTGATCCTGTTCGAACTGCTCACCGGCCAGCGCTACCGCAAGCTGCATGCGCTGGGCAATGTCACCCTGCGCCCGAGCAGCGTGCTTGATGCCGGCGCGACCGGTTCCGGCGCGATCGACCGCGCACAGCTGCGCGGCGACCTCGATGCCATCGTCGCGCATGCGCTCGCCGACGACCCCACGCGTCGCTATGCCGATGCCCAGCAACTCGGCGACGACGTGCAGCGCCATCTCGACGACGCACCGATCAAGGCGCGGCCCGATCGCTTCGGCTATCGCGCGGGCAAGTTCCTGCATCGCAACCGCGCCACGGTCGCGGTTGGCATCCTGGGCCTGCTTGCACTGTTTGCCGCCAGCGGCATTGCGATCCGGCAGGCGATCGAGAAGACCGTCGAGGCGGAGCGTGCGCGCGTCGCACTCAAGCAGTCCGAGGCGACACGCAAGTTCATCAGCTCGGTCTTTCTCGAAGCCGATCCGGCCAGTGCCAAGGGCGCGGACACGACCGCAGGCGAACTGCTGGCCGCCGCACGCGAGCGCATTGCGCGTGAACTTTCAGGCGAGCCGGAAGTGGCGGCCGAATTGCTCGACCAGATCGGCAATACCTACGTTTCGCTCGGCGACGCCGAACTCGCACGCGCGACGCTCAAGCAAGCGCTCACGTTCAATGAACGCGCTCGGCACCCTTCGCTGGCGATCGCCGCCTCGGCCGGCGGCCGCCTCGCATACTATGCCTTCGGCGATGGCGAACAAGCAGCCTCCCTCGCGCAGATCGATACGCTGATTGCACGCCTGCGCAAGGCCGGGAACGAGGATCCCGAGCTTGCCGCGCAACTGGCAAAAATGCACGAGTTCAGGGGCAGCATGCTCTACGCGATGGGCCGCAAGCAGGACGCACGCGCGGCCAAGCAGGCTGCGGTCGCCCTCTGGAGCACGCTGCGCGGCGAGCATCCGCTGGAGTATCTGTTCGCCGAACTCGGCCTGTCTGATCTCAATGCCGCCCTGGGTGACGGCCAGGCTGCACTCGAAGGCGCGCAGCGCGCACTCGCCGATCCGCACTTGCAGGGCGCCGATGCGCCACCGGCCCTCGTGCTGGTTGCACGTGGCGCACGCGTGCGTGCACTGCAAGCCCTGGGTCGGCATGCGCAGGTCGAACCCATGCTGCGCGAGTTGATCGACGCACATGCTGCGCAGTACGGCATCGACAACAGCATGACGCGCTACTGGCGTTTCCGTCATGCCGAGACCTTGCACGCGCTCGGCCGCCTCGACGAAGCGCAGGCCGTCGCCGATGCCGTGATCGCACTGCCGGCCGATGGCAGCGCCGCCTACCGTCGCACCCGCACCGTGGTGCTTGCGGCGCGCATCGCCCGTGACCGCAACGCCACCGACGCCGCAGCCCGCATCAGGGATGCACAGGCGGCCGCCTGTGGCAGCGAAGGCAACGCCGACCTTTGCCGCGAAGCCCGCGATCTGGCGAACACGACCGGATCCGCCAGCACCCGCGCCGTTTCGTCCTGAAAGACCACGCTGCCGCAAGCGGCAGTGCTGCGGCGCACAACCCGGCGCAGGGCGAGACGCTGGCATCGTCGCGTTCCGCGATCCACCCGCGGGCGCCTGCCGCCGCCCATTCTGCAGGATGGACCGTCCGTCCGGCGCTCGCGGGGCGTCGCGCAAGTTCACATTCCCCTGGTCGCCATCTCGCGCATAATGGCGGCGGATACCGCTACCCGAAATGCAGTGACCGCCGGCCATGAAACCGACGCGACATCTCGTCCTCGCAGGCGCCTCGCCGAATGACGCTGCCGAGCTGACGGCATTCCTGCGCGTGCTGCATTCCCAGCTCGATCATGACTGGACCTTCGCCAATGATGGCGACGAAGTCGATCTGGTCATTGCCGACCTCGCTGATTTCGGCGGTCGTTGCGCGCGCATCCGCGCACTTGATGAAGGGCGTCATCTGGTGATCCTTGCCGATCCAGGCGCCGATGTCCTTGATGCCGAGCTGGTGCTGTTGCGTCCACTGTCGCCCAAGGCCATTACCGGACTCCTCAATCATGTCGGCGCCACCACGCCGCCCACGCCGCGCCGGCTGATTGACTTCAGCGTGCACGAACGTCAGATCGGAAAGCATTCCGGCGGCAGGAAAGCCTACTCGTCCAAGCGTGAAACAGACGGCGATGACACGCGTGCGAACTTCCTCGACATCCAGTACGAGCGCCGCTGCACACCGCTCGACGCCCTGCTCAAGCGCGGCGCGCTGCTGATCCGCCGCCCCGGCTTGCCGCCGCTGCTGGTCGATCCGGTCACCGAGCTGTTCCACACCAGTGCACGCATGTGCGAGCTCGAGCCGTATTTCCTCGATCCCCTGCAAGGTCACGAATACCAGCGTGTCGGCGGCTCGCAGCTGGCGCGCCTGCAGACCGAGCATGAAGGACGCCCGCTGGCACGGTTGCGCTGGCTGAATGCCTTCCTGCGCTCCAATGGCTATCTCGCCAAACATCTCGATCCGACTGCAACCTACAAGCTGCGCCACTGGCTGCCGCTGGACAACGATTACCGCAAGCAACACCGCATCGCGCTTACCCTCATGCGCGAAGCACCGCTGCACGAAATCGCCGCCCATGCCAAGGCGAAAATGGCCGACGTATTCGACGTGGTCAACGCATATGACACGCTCGGCCTGCTCGAGACCCGGCGCCAATCGAGCCGCTCCGCAGAAGAGCAGAAGGCAACTGCACGCAAGCGCAGTTCGGCCAAGACGCGCAAGATGATCGCTGCCTCGCTGCTACCGCGCTGAAAATTGCATGCGCCCGGTTGCAGCGCGACGTCAACAATCGTTGGGGTGATTCGGGCAAGGCTGCGCAAGGCCGCTCGCTGCTGCTACCGTGCACCCTTTCCGCAACCCGCGTGATCCGACCGTGAATATCCATCTTGCCCTGCAACCCCTGCTCGCCCTGCTTGCCGGCATCCTGATTCTGATCCGCCCGAAGCTGCTCAGTCTGATCGTCGCGATCTATCTGATCGTGGTGGGCGTGCTCGGCCTGTTTCCCGGCTTGCGTCTGTGATCAGACCCGTGTGCGTGCGTTGTCCGCTGCAACCCTGCGTGCGCCGCTGACGCCCATGCGTGTCAGGATGCTCGCTGCGCGAATGCGTACCGCGTGCCTGCGTGCGTGCTGGCTGCTCGTGCTTGCCGGCACGCATGCACATGCTGCGCGCGTCAGCGCCCGGATCGAAGGCATCGAAGGCGCACTGCTTGATGCAGTGAAGAGTGCCATCGAGATCAACCAGTACCATGACCGCGACATCACCGATGCGCAGTTGCATCGCCTTTTCGAACGCGCACCAGCACAGGCACGCAAGGCACTCGAACCGCTGGGTTACTTCGATGCCAGCGTCGACGCGCAATTGCGCGAAGATGCCGGGGCGACGGTCGCGGTGTTGCGCGTCACGCCTGGTCCGGCCACCCGCGTGACCACGCTCGACATCGAATTGGACGGCGATGCCGAGGGCCAGCGCGAAGTGCGCAAGGCGCTGGCCGGCTTCACGCCGGCCAAGGACCAGACGCTCGACCAGGCGGCCTACGAAAGAAGCAAGGCGATCGTGCAGGCTGCGCTGGCAGCCAGCGGCTACCTCGACGCGCAGCTGGTCACCCATCAGGTCGAAGTCACGCGCGCAAGCCACAGCGCGCAGATCCATCTGGCCTGGAAGGTCGGCGCGCGTCATCGCTTCGGCGCGACGACTTTCGAAGGCAGCCAGTTTCCCGACGCCCTGCTCGAGCGCTACATACCTTGGCGCGAGGGCGATTTCTACACGCAGGAGCGCCTGCTCGCATTTCAGCAGCGCCTGATTGACGCCGACTACTTCTCGATCGCCCAGGTGCAGCCCGATCTCGACCATGTGCAAGACGAGGTGGTACCGATCAAGGTGCTGCTGGCGCCGGCCAAGCGCACGATTTACACCGGCGGCGTGTTCATCGGCACCGATACCGGCCCGGGCGTGCGCGGCGGAATTTCCCGCCGCTGGATCAATTCGCGCGGGCACAAGCTTTCATTCAACGTGCTTGCCGCAACCCAACTCAAGACCGCCTCGGTGCAATACCAGATTCCGCTCGCCGGTGCCGACAACCACAGCATCGGGTTCGGCGCCAATTTCCGCAACGAGGATACCGATGCCGCCTATTCGCGCACCTTCGGACTGGCCGCCAGTGATTCGCGGCTCTGGCACGGCTGGACGCGCACGCTTGCGGCGAAGTTTCTCACCGGGAATTTCAAGGTCGCCAACCTGGATGGCGACAGCACCTTGCTCTATCCGGAAATCAGCTTGACGCGCAAGCGGGCCGACGAGCCGATGTTCGTGCGCGACGGTTGGTCGCTGACGTTGAACGCACGCGCCGGCGCACACGGTTTGCTTTCAGACACGAGCTTCGTGCAAACCAGTGCCGATGCGAAATGGATCCGTGGCCTGGGCGACCATTCGCGCTTCATCGCCCGTGGCGCGCTGGGCGCAACCTGGACCAGCGGGTTCGACAAGCTGCCGCCCGAACTGCGCTTTTTCGCCGGCGGCGACCGTTCGATCCGCGGTTACGCCTACCAGACGATTGGTCCGGCACTGCCTGCGGCGCTGGTGCCGATCGCCCGCGCCCAGTGCGCTGCCCACCCGAACCGTACCTGCCAGGACCTCGTCATCGGCGGCAAATTCCTCACCGTGGCGAGCGCCGAATACGAGTACTACTTCAAGCCGAATTGGGGCATTGCCGCCTTCGTCGACAGCGGTGATGCATTCAGCACCTTTGGCGACTATGACCAGAAGATCGGCGTCGGCATTGGCGCACGCTGGCGTTCTCCGGTGGGTCTGATCCGCATTGACCTGGGCGTGCCGGTCGCCGACAGCGACCATCACGGCGTGCAGCTCCACATCGTCATCGGGCCCGACCTGTGAGCGCGCACGCACGCTCATCGCATCTGCGGTCGCGCAACACGCAGCGCGGCATCGCGCTGCGTCGACTGCTCAAGTGGATCGGCATTGGCATTCTTGCCTTGATCGCCGTCCTCGCACTCGCGCTGTGGTGGCTGCTCGGCAGCGAAGCGGGCGCTCGCTTCGTGCTTGCGCGTGCAGTCGGCGCGCTCGATGGCAAGCTCGCAGTGGCGCGCAGTCACGGCAGCCTGGGCGGATCGCTCGTGCTCGAAGATCTGCGCTGGAACGATCCTGCCGCGGGGGTCGATGCAAGGCTCGCGCGATTGCAGGTCGAGCTGCGGCCGCTGGCCTTGCTCGCCGCACGCGCGCACGTGAGCACGCTCGAGCTCGACCAGCTCGAACTGGCGCTGACCACGGTCGCCAAACCGGATGCGCCGCCTTCCGGGTCGATCTCGCTTGCGGCGCCGCTGGACATCGCGCTCGATCACCTGGGCGTGCGCGATGCACGCATCAGCCAGGACGGCAAGCCGATATTAGCGCTCGACCGTCTCGATGCCGGCGCAGCGTGGACAAGCGATGGCATTGCACTCAAATCCTTCACGCTGCGCGCGCCCGAGGGCTCGCTCGACCTGCACGGCAACATCGCTGCAAGTCCCGGCCATGCGGGCAATGCCGAGGCGCGCTTTCGCTGGAAACTGGCTGAAGTCGACTACGGCGGCACGCTCAAGGCGCAGGGCGATGGCCGCAAGGCCATGCTGGCATTGAATCTCGATGCGCCCACACCGGCGAAGTTCGAGTTCGAACTCGCGCAGACCGATGCGCTCGCGTGGACGCTGCGCGCGCAGGTGCCGCAGTTCGATCCGCAGCTCGTGCACGCCGCAACCTCGCTCAAGGCGCTCGCGCTCGATCTGGAGGGCCGCGGCGACAAGCATGCGGGCGCGATCGAAGCCACGCTCACGCTTGATGAGCATGCCGTGCAGCTTGCACCGCTGCGCTACGCGTTGGACAAGCAGACTCTGCGCATCGAATCACTCGCGCTCAAGTCAAGAGATCAACCCGGCCAGCTCGATGCCAAGGGCAGCCTGCAACTGGATGCCAAACCGCCCTCGGCACAGGCGCAGATCACTTGGAGCGGCATCGAACTGCCCGCCGAACTGATCGGCCAGGCCCTCGCCACGCACGGCAGTCTCAGCGCAAACGGCAACGCGGAAAAATTCCATGTCGACGGTACGGCCGCGATCGGCCCGCCGGGACAGCTCGCCGACCTCGCCTTTGATCTCGATGGCACGCCGCAAGTCATCACGCTCAAGCAGCTTGCGCTCAAGCAAACCAGAGGCGGGCTGGATGCGCAGGGCTCGCTCACCCTGCAACCCGCCTTGGGCTGGGACATCACGGCCAAGGCAAGCCGCCTCGATCCCGGCGCGTTTGCCGCGGCTTGGCCGGGCGCGCTCGATTTCGACCTGTCCAGCCGAGGCACCCTCGTCGATCAGGGTGCCCAGGCCACGCTCAAACTCGAACACCTCGGCGGCACGCTGCGCCGGCAAGTCCTGAGTGGTCACGCCGATCTGCAGATAAATCCCGGTTTCGCGGTCGATGGCGCGCTCGCGCTGCGCGCGGGCAAGAGCCACATCGACATCGCCGGGCGCGGCGGCGAGCACAGCGATGCGACGATCCAGTTCGCGCTCCCCGCCCTCGGCGACTGGCTGCCCGATCTGGGTGGTGGCCTCGACGGACAGTTCCGCGTGCAGGGCAAGTGGCCCGCGCTGGCGATCACGGGAGCCGCGCGTGGTCGCGCGCTCAAGCTTGGCAGCACGCAAATCGACAGCTTCGACCTCGATGCCGAGATTGCCAATCTCGACACTGCACACGGCCGCCTCGCGCTCAAGCTCGACCAGATCGATGCGGGCGCACTGCATTTCAACACGCTCGATCTGCGCGCCGATGGTGCGCTCGCGGCTCATCAGCTCGAACTCGATGCCGAAGGCACACCACTCGGTCTCAAGTTCGCGCTCGACGGCAAGGCAGACGCCGCAGGCGAGTGGAACGGCACGCTGCGCACGCTCGACATCCACCCCGAAAACCTGCCTGCGCTTGCGCTGCGCGAACCGGTGACGCTTGCCTGGCACAAGCACGCGTTCAGCAGCAGCCCGCTGTGCCTTGGTGGCGGCGATGCGAGCCTGTGCGCAAGCGCCAATGTCGCCACCGATGGCGCCATGCAGGCGCAGTACCGCATCGAGCGCTTGCCGCTCGCCCTGCTCATGCAATTGGCGGCAAGCCAAACGCCTCTGCGCATTGCAGGCGATATCATCGGCGCCGGCGAGATTCGCCGCAGCAGTGCGGGCGCGCTCGATGGCAAGGCGCATCTGCAGTCGATGCAGGGCGCGCTTGCACATGTCGACCATGCGCAGACACCACTGCTGCGCTGGAACGATTTCACGCTCGATGCCACGCTCACGCCGCAGTCGACGCAGGCGAGCGTGCACGCCGCCTTCGACCACGATGGCAGACTCGATGGCACACTCGCGTTCGACGGCCCGATCGCCGCCAGCACCGCAATGTCGGGGCATCTCGACCTTGCGCTCAACAGCCTCGCCTTCGTCGATCTGCTCACTGCCGAAGTCGCCGACACCCAAGGCCGCATTCAAGCCAACTACCGCATCGATGGCAGTCTTGCGGCGCCGCAGGTGAGTGGCATGGCGCACTTGCAGGGACTTGCGGTGGAAATTCCCGCGGCCGGCCTCAAACTCCACGATGGCAATCTCGACATCGCGGTCAGCGACATCGACCACTTCACGCTCGATGGCTCGCTCAAGTCCGGTGACGGCATGCTCACCCTCAAGGGCAGCGGCGGAAGTTCCGCGCAGGCGCCACTGCAGGTGACCATCAAGGGTGAGCGTTTCCTCGCCGCCGACATCCCGGCCGCGAAGGTGATCATTTCACCCGACCTCACACTCGAGCGCGATGCCAAGCTGCTCACGCTCGGCGGCCGAGTGAAGATCCCGCAGACTGCGATCGACCTGGGCAAGCTGCCCGGCGGTGGCGGCGCCAGCCAATCCTCGCCCGATGTGGTCATCGTCGATGCCGAGCCGGTGGCGGCAGCCAAGCCCTTGCCGGTGGTCGTCGCGGTCGACATCGAACTCGGTGACGAGGTCAGGCTCGCGGGCATGGGACTGGATGGCCAGATCAGCGGCCGGCTGCGCATCGATCAAAGACCGGGCCGCCAGCCCACCGGCACCGGCACGCTCAATGCGCAAGGAACCTACCGCGCCTACGGTCAGAACCTCACGATCGAAACCGGCCGTCTGTTGTTCGCGGGCAGTCCGCTCGACAATCCAGGCTTGGATATCCGCGCGGTGCGCAAGATCCTCGGCGCCTCGGGCGGCCAGCTCGACGACAGCATCACCGCGGGCCTGCAGGTGCGCGGCACCGCCTTGCTGCCCGTGCTCACGGTGTTCTCGCAGCCGTCGATGGAGCAGTCCGAAGCGCTGTCGTATCTGCTCACCGGCAAGCCGCTGTCGAGCCTCAAGAGCGGCGAAGGTGACATGCTCGGTGCCGCCGCGCGTGCACTCGGCAGCGCCACCGGCGACCTGCTTGCCAAGGGCATCGGTGCACGCCTGGGCGTGGATGCGGGCGTCTCCGACAACGCCGCGCTGGGCGGCGCGGCCTTCACGGTCGGCAAATACCTCTCACCCAAACTGTATCTGAGCTATGGCGTGGGCCTGTTCACGCCGGGCGAAGTCGTCACGCTCAAGTACCTGTTCAGCAAGCGCTGGAACTTCGAGGCTCAGAACGCGACCACCGGCAGTCGCGCCGGTTTCAATTATCGGCACGAACGCTGAAGTGGCGCTCCATGGGCCCAGGTGCGCGGCGCTTGCCAGCGCACGCGGGCCCTCACCCTGATTCCCCGCGCAGCGGGATCAGCCCGTCACGCGACGCTTGCGCAGCGCGATGCCGACGAGCAGCGCGACCAGGCCGAGCATCGCCCAGGTCGACAGCGTCGGCGCCGACAGCGCCGGCGTACCCGTGACGCCGGCCACCACGCGCACATCGTCGAGCGCAGGCCCGCTGTTCGATGCGGCCAGACTGGTGAAGCTCAAGGTCGTGCTCGAACCCGAGGCGGTGAAGCTGTAGGTCTGATCGGCCCAGCCCATGTTGCTGGTGCTGTTGCCCGAGGGTGTGACTGAATAGTCTGTTGCCGGCCCGCCGGTCGCCGCAACGCGAAGCGTCTTGGTCGCCGGCGCGCCTCCGTCGGGATTGCCGGCCAGACTGAAAGTGACGGTATAGCTCGCACCGGCGACGGTGTCGAAGGTCTGGGCGATGGTGCCGGCCTGGGTGCCACTCATGTCGAGCGAATGCTGCCCCGCCGCGGCCTGCCAGAAATCGGTATCCATGTAGTCGATGTCGCCGCTGCCGATCGTCCAGCCCGCGAGTCGGGTGTCGCCAACACCCAGCGTCGTCACCCAAGCAGCCGAATTGCCGGATTTCACCGGACCCGGGCCGTCTTCGAAACTGCCGTTCTGAAACGGTGCGGCCTGCGCCGCGGTGGCGGCAATGACACTGGCAGCAATCAGCAACAACATCGTCTTCAGGGGTTTCATCGTTTGACTCCTTGCGGTGATGGACATGAGGTCGACCTGCGTTTGCATACCGCCTGGCAGCGCGGATCCCGATCCATAACGCAATTCCGGGCGCGTATCCCCAACACCGTGGCAGCCGACTTCCACCGACCCATGCGGCGTCGCCCGCAAACTCCCGTGGCATGACACGCGCAGGCAAGGACCGTACCCGCCGCGCGCCCACGCTATGATCGCGGCGAGCAACAGGGGCATCGAGACTCACCCGTGGGCAAGGATCGGCTGACCAGCGCGACGACCCGTCTGCGCACAGCAGGTACGGCGACCGGCAATTGCCGCCAGGAATCCGCCGGCAAAGTTGCCCGCCGACTTGGCCTCGCCGCGTTGCTGCTTGCCTCGAGCCTGCTGGTCGATCCCTCTGCGGGCCGCGCTGCGGAACTCGACCTGGGCGATCTCTCGGCCCCCACCTTCGTCACCTTCACCAGCCGCGATGGCGTTTCCGAATCGGTCGCAAGCGCCGTGCAGACCGACAAGGACGGCTTCGTCTGGCTCAGCACTGCGCACGGGCTGGCGCGCTACGATGGCCATTCGTGGAGCAGCGCGGGGCCGCAGGCCATCAAGGGCACGCTGGGCGCGTTCCTGGTCGATCACCAGGGCACTCTGTGGGTTGCCTTCCGTGACCGCGGCATCGGCCGCTGGGACGGCACGTCCTGGCATAGGCAGGGCCGTGGCACGGGCCTGCCGACCAATCAGGTTTCGAGTCTGGCCGAGACCTTCGATGCCGATGGTCATCCTTCGCTGTGGCTCGCCAGCGGCGACGCCGGGCTGCTCGAACGCGATGCGCAAGGCCGCTGACTGCCCGCGGCGGGCGCCGAACAGCTCCCGCGCTTCATCCTGTCGGTCGCCGCGACAACACGGATCGGTGGCCGACCCCGCCTGTGGGTGACGACGCTCGACGGCCTGTGGTTTCGTCAGGACGGCCAATGGCAAAAGCTCGAGCTGGCAAGCAGCGGGGCCGACGGCTTGCGCACGACGGGGCGCGGCGAGCGCGAACAACTGTGGATCGCCACGATCGGGCATGGCCTGTGGCGCATCGACCGCAACGGTGTTCGGCACTGGAGCGCCGAAACCGGCGAATTGCCCAGTGACGACCTGTATTCGATGGCCGTCAGCGGCAGCGACGAGGATCCGGTGCTGTGGGTCAGCAGCCGCGCCGGCGTCGTGCGCATCCACAAGGACCGCGCCCGCACCTTCGATCGCAGTCATGGCCTGCCGTCCGACGCGGTGCGCGGACTGAGCATCTGGCGCAGCCCCGATGGCGTCGACGTGCTGTGGCTTGCCACCGAATCGGGCGTGGCCCGTGCCGTGCTCGGCGGCAGCCAGTGGCATACCGTGTCCCTGCTCGGCGAACACGGCACCGGCGTGTTCGGTCTGTTGCCCGAAGCCGATGCTCACGGCGGCCAGCGCCTGTGGGTGGCCGCCAATGCGGACGGCCTGGGTCTTTTCGAAAATGGCACGTGGCGAAACTTCTCGCAGGCCAACGGCCTGTTGCCCAGCAACGACGCAGGCATGATCCGCCGCACGCTCGACGGATCAGGCAAATCGACCCTGTGGCTGGCGATGAGTGGCGGCCACCTGCTGCGGGTGGATGAACCCGGCCCCCGCTTCGTTGAAGTCGACACGCCCTGGCCGGCAAACCCGGGGCTGGCGGCTCAGGACGTGGTGAGCACCCTCGTCGACGGCAAGACCACGTACTGGTTTGCGCTCAACACCGGTGGCGTCCAGCGCCTGCGTGAGGGGGTCTGGACGGCGTACACGGCCAAGGGCATCGACGGCATCTGGCGCGTGCGGCGCCTGATTTCGCAGGTCGACGAAAAAGGTCGCAACTGGTTGTGGGCGGCCGGCAGCAACGGTCTGGCGCGCTTCGATGGCGAACGCTGGGATGCGACCGTGGTCAAGCTTCCCGATACCTACCTGCAGGGCATGAACCTGCTGCGCGACGATGCCGGTCGCTCGGTGCTCTGGCTTGGCACGCGCAATTCCGCGATCGTGCGCGTGGATGTCAGCGATCCGACCCGGCCGCACGTGTTGCCGGACGATCTGCCCGCCGCGCCCGACCCGTCTGCCTATGGCGCCGTGCGCGACTCGAAGGGACGCATCTACGTTTGCACCAACGCCGGCGTGCAGCAACTCACCCCGTATGACGGCAGCTTTCAATCACGCGTGTTCACCCGACGTGACGGCCTGCTCAACGATGAATGCAACGGCGGTTCACAACTTGTCGACGATCAGGATCGCTTCTGGACCGGCACCCTCGGCGGCGCCGCGATGTTCGATCCGGCCGTGCGCATCCACGATGGCACGCCCAAGCCACTGCGCTGGCTGGGCGCACAGATCGACGGCAAGTCGATTGACGGCACCGCGATCGAGGTGCCGCCGGGTCGCCATGAGTTGATCGCGCGCTTCGCCCTGCTGAGTTGGCAACGCGAAGCCGAATCGCGCTTTCGCAGTCAGCTGATCGGCTATGAACGCGAGCCCGCAGCCTGGAGCCCGCAGAATTACCGCGTGTTTTCCAGCCTGCCGCCCGGTCGCTACCGCTTGCGCATCGAGGCGCATGACTATGCCGGCAATGCGAGCGCGCCGCTCGAAGTGGCGATCGCAGTTCAGCCACGGTGGTGGCAGCGCAGCTGGGCATGGGCGCTGGGCCTGGCGCTGATCGCCGCCCTGATCATGATGGCCTGGCGCTGGCGCGTGCACAGTCTCAAGGGCGCGCGGCGCGTGCTCGAACGACAGATCGCCGAACGCACCGAAGAACTGCACGAAGCCAACCGCCGCCTGCGCGAACTGTCCTACAGCGACTCCCTGACCGGCCTGGCGAATCGACGCCTGCTGCTCGAAAACCTGCATCATCACGCCCGCGCCGAAGGCGGCACCCTGCTCTCGATGATCAGCATCGACGTCGACCGCTTCAAGGATTACAACGATCGACATGGCCACCCCGCGGATGATGAGGCCCTGCGCAGCGTGGCCGAGGTGATGCTTCAATGCGCGCCACCGGGCGCCGTCGTTGCCCGCCAGGGCGGCGAGGAATTCAGTTGCGTCATCGCCCAAGCCGACATCGGCCAGGCGTGCAGGCTCGCCGAGGCGATCCGTGTTGCCGTCGCCGCGCGCGAGATCGCCGTACCGGGTAGCGAGCGAAGCAATCGCATCACCATCAGTGCCGGTGTCGCCAGCGCCCGCGTCGGCAACGATGCCCAGATGCACGAGCTCTTGCGCAGTGCCGACGTCGCGCTCTATCGGGCCAAACGCGAAGGCCGCAACCGCGTGTGCAGCTGAGGGATCCGCATCAGGCGTCAACCCGCACTTGCTACACTGCAGCGGTTGCCGCCACGAGCGCGGGCCCATGCGCCGATTTCGCCTGACCGAACCGCTGGTGATGCTGGCCACGGTGTTGCAGTGGCTGCTGCTGGCCACCTTCACCGGCACCATCGTCGGCGCCGGCTGCAGTGCGTTCCTGCATCTGCTGTTCGCCAGCGAGGGCCGAATGTACGCGGCGCCGTGGTGGTTGCTCGCACTGCTGCTGCCATTGGCGGGATTGGCCAATGGCCTGCTGCTGCATTATGGCTATCGACTGCGACATTCCAATTTCAGCGATGAACCGATCGTCGCGATCAACGAACAGCTCGGCAAGATGCCGTTCCGTACGCTGTGGATCAAACCCCTGGCCGCCTTGATTACGCTCGGTTGTGGCGGCTCGGCGGGCAAGGAAGGGCCTTGCTCGCATCTGGGCGCAAGCCTTGCCGCCGGCATCGGTCGCCTGCTCCACCTCAATCCGGAAATGCGCAAGCGCCTGCTGGCCTGCGGCGTGAGCGCCGGTTTTTCCAGCGTGTTCGGCACGCCGATCGCCGGCGCGATCTACGGCATCGAGATGCTCGCAATCGGGCGCGTTCGCCACGACTTCCTGTTCCCCGGAATCGTCGCCGGTGTCACCGCGGTTGAGGTCTCGCGCGCTCTGGGCGTGCCCTATCCCCGTTATGCGGTGGATTTTTCCAGTCAGCTGACCGAATGGCTGTTTCTCAAGACCGTGCTGATCGGAATCCTGTGCGGTGCGATCGCGTGGATCTTCGTGGAATTGCTGCGACAGACCCGCAAGCTGTTCGCAAGGCTGCGCCAGCACCTTGACCTGTGGCCGCCCTTGCTGCCGATGCTTGGCGGCCTCGTGATCGCCTTGCTGGCACTGGCGATTCCGCAAACTTACCTGGGCTTGAGTCTGCCGCTCATGGAAAGCGCGCTGCGCGGTGAAGCGACACCTTGGCTGGGTTTCCTGTGGAAGGCTTTGCTGGTCGCGATCACGCTCGGCTCGGGCTTTTACGGCGGCATCGTCACGCCGCAATTCGTGATCGGTGCAGTCGCCGGCGGCGCGTTTGCGCCGCTGCTCGGCTTGCCCCCCGCACTGGGCGCCGCGGTGGGACTGGTCGCCGTGGTTGCGGCAGCTTCGAATACGCCGCTGGCGGCAATCTTCATGGGCGTGGAATTGTTTGGCGCCGACGCCACCCTGCATGTCGCCGGCGCCTGTGTCGCCGCCTACCTCATCATCGGCCACCGCAGCGTGTATCCCGAGCAGCAGATCGCCTTCAGCAAGTCCTCCTGGATTTTCGCCCACGCCGACCTGCCGGTCGGCCAGGAAAAGGTGCGCCTGTCCTATGGCTTGCTGCGTTGGTGGCGCATGCGCCGGCGGCGCGTGCGCAATTCGCCCTGATCACGCCAGCCGCTGCCGTTCAGCGCCGCCCGGCAGCGACATCGGCAAGCAGGTGGCGCAGCGGCGGAAAGCGCCCGGCGCTCGCGAGCGCGAGGCCGCGCAGCGCCACCAGCGGTCGACTCGACGCGCCGAACACCCGCTCGATCGCGTCGAAACCGCGAGCCGCCAGCGTGGTCTGGCTGCGCCGTTCGCGCTCGAAGCGTCGCAGCACATGCCAGGCACCCGGATCACTGTCACGCGCACGCGCCTCGTTGAGCACGCGCCGCAGGCAGGTGACATCGCGCAGACCAAGATTCATGCCCTGCCCGGCGAGCGGATGCACCAGATGCGCGGCATCGCCGACCAGCACGCAACGCCCCTGCACGAATTGCCCGGCCAGGCGCAGTCGCAAGGGGAATGCGGCGCGGCGCGAGACCGACGCAATCGGTCCGAGGCGGAAATCAAACGCGGCGCCGAGTTCGGCGCAAAACGCGGCGTCGTCGAGCGCGAGCACGCGTGCGGCTTCGGCCTCGGGCAGGGACCACACGATCGAACTGCGCTCATCGGCGAGCGGCAGGAATGCCAGTGGGCCGGTGGGCAGGAAGCGCTGCCACGCAGTGCCTTCGTGCGGGCGTTCACTGCGAACATGCGCAACCACCGCGCGCGCACCGTAGTCGCGCCCTTCAAAGGCAATGCCAAGCCGCTGGCGCAGCGAAGACTCGCCGCCTTCGGCACTCACCAGCAAGCGCGCACGCAAGCGGGTACCATCGCCAAGCGTCACACCGATGCCATCAGCGTCTTCCTCGACTGCGTTGATCTCGGCCGGGCAATGCAGGATCGGCGCCGGGCTGTCGTCAGCGCGCGTGGCAAGCGCCGTCCACAAGGCGTGCTGAATCAGCTTGTTCTCGATGATCCAGCCGAGCGCCGCCTCGCCGCGTTCGGTGGCGTCGAAGCGCAGCTCGCCCGCGGCCTGCGCATCCCACACGCACATGCGCTGGAACGGGGATGCTCGCATCTGCGCGATCGGCGCCCACACACCCAGATCTTCGAGCAAGTCACGCGCGTCGGGCGCGAGCGCCACCACGCGCAAATCGACTTCGTCCTCGAGGCGCCAGCGGCTCGGCTCGCGCGCCTCGACCACGGCGACGTTGAACCCATCGCGCGCAAGCCCCAGCGCGAGTGCGCCGCCGGCGGCGCCCGCGCCGACCACGATGACATCGAACTCACCCCGCCGCGGGGCACGCCGCGAACGCGCGTTCATGCGCGCCCTCCACCCGTGTGCGCATTCATTGCATCAAACCCCAGTGCGAGACATCGCCACGAAAGCCCATGCCGCGCAGCGCGATCTGGCGCTTGAGCGGTTCGATGCGTTCTGCCAAATGAAATCCTGCCATGCGCGCAAGGCGCAGCGGCAGAAAGGGATTGCCCATCAGGCGCACGAGATCGTCACTGAAGGCAGTGGTTGCGGCGCGGTCGCCACGACGCCGTTCATCATGGCGTTCGAGCAAATCCCCTGCGCCCGGATCGGTACCCGATTGCGCTGTCTCGCGCAACAATTCGGCCAGCGTGAGCGCATCGCGCAGACCCAGGTTGAACCCCTGCGCACCGAGCGGATGCACGGTCTGCGCGGCATTGCCGACGAGCACGCAGCGCTGCCCGTGGGTGCGCTCGGCAATCACGCGCGCCAGCGGAAAAGCCTGGCGCCGGCCCGGCCTTGTCAGTCGTCCCGCGCGCCAGCCGAAGCGCTGCTGCACGCAGTCGATGAAGGCCGCATCGTCAAGTGCGGCGGTCGCCGCTGCTTGGCTGCGTGGCACGCTGAGCACCAGTCCCGCACGCCGCTCGCCCAGCGGCAACAATGCGAGAGGCCCTGTGTCGGTGAAGCGCTCATAGGCCTGACCCTCGAGCGCACGTTCGCAGTGCACCGTGGTGACGATTGCCGACTGCGCGTAATCATCGCGCCGCACAGCGATGCCGAGCGCCTCGCGCACGAACGAGCCGGTGCCATCGGCGCCAACCACCAGCCGTGCGCGCAAGCGGCGCGTGCCTTCAGGCGTGCCGAGTTCGACCGCGACCGCGGCGGGCGCGGGCTCGATCACGCTGGCCTGCGCGGGCGCCAAGCGCAGCAGCGACGCACAGCGCTCCAGTCGGCGCAGCAACGCATTGCCGAGCTCGCGCGCCGGGATCACCGCGCCCAATGACGGCAGTCCGAGTGCCTGCGCATCCAGACGCAGCGCGCCGAATTCACCGCGGCGACTGACGTGAACTCGACGGATCGGCGTGATCGGACTGCGGGCATCGAGCACGCCCAGTGACTCGAGTGCGTTGACACTGGCACGTGCGAGCGCAAGGTTGCGCTCGTCCTCGCTGGCTTGCAGATCAAGCCGCGAGGCCGAGGCTTCGGCCAGCGCCACGCGCAGGCCGGCGTTATCGAGCGCAATGGCAAGGCTCGCGCCGACCAGACCACCACCGATGATGAGCACGTCCAGTTCATCCATTGCCGCATGATAGCGCGCCACACTCGGTCGCTTGACCACGGCAACGCCGAGCGTTCGCCTTCCCGGCGGACACCGGGATCCAGCTCTTTCGCCACGGATTCAAGCCGTGGATTCCAGCTTGACCGGCCCTTCGGCAGTTGGTCGCCACTGGAATGACGGCTGGAGACTTGTTCAGCGAAGTCCTAAACTGACGGCCTTGCTCCACTGGCTCACGCGGACACACCACCATGAACGACGCACGCTCCCGTTCCGGCTCGCCCTGGCGCTACGGCATCTTCGCCGTGCTCGCCCTGGTGATGATTGCCACGCGCTCGTCGCTGATGCGTGACCATCTCGCGCCGCTGCCGGATGCTTCGTGGGCGGTGTTCTTCATCGCCGGCTTCTATTTCGCCGCGGCCGGCGGCCAGCGCCTTTTCGGCCTGCTGCGCGCAGGCAGCGCGGCCGGATCATTCCTCGCGTTGATGGTGCTGGCCGTGCTGATCGACTGGGTCGTGATCAGCGCGCAGGGCATTGCGTTCTGGAGCCACTACTGCGTGTCGCCGGCCTACTGGTTCCTGCTGCCGTCCTATGCCGTGCTGTGGCTCGGTGGTGCCTGGCTGCGCAGTCACTATCGCGGGCTGCATGCGCGCGAACTGGGCCTGCTTGCGGTGAGCGCCGTGATCGCAATCGGACTGTGCTTCCTGATTTCCGACACCAGCTACTACTGGCTGAGTGACACCTGGATGAACAACGGCGCCGTGCGCAGCTTCGCTGGCTGGTTCAGGAACTTCAGCGACTGGTACTGGATCTTCACCCGCTCGACGCTCGCCTACCTTGCGGTTGCCGCGGCGCTGCATGCGGCAGTCGTACTCGCCGTACGTGCACAGCCGACAATGGCAGGCAGCGCGCAGCACCGCTGATTTCGCCGCCAGCGCATCGCGACGCACAATTCGCCGCAATGCTGCATCTTCCGACCGTTCTGGAGCCGTATTGTCGTGGGTAATCGCCTGTCGAAAATCTACACACGCACGGGCGACGATGGCAGCACGGGCCTCGGTGACGGATCGCGGGTGGGCAAGGACAGCGTGCGCGTGAGCGCCTACGGCACGGTCGACGAGCTCAACAGCGCGCTCGGCCTCGTGCTCGCCTGCGATATCAGCGATGAGGTGCGCGAGACGCTCACCCAGATCCAGCACGATCTGTTCGATCTCGGCGGCGAGCTGTGCATTCCGGGCATGGAGACGGTCAGGGACGCCGACATCGAGCGCCTTGAGCAGGTGCTCGACCGTTTCAATGACGGCTTGCCTCCGCTCAAGGAATTCATCCTGCCCGGTGGCGGCCTCGCCGCCGCGCATTGTCACCTGGCGCGCACGATCTGCCGGCGCGCCGAACGTGAGCTGGTGACCCTCGCACGCAGCGAGAACGTGCGTGCGCAACCGCAGCGTTATCTCAATCGCCTCTCGGATTTGTTGTTCGTGCTCGCGCGCGTGCTCGCACGCGCCAGCGGCCACGGCGAAGTGCTCTGGCATCACGAGCGCCGCAAACGGACGTGAGCCAGACGCGCGCCCGTGCGGCTCCGACTGCCGGCACGCGCGTGGCGTTGTACACGCATGAGGCCTGTTTCGACCACGATCCCGGTCCGGGCCACCCGGAAGCGGCGGCGCGCCTGGCTGCGGTGCTGGAAGGCGTGGACGATTGCGCGCTGCCTGCCCTCGAACGTCTGCCAGCGCCGCGTGCGAGTCGCACGCAACTCGCGCGCGTACACACGCGTCGCCTGATCGACAACATCCTCGAACACGGTCCGCGGCACTACTGGCGCATGCTCGATGCCGACACCTTGATGTCGCCGGGTTCGACCGAGGCGGCACTGCGTGCCGCTGGTGCCGTCTGTGCGGCGGTCGATGGCGCATGCGGCGACGGCGCGCCGCGCGCATTCTGCGCGGTGCGGCCACCCGGCCACCACGCCAACAGCGACACCGCGATGGGCTTCTGCCTGTTCAACAACATCGCGGTCGGTGCCGCCCATGCGCTGTCCGCCCACGCAATCGAACGCGTCGCCATCGTCGACTTCGATGTTCATCACGGCAATGGCACCCAGGACATCTTCTGGAACGAACCGCGTGTGCTGTATGCCTCCACGCATCAGGAGCCGCTCTATCCGGGTACGGGTGCGCGCAGCGACACCGGCGTCGGCAACATCGTCAACCTGCCGCTGCCGCCGGATGCAGGGTCGGTGCAATTCCGCGCCGCCTGCACGCAGGTCATCCTGCCCGCGCTGGACGCGTTTGCGCCGCAGCTCGTGATGATCTCGGCCGGCTTCGACGCGCACCGGCTCGATCCACTCGCCAATCTCGATCTGGTCGAGGAGGACTACGGCTGGATCACCCGCGAACTGGTCACGCTCGCGCAGCGCCATGCCAGAGGACGCATCGTCTCCTCGCTCGAAGGCGGCTACCACCTCGGCGCACTGCGCGCCAGCGTCGCCGCCCACCTCGCCGCGCTCGCGACCTGAGCGGGTGTTTGCCGCGCGCGCGCGGTTTGGGCAAGCTAGCACCCTTGGTTTCCAATGCGACCCAGCCGTGCCCCGCCAATCCGCTTCCTGCCTGCCGCGGCACTGCCTCGCGCTGGCGATCCTCCTCGCCCTGCCCGGCGCCGCGCATGCGGCCGATGACGCGGCCAAATCCTGCGAATTGGGCGTGCTCAAGTGCGCCAAGAAGCCGCTCGACTGGGGCATGTGCGGCAAGAATGACCTGCTCGACTTTTACGTGCCGAACCTGCCGATCGAGGGCGATCGCAAGGCCGCCGAGCGCGTGATCAGTGCGCTCAAGGTCGAGTCGAGCGACAAGGCCCATTACACGCTCGAAGGCAAGGCACAGTTGCGCCAGCTCGACTTGTTCCTGCACGCGCAGAAGATCACTTACGACAGCGAAACCACCGATTTCGAGGCGCAGGGCCCGCTCACCTATCAGGATCGCAGCTTGCTGCTGTCAGCCGACCATGCGCGCGGCAATACCGAACTGGAAACCTGCACGCTCGAGGGCGTGCGCTACCAGTTGATCCAGGCGCGCGGCAACGGCATCGCCCAGGTCGCTGTGGCGCACGATGCCGATCACGCCACGCTCAAGGGCGCAAGCTACTCGACCTGCAATCCTGGGCAGCAGCAATGGGCCTTCGCCGCACGTGAGCTCGATCTCGACCGTGCCGAAGGCGTGGGCCGTGCCCGTGACGTGACCTTGCGCATCCACAACGTGCCGGTGTTCTGGTTCCCGTACTTGCGCTTTCCGCTCGATGATCGCCGCGTGTCGGGCCTGCTCTATCCCGAGATCGGCTTCGGCTCCCGCCGCGGCTTCGACTACGCGCAACCGATCTACCTCAACCTCGCGCCCAATTTCGACGCCACGCTCACGCCGCGCGTAATGAGTGAGCGCGGCCTGATGCTCGGCGGCCAGTTTCGCTACTTGACCGACAGCAGTCGCGGTCAGTTTGATGCGCAGTTCATCGGCCACGACAACCGCGCCGACGACGAACGTCTGGACGGCGCCAAGGTTCCCGACCGGCGCTGGTGGTACAAGTGGGACAACCAGACCTCGATCGCCCCGGGTTGGAGCGCGAGCATCAATCTCAACCGCGTCTCCGACGACCACTACTTCGAGGATTTCGGTCGCGGCCTGTATTCGAGCGCAATCAGTCTGCTGCCTTCGAGTGCCTACCTCGCCGGCGAGGGTGAATGGTGGAAGCTGCGTGTCGGCGGCGACCAATACCAGGTCACCGACCCGACGCTTTCTGGCGTTTACGAGCCCTATCGCCGCCTGCCGCGCGCAACGCTCAATCTCGACAAGTCGGCAAGCCTGTTCGAAGGCGGCCTCGATGCCGAATTCGTCGCCTTCGACCGCGACCGCGGCCTCACCGGCCAACGATTCGACGTGTTTCCGCACTTGGGCTTGCCGATCGAGCACGCGGGCTGGTTCATCCGGCCGCAGATCGGCTACCGCTATACCAGCTACCGGCTCGACGACCTCGCGCAGAGCGGCAACCCGCTGCTCACGCGGCGCGATCCCGACCGCGGCGTGCCGGTGCTCAGCATCGACAGCGGCCTGGTGTTCGAGCGTGACCTTCACTGGGGCGACGCGGCCTGGACGCAGACGCTGGAACCGCGCGCCTACTACCTGCGCGTGCCCTACCGCAATCAGGACGATTTGCCGATCTTCGACACCCAGGAAGTGCCGTTCACCTTTGGCCAGATGTTCCGCAGCAACCGCTTTGTCGGCGCCGACCGCCAGATGGACGCCAACAACCTGACGCTCGCACTGACCACGCGCATGCTCGAGGATGCGACCGGCACCGAGCGCGTTTCGGCAAGCCTCGGCAACATCCGCTATTTCGATGACCAACGCGTGCAGATGCCCGGCCGGCCGCAGACCGACTTCGGCGGCTCGGCCTGGGCCGGCGAGATCGACCTGCATCTGTCCGACCGCTGGCGTGTCGTGCTTGCCCAGCAGTGGAACCCGAATTCGCACCACACCGACCTGTCGACCCTGGGTGTGCAGACCCGCTTCGGCAATGGCGGTCTGGTCAACTTTTCCTACCGTTTCCGCCGCGACTTTCTCGAGCAGGTCGACCTCAGCGCGGCGATTCCGCTCGCCGAGGGCTGGCGCCTCGTGGGTCGGCACAACTATGCGCTCAACAATCCGCTCGCCCTGCCCGGCGACCGGCACGGCAAGGACGGCCGCACCCTCGAGAGCTTCATCGGCATCGAGCGCGATACCTGCTGCGTGACCTGGCGCCTGCTCGCACGACACTGGGTGCGCAACGCGCAGGGCGAGAGCGACAACGCCCTGTACTTCGAGATCGAACTCAAGGGATTGGGCGCGGTCGGACAGAAGACGGACTCGTTCCTGCGCCGTGCTATCCTAGGTTATCAATGACTTGCGGCCAGATCGCGCCGCGTCGCCGGCCCCGCCCGGGGCCTTGAACCCTGCATCGACTTTCCCGGATCTCCCAGATGAAGCATTTCCTGTTGGCATTCCTGGCCGCTGGCACCGCGGCGTTTCTGGCCCCGCTCGCGCATGCGCAGAGCGTGCAGCCGCTCGATGGCATCGTCGCGGTCGTCAACGACGACGTCATCCTGCGCAGCGAGCTCGACCGTCAGCTCACCCAGGTGCAGGCGCAGTTCGCCAACAATCCGGGCCAGCTGCCACCACGGGACGTGCTCGAGAAGCAGATGCTCGACCGCCTCGTGCTGCAGAAGCTGCAGGTCGCGCGTGCCAATGACTCGGGCATCAAGGTGTCCGATGCGCAGATCGACCATTCACTCACGCAGATCGCGCAGCAGAACCACATGGACATCAGCCAACTGCGCGGCGCGGTGCAGAGCCAGGGCCTCGACTATGGTCAGTTCCGCAACACCATCCGCGACCAGCTGCTGGTGCAGCAATTGCGCCAGCAGATCGGCCAGTCACGCGCCCAGGTCAGCGACGCCGAGATCGACAGCCTGATCAAGAATGGCCGCGTGCGCACCGAGCAGTTGCATGTCGCCCACATCGTCATCAACCTTCCGGAAGGCGCTTCGCCCGAACAGGTCGATGCCACCCGCGCCAAGGCCGAGAACGTGGTGCGCGAAGTGCGCGACGGCATGGATTTCGCCGCTGCCGCGATCCGCTACTCCAATGCCGAAGACGCGCTGCAGGGCGGCGACCTCGGCTGGCGCGGCGTCAACGAACTGCCGCCCGCACTGGTCGAGGCCGCCGACAAACTGCAGGACGGCCAGATCACCGATCCGCTGCGCGGACCCAACGGCTTCCACATCGTCAAACTGGTCGGCAAGCGCGACTCGGGCGCCCAGCTCGTCACCGAGTATCACTTGCAGCACATCCTCATCAAGACCAGCGAACTGGTATCCAGCGAGCAGGCCAAGCAGCAGATCGATGCGATCCGCAAGCGCATCGTCGACGGCGAGGACTTCGCCAAGGCCGCCACCGAAAGCTCGCAGGAAACCGAAACCGCGCGCCTGGGCGGCGACATGGGCTGGTCGCCGGCAAATGCCTATGGTCCGCAGGCACAGGCGGTGATCGACAAGCTCAAGAAGGGCGAGCTGTCGGAAGCCTTCGAAGTGCCTCCGGGCTGGCACCTGCTCAAGTTGATCGACACGCGCCAGGCCGACAAGGCCGGTGAAATGCAGCGCAACGAAGCCAAGAACATGATCTTCCAGCGCAAGGCCGAAGAGGAATACATGAGCTTCCTGCGCCAGTTGCGCAGCGAGGCCTACGTCGAAATCCGCCTGCCCGGCAGCGAAACGCCAGCGCCCGCCGCGCCCTGAGTCACCGCCGGAGCACCATGCCGACCTTTGCCGAGCGCGCGGCCCCGACCCTGCCGCGGCTCGCGCTCACGGCGGGCGAGCCCGCGGGCGTCGGCGCCGAACTCATCGTACGACTGGCCGCGAGCGACATTTCCGCCGATCTCGTCGCAATCACCGATCCGACCTTGCTCGAACATGCTGCGCGCACACTCGGCGTGCCGCTCGTGCTCGAAGCATGGAAACCGCAAGTCCGGTCTGCAGCGCGCGCAGCGCACACGCTGCGCGTAGTGCCAATCCCGCTTGCCGCACCGGTCGTGCCCGGCCAACTCGACGTGTGCAACGCGAGTCACGTGCTCACCGCACTGGCGCGCGCCGCCGATGGCGCCGCCAACGGCGAGTTCGATGCGCTCGTCACCGCGCCCGTGCACAAGGGCATCATCAACGATGCCGGCATCGCCTTCACTGGCCACACCGAATTCTTCGCCGCACGCGCCAGCTGCGAGGTGGTGATGATGCTGGCAGCCGAGCGCGCCGACGCGGCGCCGCTGCGCGTAGCGCTCGCCACCACCCATCTGCCGCTGTCGGCGGTGCCGACCGCAATCACGAGGGCCTCGCTCACGCGCACGCTGCGCATCCTCGACCGCGATCTGCGTACGCGCTTCGCGCTCCCCGCACCACACATCGGCGTGCTCGGCCTCAATCCACATGCCGGAGAGAGCGGCCACATGGGACGTGAGGAAATCGAGGTGATCGCACCCGTGATCGATGTCCTGCGCGGCGAAGGCATGCATCTCGATGGTCCCTTGCCGGCGGATACCGCCTTCGTGCCGCATCGACTCGCACATCTCGATGCGGTGCTGGCGATGTATCACGATCAGGGCCTGCCCGTGCTCAAGTACGCGGGCTTCGGTCATGCCGTCAATGTCACGCTCGGCCTGCCTTATGTGCGCACTTCGGTCGACCACGGCACCGCGCTGGACCTCGCCGGCAGCGGGCGCGCCGATCCGGGCAGCCTGCTGGCGGCAACGCGGCTGGCACTCGAGCTGGCGGCACGCAGACAGCCGACCATCAACGCGTGATCCCTTCGATGAAGGCGCGCAGCAGTGCGCCGCGATAGCGCTTGCGATGGACCACCAGCGTCAGCGTGCGGCGCAGGTCGAGGAAGGGCGTGTGGAGGGCGACGAGCCGACCAGTGACCAGCGCATCGCCTATCGCCACCGCGGGCAGGCAGCCCACGCCCAGGCCGGCGATCACGGCCTGCTTGATCGCTTCACTCTGTCCCAGTTCCAGCGTGACCTCGACCGGGCCGAGCACCGCTCGGCTGCTCTGCTCGAACAGGGTTCGCGTGGCCGAGCCGGGTTCACGCAGGATCCAGCGCTGGCCGCGCAGGTCGTCGGCGCGCAGGCGCTTGCGTCTGGCCAGCACATGATCGGCTCGCACGCACACGCGCAGCTCGTCCTCGCGCCAGGCGATCGACTCGATGTCCTCGCTCCCGGCCGGACCTTCGATGCAACCGACATCGAGGCTGAAGTCGAGCAGGCCGGCGATGATCTCGGCGGTATTGGCCACGCGCAGCCGCAACCGCACGGCCGGATGGGCACCGATGAAGCTGCCCAGCAGATCGCCGACGAGGTAGTTGCCGATGGTGTTGCTCGCGCCCAGCGCGAGCGCGCCAGCGGCCTCATCATCACCGGGCCCGCCCAGCTCACGCAGTCGCTCGACGATCTCGCGGGCCCGCGGCAGCAATGCCCGCCCCTGTTCATTGAGATGGAGGCGACGCTGGCGGCGATCGAACAGCGGCGCACCCAGCAGGCGCTCGAGTTCGGCCAGCGCCATGCTCGCCGCCGGTTGCGTCAGGCCCAGTTGCCCGGCGGCGGCACGCACGCTGCCAGCGGCCGCGATTGCGGCAAACACCTCGAGTTGGCGCGGGCTGATCGCGATCATCACGAGTCCTTATAACCAGCATAATGACAATTGATTATATTGATATGCCCCATCAGGCCAGAATGCCGGCCCGACTTCGACTGCGTGAATCGCCATGACTGTGTTTGGTGCCCGTCTCCCGGGTCTGGCGCTCGCCCTTGCACTGGGCCTGGGCGGGTTGCTGCTGGCCGCCCTGCCCGCGCTCGCCCGCCTGCAACTGTCTGCGCTCACGGTCGCAATCGTGCTCGGCATGCTGGTCGGCAACCTCGCCGGCGCACGCCTGCCGCCGGCGCTGGCGCCGGGCGTCGGCTACGCCCAACGCAGCCTCCTGCGTGCCGGCATCATCCTGTACGGGCTGCGCATCAGTTTCCAGCAGATCACCGCCGTGGGACCCGGCGCCCTGCTGCTGGACGTGCTCATCGTCACCAGCACGCTCGCGCTGGGCCTGTGGATCGGGCAGCGCTGGTTCGCGCTGGATCGTGACACCAGCCTGCTGACCGCGTGTGGCAGCGCGATCTGCGGCGCCGCCGCGGTGCTGGCCGCCGAACGACTGCTCAAGTCGGCGCCCGACAAGGTCGCCATCGCGGTCGCCGGCGTCGTGCTGTTCGGAACGCTCGACATCTTCCTCTACCCGCAGCTCGCGCACTGGCTGGCACTGTCGCCCATTCACTACGGCATCTACACCGGCGCGACCGTGCATGAAGTGGCACAGGTGGTCGCGGCCGGCAGCGCCATCGATCCGACGGCGGCCGACACGGCCATCATCGTCAAGCTCACGCGCGTGCTGCTGCTGGTGCCCTTCCTGTTCGTGCTGGGCGCCTGGCAGGCGCGGCACGCCGAAGGGGGTGGCGGCGCGGTCACGGTGCCGTGGTTTGCCCTGGGTTTTCTGGCAGTCTGTCTGTTCAACTCGCTGGTGGAGCTGCCGGCGCAGGTGCGTGCGCGCCTGCTCGATCTGGATACCCTGCTGCTGGCCATGGCAATGGGCGCGCTGGGACTGGAGACGCGCCTTGCGCGCCTGCGCGCGCTCGGCCCCAGGCCGCTGCTGCTGGCCACCGCGCTGTTTGGCTGGCTCACGATCGGCGGCTACTGGATGCTGCACTTCGTGATCGGCACCGGCTGACTGCGGCCAGCGCCCCGACAGCGGTCCGCAGCGCCGATGGCGGCGACGCAGAGCGTGGTCGTTCCACTACCATGTGCCGATGCCGCACGCCGCCACCCCGCGCCACCTGCACAAGAAACAGTTCGGCCAGCACTTTCTCCACGACGCCCGCATCATCGAGGCGATCGTGCGCGCGATTGCGCCGCGCGCCGATGACAGCGTCGTCGAGATCGGACCCGGCGATGGCGCGCTCACCCTGCCGCTGCTGCGCGCACTGGGCCGCCTGACCGTGATCGAGCTCGATCGCGACCTGGTTCCGCGACTCCAACACGCGGCGCAAGGTGTCGGCGAACTCAGCATCATCAATGCCGACGTGCTCGGTGTCGCCTTCACGGCGCTGGCGCAAGGCAAGCGCCTGCGCGTGGTCGGCAACCTGCCATACAACATTTCCTCGCCGATCCTGTTCCATTGCCTGGATCACATCGACGCGATCACCGACATGCACTTCATGCTGCAACAGGAAGTGGTCGAGCGCATGGCCGCCGCTCCGGGTAGCAAGGTCTATGGGCGGCTGTCGGTGATGCTGCAACTGACCTGCCGCGTCGAGCCACTGCTGCACGTGCCGCCGCAGGCGTTCCGGCCACCACCCAAGGTCGATTCGGCGGTGGTGCGGTTGGTGCCGCGACCGCCTTCGGAGCGCCCCGACGTCGATGCGCCGGTGCTTGCGAACGTCGTGCGCGCCGCCTTCGGCCAACGCCGCAAGACGCTCGCCAACGCGCTGCGCAACCTGCTCGATGTCGACGCGATCCGCAAGGCGGGTGTCGATCCGCAGCAGCGCGCCGAGCAACTTGCGCCGGCCGCGTTCGTCGCGCTGGCCCGTCGCCACGCGCAGGAGCGCCCCCCTGCCACGCCGATCACGTTCCGACCGTAACCCGATGCCGTAAACTCGCCGGAACGGAATTGAACCCCGAAGGAGAAGGAAATGAAGTTTCATGCATGGATCCTCGCGGCCACGGCAAGCACATGCGCATGCCCGATCGCATCCGGCGGCAGCCCGCCGACATTCCCGCATTGGCTCGAGCTCGGCCATGACGTGACGACCTTGACGGGTGTCGCCGGCGGACGCTTCGCAGTCGTCGACCCCGATGGCGATGGCATCGCCGACCTGGTCTTCGCGGGCGAGACCCAATCGTCGATCCTCATGACGCTCGGCCGCAAGGCCGATGGTTCGTTCGGCTTCAAGCAGGCGACGCCGCTGCCCGACGATGGTGGAAACGTGCGTGCGCTGGGCTGGATGAGCAATGGCTCCACGCATGTGCTGACGGTGGGAGCCAACGGAACCGTACGCGATTTCAGCGGCTGGCCGCTGGCACAAGCCCGTCAGTTCAATGTCATCACCAACGCAAGGGCCGCGGCCATTGGCGACGTGGACGGCAATGGCAGCGACGACTTGCTGATCCTCTCCGATTCGGACCTGCGCGCCTATTCGCTGGCTGATGGCCAGGCCCTGTGGGTTGCGGCAGGATCCGGCGGCACGGATCTGGCGCTCGCGCAGCTCGACGCTGACCCGGCGCTGGAGATCATCATCGCCGGCGCCGTGCCCGGCGTCGTGCTCGACGGCGCGACGCGCGCGGTGGACTGGCAATACATCGACGGTTTTGGCACGAGGCTCGCAACCGGCGCACTCGGCGACGACGGCACGACACATTGGGTGGCGGCACAGGGCTGGTACCAATACACGATCTTCCGCGCCAGCCCGTGGTCGCCATTGTGGGGCGGCAGCACGAATATCGACATTGGCGCGCTTGCAACCGCCCATCTGGACGCAGACCCGAATGCGCGCGATGTGATCCTGATCGGCGACGGCCAATGGGGTGCCGTGCACGCCATCGATGCCACCACGCATCAGCAACGCTTCGAGATCCCGAACCAGGGCTACAGCGTCCGCGCGATTGCCGGAGGCGATCTCGACGGCGACGGCATACCAGAAATCGCATTTGCCTCAGGTTCGACCTACAACGGTCGCCTGCTCGACGTCGCCGACGGGCGCAGCGGCGAATCCAAATGGAACTACGCACCCGGTTCCAGTCCACTGTACACGACCAGCATCGGCGACCTCGACGGCGATGGCCGGCTGGAAGTGATGGCGGGCACCCGAATGGACAGCGGGTTCACGCACGACAAGCAAGTGCTCGACCTGCAGAGCGGCGCGGTTCGTTGGCAGAGCCCGCCATCCTACAATGCAAATGAAGCGTTCAACATGACCACAAGCCGAATTCGGCCGATCGCCCACGACGGCGCGCCCGGCGCCGACATCGTGATCGGCGGAACATCGAGTGGAGGTGGCCGCTTGCTCGTGCTTGATGGCTCTGACATGTCGGTCAAACTGCAGATCGGAGACTATTCCACAATCCGCCCCATGGACTCCCGCAATCTCGTGGATTTCCAATTGCTCGACTTCGACGCAGATGGCACGCTCGATTTCGTTGCCGCCACTGCCCCATATTCAACCGGTGCCTCGGGTGCATTGCTATCGGTATTTTCGGGCGTCGATGGACACCTGCTGTGGAATTCGCCGCCGATGGGCACCGGCTTTACCCAAATCAATACCGTCCTGCTCGGGCCCACCCCAGGTGGCGGTGCCGGTGTCGAAATGATCGCGGTGCTGCCCGGAAGCCTGCGCGCGTACAACAGCCAGACCCTGCTGCTCGACTGGGTGCTTGCAGCCACCAACGACGGTGCCAGCTTCATTGAGCATGGCATCGCCGGCCCGGAGATCGCCGTGTTCCTGGAAGGCGGTGCCATCACGTTCTACGACGCACGCACACGGGCGTATCTGCGTTCCTGGACATTGCCTGCACCGGTTCGGGCGATCACGGCCCTGGATGGCGACATCCACCAACTGCTGGTTTCATCGGCCGATCGGCTGGTCCTCGTGGATGGCAACGACGGCCAGATGGCCGCATCGACCGACTACATGGGCGGCCAGGTGGCCTTGGGCAACCAGATCGCGTTGGCAGGCAGCGTCCATTCGGACTGGAGCGTGGCGGCGACAAGCGATCTTGCGCTGTACCGGTTCAAGCTGCGCCTGCTCGACCGCATCTTCTTCGATACGTTCGAATCCCCGTAACCGCACCGGGCGCGTCGGCCTGCCGCCGGCGCGCGAACCACAGGCCATGGCTTGCCGGCGACGCGCCAGTCGCTGAAAATCCGTGACCATGAGCAGCAAGAAACCCTACGACATTTCGATTTCGGTCGACACGCGCTTTCTCGACGACCAGTCGGCTCCGCACGAGAACCGCTACGCCTTCGCCTACCGCATCACCATCGCCAATCACGGCA
>NZ_JAHCAP010000039.1 GCF_019634815.1 Dokdonella sp. | reverse complement strand
CGCGAGCACGGTCGCGGTGGTGGTGCCGTCACCGGCAACGTCGGAGGTCTTGGAAGCGACTTCCTTGACCATCTGCGCGCCCATGTTCTCGAACTTGTCGGCCAGTTCGATTTCCTTGGCGACGGACACGCCGTCCTTGGTGATGGTCGGGGCGCCGAAGCTCTTCTCGAGCACGACGTTGCGGCCCTTCGGGCCGAGGGTCGCCTTGACGGCATTGGCAAGGGTGTTCACGCCGCGCAGGATGCGGGCGCGGGCGTCTTCGCCGAAACGGATTTCTTTGGCTGCCATGGGAATGGTACCAGAGGGCCTTCTTCTCGCAATCTTCTACGCCATCGCAGCGTGGGAAGGCAGTCTCAAGAAGACAACGCTTGCGCATCTTCCGCCATTACTGGCCCTTGGTGCGGCCTTCGGGGCGTATCTACTGTGGAAACAGTTCCACTTCGGCAGCTTGATCCCGCATTCCGCCAAGTGCAAAGCACTGTACACAGGGGACCCACTTACGCTTGTACGGGACTATTGGTCGATAGCGTTCTTCTGGATTATTGCCAACTTCGTCAACCCAAGGCTTTTCGACCGTCGTCGTGTTGTGCTGCTCGGGTACCCTTTAGCCTACGGCATTCTTCTGATCGGAGTCGATCCGATCATTGGCCACCTAAACCGTCACGCTCTGACGCCTTGGGCGTTTCTCGTAATAGGCGGCAGCGTGGCGGTCCTCAGAATGGTGGATCGCGTCGTCCTGCCCCGCCTCGCGCCAAGCACTCGGAACCGGTCCTGCATTCTCCTGTGTTCGCTCGGCATGCTGTGGAGTTTTCACAACGTTCGCGACCACATCCCGCGCCTTCATCGCGAGGCGGCGCACTACAATGAGAGAATGAACGCGCGGGAGTCGCTTGGGAAATGGCTGAACGCGCATCTAGGCCCCTCGGACTGGGTTGCTATCGGTGACTGCGGGATTGTTCCGTTCATTACCCACGCAAAAGTCCTCGACCTGTTCTGTCTGAACAGCCTCGAGATAAGCTCGGCCCCCGCGGGGTTCCAGCCCCGGCAGGTTGCCGATCTCGTTTTTCGGGAGAAGCCCGCTGCCATCGTGATGCACAGTTCTCTTCGAACGCCCCTGACACCACGACCCGAGTACGGCATCTAGCGCCGGTCAGTCTCGCGAACACGTCAAGGTAGCCACCGAAGTTGGTCAGCAGGATATGGCGGCCAAAGCCGTCGAGCGGCACGCCGGTGTAGCGCGGCAGCCAGTTGGTAACGATTTCGTTCTTGTCTTTCATGGGCGCCAAGTATAAGCCGAAGCTGGATGGCCCCTGCCGGTCGGGATTGACGTTATCCCCTGTAAAGTGGCTTGCGCCAAATGGGGAGCTTCGAGTCATGGTCAAACACAGAATGCAGCGACTATTCCCGATGGCCGCGAGCCTGGTCGTCCTCGCTGTGAGTGCACAGGGGCCGGTAAGCCATGCCGCGGAAAGCGGACATCAGCCGCCGGAATCGCGATCCTTCGACCCGACGGCGATGGATCCAACGGCAAACGCCTGCGAGAACTTCTACCAGTACGCCTGCGGCGGCTGGCACAAGAACTCGCCGCGCCCGGCCAGCAAAGTCTACTGGTCGCGGTCATGGACGGAATTTCGCGAACGGCTCGACGCCTATCTGCGTGACGAGGTCGAAGCCGCCGCGAAGGCAGAGGCGGGGGAAAGATCCGGAGATCAGCGCCGGGTCGGCGACTTCTACGCGGCGTGCATGGACACCGACACCATCGAGGCGCGCGGCGACGCGCCGCTACGGGCCGAACTGGCGCTGATCAATGGCATGCAAAGCAGGCGCGAACTGCCCGCCGTGATCGGTGCGCTGATCCGCGACTCGGTGCCGGGAAGCTATTGGACCGGTCTGCGCAACGGCATGCTGGTAGGCATTTACGGCGGCGCCATCGACGGCTGGAAGACCAAGCGCCTCGGCATCGGGCCCGGCGAATCGCTGGATCCGCTCAACCTGCCGGCGCGCGAGATGTATCTCGACACCGACGAAGCGAGCGTCGTGCGGCGTGCGCGCTACCGTGAACACATCGCGACAATGCTGGAACTGACCGGACAGCCTGCCGCGACGGCGCGGCGCGATGCCCGGCAAGTGCTGGAAATGGAAACGGCCCTGGCCGGCGCCATGCCGTCACCAGCGGATCTGGACGATCTCAGCCGCATGCTCAATCCACGCGATGCGGCATCGCTCGCCAAGGACTATCCCGACTTCGACTGGCAGGCGCTGCTGCGCCATCTGGGCGCAACGCAGGTGGACTCGGTGAATCTCGACTGGCCGCCCTTCATGACGCAATGGAATGAGCTCGCCAGGGACAGGCCGTTGTCCGCCTGGCAGGCGTATCTGCGCTTCCACTTGGTCACCGACCGCGCCCGATTCCTGCCCGAGGCGTACCGCAAGGCATCTTTCGCCTTCTTCGGCGCTGAACTGGATGGCGCGACGGAAGAAGCACCCCGCTGGCAGACCTGCATGTCCGAAACCCGCCGCTACCTGCCCGACCCCGTGAGCCGCATGCTGCTCGAACGCGGTGACCGCCCGAAGGTCAACGCGCAGCTGCAGACCATGTTCGAGGAACTGCGAGCGGCGATGCACGAGCGCATCGAGGCAGCCGAATGGCTTTCGCCGTCGTCACGCCGTGCTTCCCAAGCAAAACTGGATGCGATGCGCCTCGCAGTCAGCCATCCGAGCGAATGGCTGGACGACCCGCGTCTGGTGATCCGCGCGGACGACTACTACGGCAACGGTCGTCGCGCATCCGAGGCGTTGCGGCGGCGAGCCCTGGATCGGCTCGGCGAGCCGGTGCTGCTCGACGAGTGGGGCCTGCCGCCCATCTGGGTCGGGGGTTTCTATAGCTCCGGGCTCAACGCGGTGTACATGACTGCCGCACAACTGCTGTTTTTCGCCGGTGAGGATGGCCAGGATCTCGCCGGCCTGTACGGCAACCTGGGCAGCTTCGTCGGACACGAGATGTCGCACGGCTTTGATCCGATGGGTGCACAGTTCGACGGCGACGGACGGCTGCGCCCGTGGTGGAGCGACGAGGATCGCGAGCATTTCGAGCAGCGCACCCAGTGCGTGGCGGACACCTTCTCCGCCCTCACCTATCCGACCGGTGATCGCCTGAAGGGCGCATCGGTGGTGACCGAACAGACCGCAGAACTGACCGGCACCCGTCTGGCGCTGGCGGCCTATCGTCGCGCCACCGCGGATCACCCAGAGGGCGTGCGCGACGGTTTGACCGCTGACCAGCGCTTTTATGTGTCTTCCGCCCAGAGCATCTGTCTGGATGCATCGCCCGAAGTCTGGCGCCAACTGGTCGACACCGATCCACACGCCTTTGGACCGCCGGGCGTCAACGGTACGCTGCAGAACATGCCGGGCTTTGCCGAAGCATTCGGCTGCAAGGCAGGCGAGTCCATGATGCGGCCGCGAGAACGGATGTGTGACGTGTGGTGAGCAAGGGGATCTTTCCTGATGCCGAATGACGCCGAGCCAGCGCCGGCTCGGCTCCCGCTACTTCGCAACAACAGATAGGCGGTGACGCACCTCGCCGACGTAGCGGGATAGCCTGCCGGCAACGAGCTTCCTTCTGCTTTCTCGAGCCTTCACGGTTCGTCGGTCCGGCAGGAAGCCGCGCAGGCAGGCCCCGGTTCTGGCTCCTCCATTCACGGTTTTCCGTGGTGATCAGGGACGCCCCCTGAACTGGCCACGTGCATGACGAGCTCCCCTGCGACACCCATCGCCTTCCTGCTGCAGCGCCTTCCCGGCATCGCGCTGCTGGTCGTCCTGACCCTGCTGGCCATCTGGCGGGTGTCAGTCGGTACGCGACTGGACAGCTTCACCCTCGACGAGGCCTGGCATATCGCCGCCGGCGTCGCCTACCAGCGCGGCGGTGACATGCACCTGAACCCGGAGCATCCGCCGCTGGTGAAGCGCTGGGTCGGCGCGTGGATGCCTGCTGACGTCCGGCTCGGGGAAGAACCCGTACTGACCGAGAAAGAGCAGGAGCGGCAGTGGGTGGAGCAGCAGATTTACCTCGAGAACGACTCCGCACGGGTGCAGGCGCGGGCGCGGCTGGCGATGTTCGCCTTCCATGGCGTGCTGCTGCTGGTTCTGGGACTCCTGTTATGGCGCGCCGCTGGGCTCGCCTGGGCGACCGGAACGCTGGCCTTCGTCGCGCTGGAGCCGACGCTCGGCGCGCACTTCCCGGTGGTGATGACCGACGGCCCGCTCGCCTTCACGCTGGTTCCGGCGGCGGTGGCGGCCGCCCTGCTCTGCGCGAACTGGCAATGGCGCTGGAGCCTGCTGCTGGGATTGCTTACGGGACTCGCGCTGACGGCCAAGCACTCGGCACTGGCGGGACTGGCCGGCCTCGGTCTGCTGCTGCTCGGCGCAGCGTTGTGGGGACTGCGCCGGGGCGGAGTGCGCGAAGTCCTGCGCCGGGGACTGCGCCTGCTGGTCAGTGGCATGCTGGCGCTGACCATTCTGTGGGCCTTGTACGGTTTCCGCTACCACGCCGATCACGACGGCGGCGATCCATTCAATCGTTCGCTGGAGCAGAAGATCGAGGAGGTGCACAGCCCGCTGCTGAAATCCAGCCTGGAGCTCGCGGACCGCAGCCACCTGTTGCCACGCGCCTACCTGTGGGGTCTGGCCGATACCGTGCGCACCGGCGTGCAGGGCCGCGCCATCATGCGGCACCTGATCTGGGGTCGGGAATTCGAGGGGCGCACGCCCTGGTTCACCTGGCCGGCCATCATCGCGGCGAAGCTGCCGCTGGCCCTGTCGGCATTGGCACTGCTGGGTCTCGCGCTGGTTCTGCGGGAGCGGCAATTGCCACCGTCCACGCGCTGGATGCTGGCCGCGCTGACCGCGATCAGCGCGACGCACCTCGCCGCATTGATGGTGTCCCCGGCCGCCTGGGGCGGCATCCGTCACGCCACGCCCCTGCTGCTGGTGATCGCGATCTGCGGCGGCGCGGCGGCAGCCGTTGCATGGCGGCGCCGCTCCCGCGTGATCGCCGCACTTGCGGGCATCCTCTACGTGGCGGCACTGGCCATGACGATTACCGCGCCCCGTCTGTGGGAGTACGCCAACGAAATGGCCGGCGGCAGCCACGAGGCCTGGCGCTATTTCAAGAATGAAGGCATCGACTTGGGTCAGCGCTTCAACGAGATCCGCGATTTCTACCGCGAGCGCATCGAACCCAGTGGCGAGCCGTTCTACGTCGACTACTGGATGGCCATCCCCGAACAGTGGGAGGCGGCGGGCGTGCAGCGGGTGCGTCGGGTGGAAACGCTGGATGACGGCAACACCGAAGGCCACTACGCCGGCTGGTTCCTGTACGCCAACAGCGCGAGGCTTGCCGTGCCGCAGCAGGACTGGAACCCCGATGAGGTGTTTCGCGACCTGACGCTGGTCGCCGAACTGGGCGAAATCGGTATCTGGCACGGCAGTCAGACCGACCCCAAGCTTCGCGCGGATGCCATGACGGGGCGGGTCCGGCGATACCTTTATACCGAGGCCGGCGATGACTGGGCCAAGGTCGCCCAGCGCCTGGCCGAAGTGGTCGCGGTGCTGCCGCGCGACGGCTTTGCCTGGCTGGAGCTGGGCAACGCCCGCCTGCGGTTGGGGGACTTCGACGGTGCCGAACAGGCCTGGCGGGACATGCTGTCGCAGAAAGGCAATCAGCTCGACCCCGCGCTGCAGCAGGAAATCCAGGGCCATATCGACGCGCTGGAACAAGGCGGCCAGCCGGAGTTGGTCAAGCCGATCCGCAATCCCTGGCTGGAGTGAGCCGGCGAGGCCGGTATGCCGCCAGACCCGGAACCTTGACGCCGGATTCCAGCATCATCTGCCTTCGCAAGGACACTGTCCCCTGATTCCGGGAATTCCCGTTTCTTCCTGCAACCAGGGACGATGGACATTGCGGGCATGGGCGGCACTATTCCCCCGAGACGACAGACACAAACCCGAGCTGAGCGGCCGGGCTACACTGCCGGCTCTGCGGCAACTCGGCGAGGGTGCGGATGGGCGAGGTCAGCGTGCTGTTGGCGGCGGCGAACGCGGGCGACCGCGCGGCCAGTGACCGGGCCTTCGAGCTGGTCTACGCCGACCTCAAGCGGCTGGCGCGGCGACAGCTGCGGATCGCATCGCCCGGCCACGGCGCCACCTCGCTGGTCCACGAAGCCTGGCTCAAGCTGGCGCGGCCCGACGCCATGAACGTCAACGACCGCGAGCATTTCTTCGCCCTCGCCGCACGAGCCATGCGCCAGCTGGTGATCGACCACGCGCGCAACCGCGCAGCGGTAAAGCGTGGCAGCGGGCAGATCGACGAAGACCTTGACGCCGTCGCCACGCGCGTCGGCAGCGTGGGCGACACCGACCGACTGCTGGAACTCGACCAGGCCCTTGAGCGGCTGGGCGCCATGGACCCGCAACTGGTCCGCCTCGTCGAGATGCGCTTCTTTGCCGGCCTGGAACTGAGCGAGATCGCCGACGTCTCCGGGCGTTCGGAGCGCTCGCTCAAGCGCGACTGGCGCAAGGCGCGCGCCGTGCTGCACGCCAACCTTGATGGAAGCGACCTGCATGACTGATGCCGACTGGACGCGCGTTTCCGCGCTCCTCGACGAACTGTTCGATCTCGATGCCGCCGCCTGCGCGGCGCGACTGGCGCAGATTGCCGGCGACGACCCGGCCCTCGCGGCCCGGCTGCAGAAGATGCTCGACGCCGACGCCGTCAGCGGCCTGCTCGACGAAGGCATCGCGCGCGTCGCGCCCACGGTGATGGTGCGTCTGTCTGAACCCGAAGCTGCAGCGTCCGGCAATCCATTGCGCGCAGCGGCCTGCAGCGGCCTGCAGCTGGGCCACTACCGGCTCGTCGAACGCATCGGTGCCGGCGGCATGGGCGAAGTCTGGCGTGGCGAACGCATCGATGATTTCGAGCAGCAGGTGGCCGTGAAATTGATCCGCCCCCTGATGGACAGCCCGGCGCTGCGTGAGCGCTTCAGCCGCGAACGGCGCATCCTGGCGCGACTCGACCATCCGAACATCGCCCGCCTGCTGGATGGCGGCGTGTCGGAAGACGGCACGCCGTGGTACGCGATGGAATTCGTGCGCGGTGAGGACATCGTCAGCCATGCCCGACACCACGATCTGGACGTCCGTGCGCGCGTCGAGCTGCTGCTGCAGGTCTGCAATGCGACCGCGCAGGCCCAGTCCCAGCTGATCGTGCATAGGGACATCAAACCCTCGAACCTGCTGGTGGATGACAGCGGCCGGGTCCGCGTCCTGGACTTCGGCATCGCGCGGCTGCTGGACGACAGCGCTGACCTGCAGCTGACCGGCACCGGCGTTCGCGTCTACTCGCCGGTGTACGCCGCGCCCGAACAGATTCGTGGCGACGCCGTCGGCACCGCCGCGGACGTGTTCGCGCTGGGCGCCGTGCTGTTCGAGCTGCTGACCGGCGAGCCCCCGCACCCGCAGCGCAGCGCCACACCGGACCGGCTGCTGGCCGGCCTCGACCACGAGACGGCGCCCCGACCCAGCCAGACCTTGCGTGAACGCAGCCGCCAGAGCAGCGAATTGCGCCTTTCCCACTTCGCCCGGGAGGTGGGTGGCGACCTTGATCAGATCGTTGCCACCGCGCTTCACCCTGACGCCGTGCGCCGCTACGCCGGCGCCGCGCAGCTCGGTGACGACCTGCGGCGCTGGCTCGATGGCCATCCGATCGCCGCCCGCGCCGACACCGCCGGTTACCGCATGCGTCGATTCGTGGCGCGCCACCGGCTGGCGGTCGGCAGCGCCAGCGCGGTGCTGCTGGCGCTGATCGCCGGTCTCGGTCTCGCGCTGTGGCAGGCCGGCGTGGCCCGCGACCAGGCCGCACGCGCCGATGCCGAGACGGAGCGCATGGGTCGCACCTATCGCTTCGTGATGTCGATGTTCAATGCCATCCAGCCCTCGCGTGGTGGCGGGCAGAACCAGCAGCAGACTGTCGAAATGCTGTTGCGCGACGGCTTAGGGCGCCTGGACACCGAACTTGCCGACATGCCCGATGTACGCGCCGGACTGCGCGCATCCTGGAGCGCGCTGCTGATCTCTCTGGGCCACCTCGACGAAGGCCTGGAGAGCCTCGAACAGGCGGTTGCCGAATACGAGGCACTGTCACCCGACGCCGACGGTGACCTGGTCAGCGCCCTGATCAATGTCGCCGGCGCCTACAAGGACGCTGCCCGTCCCGACGACGCGGAAGCCGCTGCACGCAAGGCGTTGCGCCTTCTGGAGAGCGAAGGTTCCGACAAGGTCGCCGAACGCATCCAGGCACGCACCGTGCTGGCCAACCTCGCCACCTTCCGCTTCCGCTCCGACGAGGCGATCACGCTAAATGAGCAGATCCTCGAGGATCGCCGGCAAATCTCGGGCCTGAAACCGTCCGACCTCGCGGTGAACTACAACAACCTCGCCTCGGCCTACCTCTATGGCGACCGCTATGCGGATGCCGAACGCCTCTACCGCGACCTCGACCAGCTGCTTCGCGACAGTCCGGGATCACCGCCGTCGCGGCGCGTCTACTCGCTTTCCGGCATCGCCTGGTCGCTGCTCGGACAGGCTCGTTTCGATGAGGCACTGCAGGTCACCGACGAGATGCAGGCCATCGGCCGCGAAACCCTGAGCGAAAAGCACGACCTGGTGGTCAGCGCACAGACCCTGCGCGCACGCGTGGCGGCAGCACGCGGCGAGTATGGCCTGGCCGACCGCCTCTTCGCCGACGCCATACCGCGCATGACCGACTCCACCGCCAGCATAGCGCTGCTGAACTGGGGCGCCGGGCTCGTCGAGCAGGGTCGCCACGCCGAAGCCATCGAACGTCTGCAACAGGCAAGGGAACTCTTCGCGTCTTCCAAACGCGCCGACTCACCCCCGGGCCTGTTCTGCACGGCCCTGTTGGAAACCGCGCGCGCGTACCGCGACCCCGATGCAACGACCAACGCCCAAGCCGCCCTCGAGCGATTCGATGCGTTGGGCCTGCAGCGAAGCGACGACCGCGTGCGCGCCATGCTGGCCGTCGCCGGACTGCTGGCCAGCCAGGGAAGGACGGATGAGGCTGCCGAACTGGGCAGGCAGGCTGCATCGCAGGCGACCGCTCTTTTGGGTGCGAAACACCCATTGAGCCTCGAAGCCGCAGCCTTGGCAGATCACCTCTGATATCCGCCCATCGATGCCATCGCTACCGAGCCGCGCATTTCAAATGCCTACCGTCCGGTGCGAGCAGTCGGAGTCTGTTCATTGACAACGACGACCTCGATGCCAGCCACAGTCGATGGAGAGCGAGCACATGTCTTGCAGTGAACGAAGTGTCCACAGATCTGCGACGCTGTTTTCATTTCTACTCTTGTTCGGATTGCTGGCTTGCGTCGATCTCGCGAAGGCGCAGACGCTGGTCATCCGCAATGTCGCGCTGGTGGATCCCGATGAGCTTGCATCGGAACGTTCCACGCTGGTTCTGCGCGATGGCGTGATCGCCGCCATCGAAAACCCGGGCGCGCGGCTTTCGATCACCAGCGCCCGAGAAATCGATGGCAATGCATTGTTCGCCATGCCGGGTCTGATGGATGCCCATGTGCACGCACACCGCGATGGGCGCGAGGCCTGGCACTACCCGTTATATCTGGCGTTCGGCGTAACCCGTTTGCGTGACGCCGGCTCGCATCTGGGCTCGGCACTGGCCGCGCGCCGTCCGGGTGGCCGCGACCCGAGCGGCCCGACGGTGCGTTGGGGCTCACCACCACTCGATGGCGCGCCGCCGGTACTGTCGTTCGGGCTGGCTGCGGAAACTGCGGCAGCCGGGCGTGAGCTGGTGAGGATGTCGAAACGCGAAGGCTTCGACTTCGTCAAGGTCTACGACCGCCTGTCGCCCGAGGCGTATCGCGCCATCCTCGACGAGGCAAAGCATCAAGGCATCGCGGTGGAAGGTCATGTGCCGCTGGCCAGCTCGCCCATCGACGCCATGACCGGCGGACAGCACGCCATCGACCACCTGACACTGGTGCTGGAAAGCTGCATCCCGGGCGCACTCGAATGGACGCATGCGGACACAGGGGCAGACTCGATGGCCCTGCTCACCGACGGTAGGCTCGCGGCGGCTCTTGAGCGCTATGACGTGTCTGCCTGCGATGCGCTGTTCCAGCGTTTCGTCAACGCCGGCACCTGGCATATCCCGACACTGGTGCAACTCCGGGGCGCGTTCGCGCTGGACGATCCGACCGTGACCGACAGCGCGGACATCCGGCTGGTGCCGGAGGCGGTGCAACAGGAATGGGCGGACTATCGACGCGAGGCGAAAGCGGACGAGCTGCGTGCCGGCATGGCCGTCTACGCGCGACAGCTGCGACTGGTCGGCGACATGCACCGCGCCGGCGTACGTCTGCTGGCGGGAACTGATGCCAGCACCGAACCTTTCGTGGTGCCCGGCGCCGCCCTCCACGACGAACTGGCCCTGTTCGTGCGCGCTGGAATGACCCCACTGCAGGCGTTGCGCACGGCGACCACCGATGCCGCACGTTATGCGGGTGATGAACCCGAGCACATCGGCCTGCGTGTGGGCGCACCCGCCAATATCGTCCTGCTTAGCGCGGATCCACGCCTGGACATCCGCAATACGCGCAGCATTGCCTGGGTTGTCCAGCGAGGTGAGGCGCACAGCCACGAGGAGCTCAGCGCAAGGTTGCAATCACCATCAATGGTCGATGAGAGATCTCCTCCATCGCTGGATTAGCGCTGTCGGGCAACTCAGGTTCGACCATGCGATGGCCCTGGCATCAGGTTTCCGCGTGTGTCCATCAGTAACCTACGGCAGGATTTCCGGATTTCCAGGCTGCCACAGGAAATGCCCGTCAATGCATTCGTGCCCCGAGTGCGCTGCCGGCGATTCTGGGTCTTGTTTATCCGGGTTGAGGAAGCAACATGATTTCCACACGCCATTCGTCCGCCGCCAACCTGCCCGGATCCGACCTTCTGTGCGGAGCGCAACCGGTATCCGGCGCGGAGCGGATTGTCGTCATCGACATCATCCGCGGCTTTGCGCTGTTCGGCGTGCTGTGGATGAACCTGTTTGAAAATCTCGGCCTGAACATGCCGATGGATGCGCTGGACAACCTGCCTACTGCGCAATGGGATCGACACGTCGGCTTTGTCTCCTACTGGTTGATGCAGGGCAAGGCGCAGACGCTGTTTTCACTGCTGTTCGGCTTTGGTTTTGCCAACATCATTGCGCGGCTTGAAGCGCGTGGCCTGTCCCAGCGACGCATCTTCCTGCGCCGGATGGCAGTGCTGATGCTGTTTGGCCTGATCAACGTGTTCTGTCTGTATATCGGCGACATTCTCAACGCCTATGCGGCGATGGGCTTCCTGCTCTATTTCACGCGACGCTGGCCGACACGCAGGCTGCTGCTGGTGGCGCTTCCGCTGTCGCTGCTCGGCGGGCCGCTCCTCACTCTGATCAAGGAGACGGTCTGGGGCGGAACCGGCCCGTGGGTCGCTGCCTTCGATGAAGGCGCCGTCATTCGCCAGCAGCTGTTCGTGCAGGCGGACTATCCCGCCTATGTGGCCGAGCTGTGGCGTTCGTTCTGGTACGAATGGGTCGGAACCGGCCCGTGGCTGGTCTACATGGGACAGATCATGGGGCGCTTCCTGCTGGGCTCATGGCTGTTCCGGCAGGGCTGGTTTGCCGACGTGGCGGCACATCGCGATCTGTTTGTTCGCGTCATGCGCGGCGCGCTTCCGCCTGGCTTGCTGCTGTCGGCGATCATCTCGGCCAATCTGTACTACGACATCGGCCCGGACTGGACAGAAGGCGTGCTGAGGCCGGTGGCGATGCTGCTGCTTGCCTGCGGCTATGCCGCCGCCATCGTGCTGCTGCATCTGGCGGGCCGATGCACACTGCTGTTTCGCGGGTTGGCGGCGGTGGGCAAGATGGCGTTGACCAATTACCTGATGCAGAGCGTCTTTTACCTCTTCGTGGTCTATGGCTTCGGGCTGGGGTTGATGCCGTGGCTGGGGGCGACGCTGTCACTGGCGCTGGCGCTGGTGTTTTTCGCGATCCAGATCGGTTTCAGCCTGTGGTGGATGGCCCGCCATCGCTTCGGGCCGCTCGAATGGCTGTGGCGCGGCCTGACCTACGGCAGCTGGCCACGCCTTTTGCCCAGTTCAACGCCGTGAGGCGCAGCCACGGTGCGGCGGCGGGAAGGATGGCTTCGCGCTCACGCCAGTTGCCCGAGTAGAGCGCGTCGCGCCAGTCGGAGTGACGCGCCTCCCCGAAGACCGGCTTATGTCGGCAGACCTTGAGCAACGCCGCATGAACCGTGTGGCCGACATGTCCCGTAACCCTTGGCCCCTGTTCATCACTTTCTCCGTTGATGTGGACAGCACACGAACGGAAACCGACCCATGGCCGCCACACAACTGATCGAACACTGGAACACGGCAATGGGGATCGCCCTTGTCGTGGCCGTGCCGGTGCTTTGGTGGTTCTGGCGCCAAGGCGTCCGTCGAGGAGAGGACGCGGAAAATCAGCTTGACGATCTGGCGCGCCTGCTGGTCGCCACGTTGCGGCGTGGCGAAGACCTGGAAGCCCAGGGCGAGGGCCGCTTCGCGGGTCGCCGCTTTCGCCTGCATCGCACGGTGGTCGATAACCCGGGCGGCGCCAGCCGCCGGCGATACCTCACCCAACTTCGACTGGCAACGCCCCTGGATGGCGTGGCCGAAAGCCATCAGGTGGCATTCAAGAACATCCCCCGCTGGGCGCCCAAAGCGCTGCGTGAGCGTCCGTTTATCGACCGGGAGCGATCCATGCCCGAGGGCTGGTTCGATGACCGCTTGCGCCAGCAGGTGCGGGCAGTGATCGAGGCTGACGCCGGCGTCGGGCAGCTGTCCATCGACGCTGGCGAACTGCGCTGGACTATCGAACTGTTCCGCAGCTGGAGTCCACTGCCCTCACCCGAAGCCTTGCGTCCACGCCTGTTCGCCATGGTGGAGCTGGCCACTACGCTGGAAGCAGCCGCGCCAAGCCAGCAGGTCGCGTCTGCCCGTTCCTGAATCCTGAGTCCGAAAAGGAGATGCCGATGAACTTCCGAACCACTCTACCGGCGCTGGCACTACTGATGGGCCTGGCGCCCATCACGACCATCCATGCGGCCACCTACGTGGTGACCCGGCTGGATGACCCGGTCAGCGACGGCAGTGGCTGCCAGCCGGGTGACTGCTCGTTGCGCGAGGCCGTGGATGCCTCCGCGCTTTCCGATCCATTCGGACCCACCGATCGCATCGAACTCCCTACCGGCGACATCAGTCTGATCCGTGGCCCGTTAAGCCTGCCGCTGCAGGGTCTGGAGATCGTCGGCAGCGGCAAGGAGAGCACAAGGATCACCACCACCACGGAACTGTTCGTGACACTGGCCGGCAGCGCGCGGCAGCTGACCCTTCGCGATCTGTCCATGCAGACCACCGATCCGGCCACCTACAACGTGCTTTCCAGCAGCAATGGTGGTGGCGAGTTTCGGCTGTTCGACATCAAAGTGCCGGCCGGTGGTGGCAGCGTCTCATTTAATGGCGACGATACGTTTGACGTGGAAGTCCGCGACAGCGAGATCGCCACCACCTTGCGCTGCTCGGGACTGGTCGGTACCTGTTACATCGTGGACAGCCGCTTGCGTGGGTTCGTTCTACAGCCCAGTGCGGACTCGGAAATGACGGCACTGCTCCTTCGGGTCGAAGTCGACGGACTGATGGATCCTGACAACCCCAGCTTCTCGTCCAGCATCGGAAATGTCGAAGAAGCCACTATCGAAGACAGCCGGATCACCAACAGCAAGCTGGTGATCAACAATGCGCGTCCTGTGGTCAGCCTTTACGGCCTGCTCTACGACAACAACATCGGCCCCATCGAAACACAGGCCGCCGCCACAGTCACACTCACCGACAGCGAGCTGCGCGACAACCATTCACGGGCGATCCGTGCCGGCGATGGCGCCGAATGGCTGATTGAACGCAGCTCCTTCATCAACAACCGCGCGGATGACGAGGCCGGCGACGACGCCGGCGGCGCGATTCTGGTCGAGAACGCGACACAGCTGCGCATTCGCAACAGCACCTTCAGCGGTAACAGCTTCAGCGTCGCCGCCGCCAATGCCGCGCGAGGCGGGGCCGTGGGCTGGCGCAATGCGGACGGCGCGCTGATCCTGCTGCGACACGCGACGGTGATTGCGCCCAGCATCTTCCCCGCCGGCATCGAAGGTACAGCCGTGGGCGGTTTTGGCGATGCCCATCTGAGCATCCAGAACAGCATCATTCGCGGCAGCTGCGTGTTTGGCGTGTCCGCCTTCGGTGAGCTGGGCAACGTCGAAAGCCCCGGCGACAGCTGCCATTTCCAAAGCGGTCTTCCCGGTGACAGCCTGGTGAATGTTTCCATGCCTGAACTGGCGCTCAGCACGCTGGGCGACCACGGCGGCGCGGCGCCGACCTTCCTGCCCCAGCCCGGCAGCGTCGCCATCGACAGTGGCCATCCCGACTCCTGCCTGGCCAATGACCAGCGAGCCGCCGCGCGTCCCGTCGGCAGCGGCTGCGACGTGGGCGCGGTCGAAGCCGGCGCCGATCCGGGCGACGCCATCCTTTTCACCGATGGCTTTGAATGAGCCAACGCAGGCACTGTCATATTCGAGGCTTTCGCCATGAACGGTCGCAACAACCACCACCAACATCGCCGTCCCCTGTCTCCGCTACGTGCAGTGTTGCGCCAGGGCGCTCCCAGCCTGCTTCTGGTCTTGCTGCCTATGTTCGCCACTGCCGGAAAGCTGCCGGTGACAACAACACCCGACCTGAAGCAGGCGGACATGGCAAGCGGCGCGTTGCTGATTTTCCGCAACGATTTCGAGCCGTTGCCCACGCCAACGGTTTTCCCTGTCGAAAAGGTGTACGGCGGCATCGTCAACCATTCGTCCAGCCTTCCGCGCCCTCTCGATGTCGCGCCGGATGGCCAGGGCGGCGCGGTCATCGCCTGGGCGGCACCCGCATCGGCAGGCGAGCCGGCCCGCGTTCACGCCAGGCAACGGGATGCCGACGGCGCTTGGGGAATGACCGAAACCGTGTCGGATCCGATGTCGCCTGATGAGCGT
>NZ_JAHCAP010000038.1 GCF_019634815.1 Dokdonella sp. | reverse complement strand
ACGCCCAAGGTGTCGGGATGAATCCCGACCCACGACAGCGAACGCCCAAGGCGTCGGGATGAATCCCGACCCACGACAGCGAACGCCCAAGGCGTCGGGATGAATCCCGACCCACGACAGCGAACGCCCAAGGCGTCGGGATGAATCCCGACCCACGACAGCGAACGCCCAAGGCATCGGGATGAAACCCGACCCATGCAGCACACGTTAAAATGCCGGGATGGAAATCTCCAAGACCTTTCGCATCGAGGCGGCACATCGCCTGCCCAACCTGCCGGCGGCGCACAAGTGCTCGCGCCTGCACGGCCATTCCTTCCAGATCCAGATCCATGTCGATGGTCCACTCGATCCGCGGCTGGGCTGGGTGATGGACTTTGCCGACCTCAAGGCCGCGTTCAGGCCGTTGTTCGAGGTGCTGGACCACCACTACCTCAACGATGTGCCCGGACTGGAGAACCCGACCAGCGAGAACCTCGCGCGCTGGGTCTGGGAGCGCCTCAAGCCCGAAATGCCCCTGCTGTCGGCGGTGACCGTCCACGAAACCTGCACCTCGACCAGCACCTGGCGCGGCGCCTGAGCCATCGCTGCTTTTTCGTGCAACGCCGCAGAACGCGGACACTGATATGAATCCATTGTTTCGAAAGGCTTTCCTGAACGAAAAGCAAGGAAGGCCCGATCGTGTCGGCAGATTCTTGTTGCAATGCACAATGCGACTTGCTAGGATGCTCCCCACACACTCCCAACGAGGGTTCCGCCCATGTTCGAACAGATCAACATCCAGCCGCTCGCCCTGAGCAAGAACTACACCGACGCGTTCGTGAAGGCCCAGGGTCTGGCCCTCGCCGGTTTCGAGCGCATCACCGAACTCAACCTCAAGACCTTCGAAGACCGCGTCAAGGCTTCGGTCGACTTCTGGTCGGCAGCCGCCGAAGTGCGCGACATCGAAACCGTTCAGGCCTTCTGGCCGAAGAGCGCGAAGTTCGTCAAGGAAAGCGCCGAGAAGCTCTACGCCAACGGCCAGGAAGTCCTCGGCGTTTCGCTCAAGACCTCCGAAGCCATCGGTGCGCTGGCCAAGTCGTCGTTCGACGCGACCACCCAGCAGGTCAATGACACCCTGACCAAGACGGTCAAGGCCGGCAAGAAGGCCGCCTGATTCACCCGCTCCCCAGAGAGCGGCGCGTCGCGACCCTCCCCTCCGCATCGCGCGCCGCCAAGGCCGGGCCACAAGCCCGGCCTTTTTTTGTGCCCGTTCCTGCGCCGTGCCGCCGCCGTGCACGCGCATTTCCGGCAACTGATCGGCGTCAAGGCGAGGAGGACTCGCCGGCGTCACGATGGACCGGCGTCGAAACGTGAAAAACCACCGTCGGCCGGCCGTTTTGCTCTCGGATCGACGTTGCGGGTGATGGCGCGTACTTGCTAGAATCGCAGACCTTTTTGGAGAGCCCGTGCGCCTGGAAGCGCAAGGTCGCATTCTCCGACGGCGGGAGCTCCCAGTGCGCAACACCATCGCCCACGGTTGGCGCGTGGCGGCACGTACTGCGGGCCTGCAGTTCGGAGCCACCCTCGCAGTGACCCTGGTCGCCGCCGCAGGGTTCGGGCAGCGGGCGGCGCTGGCTGCATTGCTTGGCGGTGGCAGCGTCTCCATGGGTACGGTTTTGTTCGCATTGCGCTTGTTCGGCCGCGGCATCGCGCCAGCTCGCAGTGTGCTGCGCTCGGCGTGGTCGGCCCAAGCGCTGAAGTGGTTTTGGATGATCGCGGTGCTGTATCTGGCGATCGCCGTTTGGAAGCTGCCGTTTGCCGGCCTGATCGCCGGCATGCTGGCCGCGCAGTTCGCGTTTTGGATCGCCCTCATCGCAACCAGGTAGAACGATGGCCGCCGAAGGAACCGAATCGGTCGACATGACCGGTTACATCCAGCACCACCTGCACCATTGGCAGGTGAAGGTTGGAGACAGCGCTTTCATGACGATCAACGTCGACACGCTGATTTTTACCCTGCTGTGCGCCGTGACCTTCCTGTTCCTGTTCGTGTTCCTTGCGCGTCGCGCGACTTCGGGCGTGCCGGGCAAGTTGCAGTCGATCGTCGAGGCGGTGGTGCTGTTCGTCGACGGACTGGTCAAGGAAACCTTCCACGGCAAGAGCAAGGTCATTGCGCCGATGTCGCTGACGATGTTCGGCCTGATTTTCTTCATGAATTTCCTCGACCTGCTGCCGATCGACCTGTTGCCTTGGGCCTGGGCGAGCGGCCACCAGCTGGCCGGTCACGATCCTGCCCACGCCTATCTGCGCATCGTGCCGACCGCCGATCTCAACACGCCGCTGGGCATGGCGCTCGCAGTGTTCCTCATGACCCAGTACGTGGGCATCAGCCAGAAGGGCGTCGGCCACTTCTTCGGCGAATTCTTCACCGCGCCGTTCCATGCCGAGGGCCCGATCGCCAAGATCCTGCTATCACCCGCCAACCTGCTGCTGCGCCTGATCGAGGAGTGCGTGCGCCCGGTCAGCCTGAGCCTGCGACTGTTCGGCAACATGTATGCGGGCGAGCTCATTTTCGTGCTGATCGCGGTGATGACGCTGGGCGCAACGCTCGCGCACACCTCGACCTGGCTGCTCGGCTTCGGTCAGATCGTCGCCGGCTTCGGCTGGACCGCGTTCCACATCCTGATCATCACGCTGCAGGCCTTCATCTTCATGGTGCTGTCGATCGTCTACCTGAGCATGGCTGCGGAAAGCCATTGAATCAGACGACGTCATTCGCCGGCTCCTGCAACCCGCAACAACAAGCTTTCATCCACCCCAACCCAAGCTACTGAACCACGGAGACAACAATGGAAACCATCGCCAACATCGCCCAGGTCGCTGACGTTCTGAGCATGACGGTCATCGCTGCCGCGCTGCTGATCGGCCTTGGTGCCCTCGGTACCGCGATCGGCTTTGCGATCCTCGGCGGCAAGTTCATCGAAGGCGCCTCGCGCCAGCCGGAACTGACCCCGATGCTGCAGACCAAGATGTTCATCGTCGCCGGCCTGCTCGACGCGGTGCCGATGATCGGCGTGGCCATCGCGCTGCTGCTGCTGTTCGCGAACCCGCTGCTCGGTTCGCTCGGCGTCCACTAATCATCGTTCGGCCGTGAACGGGCGGCGCTTCGGCGTCGCCCCCGCAGGAGCTTTGCAATGACTCCCAATCTCACCCTGGTGATCCAGGGCCTGGCGTTTTTCGCGGTGGTCTGGCTGGTGATGAAATTCGGTTGGCCGCACATCATCGCGGCGATCGAAGACCGCCAGAACAAGATCGCCGAAGGCCTGTCTGCGGCCGAGAAGGCGCGCAAGGATCTCGCCGACGCCGACGCCCGCGTGGCCGATGAAATCCGCAAGGCGCGCGTGGAAGCCGCCGCGATCATCGACAAGGCCAACCAGCAGGCGACGCAGATCGTCGACAAGGCCCGTCAGGATGCCGTGGTCGAAGCGACCAAGCAGAAGGCAATCGCCGCGGCCGACATCGAGGCACAGGCCCACAAGGCGCGCGAGGAACTGCGCGGCAAGGTGGTCGCACTTGCGATGGCCGGCGCGGAGAAGATCCTCAAGCGCGAAATCGACGCCAATGCGCACAAGGCATTGATCGACCAGCTCGTGACCGAGATCTGACATGTCCAGCGCCCTCACCCTCGCCCGTCCGTACGCGCGCGCCGCGTTCGAACTGGCCCGCTCGCGCAGCGCCCTCGGCGAATGGGCCGGCAAGCTCGCTTTTGCGGCGCAGGTTGCCGCCGACGCGCGCGTGGCCGCGCTGTTCGGCGATCCGCGTGTCGCCCAAGCCGATCTGGCCGCGCTGGTAACGCCTGCCGACGAGCCCGCCGATTCGCCGTTCACGGTGTTCGTGCGCTTGCTCGCCGACAACCGGCGTCTGCCGGTGTTGCCCGAGATCGCTGCCCTGTTCGAACAACTCAAGAACGAAGCCGAGCGCACGCTCAAGGTCAACGTGCGTACGGCAACGCCCTTGGGCAGCGAAGAAGCGGCGCGGCTCAAGGAGGCGCTCAAGCGCCGCTTCGGGCGCGACATCCAGATCGAGCAATCGATCGACCCGGAGATGCTCGGCGGCGCGGTGATCGATGCCGGCGACGTCGTCATCGACGGATCGGTACGCGGTCGCCTGGCGCGACTGGGACAGGCTTTGGCGCAGTAATCAACGGCAATCGTCGCGGCGGATGCGCAGACGCGGGCCCGAAGCCCGCAGGCAAGCACGCCACCGATGATTCCCGCAACAAACAACCAGCACGTCGCAGGTGCGGCGCGCAGCGAGGAAGAAACCATGGCAACCACGATCAATCCGTCCGAAATCAGCGAACTCATCAAGAGCCGCATCGAGAAGTTCAAGCTTTCCGCCGAGGCGCGCAACGAAGGCACGCTGACCAGCGTGTCCGACGGCATCGTGCGCATCCACGGGCTCAACGATGCGATGTCCGGCGAAATGATCGAGTTGCCGGGCAATACCTTCGCGCTCGCCCTCAACCTCGAGCGCGACTCGGTTGGCGCGGTCGTGCTCGGTGACTACGAGCACCTGCGCGAAGGCGATACCGCCAAGACCACCGGCCGCATCCTCGAAGTGCCGGTTGGCCGCGAACTGCTCGGCCGCGTGGTCGATGCACTCGGCGCGCCGATCGACGGCAAGGGTCCGCTCAACGCAACGCACAGCTCGCCGGTGGAAAAAGTCGCGCCGGGCGTGATCTGGCGCAAGTCGGTCGACCAGCCGGTGCAGACCGGCTACAAGTCGGTCGACTCGATGATCCCGATCGGCCGCGGCCAGCGCGAGCTGATCATCGGCGACCGCCAGACCGGCAAGACCGCGCTCGCCGTCGACACGATCATCAACCAGAAGGGTTCGGGCATCAAATGCATCTACGTCGCCATCGGCCAGAAGCAGAGCTCGATCGCCAACGTGGTGCGCAAGCTCGAAGAGAATGACGCGCTCGCCCACACCATCATCGTCGCCGCCTCGGCTTCCGAATCGGCGGCGATGCAGTACATCGCCGCCTATTCGGGTTGCGCGATGGGCGAGTACTTCCGCGACAACGGCGAAGATGCGCTGATCATCTACGACGACCTCACCAAGCAGGCCTGGGCCTATCGCCAGATCTCGCTGTTGCTCAAGCGTCCGCCGGGCCGCGAAGCCTATCCGGGTGACGTGTTCTACCTGCACAGCCGCCTGCTCGAGCGCGCCGCGCGCGTCAACGAGGCCTACGTCGAGAAGCACACCAACGGCGCGGTCAAGGGCAAGACCGGCTCGCTCACCGCGCTGCCGATCATCGAGACCCAGGCCGGCGACGTCTCGGCCTTCGTGCCGACCAACGTGATCTCGATCACCGACGGCCAGATCTTCCTCGAAACCGACCTGTTCAACGCCGGCATCCGCCCGGCAGTGAACGCCGGCATCTCGGTGTCGCGCGTGGGTGGCGCGGCGCAGACCAAGATCGTCAAGAAGCTCTCGGGCGGCGTGAAGCTCTCGCTCGCGCAGTTCCGTGAACTTGCCGCCTTTGCGCAGTTCGCTTCCGACCTCGACGCGGCCACCCGCGCCCAGCTCGAACGCGGCCAGCGCGTCACCGAGCTGATGAAGCAGAAGCAATACGCGCCGCTGTCGATCGCCGAACTGGCGCTGTCGGTGTACGCGGCCGAAAAGGGCTTCCTCGACGACCTGCCGCTCAACAAGGTGCTGCCGTTCGAAGCCGCGCTGCACGCGCACTTCCACAACAATTATGGCGACCTGATGAAGAACATCGTCGCCACCGGCGACTGGAACAACGACATCGAGGCCAGCTTCAAGAAGGGCCTGGAAGAGTTCAAGAAGACCGGCAGCTGGTAACGCGCTCGCGCGTGGATCGCGCAACGAACCCGACCGGACGATTCGTCGTCACCTTACCGACAGGTTGAAGCAAACGTGGCAGGCGCAAGAGAAATCCGCACCAAGATCAAGAGCGTGCAAAACACCCGCAAGGTGACGCGCGCGCTGGAGATGGTCTCGGCATCGAAAATCCGCAAGGCGCAGGACCTCATGCGTGCCTCGCGCCCGTACTCACGCGCGATGCGCCAGGTGATTGGCCATCTCGCCCACGCCAACGTCGAGTACAAGCATCCGTTCCTGATCGAACGCGAAGCGATCAAGCGCGTCGGCTACGTGATCGTGTCGACCGACCGCGGCCTGTGCGGCGGCCTCAACACCAATATGTTCCGCAAGGCGATCAGTGACATCCGTGCCTGGCAGGACAAGGGCGTCGAAGTCGATCTCGTCTGCATCGGCCAGAAGGCGGTGCAGCTGTTCCGTCGCCTCAAGGTCAACATGGTCGGCAGCGTGACGCATCTGGGCGAGCGCCCGCAGATCGCCCAGCTGATCGGCGTGATCAAGGTGATGCTCGATGCCTACAGCGGCGGCCAGATCGACCGCCTGCACATTGTCTACAACGACTTCGTCAACACCATGACGCAGCGTTCGACCATCGACCAGTTGCTGCCCTTGCCGCCGTCCTCGGATCTGGCCGGCACGCATGCCTGGGATTACCTGTACGAACCCGATGCGGAAACCGTGCTCGAACACGTGCTCACGCGCTACATCGAGTCGCTGGTGTATCAGGCCGTGCTGGAAAACCTCGCCAGCGAGCATGCCGCGCGCATGGTGGCGATGAAGGCCGCCTCGGACAACGCGACCAAGGCGATCGGTTCGCTCACCCTGGTCTACAACAAGGCGCGTCAGGCGGCGATCACCCAGGAAATCTCGGAAATCGTCGGCGGCGCAGCAGCTGTGTGAGTGCGATCGTCCGTGATCGCGAAGATCAAAAAGCGGCCAACCGTGGCCGCACTTGGAATAACCAATGCGATCGTCCGTGATCGCGAATTGAAATGAGCGGCACGGCTTGCGCCGCGCCAACACAAGTTTGAAAGAGTCATCCGGAGCATCCCAATGAGCCAAGGCAAAGTCGTACAAATCATCGGCGCCGTCGTCGACGTCGAGTTCCCGCGCGAGTCCGTGCCGAAGGTGTACGACGCGCTCAAGATCGAAGGCATGCCGATCACGCTGGAAGTCCAGCAGCAGCTCGGTGATGGCGTCGTGCGCACCATCGCGCTCGGCTCCACCGACGGCCTCAAGCGCGGCCTGGTGGTCAACAACACCGGCGATGGCATCAAGGTGCCGGTCGGCAAGGCCACGCTCGGTCGCATCATGGATGTGCTCGGCAATCCGATCGACGAAGCCGGTCCGATCGATGCCCAGGACCAGTGGGTGATCCACCGCGCTGCGCCGTCCTACGACGAGCAGGCAGCCGCCAATGAACTGCTGGAAACCGGCATCAAGGTCATCGATCTGGTCTGCCCATTCGCCAAGGGCGGCAAGGTCGGCCTGTTCGGCGGCGCCGGCGTGGGCAAGACCGTGAACATGCTTGAGCTCATCAACAACATCGCCACCCAGCACGCCGGTCTGTCGGTGTTCGCGGGCGTGGGTGAGCGTACCCGCGAAGGCAACGACTTCTATCACGAGATGATCGACGCCGGCGTGGTCAAGCTCGACGACAAGTCGCAATCGAAGGTGGCAATGGTCTACGGCCAGATGAACGAGCCGCCGGGCAACCGCCTGCGCGTCGCGCTGACCGGCCTGACCATGGCCGAGTATTTCCGCGACGAGAAGGATGCCAGCGGCAAGGGCAAGGACGTGCTGTTCTTCGTCGACAACATCTACCGCTACACCTTGGCCGGCACCGAAGTGTCGGCGCTGCTGGGACGCATGCCGTCCGCCGTGGGCTACCAGCCGACCCTGGCCGAGGAAATGGGCGTGCTGCAGGAACGCATCACCTCGACCAAGACCGGCTCGATCACCTCGATCCAGGCCGTCTACGTGCCTGCCGACGACTACACCGACCCCTCGCCCGCGACCACCTTCGCGCATCTGGACTCGACCGTGGCGCTGTCGCGCGACATCGCATCCCTGGGCATCTATCCGGCGGTCGATCCGCTGGCCTCGACCAGCCGCCAGCTCGACCCGCTGGTGATCGGTCAGGAACATTACGAGGTCGCGCGCCGCGTGCAGGGCACCCTGCAGCGCTACAAGGAACTCAAGGACATCATCGCGATCCTGGGCATGGATGAGCTCAGCGAAGACGACCGCAACACGGTGTTCCGCGCGCGCAAGATCGAGCGCTTCTTCTCGCAGCCGTTCACGGTGGCGCAGGTGTTCACCGGCGCACCGGGCAAGTACGTCTCGCTCAAGGAAACCATCCGCGGCTTCAAGATGATCGTCGACGGCGAATGCGATCACCTGCCGGAGCAGGCGTTCTACATGGTCGGCGGCATCGACGAGGCCTTCGAGAAGGCCAAGACGATGGCGCAGAAGGCGGCTTGATTCGCACCGGGAATGGAGCGGCGGGAATCGGCAATCGTTGAAGGCAAAGCCTCGCGAAACCCGATTCCCGACCCGCAATTCCCGATTCCCGGCCCCCGATTCCCGATTCCCGATCAGAGACAGCCATGAGCACCATCCGTTGCGACATCGTCAGTGCCGAGCAGGAAATCTTCCACGGCAGCGCGCAAATGGTCATCGCCAGCGGTGAGGCCGGCGAGCTCGGCATCGCGCCGCGTCACGCGCCGCTGATCACGCGCCTCAAGCCGGGTCAGGTGCGCCTGCTGCTCGAGAACGGCGAGGAACAGTTCTTCTACGTGTCCGGCGGCATTCTCGAAGTGCAGCCGAGCGTGGTGACGATCCTTGCCGACACCGCGATCCGCGCCAAGGACCTCGACGAGTCGGCCGCACTCAAGGCCAAGGACGAAGCCGAGCGTGCGCTTGCCAACCGCGCTGATGCGATGGAAATCGCCCAGGCCCAGGCCCAGCTCGCGCAAGCCGTCGCACAGTTGCAGGCTCTGGAGAAACTGCGCCGCTCGCTCAAGCATTGACTTGTGCGATCCCTCCCGGATCGCACTGCCCGGGTGGGTTCTGGCACAACGGAGCACACGCCCTGACGTGGCTTCATTGAATTTCGACGCCGGCGCAAGCCGGCGTTCTTGTTTGCGGCATCCTCTTCGCCGCGCGCGACTCAGCGTGGTCTACTGTGGCGATGAACCTGCCTGCCCTGCCACAACGTTGGCCTGTCTTGTTGCTGATCCTGCTGGTGCTGCAGGCACCCCTGATCCTCAATCCCGGCTGGTTCAGCCACGACGAACTGCAATGGGCCGCGCGCGCTGCGGTGCCGCACTTCGGCGAATTGCCCTGGCTCGGCTGGACAGAATTTCAACAGTTCCAGTATCGACCGCTCACCTTCAACCTCTGGCTGGCCATCTCGTGGCTGTGTTTCGACACACCCTGGCAGATGCACGCGCTGTTCGTGCTGCTCGGCAGCGTCAATGCGCTGCTGCTCGCAGCCGTGCTGCGCGACGCACAGTTGCCCGCGCGCACCGCCAGCGCAGCCGCGATCGTGTTCTGCCTGTCGCCCTGCGTCGTCTACGTGCATGCCTGGGTCGGCACACTCGCCGATCTGCTGGTGATGCTCGCGGGCCTGTCTGCGCTGCGGCTGACGCAGGCCTGCGCGCAGGCATCGCCGCGACGCATGCTCATCCTCGCGATCGCCCTGCCCGCGCTGACGACGGCGGCCCTGCTGTGCAAGGAATCGGCGATCGTCCTGCCTGCGTTCCTGCTCCTTGCGCTTCATCGCCATTCGCATCCACGCCGCGCGCTGCTCCTGATTGCATTCGCTGCGCTGCCGGTTCTGGCCTATCTCGCGCTTCGCCTTGGCATCCTGCTGGATCCGCCGCGCACGCACACTGGCTATGACTGGAGCCTGCACAACCCGCCTGCGCGGCTGGCCGAATACCTGCTGTTTCCGTTCATGCCGCTGTTCGAACCCAGCGCCACACTCGGCAAACCCCTGCCAATGCTGTTGTTTGCAGCGGCCTGCCTCGCACTCGTGTTCGGCGCACTCGCGCGACGCGGCTGGCGCTGGCCGTTGGTTTGGCTGGGCATGATCACGGCCTTGCTGGCACCGGTCCTTCTGCTCGCCACCAGCTATGCCCAGTACGCCTACCTCGCCAGTGCCGCCGCGATCGGCATTGCCGCGGCCGCCTGGCCCGGGCTGTCACGCAAGACACGCATCGTGCTCGGCGGCGTCGGCGTGACGGTGATTGCGCATGGATGCCTGATGATGGTGGTGATGGTTCGCGTCGGCATGATCGAGCGCAATTTCAACGCCGACCTGCATGCCTTGCTCGCGGGCGGCGCTGCGTCGCTGGTCATCGCCCCGGCGAGCGACGCCAAGCCCTGGATCCTGCGGCGCCTGCTGCATGAGGTGCCGCAATACCGTCACGCGCGTCTTGCCCAAGCCGGCGAGAAGCCCGACTTCTTCATGCAAGGCGACGGCCATCTGCTGGCGTCCATGCCGTGACGTGCACGGCGGGGCCCTGTGCATCGATGACGGCAAGGCGTCGATCAGACCGTCGTTTGCGCGCGCCTCAGGACAATTCAAGCTCTCGCCGACCGCGCGAGCGCGCTCCGCAGTGGATCAAGCAGCGCGCCGTAGCGATTCGTGCGTGCCGTGTCCCGACGCAGCGGTTCGCGCACCTGCGCCGCGCTCGCGGTGCGCACGCTGCGCGTGGCCTCGTGCGGCGCGAGGCAGGCGGCATCGAACGGCAGGCCGCAGAACTCGAGCAGCTCGCGCGTGCGTCGTTCGGGATCGGCGAGCAGATCCTCGTAGACCTGTTCGTGGATGCGCCCGTGCAGCCTCTGCTGCCACTGCCGCATGGTCGCATCGCAACACCGCCAATACGCGGCAAGATCATCGAAATCGTAGCTGTAGTTGTGCGCGGCCCAGAAAATCTGCCGGAAACACGACCAGCAGGTCTCCACCGGATCGCGCCGGCAATGCACGATGCGCGCGCCGGGCAGCATGCGCGCAATCGCCGCGCTGTAGACCCAGTTGCCGGGCATCTTGTCGGTGAAGCGCGGGCGCTGCGTGCGCCAGCGTGCGGTGCGCTGCAGGTAGGCCTCGCCCAGTCGCCGCCAGTCCGTTGCGTTCGCCTGCGCAACCCATTGCGGGAAGGGCATGCCGCGGCGCTGCGACTCGGCGCCGAGCACGGCGCCCAGATCGGCGAGTTCGCTCGCGCCTTCGACTTGCGGATTCGCGGCAAGGATCTGCTCGGTGAGCGTGGATGCCGAACGCGGCATGCCGACGATGAAGATCACCTCGTGTCCGAAGTCATCGTCACTCGCAACAGGCACGGCATCGAACGCCGCGATGACTCTCGCGATCCAGTCATCGAACGCGGCTGACTGCCACGCAAACAGCGGTCGCGCCAAGGCGTTGGCAGCGCGGTAGGCGGTGAACGCCTCGGCATCACGCCCGACGTCATCCAGCGCCTTGGCCAGCGCGAAACGCGCGCCCAGTTGTTCCTCGATGCGCAGGTCGCGACGCTCGACCAGATTCCGCAGCGCGGCCAGATCGTCATCCGTCAGCCGCGCCGACTTGAGATTGGCCAGCCCCCACCACGCCAGCCCCGAGCGCGGCTCGCGTTGCAGCAGCTTTCGATACTCATCCGCCGACGCCGCGGTCTGGCCGTGCATCATCAACGCTTCGGCAAGCGCGAAGCGCGCCGAATCGAGCGCGGGATCGAGCTCGAGTGCACGCCGCAGCGGCACCAGTGCTGCCTCGACCTCCCCGCACAGTACATGGCACTTGCCAAGGTTGAACCACGCGGCGGCGAAATCCGGCGCGAGCGAACAGGCGCGTTGCAGTTCCCCGAGCGCGGCCGCGTGCTCGCCGCGCTCACCGAGCAGACTGCCCAGCGCGTTGGCGATCGGGGCATCACGCGGCGCAAGCGCAGCAGCCTCGCGCAATTGCGCCAATGCCGGCTCGATCTGCCCCAGGCCCTGCAGGGCCAGTGCATGGGCGAAGCGCAGGCCTGCATCGCGCGGCACGTGTTGCAATGCGGCGGCGAAACAAGCCTGTGCCTGGACGAAATCGCCGGCATCGAGGCAGGCATGACCGCGTGCGATCTGCTGCGCGAGTGGATCGAACGGTTGCCTGGAGCCGATGGGCGGTTGCTGATTCATGCGGGACACGGTGTCGGCAGCGAAACGGCTGGACTCGAACCCACAACAGTACGCCATTGCCGGCGTTTGCGCGTCTAGAATGTCGCCACCACCACGCGCCCCTGGAGACTCCCGTGGCCACAGCCCCCCTGCACGTCATTCTCCTCGCCGCAGGCGAAGGCAAACGCATGAAGTCGGGGCGCGCCAAGGTGCTGATGCCGCTCGCGGGTCGCCCTATGCTCGCCCACGTACTCGATACCGCGCGCGCGCTGCAACCGGCACGCATTCACATGGTCTACGGTCACCTCGGTGAGCAGGTGCAGGCTGCGGCGACGGATCTGGGCGACATCACCTGGACCCTGCAGGCCGAACAGCGCGGCACCGGCCATGCGGTGCAACTGGCACTGCAGCAGATTCCCGACGAAGCGCGCGTGCTGGTGCTCTATGGTGACGTGCCGCTGGTGCAGGCGCAGACCCTGCGTCGCCTGCTCGACAAGGAAGAGCCGCTGGCGGCGATCGTTGCACATCTGGACAGTCCTTACGGCTATGGCCGCGTCGTGCGCGACGGCATCGGTCGCATCCGTGCGATCGTCGAGGAAAAGGACGCCTCGCCCGATCAGCGCGCCATCACCTGCATCAACAGCGGCATCCTTGCCGCCGACGCGCGCCGCCTGCGCACCTGGATCGCCAACCTCACCAGCAACAACAGCCAGGGCGAGTTGTATCTCACCGATGTGTTCCTGCAGGCCTCCGAAGAGGGCATCCCCGCCTCGGCCGAGGTGTGCGCCAATCCGCAGGAAGTCTTCGGCGCCAATGATCCCTGGCAACTCGCGGGCCTCGAGCGCATGCACCAGCGCAGCCGCGCCACCCAGCTCGCGGCTGCCGGCGTGCGGTTCGCCGACCCGATGCGCTTCGACCTGCGCGGTGACGTGCGCGTGGGCCGCGATGTCGAGATCGACATCGACGTGATCCTCGAAGGTCTGGTCGAAATCGGTGACGACGTACGCATCGGCCCGTACTGCCGCATCCGCAATTCGACGCTCGCCGCCGGCACCGTGGTGCATTCGCACTGCAACCTAGATGGCGTGGTCACCCACGGCCCGTGTTCGATCGGCCCGTTCGCGCGGCTGCGTTCGGGCACCGCGATTGCCGAAGGCGCGCACGTCGGCAACTTCGTCGAGACCAAGCAGACGCGCATCGGTGCGCGCAGCAAGGTCGGCCACCTGAGCTACCTCGGCGACACCCATGTCGGCGAGGACGTCAATGTCGGCGCCGGCACCATCACCTGCAACTACGATGGTGTGCGCAAGCACGCCACGCTGATCGAGGATGGCGCCTTCATCGGCTCCAATGCCTCGCTGGTCGCACCGGTGCGCATCGGCAAGCAGGCCACGGTCGGTGCGGGCTCGGTGATCACGCGTGAAGCACCCGATGGCGAACTCAGCCTCGCGCGCGCGAAACAGACCATCGTCGATGGCTGGAAGCGCCCGGAAAAGGGAGACTGATCACTTGCCACACCTGCGCACCTTCGCTCCCGCCCTGGCTGTGGGCAAGCAATGAATACCGCTGCCTTGCCTGCTGACGACGAGCTGCAACTGGCGGTGATCGGCCTGGGCTATGTCGGCCTGCCGCTCGCGGTCGCCTTCGGGCGCGTGCTGCCGACGCTCGGCTTCGACATCGATGCCGAGCGCGTGGCCGAGCTGTCCGCGGGCAAGGACCGCACCCTTGAAGTCAGTGGCGATGAACTGCGCTCCGCGCACGCCTTGCGTCTGACCGCCGACGCGGCCGAGCTGCGCAACTGCACGGTCTTCATCGTCACCGTGCCCACCCCGATCGACGAGGCCAAGCGTCCCGACCTGCGTCCACTCGAGGCCGCCAGCCGCAGCGTCGGCCGCGCGATTGCGCGCGGCTCCGTGGTGGTCTTCGAGTCGACCGTCTATCCCGGCGCCACCGAAGAGGTGTGCGTGCCGATCATCGAACGCGAGTCCGGACTGGTGTACAACCGCGACTTCTTCGTCGGCTACAGTCCGGAAAGGATCAACCCGGGGGATCGCGAGCATCGCCTCGAAGCGATCCTCAAGATCACCTCGGGCTCGACGCCGGCAGCCGCCGACTTCGTCGATGCGCTGTACCGGCGCATCATCCGTGCCGGCACGCACAAGGCTTCGAGCATCCGCGTCGCCGAGGCCGCCAAGGTGATCGAGAACACCCAGCGCGACCTCAACATCGCGCTGGTCAACGAACTGGCGCTGATTTTCCACCGGCTGGGCATCGACACCGGCGAGGTGCTCGCCGCGGCCCGCACCAAGTGGAACTTCCTGCCGTTCAAGCCGGGCCTCGTCGGTGGCCACTGCATCGGCGTGGACCCGTACTACCTCACGCACAAGGCCCAGCAGATCGGCTACCACCCCGAAGTGATCCTGTCCGGGCGGCGCATCAACGACGGCATGGGCGAACACGTCGCCCAGCGCGTGGTCAAGCTGATGGCGCAGCGGCGCATCGCGCTCGCCGACGCCCGCATCCTCGTGCTGGGCCTGGCCTTCAAGGAGAACTGCCCCGACCTGCGCAACACGCGCGTGATCGACGTGGTACGCGAACTGCAGAGCTATCGCACGCAGGTTGATGTCCACGACCCGTGGATCGACGCTGCGCAAGCACGCGACGAATACGGCATCGAACGCGTCGATGCACTGGCGCCCGGGCGCTATGACGCGATCGTCCTCGCCGTCGCGCACCAGCAGTTCATCGAATTGGGCGCGAACGGCATCCGCGCACTGGGCAAGCCGCAGTGCGTGTTGTTCGACGTCAAGCACGCACTGCCGCTCCAGGCGGTCGACGATCGGCTGTAGGCGCACCCGCCGCGCGGTCATGACCCGGCACTGCAGGCAGCGTCGCCTGTACTCTCCCCACCGGTATTGCCCTAATTTGCGTATCCGCCCACCCGTGGCATGCTCACCGTGCGTGCCACGAAGGCCGTCTTGTTTACCCAAGGAGGAAATCCATGATCCGATCCCTGCATACCCTCGCCCTGGCCGCCGCGCTCGCCGTGGGCGCTCCGGCGCTGGCCGCTCCGCCCGATGGCGGCGCCGCTGCCACCAAGGCCGCAGCCAACCCGCCGTCCTGGTATCACTACGCTTGGGACATCCCCATCATCAAGGGCGAGTACATCCCGATCAACGGCGGCACACTCGGCTCGCTCGGACTCACCTACACCGACGACGCCAACCACACCTTCGGCGTCTCGACCTTCTACTACGACGCCGCTGGCACGCCGCAGACCGATGCCACCGGCGGGGTCATCACGATCAACGATGATGCCACCCTGCGCGCCACGGGCGTCATCGCCTCCACGCCCATCAGCTATTTCAAGATGAGCAACGGCCCCTGCCGGGGCTGCGCGGATCATCCGCGCACGCAGACCCAGACCAGCGATGTCGGCAAGTTCGAGTGGACCGGCCCGCGCTCGGGCCGCTACACGCTCAACGGCCAGACCCAGGACATGGTGGAGGCCGTCAGCGGCCCGCCGCTGGTCGCGCCGACCGATTTCTCGGGGCGGTGGTTGCTGGTGATTCGGAGTGATTTCGCGCCCGCCACGGCCGCGCCCGATGTCTTCACTCACCACGAGTTCGTTTCTTTCGTCGATCTGGTGCCGGTCACCCAGGCGCGCACGTACACGGTGGTGACCTCACCGGGGCAAGGCTTGGTGCCGGTTGGGGTCGATCTGCCGCCGCCCGGTGCGCGGCTGTATGACGTGACCTGCACCGTGCCCGCGACGATCAACACCCCCGCGCCCTGCCGCCTTGACTGGTTTCTGAACGGCAGCTCGACCGAGTACACGCTCTGGTTCGATGGCAACAACGTCGGGCGCTTCCTGGGCGTCAAGCGCGTTGCCGACACGCGCACGGTGTTCGACTATGGCTTTGAATATCCGCGCGTCTATGGCGTCGCCAACACGGTCATCGGGCGCAAGGCCCAACCGGCGGTCTGGGACGGCGTGTATTACACCATCGACGAGTTTGCGCTGTTTCGCGCCTCGCCTGCGGTGTCCGCAGGTGGCACCTGGCAGCCCAAGTGAGGAGGGTTCCTGCAAGGCCGATCCGAGCGGATCGGCCTTGCAGGCCGCGTGAACGGCTCAGGGGCAGGTCGTTTTCGGTTTGCTCCAGTGGTAGGAGCAGCAGGCGCCCGCAAAGCTCTGGTTGACACCGGTGCCGCCGGTCGGGCTGTGTATCAGGGTCTTGTTGACCCACACGTCCGAGCGGCAGAAGCCCCTGACCACCGTGACCTGGTTCATCGTGATGGTGCCGGTCTGGTAGTTGTCGAAACATGGATCGCCGTTCGGACAGTTGCCTGCTGCCGCCGGCCTCGGCTCATCGGCCATGTTGTTGGTGAAATAGCCCACGCCGATGGGCGTGACCGCGCCCGATTGGCAGTTGGAAACGATCGCCGAAGCCTCGTAGTGCCGGCCCGGCCCGAGCGGACAGGTGTCGGCTTCCGGCGGCGCGGCGCATTCGCCCGCGAAGTTGCCCATGATCGGCCGGTAGGTAGAGCGGCGATCCCAGCCCGGATAGTAGTTGCCGGAGACTGTGCCCGTGCCGACATCGAGCGTGTAGATCTGGCAGCCCTCGTAGACCTTCTCCCCCGGCGTGCCGGCGGTCGGATCGGTGCCGATGTTGTCGTCGGGATCGAGATCCTTGAAGTTGACGAAGGCCA
>NZ_JAHCAP010000037.1 GCF_019634815.1 Dokdonella sp. | reverse complement strand
GGGAGCGGAGCAAGCTCCGCTCTACGGGAAGGTCGCGACTGCCGTCGCTCCTACAACTGCGCGAGGTAGGAGGGCCGGAAGGCCCGACCTGGCGCACGGGAGCGGAGCAAGCTCCGCTCTACGAGAGGCACGGGAGCGGAGCAAGCTCCGCTCTACGGGGCGCGCGTCCGGGTCCGCGGATTTGCCGGGCATGCTTTCCCGCATGGGCTTGCGACGGCGGTTTTTGATTTCGGCGCCGTCATGGCCGAAAATACCGCGCTGCATCAAGGCGGCCTGCCGCCGATCCCCGTTTCCGCAACCCGTGGCGCGCCCTGCGCGCCGCGCCGCCGCGATTCCCAAGCACAAGGTGCCTGCATGAACTTCCACGAATACCAAGCCAAGGAACTGTTTGCCGCCTATGGCATTCCCGTCCCGCCGGGCAAGACCGCCAATTCGCCCGATGCCGCCGTCGATGCCGCCAAGGCGCTCGGTGGCACGCAATGGATGGTCAAGGCGCAGATCCACGCCGGCGGTCGCGGCAAGGCCGGCGGCGTCAAGTTCTGCAAATCGCACGATGACGTGCGCGCCGCCGCCAAGGGTATGCTCGGCACGAAGATGGCAACCTACCAGTCGGCCGGCCGCGCGTTGCCGGTGAATCTGGTGCTGGTCACCGACGCCACCGACATCGCCAAGGAGCTGTACCTGTCGATCCTCGTCGATCGCGACAGCAAGACCGTTTCCTTCATCGCCTCCAAGCATGGCGGCGTCGACATCGAACAGGTCGCGCGCGATACCCCGCAGGACATCCACACCATCCGCGTGGATTTCGTCGAAGGCCTGCAGCCCTATCAGTGCCGCCAGCTCGGCTTTGCGATGGATCTGAACGCCAAGCAGGTCGGCCAGCTCACGAAAATCATGCTCGGCCTGTACCGGCTGTTCAACGAAAAGGACCTGTCGCTGGTCGAGCTCAATCCGCTGGCGATCCTCGCCGACGGCAACCTCGCCGCGCTCGATGGCAAGGTCAATTCCGACGACAACGCCGAGTTCCGCCATGCCGACCTCGTCGCGATGCGGGATCTCTCGCAAGAGGACGCAGCCGAAGCCGCGGCCGCGCAGAACAATCTCAACTACGTGACCATGGACGGCTCGATCGGCTGCATGGTCAACGGCGCGGGGCTGGCGATGGCGACGATGGACGTGATCAAGCTTGCCGGTGGCGAGCCCGCGAACTTCCTCGACGTCGGCGGTGGCGCAACCAAGGAGCGCGTGACCGAGGCGTTCAAGCTCATCCTCTCGTCCGACAAGGTCAAGGCGATCCTCGTCAACATCTTCGGCGGCATCGTGCGCTGCGACCTGATCGCCGAGGGCATCATTGCCGCGGTCAAGGAAGTGGGGCTGAAGATTCCGGTGGTGGTGCGCCTGCAGGGCACCAATGTCGAGAAGGGGCGCGAACTGCTCGCCAGCTCGGGCTTGGCCATCACGCCAGCCGACGATCTCAACGACGCCGCGCACAAAGCCGTCGCTGCCGCCAAGTGAGCCCGGCAGCCCCTCATTCGCCTTTGGCACCTTCTCCCGCGATCGGAAGAAGGGTCAGTACAGCATCCAGGACAAACCCATGAGCGTATTGGTCAACAAGAACACCAAGGTCATCGTGCAGGGCTTCACCGGCCAGCAGGGCACCTTCCACGCGCAGCAGGCGCTCGACTACGGCACCCAGGTCGTCGGTGGCGTCACCCCGGGCAAGGGCGGCAGCGAGCACATCGGTCTGCCGGTCTTCAATTCGGTCGATGAGGCGGTCGCGCAGACGGGCGCCGATGCCTCGGTCATCTTCGTGCCGCCGCCGTATGCCGCCGATTCGATCCTCGAGGCGATCGATGCAGGCATCCGCGTGATCGTTGCGATCACCGAAGGCATCCCGGTGCTCGACATGCTGCGCGTGAAGAACGTGCTCAAGTCGCATCCCGACACCGTGCTGATCGGCCCGAACTGCCCCGGCGTGATCACGCCCGGCGAATGCAAGATCGGCATCATGCCCGGCCACATCCACCAGCCCGGCAAGGTCGGTATCGTCAGCCGTTCGGGCACGCTCACCTATGAGGCGGTATTCCAGACCACCAATGCGGGCCTGGGCCAGTCGACCTGCATCGGCATCGGTGGCGATCCGATCAACGGGCTCAACTTCATCGACTGCCTCAAGCTGTTCCAGGACGATGCGCAGACCGAAGGCATCATCATGGTCGGCGAGATCGGTGGCAGCGCCGAGGAAGACGCCGCCGAATTCATTGGCCAGTACGTGACCAAGCCGGTGGTGTCCTTCATCGCCGGTGCCTCGGCGCCTGCCGGCAAGCGCATGGGCCATGCCGGCGCGATCATCTCGGGTGGCAAGGGCACCGCGGCGGCCAAGTTCGCCGCGCTCGAGAAGGCCGGCGTGACCACGGTCAAGTCGCCGGCCGATCTGGGCAAGACGCTCGCGGCGAAGATGAAGAAGTAAGCCGTCTCGAGCAGTGTTCAAGGCAAACGGGCCCGCAGTGCGGGCCCGTTTGCTTTTGCGTCCAGCGCAGCCATCGAGCGAGCGCTATTTCCACTGGTAGAGCGTGTAGTACACCGGCGAGACCGGGCCTTCGTTGGGGTCGCGCACGAGACGGCCACTGCCGTCGTTGCTGACGAAGGTCTGGATCGGGCCATTGATCGGGACGATGCGGATCATCCAGAGACGGCCGTTCTCGCGGTATTCCTCGATCGTATCCGAGCCTTGCTGGCGCTTGGTGACGTCGCTGGCGGCGATGCGTTGCCGGTTTTCGGCGGTGATGCGCGAGGCCTTGTCGCGCACCAGGCGCGCGTCGGGCTTGGGCAGGGGCGCGAGTGGATCCTCGGCACTGCCTGCGGGCGCGGCGGATGCTGCTTCCTGCGCTGGTGCGGTGGCCTTGGTGCTGCTGCCGGTGGTCGGATCATGCATGCCCGGTGGTGGTGGCACCTCGGCAACCGGTGTCTTGGGCGCGGGCGGCGCGGCCCAGGCGCTTGCGCAGGTGATGGCGAGAAGCAGGGCGGCGGGCAGCACGATGGGGTTCATGAGGGTCTCCGGAGCGCGTGTCTAGCCTAGCAGAGGCGTGACTCCCAAAATGTGCTGCCGGCGCGTTGGGATTCCAGGTTCCAGATTGCGTATGAAACAGTGCCAATCCCCCGGAGCCGAGCCATGTCGATTCGTCATTCCTGGTTGCTCGCCGCAGCCCTGTTCCTGCTGCACCTGCCTATGGCCCGCGCCACTCAGGACCCGATCCTCGATCATCTGCTCCAGCCCGACCAGGTCATGCCCTGGTTCAACGGCGCGATCGCCCACATCGGCACGGTTCAATATTGCCTGAGCGATCCACCGATCTTCGCCGACCGGGTGATGGGCTATGCCGGTTTCAGCCATCCACCACCGAACTTCAGCCCGGCGGTGGGCGAGGTGTTCTACACGCATGTGGTGCTTGGACATCCGGGCAATCCCTGCGCGGGCAGCGCGGTCGGGATCGAGCTGATCCTGCCGGCCGGCGTGCAGACCGCGGTGTCGGCGGACAATCCGGTGTTCTGCTACTCGATCCTGCCCAACCCCAATCGCCTGCACAATCTCGATACCGATCCGGACTACGGCTGTCCGACGACCTTTCCGATGGGTCTGCAAGGGCTGATGGTGCTGCCTCTGCGCGGTGGACTGGGCAACAGCGGGGCCTGGGGCATGCACATGGGTTTCTGGCTGGAAATCCTCATTCCCTTGCGCGCGACCCAGCCGCAGAACAACAGCACGCTGGCGTGGCGCATCAATCCCGATGTCGGTGTGGTCGGTTATCCGCAGGTCGGCTTGCAGGTGAATGCCGAGGTGATCTTCCGCGACGGCATGGAGAGCACCCTGCTCAATCTCGATCTGTGCACGCTCAATCCCGCGCCGCAAGGTTGCTGAAGGCGACGGCGTTGCAAAGGCGGCGGCTGCGCGCCAAGCTGCGTGCCCGCCGTGCTGCCGCCTCGCCATGTCGCCACGTCTCGTCCTCATCGACGGCTCTTCGTACCTGTATCGCGCCTACCATGCGTTGCCGCCGCTGACCAATGCCGCGGGTGAACCGACCGGTGCCCTGCTGGGCGTGGTCAACATGCTGCGCGCGATCCTCAAGCAGCGTCCCGACTACGTCGCCTTCGTGCAGGATGCGCCGGGACCGACCTTCCGCGACGCGCTGTATCCAGCCTACAAGGCGACGCGGCAAGCCACGCCCGAGGAGCTCAAGGCCCAGATCGAGCCGATGCTCGCGATCGTCGCCGCGCTCGGCCTGCCGGTGCTGCGTGTCGCGGGTGTCGAAGCCGATGACGTGATCGGCACCTTGGCCGTGCGCGCCGTGTCCAACGGAATGGACGTCGTGATTTCGACCGGCGACAAGGATTTCGCGCAGCTGGTCGGCCCCGGCATCACGCTCGTCAACACCATGAGCAACACCACGCTCGACACCGCGGGCGTGGTCGAAAAGTTCGGCGTGCATCCGCAGCAGATCATCGACCTGCTGGCGCTGATGGGTGACAGCGTCGACAACATTCCCGGCGTGGACAAGTGCGGTCCCAAGACCGCTGCCAAATGGCTCGGCCAATACCAAAGCCTCGATGGCGTGCTCGCGCATGCCGGCGAAATCGGCGGCAAGATCGGCGAAAACCTGCGCCAGGCCGCGCCGCATCTGCCACTGTCGCGCACATTGGCGACGATCAAGACCGATGTCGAACTGTCACAGGCCCCGACCGATCTGCGCCTGCGCGAACCCGATGTCGACACGTTGCGCGCGCTCTACCGGCGCTACGAATTCAATGCCGCGCTGCGCGAACTCGAGGGTGAGGGTGTTGCGAACGATGACAAGGTTTCGGCGCGCGCGCCTGCCGCCGAAGCGGCGAGCGGGACGGCGGCGGCGATCGGCAAGGCCGATCTCGACCCCGCGCTCACGGGCCCCGGCGACTACGAGCTCGTCGTCACCGAGGCGCAACTGGAAACCTGGCTCGAACGCCTGCGCGGCGCCGAGCTGATCGCTTTCGACACCGAGACGAGCGCGCTCGATTCGATGCAGGCGGAACTGGTCGGATTGTCGTTCGCGGTGAAGCCCGGACAAGCCTGCTACATCCCGCTCGGACACGACTACCCCGGTGTGCCGGCGCAGTTGCCGCGCGCGCAGGTCCTCGATGCACTGCGGCCTATCCTTGAAGACGCGCAGCGCGCCAAGCTCGGCCAGCATGCAAAATACGATCTCAACGTGCTTGCCCGCGCCGGCATCGAGGTGCGCGGCCTGCGCCACGACACCCTGCTCGAATCCTATGTGCTGCATTCGACCTGGCGGCACGACATGGACACCCAGGCCAAGCGCGTGCTCGGCTACCAGACGATCGCCTTCGAGGATGTCGCCGGCAAGGGCGCCAAGCAGATTTCCTTCGCCCAGGTCGACCTCGACGCCGCCTGCCGCTATGCCGCCGAAGACGCCGACATCACGTTGCGGCTGCATCTCGCACAGTGGCCCGCGTTTGCCGCCGAACCTGGCTTGCGCAGCGTCTACGAGTCGATCGAGGTGCCGCTGGTGCCGGTGCTGGCGCGCATGGAACAAACCGGCGTGCTCATCGACGGCGAGGCGCTGCGCCAGCAAAGTCATGAACTTGCATTGCGCATGCATGCGCTCACCGAGCGTGCGCACGCACTGGCCGGGCGCAGCTTCAGCCTCGATTCGACCAGGCAGCTCGGCGCGATCCTGTTCGACGAACTCAAGCTGCCGGTGATGGTGAAGACGCCAGGCGGCCAGCCCTCGACCAACGAGGAGGCGCTCGAGGCGATCGCCGACCAGCATGAATTGCCGCGCGTGGTGCTCGACTATCGCAGCCTCGCCAAGTTGCGCAGCACCTACACCGAAAAGCTCGCGCAGATGGCCAACCCGCGCACCGGTCGCGTGCACACCAGCTACGGTCAGGCGATCGCCGCCACCGGTCGGCTGTCTTCGTCGGATCCGAACCTGCAGAACATTCCGGTGCGCACCGAGGAAGGTCGTCGCATCCGCCAGGCGTTCATCGCGCCGCCGGGTTGGCAGGTCGTCGCTGCCGACTACTCGCAGATCGAGCTGCGCATCATGGCGCATCTGTCCGAAGACCCCGGTCTGCTCGCGGCCTTCCACGGCGGACAGGACGTGCACCGCGCGACCGCGGCCGAGGTGTTCGGCCTGCCGCAAGGCGAGGTCGATGCCAATCAGCGCCGCGCGGCCAAGGCGATCAATTTCGGTCTCATGTACGGCATGGGTGCATTCGGTCTCGCCCGCCAGCTTGGCGTGTCACGTGGCGAAGCGCAGGACTACATGGCGCGCTACTTCACGCGTTATCCCGGCGTGCACGAATTCATGGAGCGCGTGCGCGAGCAGGCGCACCGCGACGGCTACGTGGAAACCCTGTTCGGCAGGCGTCTGTATCTGGATTACATCAACTCGCGCAATCAGGCCCAGCGCGCCGGCGCCGAGCGCGCCGCGATCAACGCGCCGATGCAGGGCACCGCTGCCGACATCATCAAGCGGGCGATGATCGCGGTCGATGGCTGGCTGTTCGATCATGCCGATCGTGCGCGGATGCTGATGCAAGTCCACGATGAACTCGTGTTCGAAGTCCGCGACGATGCCGTCGATGCGATCGTCGCCGGCGTGCGCGAGCGCATGGCAGGGGCGGCCGCGCTCGCGGTGCCGCTGATTGTCGATGTCGGCGTCGGCCCCAACTGGGAACAGGCGCACTGAAGCGGACATGCCGCAGCCGGCGGGGCGGCAGGCTTGGCCGTCCAGCCGTCCCTGCGTGTCGGGCGCATGAACAGCCGTTAAACCATTTCGGGCGGTTACTGGAACCTTCAGGTGCCAGGCCCTATCTATGTTCCCGGACGGCGCAACGTCGTCCTGGTTGACTCATCTCCCTGAGTGCAACCTCGAAGTCCGGTCCCTCCCCAGATCGGTCTTCCCCCGCCCCGAGGGCTTCCCCTGGCCCTCGGGGTTTTTATTTTCCGCATCAACATGTTGTGCAATGCCCTGGCCCGCAGCGGCGGTGTCGGCGAGCCTGGCCGCTGGCAGCCCGAAGCGCGCGTGCTGCGCCCTGACTTGATTGGATCAGGGTTCACGGCGCAGGGTGGCGAAGCGGGCCGAAGGCAGCCATTCGACGCGTCAGCCCGACAGGACAGGGAGCGCACTCATGCCCACGCGCATCGTTCCGAACATGTTCCATCAGATCGCGCCTTACGCGCAGGCGGTCGCCCGCCATCCGCAAGCTCGGCGCGCCCTGTGTTTCGGTGATTCCTGGTTCCAGTACCCACCGCATGCGATCGACGTGAGCAAGCTGTTGGCGCGAAGCTTCCGCCAGAGTCTGTTCCTCAACGAGGCCGTGCCCGGGCGAGACAGCGCGCAGTGGAAGCTCGGCCTACCGCGCGTGCAGCGCGAGATCGGCTCGTTCCAGTTCGACGCGATCCTGCTGTCCACCGGCGGCAATGACATCGTCGGCAGCGAGATGGCCGAGTTCGTCAAGACGCCGACGCGACCGCAGTCGATCGGCACGCGCGACTGGGGCGTGGTGCCGCCGGTCGTGTTCGATTTCGTGCGGCTGGAAACCTTTCAGCATGCACTTGAATACGCAATCAAGGATTTCGCCGAAGTGGTTGGCTACCGCGATGCCAGCGCGCCGCAGTCGATCGTGTTCGTCCACACCTACGATTACATCTTCCCCGATGGCCGGCCGTACCGGCTCGGGCCGCTGACCCTCGGGCCGTGGGTCAGGCCGGCGTTCGAGGCAGTTGGACTCCTTGATCCAGTCGAACAGCGCGTCGTCACCGGCTGGTTGCTCGACCAGTTTGCCGCGGCGCTGCGCGCTTATGCTTCGATCACGCCGAACTTTCGCGTGATCGATTCGCGCGGCACGCTGACGACGGCGCGGCAATGGGGCAACGAGATCCATCCGACTGCGAGCGGATTCCGCCGCATCGTCGACGCCTGCTGGCTGCCGGCCCTGCGCGGCATCCTCGCCTGACTCAGCGGCGTTCTTCGAGCCGGGCGAGCAAGGCGGCGCGCGGCAGCTTGCCGGTGCTGTTGCGCGGCAGGGCCTCGACCATCTGCAGCGGCCGCGGCAGGAATACGGGATCGATGACCTTGCGCAGGGCGTCGAGCAAGTCGCTCTGGCTGCGTGTGGGCGCAACCACCAGTGCGGCGATCCGCTGCACGCCCATGCTGTCGGGGCGATCCAGTTGCAACAGTGCGGCGTCCTCGACGCCAGGCAGGGCGAGCACGCGCCGCGTGAGGTCGGCGAGCGAGGCTCGCTTGCCGGCGATCTCGATGAGATCGGCATGGCGGCCGCACAAGCGGAAGCCGTTGTCGCGACACAGTTCGACCAGATCCTGCAGCGCAACGGGCGCTTGAAGCCAAGGCGCTTCGACCAGGGCGCCGTCGGGCTGCGGACGCAGGCAGGCTCCCTCGTACAGCTGCCAGTGGTCTTCGTGCGCGGTGCGGCGCCGGGCGATCACGCAGGTTTCGGTCGAGCCGAACAGTTCAAGCAGGGGCGCGCCCAGTCGCAGCTCGGCCTGTGCTGCAAGGTCCTCATCGAGCGGCGCGGTGGCGCAGACGATCGCGCCCAAGGCGGGCAAGTGCTGGTCACTGGCCAGCAGTGCACGCAGGTGCACCGGTGTGGTCACCAGCACGCGCGGTTCGGGGACTTCGGCAAGCGCCGCGGCGACGTCGGCGGGAAACAGCGGATGCGCCGCGTGTACTGCAAACGGCCCGAACAAGGGCAGCAGGATCGACAGTTCCAGACCGTACATGTGCTGCGGCGGCACCGTGGCAACGATGTTGGCGATGGTTCCCGGCCGGAGTCGCAGCGCGCAGACCAGCGCGGCGATGTTGTGCGCCTCGCCGATGCGTAGCAGCCCCCAGCGTTTGTGATTGGCCTTGGGCTGGCCGGTGCTGCCCGAGGTGAAGCCGATGGCGACGGTCTGGCTGGCGTCGAGCAGCGGCACGGTTGCCTTGCGCTGCGCCCCCAGGATCGGTAGTTCGCAGTCGGCCCCCGAGCCGCGTTCGCCGAGACTGTAGCTGCCTGGATGGGCGGCCAGGGTCTCGGCAATCGTTCGCGGCGTGCGCGCAGCCGGCAGCAAATTGATCTGGCCGCGGCAGGCGATCGCGCAGAACGCGGCGAGGAAGGCGTAGCGGTCGGCACACAGGTTGATCGCGTGGCTGCGCTCGGGCAGCTGCGCCGAAATCGTGGCGACGTCGCCGAGAAAATCCGCCACGTCGATCGCGTGCCGGCCACGCCAGGCCAGCGGACGCGACGCGCTCGCCTCCAGCAGCAAGGGCAGGCGTGCCGGCAGCGGCCCGACTGCATCAATCACCGCAGACATGTCCCCATCCTCCCTCAGTCCCTGATGCTCATGCCGCTGATAGCGTCGCGGATCGATGTGGGCCGCTCAAGTCCCCCGAGTGGCCCATCCAGCAGCGCGCCCAGTTCGTCACCGAACGCCCTGCGCACCGCTTGCGCGTCGCGTGCCGGCGGCTGGCCGTGGCGATTGGCGCTGGTCGACACCAGCGCGCCGCCGAAGGCGCGACACAGTTGCGCAGCGATGGGGTGTGCGGTGACGCGCAGGGCGATGCCGCTGTGGTCGCCGGCAATCCAGGCCGGTACGCCGTGTGCGCGCGGGAAAATCCAGGTGTGCGGGCCTGGCCAACTCGCGCGGGCGCGTTCGATTGCGGCGGGCGGCGTGGCTTCGCGGTCGATCCAGGGTGCGACTTGATCGAAATCGGCACCAATCAGCAGCACGCCCTGAGTGGGCGGTCGCTGCTTGAGCGCGAACAGCGCGTCGAAGGCCCGGACATTGCGCGGATCGCAGCCGAGCCCGTAGACCGCCTCGGTCGGATAGGCGACCACGCCCCCGGCGCGCAACACGGTGGCGGCGAGCTGGATGGGATCGATGGGATTCGGATCGATGGCGGGCGGCGTCATGGCATCGGTACTGGCTGATTGCGCACAATACGCAAAACGGCATGCAAATCGCCAATGCCGTCGTCAGTTCCACATCCCGATCCCACCCGGAGCGACTGCGCCGGGGCGTGATTCAGGAGGCCGCTGCCTTGCGTGCCAGCTTCCTGGCTGCAGCCTTTTTGACAGGAGCCTTTTTGGCCGCACTCTTGCGCGGCGCGGCCTTTTTCGCCGCTGCCTTCCTTGCGGGCGCCGCAGCGGCGTCACTGCTCGCCGCGGACTTGCTGGCCTTGCCAGCCTTGCCCTTGCCGGTGGCAGCCTTGCCGAAGCGTCCGCGTTTGGGACGATCGGGTGCGGCGGCCAGCAGCTCGGCGCATTCGGCTTCGGTCAACTCGCGCGGTTCCTTGTCCTTGGGAATCTTCGCGTTCTTGTTGCCGTCGGTGATGTAGGGCCCGTAGCGGCCATTGAGCACCTGGATGCCGTTGCCGAAATCCTTGATCGTGCGGTTGGCGATCAGCTCGGCCTTCTCGCGCACCAGTTCGAGCGCGCGCGGCAGCTCGATCGTGTAGGGATCGTCGTCGGGCTTGAGCGAGGCATACATCGCGCCATGCTTGACGAAGGGACCGAAGCGGCCGACGCCGACCGTGATGTCCTCACCGTCCTCGGTCTTGCCAAGCGTGCGCGGCAGCTTGAACAGCTCCAGCGCCTGCGCGAGCGTGATCGTGTGCATGCTCTGGCCGGGGCGCAGCGAGGCGAAGCGTGGCTTGTCCTCGTCGTCCTTGGTGCCGATTTGCGCGAACGGTCCGTAGCGACCCAGGCGCACCTGCACCGGCTTGCCGGTTTGGGGGTCGCTGCCCAGTTCGCGTGCGCCGGTGGCCTCGGAGCGGTCGACGCTCTCACTCTTGTCGTCGACGGTGGCCTTGAACGGCTTCCAGAATTTCTCCAGCAGCGGCACCCAGTCTTCCTCGCCGCGACTGACCGCATCGAGTTCGTCTTCGAGCCGCGCGGTGAAGTCGTAGTCGACGTACTGGCTGAAATGGCCGGAAAGGAATTTCGCCACCGCTCGGCCGACGTCGGTCGGCTTGAAGCGGCGGCTGTCGAGGATCACGTATTCGCGGTTGAGCAGCACCTGGATGATGCTGGCGTAGGTCGACGGGCGACCGATGCCGTATTCCTCGAGCGTCTTGACCAGCGAAGCTTCCGAGTAGCGCGGCGGTGGTTCGGTGAAGTGCTGGTCGGCGGCGATCGCGGCCAGTGGCACGGCTTCGCCGATGGCCATCTTCGGCAGCTTGCGGCCTTCGTCCTCATCCTCGGCATTGCGGGCATCGCGGCCTTCCTCGTAGACCGCGAGAAAGCCCGGATCGACCACGGTGGTGCCGCTGGCGCGAAACATCGATTCGCCGCCGGCGTCGAGATCCACGCTCACGGTGTTGAGCGTGGCGTGCTGCATCTGCGAGGCGACCGCGCGCTTCCAGATCAGCTCGTACAACTTGCGCTGCTCGTCATTGAGGAAGTGTGCGATGTCCCTGGGGCGATGCGCGGCCGCAGTCGGACGAATCGCCTCGTGGGCTTCCTGCGCGTTCTTGGACTTGTTGCGATAGAAATGCGGCTGCTCCGGAAGGGCGCGTGCGCCGAAGTCCTTGCCGATCACCTCGCGCAGTTCCTGGATCGCCTCCGCCGACAGCGAGACCGCATCGGTACGCATGTAGGTGATGAGGCCGACCACGCCTTCGTCGCCAAGCGCGACGCCTTCGTAGAGTCCCTGCGCGATCTTCATCGTGCGACTGGTGGAGAAACCAAGCTTGCGCGCGGCTTCCTGCTGCAGAGTCGAGGTCGTGAACGGCGGCGAAGGGCGGCGCTTGCGTTCCTTCGACTCGACGTTGGCAACCACCAGTCGTCCCTGCGCGGAACGTTGCAGGGCTTCGCGCGCGGCCTGCGCGTCGGCTTCGTTGGTGAGGTCGAACTGCTCGAACTTCTTGCCGCGCAGTCGCGTCAGGCGTGCCTTGAAGCCTTGGTCGGGGTGCGCGCAATCGGCTTCGATCGTCCAGTATTCGCGCGCCTTGAACGCTTCGATCTCTTCCTCACGCTCGACGATCATGCGCAATGCCGGCGACTGCACACGGCCGGCCGACAGGCCACGCTGCACCTTGCGCCAGAGCACCGGCGAGAGATTGAAACCGACCAGATAGTCGAGTGCGCGCCGCGCCTGCTGGGCATTGACCAGGTCCATCGACAACGCACGCGGATGGGCGACGGCTTCCTTGATCGCGCGGGGCGTGATCTCGGAGAACACCACCCGATGCAGGGCCTTGCCGTCGAGCAGCTTGCGTGAGCGCAGGATCTCGGCGATATGCCAGGAGATGGCCTCGCCTTCGCGGTCAAGGTCGGTCGCCAGATAAAGGTTGTCGGCTGCCTTGGCCGCCTTGGCGATTGCATCGACGTGCTTCTCGTTGCGCTCGATCACCTCGTAGTTCATCGCGAAGTGGCGCTCGGGGTCGACCGCGCCCTCCTTGGGCACGAGGTCGCGCACGTGGCCGTAGGACGCCAGTACGTGGAAGTCCTTGCCCAGATACTTGTTGATCGTCTTGGCCTTGGCCGGCGACTCGACGATCAGGAGGTTCTTTGCCATGCGATTCCTTGGTGGGGCCGCCGGTGGCGGCCTCGTGTTGCTGCGGCGCAGCGACATGCTTTTCTAGTGAAAACACGCCGCGGCGCGCGCTGTCAAGCCGGCAGAAGGGCCAAGAGCGCGGCCGGGGCGACCGCGTGGATGGGGGCGGACTTTGCCCGACACAAGGCGTGGCGCGGCTTTCAGGGTGGGCGGCGGGCAAAACCGCCGGCGCTGGCGACCACCTCCCCCTCGAGCTCGAGCAGGAGCAGCATCGAGGCCAGCGCGGGCACCGCAATGCCGGTGCGGGCCGCAAGGGTGTCGATGTCGAGTCCGTCGGTTTCCAGCGCCGCGTGCAGGCGCGCGTAGTCGGGATCGGCTGCGCGCGTGGCCGTCGCGGCCTGCCTCGGCACCATCGCGCCATCGTTGGCTGCGAGCCGCTCGCGCAGGCTGGCTCCGAGTTGGCGCGCGAGTGGCGTCAGTTCGTCGACGATTTCGGCGGTTGTCTCGATCAGCTTGGCACCCTGACGAATCAGTGCGTGGCAGCCGCGCGCGAGCGGATTGTGGATCGAGCCGGGTATCGCGAACACCTCGCGCCCGGCCTCGCTGGCGTTGCGCGCGGTGATCAGTGCGCCCGAGCGCGTGCCGGCCTCGACCACCAGCGTGCCCAGGGCGAGCCCGGCGATCACGCGATTGCGGCGCGGAAAATGCGACTGCTGAGCGGTGGTGCCGGGCGGGAACTGGCTCACCAGGGCCCCGCTTGCGGCGATCCGCTGCGCGAGCCTTGCCTGACGCGCGGGATAAACGCGATCGGGGCCGGTGCCAAGCACGGCGATGGTCGGCGCGCCGACCGCGAGCGCGCCCTCGTGCGCGGCGGTGTCGATGCCTTCGGCAAGGCCGCTGGTGATCGCAAAGCCGGCCTGGCCGAGCGAGCGCGAGAAGGCGTGGGCGTTGTCCATGCCGGCCGGCGTCGCGTTGCGGCTGCCAACGATCGCGATCTGCGCCTGCCACAGCAGGGTCGGGTCGCCGTCGATGAACAGCGCGGCGGGCGCGCCCGGTGCTTCGTCGAGCAGGGCCGGGAAATCGGCGCCGTCGCAGCGGAGCAGGTGGTGGGCGGGGACATCGAGCCAGGCGAGGTCGGCATCGATCAGGGCTCGCTCTGGCGCGGCCAGCCAGGCTCGACAGGCGGCTTCCTGCGCGCGCGGATGGGCGCCACGCCGTGCCGCGGCGAGCGCCGCCGCTGCGCTGCCGTGCGCAGCCAGCAGTTCGCGCAGTGTTGCCGGGCCGAGTCCCGGGGCGCGCAGCAGGATCAGCCAGGCCTCGAGTTCGCGGATTGACGATTCGCCGTTCATCACCAGAGTCTAACGGTCGACGCAAACGAACACGGCGCGAAGTTTCCTTCGCGCCGTGCAGGAAAACGCCGCATCGCGGCGCGATGCAGGCCAGTCGTTACGGCACGCTGTCCGGATCGTGCAGGAAGTTGCCGATGTGCACCGGCTTGATCGCGTCCATCACCAAGCCATAGCTCACGCGCTGGAAGGTGCGGAACACCATCACGTTGCCGACGAACTCGGGCGGCAGCTTGGCCCTGGAATCCTTCGGGTGGAAGAACTTGCGGAACGTGCCCTTGGGGTAGTCGGTGGTGTCGTCGACCTTGGCGCCCTTCTGATAGATGCTGAAGGTCTGGCCGTTCTCGATGCCATCCTCGCTGCCGCGCGAGAGCGCCACCACCTGCATCGGGCCCGCCGCATTGAAGGCGTCGCTGAGAGCGATCACGCGCATCCGGTCGGGCACGCTGTCGGGGCGGTGCGGCATGTACTGGGCGTCGTACGGGGCATCGACGATCGGCAACACGTAGTCACCATCCTTGGCCTCGAAGTCGGAACTTACAAGGAGCGCCGAAGAAACGTCCTGACCGCTGCGCGTGACTTCGACCACGCCATAGTCCATGACTTCGTAGCCGAGGAAGCGCGTATTGCCCTTGAGCGTGAACTCGATCGGGCCGTGCTGCCAGAGGATCTGCTTGCGCGAATCGTGAAAGCTGTCCTTGGATTGCCGATGGACCTCGCGCGGTTTGCCCTCGTCGACCGGCGGCGAGTCGTAGTAGCGGCCGATCGGGCGCACCAGCGCCAGACGCGTGCCCGCCTGCGCGCTCAGGCCGCGCACGTAGATGAGCTGGCCGGGTGCCCCGCGCAGGTGGTTTTCCTCGATGCCGACCACATGCGGCGCGTCGCGCAGCGATTCCTCGCTGACGATGCGCGTGTTCTTGAGCCACTGCTTGAGCGCGGACAGCGGGATCGCGGCAATTGCAGCCTCACCCTCGTCGGCGCGGATGCGCGGACCGAATTCGCCGACGCCGACATGGCCGTCACGCAGCATCAGCGTATCGCCCGGATAAATCAGATGCGGATTCTTGACTGCAGGGTTGTCCTGCCAGACCTCGGGCCAATGCCAAGGTTTGTTCAGGAAGCGTCCGGCGATGCTCCACAAAGTGTCGCCCTTCTTGACGACATAACTTTCCGGTGCGTCGCTGCGCAACTCGGTGGTTGCGGCGTAGACGGTAAGGGCCAGCGCGAGCCCGGCGGAAACTGCAAGCAATTTTTTAAGCATGAGTGCCAAACCCCTGTTCCCCCTGCCGATCCCGGGCCGAGTCTAAAGGAAAAACCGGCTGTAGAAAAACCAAGCGCGTCTCAGCCCGGTGAATTGGTCCTGATCCTCGGGATCTTGACTCGCCGGGTCAGACTTCCGGGGGGGCGTGGCACGCACCTTGCTCCAATCTCGGCGGATTTGCGGCAAACGGCAGGTTCATTTCGGCGTTTGCCCGGTCTTTGGGCGCGGAAGACTGTCAAAGTGTGACGCAATTCGCATTATTGTGCCGGGAAGGGCCCCGATCGAGTCACGGCCGGGGCTCTGCGATTCTCGGAATGAGCCATGACAGCGGTGATTTCCGCGGATTCGAGGCAGGGGAAGCGATCAGGGGAAGGAAATGCTCAGTCTGGGAATGCGTGGCACGGGGCTGCCGCGAAGGGCATTCAACACGGATGCGGGCGCCGGCAAGGGGCGCGTCGCAATCGCTGAGACCGGCGCGGTCGAGACTGCGCGTGGTGCCGGGCCGTGCCGCTTTGCCATCCATGGATGCAGCCATTCGTGTCACGTCGCCGTCCAAGCGCAGCCAATTGCGCCGGAAAACAGGGGAAAACCGATGTCGTCGATCACCGTGTCCGCCGCGGCGCGTACGCCGCATGCAGTCGCGCGCAGCTTGCGTTCATCCACGGGCCTGCGCTTGCTGGCATGGCTGCTGGCCGTGCTCGCAGGTCCCGCGTTTGCGGCCGATTGGTACGTGGCGCCCGGCGGCAGTGACGGCAGCAGTTGCGCAAGTGCGGGCGCGCCATGCCAGACGATCCAGGCGGCGATCAACAAGGCCGGCGCGAACGACACCGTGCATGTGGGGCAGGGCGCGTACCCGTTTGCCGGCACGATCCAGATTTCCGGAACCGCCAAGAACGGCCTGACGCTGATCGGTGACAACTCCCCGTTCGCCGCGCCGCCCGCGCCGCCCACGGCGCCGGCACCTGCCAGCAATGCATCCGAACTTCAGGCGGCAGGATCGAACGGCCATACCGGCATGATCTGGGTCAACGGCGCGCAGAACGTCACGATCGAAAACCTGCTGTTGCAGGTGCGCCACGGCCGTTCGAATGAAGGCATCGTCACCACCGGCAATGCCAATGGCCTGGTCCTGCGCAACAACTACCTCATCATCAACAACTACGGTGGTGGCCAGCGCAACGCGATTTCGCTGAACATGCACGGCAGCGGCGGCAGCAGCAGCGACCGCAATTCCACCGGCGTCGGGCCGTTCGGCTATCTGTACGTCACCCTCGACGGCAACGTGATCCAGCCGGGTTCGGCGACCCCCAATGCCGTTTCTTCGCGCGCGGTGGTGGGCGACAGCGTCGCCGGCGTGTTCCGCAACAATTTCCTCGTCGGTCAGACACAGGACATCCGCCTGCGCTACATGCCCAACGCATCACCCTACGGACGCGGCATCGACTTCGACGGCAACTGGGTGTTCGGTGCGGGTGCGTGGATCCTGTCGGCCAATGATTCGACCCAGACGATCCACATCCACAACAACCATTTCATCGCGCCCGGCGCGCCCGGCTACGACGTCTCGCCGTTGACCGCGAGTTCCTTGCCCGATCCGGATTTTTCCAGCCTGAAACTGGTCGGTGCGACCAATCCGGTGGTGGTCGAGAACAACGAATTTCTCGGATATGCGCGCTACTACCGCGGTCTGTGGATCCAGAACTGGCCGGGCGTCACGGTGCAGGACAACGTCTTCACGCCCAACCCGAACTACAACGGAATCTCTACCGCCGTCCTGGTCGGCAACAAGGAAGTGTGGAATGGCGCGCCGGTGCCGCGCGTGCTCGCGGTGAGCCTGTTGCGAAATACTTTCGATGCCGGCTACGCCAACGCCAACAGTCGCGCGATCGTGTTCGTCGATGACAACGACGCCAGTGGCACTGCCACCGCGGGCAACCTGCTGGTCGGTGATGGCGATACCGCCAACGCCAATTCGTTTGCCGCGGGACTCAAGTGGTACGTCGGTCTGGATGAGCACACCTGCAACTACGCTGGCGGCTTCAATCCGGGGCTCAACTGCTCCAACGCGCCACCGACAAGCTCGCCGCTGGGTCCTGGCATCGACTATCGCTCAGGCAGCAACGGCAACACACAAGGCCGCCCATTCCCATTCGATGTCGATGCCTTCGGCAATCGCTACGCCGGCAAGCTCGTCGATGAGATGAGCAATGCCGAATACAGCGCGATCGCGGCGAAAATTTACGACGATGTGGACAACAGCGCGCTCGGCATCGTTCATTACGAAGCCGGCCCGCGCATCACCACCGGCACCATCATCTTTTCACCGACCAGTTTCACCTGGGACGGCAACGCGCACACGATCAGCGCAAGCCTGCAGGAAGACAACACCGCGACCTGCGTGGTCACGCCTGAGAGCCTGACCGAGCCGGGCAGCCATCCGGTCAGCGCGACCTGCACCAGCAGCACCTACAACGTCACCGATGCCGGCACGGTCACCGTCGCCAAGGCCGCGGGCACGGTGGTCTGGGGCACGCTCGAATTCGATTACGACGGCAGTATCCAAGCCGTCACCGCGACCATGAATCCCGGCGCGGTGGCCTGCACCGTGACCGGTACGGTCGGACCCGACGCGGGCAGCTATGCGGTGCACGCCGATTGCGCCGATGCCCATTACACGGCGAGTGATGATGCGACCGCGGTCATCAACCGCATCGCCGGCACGCTCGCCTGGGGCAACCTCAACCACGTCTACGACGGCAACGCGGTGACGCCGACCGCCTCGATCAGCGAGGAAGGCGGTGCGAGCTGCGTGTTC
>NZ_JAHCAP010000036.1 GCF_019634815.1 Dokdonella sp. | reverse complement strand
ACGACCTTCGCCACCACGCCGGCGCCGACCGTGCGGCCGCCCTCGCGGATCGCAAAACGCAGGCCTTCGTCCATCGCGATCGGGGCGATCAGCGTCACCACCATCTTGATGTTGTCGCCCGGCATGACCATCTCCACGCCTTCCGGCAGCTCGCAGGCACCCGTCACGTCCGTCGTGCGGAAGTAGAACTGCGGACGATAACCCTTGAAGAACGGCGTGTGGCGACCGCCCTCGTCCTTCGACAGCACGTACACCTCGGCCTCGAACTTGGTGTGCGGCGTGATCGAACCCGGCTTGGCCAGCACCTGGCCACGCTCCACGTCGTCACGCTTGGTGCCGCGCAGCAGCAGGCCCGCGTTGTCGCCCGCCTGGCCCTGATCCAGCAGCTTGCGGAACATCTCCACGCCCGTCACCGTCGTCTTCGTCGTCGGGCGGATGCCCACGATCTCGACTTCGTCACCCACCTTGATGATCCCGCGCTCGATGCGGCCCGTCACCACCGTGCCGCGACCCGAAATCGAAAACACGTCCTCGACCGGCATCAGGAACGGCTTGTCCACGTCACGCTGCGGCTCCGGAATCCACGCGTCCAGCGCGTCCACCAGCTTCAGGATCGACGGCACGCCGATCTCCGACTGGTCGCCTTCCAGCGCCTTGAGCGCCGAACCCTTCACGATCGGCGTATCGTCGCCCGGGAAGTTGTACTTGCTCAGCAGCTCGCGCACTTCCATTTCCACCAGGTCCAAGAGCTCGGCGTCATCCACCATGTCCGCCTTGTTCATGTACACCACGATGTAGGGCACGCCCACCTGGCGCGCCAACAGGATGTGCTCGCGCGTCTGCGGCATCGGACCGTCCGCCGACGACACCACCAGGATCGCACCGTCCATCTGCGCCGCACCCGTGATCATGTTCTTCACGTAGTCGGCATGACCCGGGCAGTCCACGTGCGCGTAGTGACGCACCGGGCTTTCGTATTCCACGTGCGAGGTCGAGATCGTGATGCCGCGCGCCTTCTCTTCCGGCGCCTTGTCGATCGCGTCGTAGGCCTTGAACTCGCCGCCGAAACGCTCCGCGCCCACCTTGGTCAGCGCCGCCGTCAGCGTCGTCTTGCCGTGGTCCACATGACCGATCGTGCCCACGTTCACGTGCGGCTTCTTGCGCTCGAATTTTTCCTTGGACATGGTTTTGCCACCTCAGAACTGAAATTTTGAATTATGCGGCCGCGGTTGACCGCTGCCTGTTTGTGCGCGATCGCAGCGATCGCAGCGGTCAACCCTTCTTCATCACTGCTTCGGCGATGTTGTTCGGCGCCTCGGCATAATGGTCGAACTCCATCGTGAACGTTGCACGTCCTTGCGACATCGAGCGCAGGCCGGTGGCGTAACCGAACATTTCGCCCAACGGCACCATCGCGTTGATGACCTTGCCCGAAGGCGTGTCGTCGGAACCCTGCAACACGCCGCGGCGACGGCTGAGATCGCCCATGACGTCGCCCATGTAATCCTCGGGCGTCACCACCTCGACCTTCATGATCGGCTCGAGCAGGACCGGATTGGCCTTGTTGAAGCCTTCCTTGAAGCCCATCGATGCGGCGATCTTGAACGCCATTTCGTTCGAATCGACTTCGTGATACGAACCATCGACCAGGCGGATCTTGATATCGACCACCGGATAGCCCGCAAGCGGGCCGCTGGTCATCGCCTCGCGGATGCCCTTGTCGACGGCCGGCACGTATTCCTTCGGCACGGTGCCGCCAACGGTTGCGTTTTCGAATACGTAGCCAGCGCCACGCTCCTGCGGCTCGATCTCGAGCACGACGTGGCCATACTGGCCCTTGCCGCCCGACTGGCGCACGAACTTGCCTTCCTGCTTGACTGCCTTGCGGATGGCTTCGCGATAGGCCACCTGCGGCTTGCCGACATTGGCCTCGACGTTGAATTCGCGCTTCATGCGGTCGACGATGATGTCCAGATGCAGCTCACCCATGCCGGCGATGATGGTCTGCCCTGATTCCTCGTCGGTACGCACGCGGAACGAAGGATCTTCCTGCGCCAGGCGCGACAGCGCGATGCCCATCTTTTCCTGATCGGTCTTGGTCTTGGGCTCGACCGCCATCGAGATGACGGGCTCGGGGAAGGTCATGCGCTCGAGCACGATCGGATCATTGAGCGCACACAGGGTGTCACCGGTGGTGACATCCTTGAGACCCACTGCCGCGGCAATGTCGCCGGCCAGCACTTCCTTGATCTCGTCACGCTGGTTGGAGTGCATCTGCAGAATACGGCCGATGCGCTCCTTCTTGCCCTTGACCGAGTTCATCACCTGGTCACCGGCATTGAGCACGCCCGAGTAGACCCGGAAGAAGGTCAGCGAACCCACGAACGGATCGGTCATGATCTTGAACGCCAGCGCCGAGAATGGCGCCTTGTCGCTCGATTCGCGCGACAGCTCCTTGTTCTCGTCATCGACGTCCTGACCCTTGACCGGCGGCACGTCGACCGGCGACGGCAACAGGTTGACCACGCCGTCGAGCATCGCCTGCACGCCCTTGTTCTTGAATGCCGTGCCACAGAACATCGGCACGATCTCGGTCTTGAGGGTGCGCTCACGCAGACCCTTGATGATTTCCTGCTCCGACAGCTCGCCTTCGGTGAGGTACTTGTCCATCAGCTCTTCGCTGGCTTCGGCCGCGGACTCGACCATGAACGCGCGCGCCTCGACGGCCTGCGCCTTGAGCTGCTCGGGAATGTCGCGGTATTCGAAGGTGAGACCCTGCGAAGCGGCATCCCAATGGATTGCCTTCATCTTGAGCAGGTCGACCACGCCTTCGAACTGGTCTTCAGCACCAATGGGCACCTGCATCGGTACCGGTTGCGCGCCCAGGCGCGACTTCAACTGGTCGCGCACCTTGAGGAAGTTCGCGCCGGTGCGATCCATCTTGTTGACGAAGGCGATGCGCGGCACATGGTACTTGTTGGCCTGACGCCAAACCGTTTCCGACTGCGGCTGCACACCACCGACCGCGCACAGCACGAATACCGCGCCATCGAGCACGCGCAGCGAGCGCTCCACCTCGATGGTGAAGTCGACGTGTCCGGGGGTATCGATGATGTTGAAGCGGTGCTCGGGCAACGACTTGTCCATGCCCTTCCAGAACGCCGTGGTGGCGGCCGAAGTGATGGTGATGCCGCGCTCCTGCTCCTGCTCCATCCAGTCCATGGTGGCAGCGCCATCATGCACTTCACCGAGCTTGTGGTTCTTGCCGGTGTAGAACAGGATGCGCTCGGATGTAGTGGTCTTGCCGGCGTCGATGTGCGCCATGATGCCGAAATTGCGATAGCGCTCGATGGGAGTCGTGCGTGCCATAAATCTGCCTTCGCAAGGCCTACCGCCTTGCCATTGAGCGGCCATCCGGGCCGCGCGATTGTTGATGATGCCGGCGCAAGCGCCGGATGATTCCTCACACCGTGAGCGTGCGATCGCGCGCCACCGCGGCATGTCTGGCGGAGTCGCCGCCGCGATGAGCGACGGCGGGTCAACCCTTACCAGCGATAGTGCGAGAACGCCTTGTTGGCATCCGCCATGCGGTGGGTTTCCTCGCGCTTCTTGATCGCGCCGCCACGGTTCTCCGAAGCATCGAGCAATTCCGCGGCGAGCTTGCGCGGCATCGTGTTCTCACCGCGCTTGCGCGCCGCTTCGATCACCCAGCGCATGGCCAGGGCGGTACGCCGCGACGAGCGCACTTCGACCGGAACCTGATAGGTGGCACCACCAACGCGGCGGGACTTGACCTCGACCGCGGGCGCAACGTTGTTGAGGGCTTTTTCGACCAGGGTGACCGGTTCGGCATGCTTTTCGCCGATGTGGTCGAGCGCGCCATAGACGATCTGCTCGGCAACCGACTTCTTGCCGCTCTGCATGATCATGTTGATGAAGCGCGCGATGACCTGACTGCCGTGCTTGGGATCGGGCAGCAGGGTACGAACAGGGGTATTGCCTTTGCGTGACATGGTCTCTTCTCAATGATGCGGTCACGTGGACCGCTTGATACTCAAGCGCGGCTGCGCCTGTGTTGTGTTCAGCAGCGGGCAGCGGCGCGGCCGCTGCCCGCTGCGAAATTCAGCCCTTCGGCCGTTTGGCGCCGTACTTGGAACGGCTCTGGCGGCGCTTGGCCACGCCAGCGGCATCGAGGCTGCCGCGTACCGTGTGGTAGCGCACACCCGGAAGGTCCTTGACGCGGCCGCCGCGGATCAGCACGACCGAGTGTTCCTGGAGGTTGTGGCCTTCGCCTCCGATGTAGCTGATCACTTCGAAACCGTTGGTCAGGCGCACCTTGGCAACCTTGCGCAGGGCCGAATTGGGCTTCTTCGGGGTCGTCGTGTACACGCGGGTGCACACGCCGCGACGCTGTGGGCAGTTCGCCAGCGCCGGCGACGCACTCTTGTACGTCTTGGGGCTGCGGGGCTTGCGGACCAGCTGATTGACTGTGGACATTCTTTGGGAACCGTATCTGCGGAATCGTGGAAACCCGGGAATCCGGGAAACAAATAGGCAGGCCAGAACGATTTCCAGCCTGCCAAGACGGAAAAGTATAACGCGCAGTTTCCGAGCCGGTCAACAAATCGGACCCGCTCGAGCTCACTTGCCGGCAGCCTGATCCTCGGCCATGACCACCCAGATCGAGTCGTTGAGATGCTCATCCAAAGCCTTGCCCGGCGCGCAGTCCACCGAAAAGTAGCCTGTTCCATTCCGTCGCGGGTACAGCTTCAGGTAGATGTCGGCGGCATTGCGCCGGGCCGTCGGCTCAGGCACCCCCAGCAGCACGGCAGCACGGTAGTTGCGCTGCACCGCCTGGCACTCGGTAACCGGCTCACGCATCTCGCCGCGCACGTGCATCGCTTCATGAGTGATCAGATTGAGGGCGTTGAGCGCGTTGAGGTCAGCCTCCTGCGGCGCGCGCAGGTAGCGTCGCATGTCGCTGCAGGCGTTCTTCTGGAAGCGGATCTCGCCGGTTTCCAAGCGCGTGTAGCCCGGATTGAGCTGGGCCGGGCTGAAGATCATGTCGACCACCGTGTTGCAATGGAATTGCGCGCGTCGACCGTCGGCGAGCCGGGTCGCTACCGACGCCATCTTGCTCTCGAATCGCCAGTTCGACAGCGGCGGCCAGATGCAGGCCCCCGCCAAGGCAATCACGCTGAGGAAATAAGGCAGGTAGAAGCCGCCGTCGCCGCGCGATCCGTCGCTGCGCAATTCACGCACGGCAAGCCACAGGAAAAACGCCGTGGCCGCAAACCAGATATTCCAATACAGCAGCACCAGCACCGCAGCCAACGCAACCCCTTGGCGTGGCTTGAGCACGGCCATTCACGGCCCTCCTTCCAGGCGCAAGAGGCTGCAATTTGCGGCTGTGACAATGAGCATGGCGCGATGGGCCGCGTGACCACATCGCGCCAAGTCCTCCTCAGCCCGCATCGCCCTCGTCGGCCACCGCCTCGGCGACCGAACTGCTGGAGCTGAGCGTTTCGCGCTCGAGATCCGTCAGCGCGCCCTGCCGGCTGCGGCGCTGGGCGTGGTAGGCCAGGCCCGTACCGGCCGGAATCAGTCGGCCAACGATCACGTTTTCCTTGAGGCCACGCAAGGTATCACGGGTGCCGCGCACTGCCGCTTCGGTAAGCACGCGCGTGGTCTCCTGGAACGAAGCCGCGGAGATGAACGACTCGGTCGCCAGCGAAGCCTTGGTGATGCCCAGCAGCACCGGCAGCATTTCCGCCGGACGTTCGCTGCGCGCTTGGGCACGCGCATTCTCTTCGAGGAAACGCGAGCGATCGACCTGCTCGCCACGCAGGAAGCGCGTGTCGCCGTGGTCGCTGATTTCAACTTTGCGCAGCATCTGGCGAATGATCGCCTCGATGTGCTTGTCGTTGATCTTCACGCCCTGCAGACGGTAGACGTCCTGGATTTCCTTGACCAGATAGGCTGCCAGCGGCTCGACGCCGAGCAAGCGCAGGATGTCGTGCGGGTTGGGCTCGCCGTCGACGACGGTCTCGCCCTTCTCCACATGCTCGCCTTCGAACACGATGACGTGCCGCCACTTTGGAATCAATTCCTCGTGTTCGTTGCCATCCTGGTCGCGAATGATCAGGCGCTGCTTGCCCTTGGTGTCCTTGCCGAAACTGATCACGCCTGAACGCTCGGCGAGGATGGCCGGCTCCTTGGGCTTGCGTGCTTCGAACAGATCGGCCACGCGCGGCAAACCACCGGTGATGTCGCGGGTCTTGGAGGTTTCCTGCGGGATGCGCGCCACCACATCGCCGACGCCGACTTCCGCGCCGTTCTGCAACGACACGATCGCGCCGGCCGGCAGGAAGTACTGCGCCGGGATGTCGGTACCCGGCAGGCGCAGTTCACCACCCTTCTTGTCCACGATGCGCACGATCGGACGCAGATCCTTGGCCGCGCTGCCACGCCGCTTGGGATCGGTGACCACGGCACTGGCCAGACCGGTCAGTTCGTCGATCTGTTCCTGCACGGTAATGCCGTCCTGGAAATCGATGAAGCGCACCACGCCGGCCACTTCCGACACGATCGGATGGGTGTGCGGGTCCCACTTGGCAACGAACTGACCTGCCTTGACTGCCGCGCCGTCGCGCGCATCGATGTTGGCGCCATAGGGCACCTTGTAGCGCTCACGCTCTCGACCATGCGCATCCATCACCGACAGCTCGCCCGAGCGCGACACCGCAACCAGGTGGCCGCTGGCGTGGGCCACGGTCTTGAGGTTGGTGAACTTGAGCGTACCGGTCGTCTTGACCTGCACGCTGTCAACTGCGGCTGCACGCGAAGCCGCGCCACCAATGTGGAAGGTACGCATCGTCAGCTGCGTGCCGGGCTCGCCGATCGACTGTGCCGCGATCACGCCGACCGCTTCACCGATGTTGACGATGTGACCGCGCGCCAGGTCGCGGCCATAGCACTTGCTGCAAACGCCGAAGCGCGCCTCGCAGGTGATCGGCGAGCGCACCAGCACCGATTGCACGCCGGCGGTCTCGAGCTTGTCGACCAGCGTTTCATTCAGCACGGTGCCGCGTTGAACCAGCGGGTCCTCGTCGTTGCCGGGCGCGAACACGTCCTCAGCGGTGACGCGGCCGAGCACGCGATCCTTGAGCGCCTCCACCACGTCGCCGCCTTCGACGATCGGCGTCATGGTCAGACCATTGCCGGTACCGCAGTCGACTTCAGTGACGACGACGTCCTGGGCGACGTCGACCAGACGACGCGTGAGGTAACCCGAATTCGCGGTCTTGAGCGCAGTGTCAGCCAGGCCCTTGCGCGCGCCGTGGGTCGAGTTGAAGTACTGCAACACATTGAGGCCTTCGCGGAAGTTCGCCTTGATCGGCGTCTCGATGATCGAGCCGTCCGGACGCGCCATCAGGCCGCGCATGCCGGCGAGCTGACGGATCTGCGCTGCCGAACCACGCGCGCCAGAGTCGGCCATGATGTAGAGCGAGTTCATCGATTTCTGCTCGACTGCCTCGCCCTTGCGCGACTTGACGCGGTCAACGCCAATGCCGTCGATCATCGCCTTGGCCACGCGCTCGTTGGTGCGCGACCAGATGTCGACCACCTTGTTGTAGCGCTCGCCCGCGGTGACCAGACCCGACTGGTATTGCTGCTGGATCTCGGTGACTTCCTTTTCCGCTTCTTCGAGAATGCCCTTCTTCTCGCCCGGGATCTTCATGTCATCGATGCCGATCGAAATGCCGGCGCGCGTGGCGTAGGCGAACCCGGTGTACATCAGCTTGTCGGCGAACACCACGGTGTCCTTGAGGCCGAGTCGGCGATAGCACTGGTTGATCAGGCGCGAGATGTTCTTCTTGGTGAGCTCGAGATTGGCCAGCGCGAACGGCAGACCCTCGGGCAGGATCTCGGCGAGCAGCGCACGCCCGACGGTGGTTTCCACCAGCTCGGTCTTGCCGGCGTCATCGCCCGCCTTGCCCGCGTTGGGTGTCATGCGCACCTTGACCTTGGCATGCAGTTCGACCTTGCGGCTGTCGTAGGCACGATGCACTTCGGCGATGTTGGCGAAGGTCATGCCCTCGCCTGCCTTGTTTTCAAGCGCGCGGGTCATGTAGTACAGGCCCAGCACGACGTCCTGCGACGGCACGATGATCGGCTCGCCGTTGGCCGGCGAGAGGATGTTGTTGGTCGACATCATCAGCGCACGTGCTTCGAGCTGGGCTTCCAGCGACAGCGGCACGTGCACAGCCATCTGGTCGCCGTCAAAGTCGGCGTTGAACGCGGTACAGACCAGCGGATGCAGCTGAATCGCCTTGCCTTCGACCAGCACCGGCTCGAAAGCCTGGATTCCCAGACGATGCAGGGTCGGTGCACGGTTGAGCAACACCGGGTGCTCGCGGATGACTTCCTCGAGGATGTCCCACACCTCGGCGCTTTCGCGCTCGACCAGCTTCTTGGCCGCCTTGATGGTGGTAGCCAGGCCGCGGCGCTGCAGCTTGGAGAAGATGAACGGCTTGAACAGTTCCAGCGCCATCTTCTTGGGCAGACCGCACTGGTGCAGCTTCAGCCTCGGTCCGACCACGATCACGGAGCGACCCGAGTAGTCGACACGCTTGCCGAGCAGGTTCTGGCGGAAACGACCCTGCTTGCCCTTGATCATGTCGGCCAGCGACTTGAGCGGACGCTTGTTGGTACCGGTGATGGCGCGGCCACGACGACCGTTGTCCATCAGGGCATCGACCGCTTCCTGGAGCATGCGCTTCTCGTTGCGCACGATGATGTCGGGCGCATTGAGCTCAAGCAGGCGCTTGAGACGATTGTTGCGGTTGATGACGCGGCGATACAGATCATTGAGATCGGAAGTCGCAAAGCGGCCGCCATCGAGCGGCACCAGCGGGCGCAGGTCCGGCGGCAGCACCGGCAGGACGGTCATCACCATGAACTCGGGACGGTTGCCCGACTCGAGGAAAGCCTCGACCAGCTTGATGCGCTTGGACAGGCGCTTGAGCTTGGTTTCGGAGTTGGTCGAGGCGATTTCCTCGCGCAGCTTGAGCAGTTCCTGATTGAGGTCGATCGTCTTGAGCAGTTCGTAGACCGCCTCGGCGCCCATGCGCGCGTCAAATTCGTCACCGTGTTCTTCGACCGCCTGCAGGTACTGCTCCTCGTTGAGGATCTGGCCGCGCTCGAGCGCGGTCATGCCCGGATCGACGACCACGTAGGCTTCGAAGTAGAGGATGCGCTCGATGTCGCGCAGCGTCATGTCGAGCATCAGGCCGATGCGCGAAGGCAGCGACTTGAGGAACCAGATGTGCGCTACCGGCGAGGCCAGTTCGATGTGGCCCATGCGCTCGCGACGTACCTTGGCCAAGGTCACTTCGGTGCCGCATTTCTCGCACACCACGCCGCGGTGCTTCATGCGCTTGTACTTGCCGCACAGGCACTCGTAATCCTTGATCGGGCCGAAGATGGCGGCGCAGAACAAGCCGTCGCGTTCCGGCTTGAAGGTGCGGTAATTGATTGTTTCCGGCTTCTTGACCTCGCCGAACGACCACGAGCGGATGAGGTCGGGTGAAGCCAGCGCGATCTTGATCGAATCGAAATCAAGCGTCTGGCGCTGCTGGTTGAACAGATTGAGCAAGTCTTTCATGGGTTACTCCGGGAATCGGGAATGGGGAGTCGGGAATCGTCAGAAGCGGGTAACGGGATCAGGGAGCAACAGCGCGCGACGGTGCCGTCGCGATTCCCCGATCCCGCTTGCCCATTCCCGGCTTCACCTTTCTTCCAGTTCCATGTTGATCGCCAGCGAACGGATTTCCTTGACCAGCACGTTGAACGACTCGGGCATGCCTGCCGACATCTCGTGATCGCCATCGACGATGTTCTTGTACATCTGATTGCGACCGGTGACGTCGTCGGACTTGACCGTGAGCATTTCCTGCAGCGTGTAGGCCGCGCCATAGGCCTCCAGTGCCCATACCTCCATTTCACCGAAGCGCTGGCCGCCGAACTGCGCCTTGCCACCGAGCGGCTGCTGGGTGACGAGCGAGTACGGGCCGGTGGAACGTGCATGCATCTTGTCGTCGACCAAGTGGTTGAGCTTGAGCATGTGCATGTAGCCCACCGTGACCGGGCGGTCGAAAGCCTCGCCGGTGCGGCCGTCGTACAGCGTGGTCTGGCCGGACTCCGGCAAATCGGCAAGCTTGAGCATCGCCTTGATTTCCTCTTCGAAGGCGCCGTCGAACACCGGCGTTGCCATCGGCACACCATCGCTCAGGTTGCCCGCCAGCGTGAGCAGTTCCTCATCGCTGAAGGATTTGAGGTTGATGTGGTGGCCGCTGCCGGCTTCCTTGCTGCCGCCCGAGTTGTAGACCTCATCAAGGAATTTGCGCAGCTCGGCAACCTTGGTCTGCGCCTTGAGCATGCGCTCGATCTTCTCGCCGATGCCCTTGGCCGCCCAGCCAAGATGCACTTCGAGAATCTGGCCGATGTTCATTCGCGAGGGCACGCCCAGCGGGTTGAGCACGATGTCGACGGGTCGGCCATCGGTCGCATACGGCATGTCCTCGACCGGCACGATCATCGACACCACACCCTTGTTGCCGTGGCGACCTGCCATCTTGTCGCCCGGCTGGATGCGGCGCTTCACCGCGAGGTAGACCTTGACCATCTTGAGCACGCCCGGAGCGAGGTCATCGCCCGCGGTGATCTTGCCTTGCTTGGCCTTGAAGCGCTGTTCAAACTCGGCCTTGTGGCGCTTGACCTGCTCCTGCGCACGCTCGAGGAACTCGGCGGCCGCCTCGTCCTTCATGCGGATCGCGAACCACTCGTCCTTCTTCAGTGAATCCAGGTATTCGTCGCTGATCTCGGCGCCCTTCTTGAGCGTGCCCGGACCACCATTGGCGACCTTGCCGACCAGCGCTGCGCGCAGACGGTTGTAGATCGCGCCTTCGAGGATGCGGAACTGGTCGTCGAAGTCCTTCTTGACGCGCTTGATCTCCATTTCCTCGATCTGGCGCGCACGCTTGTCCTTCTCGATGCCGTCACGCGTGAACACCTGCACGTCGATGACGGTGCCATCCATGCCCGGCGGCACGCGCAGCGAGCTGTCCTTCACGTCCGAGGCCTTCTCGCCGAAGATCGCGCGCAGCAGCTTCTCTTCGGGCGTGAGCTGGCTTTCGCCCTTGGGCGTCACCTTGCCGACCAGGATGTCGCCGGCCTTGACCTCGGCGCCGATGTAGACCACGCCTGACTCGTCGAGGCGCGCCAGCGCCTGCTCGCCGACGTTGGGGATGTCGGCGGAGATTTCCTCCGGGCCGAGCTTGGTATCGCGCGCCTGGATCGTCAGCTCTTCGATGTGGATCGTGGTGTAACGATCCTCCTCGACCACGCGCTCGGAGAGCAGGATCGAGTCCTCGAAGTTGTAGCCATTCCACGGCATGAACGCGACCAGCATGTTCTGACCCAGCGCCAGTTCGCCCAGATCGGTGGACGAGCCATCGGCGAGCACGTCGCCCTTGGCCACTACGTCACCCACGTTCACCAGCGGACGCTGGTTGAGGTTGGTGTTCTGGTTGGAGCGCGTGTACTTGGTCAGCGTGTAGATGTCCACGCCGGCATCGTTGTCGCCGATCTCGGCTTCGTTGACGCGCACCACGATACGACCGGCGTCGACCTGGTCGATCACGCCGCCGCGCAGCGCCGCCACGGTCACGCCCGAATCGCGCGCCACGGCGCGTTCGATGCCGGTGCCGACCAGAGGCGTCTGCGAACGCAGCGTCGGCACGGCCTGACGCTGCATGTTCGCGCCCATCAGCGCGCGGTTGGCGTCATCGTGCTCGAGGAACGGCACCAGCGCCGCCGCCACCGACACGGTCTGCATCGGCGAGACGTCCATGTAGTTGATTTCGCTGGCCGGGCGCAGCTCGGATTCGCCGCGGAATCGGCACGAAACGTACTCTTCCGAGAAGGTGCCGTCCTTGTTGAGCGGCGAGTTCGCCTGTGCGATCACGAATTCGCCTTCATCGATCGCCGACAGGAATTCGACCTTGTTGGTGACCTTGCTGTTGTCGACCTTGCGATAGGGCGTTTCGAGGAAGCCGTACTCGTTGGTGCGCGCGTACACGGCCAGCGAGTTGATCAGGCCGATGTTCGGGCCTTCCGGCGTTTCGATGGTGCAGACGCGACCGTAATGGGTCGGATGCACGTCGCGCACCTCGAAGCCCGCGCGCTCGCGCGTAAGGCCGCCCGGGCCAAGCGCCGAAACGCGGCGCTTGTGGGTGACCTCGGACAGCGGATTGTTCTGATCCATGAACTGCGACAGCTGCGAGGAGCCGAAGAACTCCTTCACTGCAGCCGCCACCGGCTTGGCGTTGATCAGATCCTGCGGCGTGAGACCTTCTGCCTCGGCCAGCGACAGGCGTTCCTTGACCGCGCGCTCGACGCGCACGAGCCCGATGCGGAACACGTTCTCGGCCATTTCGCCGACGCTGCGCACGCGGCGGTTGCCCAGATGATCGATGTCATCGACCGTACCGCGGCCATTGCGGATCTCGATCAGCACCTTGATGACGTCGAGAATGTCCGAGCCGACGCCGAATTCCTTTACCAGCCCCTTCGAGGTCTCGTCATTGCGGTCGCCGAAGTACTTGCTGTCGTAGAGGATGCCCGGCCCCTTGTCGTCCTTGCGGCCGACGCGGCGGTTGAACTTCATGCGACCGACGCGATCCAGGTCGTAGCGATCCGCCGAGAAGAACAGGTTCTGGAACAGGTTCTGCGCGGCATCCTTGGTCGGCGGCTCGCCGGGACGCATCATGCGGTAGATCTCGACCAGCGCTTCCAGCGGCGTGCGCGACGGATCGATGCGCAGCGTGCGCGAGATGTAATCGCCACGATCGAGGTCGTTGACCCACAAGGTGGCAATCTTGTCGACGCCGGCCTTGCGGAACGCCTCGAGGTGGGCGTCGTTGATCTCGTCGTTGGCCGCGGCGAGCAGCTCGCCGGTCTTGGTGTCGACCACGTCATGCGCGAGGATGCGGCCGACGAGATATTCGTCGGGCACTTCCAGACTCTTGATGTTGGCCTTCTCGAGCTGCTTGACGTGACGCGCGGTGATGCGCTTGCCGGTCTCGACGATGACGCTGTCACCGACGCGCAGATCGAAGTTGAGAGTCTCGCCACGCAGGCGCTCGGCCACCAGGTCGAGCTTGGCGCTGTTCTTCTTGCCCAGATGGAAGACGTTCTTCTCGAAGAAGATGTCGAGCATGTCGGCATTGGTGTAACCCAGCGCGCGCAGCAGCACCGTCACCGGCAACTTGCGGCGACGATCGATGCGGGTGAACAGGGCGTCCTTCGGATCGAACTCGAAATCGAGCCAGGATCCACGGTAAGGAATGACGCGCGCACTGTAGAGCAGCTTGCCCGAGCTGTGCGTCTTGCCGCGGTCATGGTCGAAGAACACGCCCGGCGAACGATGCAGCTGCGAGACGATGACGCGCTCGGTGCCGTTGACGATGAAGGTGCCGGTGTCGGTCATGAGCGGCAACTCGCCCATGTAGACCTCCTGCTCCTTGACATACTTGATCGCCTTGTTTGACGACTCCTTGTCGTAGATCACCAGACGCACGGTGACGCGCAGCGGCGCGCCGAAACTCATGCCGCGCGAACGGCATTCACGCTCGTCGAACGGCGGCTCGCCAAGACGGTAGTTCACGTACTCCAGCGCAGCGCTTCCGGAATAACTGGTGATCGGGAACACCGAACGCAGCGCCGCGTGCAAGCCCTTGTCTTCACGCGCATTGGGGTCGACCTCGGCCTGCAGGAACTCGCGATACGAGTCGACCTGAATCGCCAACAGGAAAGGAACACCGAGCACAGGTGGGCGCTTGCCGAAATTCTTGCGGATGCGCTTCTTTTCGGTGAAGGAGTACGTCGTCTGGGTCATGAGGAGATCACCTCGAACAGCATGCGGCGATGGCCAATCGCCGTGGAGAACAGCGGAAGGAAATAGCGGACATCGGAAAACACGGGGCCTCGGGCCCGACGGTACCGTGCTTTCCCATGCCCGCTGCACACGTCTTCGCAACGGGCAAAGCCCGGGAGCTCGCGCCCCCAGGCTTTGGATTCGTCATTCCGGCGGAGGCCGGAATCCAGTCTTTGCTTGTCGTCTTCCAGTACTCATCAAAAGCTGGACCCCGGATCACTGCACATCCTGTGCCGTCCGGGGTGACGCCTTCATGGCGTCACTTGACCTCGACGGTCGCGCCAGCAGTTTCCAGATCCTTCTTGAACTTGGCGGCATCGTCCTTGGAGATGCCTTCCTTGAGGACGCCACCGGCTTCGGTGAGATCCTTGGCTTCCTTGAGACCGAGGCCGGTGATGGCGCGCACGGTCTTGATGACGTCGACCTTCTTCTCGCCAGCGCTCTTGAGGACGATCGTGAACTCGGTCTGCTCTTCGACCGCGGCAGCGGCAGCGGCCGGGCCGGCAGCAACGGCGACCGGGGCGGCAGCGGAGACGCCGAACTTGTCTTCGATCGCCTTGACCAGCTCCATGACTTCCATCAGCGACTTGGTGGCGATGGCTTCGACGATTTGCTCGTTGGAAAGGGACATTTGCATTACCTCGTGAAAATTCTGGAATGGGGTTCAGCGAAACGGATCAGGCCGTCGGGGTCGGGGCCGCGTCGCCACCGCCCTGCTTGTCTGCAACCGCCTTGACCGCACGCGCGAACATCGTGGCCGGCTCGGCAAGCACGCGGGCCAACATGCCCAGGGCTTGTTCAAGCGTCGGCAACGAGGCCAGCACGTCGACATGGCTGGCCGGATACTGCTGGCCACCGACGACAACGACCTTGGCCTTGAGCTTGTCATTGCCCTTGGCGAATTCCTTGATCAGGCGACCGGCGGCACCGGGCTCTTCCTGCGAGAACGCATACAGCAGTGGGCCGGTCAGTGAATCCTTGGCGCACTCGTAGTCGGTGCCGGCAACCGCGCGCGATGCCAGCGTGTTCTTGACGACCTTGAGGAAAACGCCCGATTCACGCGCCTTCTTGCGCATCACGGTCATTTGCTCGACCGTGGTGCCCGCGTACTCGACAGCGATCAGGGAATGCGCCTTGGCAGCGACTTGCGCCACTTCGGCCACGATTTCTTTCTTCTGGGACAGATTGAGAGCCATTAGCACTCCTCCAATTGAACGCCGCTCACGGCCGTGCCGCTTGCGGTCCGGGACGACATCCATCCTGGACGTCGGGGACACGGAAAGCGTCCCGCTGGTGGCCTGACTGACTGGTCTGCCCAGTGGCGTTGAACCAGATTTCCAGGAAGGCGACACCATCTACGCAGGCTGGTGGTTTGAGACCCTTGCGGCGGGAGCGGGGCAATCCATGCAATGGCTTGCCTTCCTTGGATCCCGATCGCGCCACTGGGGCCGCCTGCGGTCTTTGACGGCGCCCCTGCTCGCGCAGGGCGCCCTCAAAACTTGAAAAATGAACCGGCTATTCTAGCGCGCTTTTGCACGAAAGTCTCGCAGCCCGAAGCGATGCGCGACGGACCACCGGTCCACGCGCACCATGCTTCGAACATGGCCGCCATGCCGGCGGCCGGACATCAAGCCGAAACCGTCGACGGATCGACCGGAACGCCAACACCCATCGTGCTCGAGATCGAGACCTTCTGCAGGTACTGACCCTTCGCCGAGGCCGGCTTGGCCTTGACCAGATCGGCGAGCAGCGCGTTGAGATTGTCCTTGAGCGCATTCGCCTCAAACGAGGCCTTGCCGATCGAGCAGTGGATGATGCCCGCCTTGTCGTTGCGGAACTTGACCTGACCGGCCTTGGCATTCTTGACCGCGGTGACGACGTCGGCAGCGACCGAGCCATCCTTCGGGTTGGGCATCAGGCCGCGCGGACCGAGCAGCTGACCGAGCTTGCCGACCACGCGCATTGCGTCCGGGGTGGCGATGACGCGACCGAAGTCGAGCTCGCCTGCCTGCATGCGCTCGGCCAGATCCTCCATGCCCACGGCATCGGCACCTGCGGCCTTGGCTGCTTCGGCCTTCTCGCCCGCCGGGCAGAACACCGCAACCTTGACGGTCTTGCCGGTGCCATGCGGCATCATCACCGAGCCACGCACGCCCTGATCGGACTTCTTGGCATCGATGCCGAGGCGGATTGCGACGTCCACCGATTCGGGAAACTTGGCCTTGGCGCCTTCCTTGACGATCTTGATGGCTTCATCGACCGAGTAGATCTTGCCCGGGGTGACGGTGGCGCTGAGCGCCTTGTAACGCTTGCTGATCTTCGTGCTCATGTTCAGGTCTCCGTCGTCAGGCCCATGCTGCGCGCGCTGCCGGCAATGGTGCGCACCGCGGCGTCGAGATCGGCAGCAGTCAGATCGGGCTCCTTCGCCTTGGCGATGTCCTCGAGCTGCTTGCGGCTGACCTTGCCAACCTTCTCGGTATTGGGACGCTTGGAACCGGACGTGATACCCGCTGCCTTCTTGAGCAGGATCGTCGCCGGTGGCGTCTTGGTGATGAAGGTGAAGGTACGGTCGGAATAGGCCGTGATGACGACCGGGATCGGCAGACCCGGCTCGAGCTTCTGCGTGGCGGCATTGAAGGCCTTGCAGAACTCCATGATGTTGAGGCCGCGCTGACCGAGCGCGGGACCCACGGGCGGCGAAGGGTTGGCCTGACCGGCCTTCACCTGCAGCTTGATGTAGCCGACTACTTTCTTTGCCATTGTCTGTTACTCCTCGGGTTCAAACGCCTGCACGCCGATCAGGCTGCGGGGCTCCCCGTCTGGTTGAATTCGGGAAACGGAATTCGCGGATGGAGAATCGATGAAGATCAGCGGCAATGCCCCGGATCCCGTGATTCCCGACTCCCGATTCCCGTCCCCCGGCCTTTCAGGCCTTCTCGACCTGGCCGAACTCGAGTTCGACCGGCGTCGAGCGACCGAAAATCAGCACCGCCACACGCAAGCGGCTCTTCTCGTAATTGACTTCCTCGACCACGCCGTTGAAATCGTTGAAGGGTCCATCGGTGACACGCACCATCTCGCCCGGCTCGAACAACACCTTCGGCCGCGGCTTCTCGACGCCTTCCTGCACTCGCTGCAGGATGCCATCGGCTTCGGAATCCTTGATCGGCAACGGGCGATCGGCAGTACCGCCGATGAAACCCATCACGCGCGGCGTCTCCTTGACCAGATGCCAGGACTCGTCATCGATCTTGAGCGCCTTGCCTTCGTCGTGGGTCTCGATCTGCACCAGCACGTAACCCGGGAAGAACTTGCGTTCGCTGCGGCGCTTCTGGCCGCCTCGCATCTCGATCACTTCCTCGGTCGGCACCATCACTTCGCCGAATTTCTCCTGCATGCCGGCGCGCGCGATGCGCTCCCTGAGCGCCCGCGCAACGCTGTGCTCGAAGCCTGAATAGGCATGTACCACGTACCAACGCTTGCTCATGCAGGCCTCAACTTCCGAACTTCAGCAGATGATCGATGATCGCCCACTTGAGAACCACGTCGATCAGACCCAGCAACAGGCTGAGAATGATGACGACCACGATGACCACGAGCGTCGTGCGCAGGGTCTGGTCACGCGTCGGCCACACGACCTTGCGCAGTTCGAACTGCGACTCAGCCAGATATTCGCGCGTCGAACGGCCCACGGCGGTGAATGCGGCAACGGCCATCGCGGCAATCGCGCCGACCGCAAACATGCCCAGACGGGCCCAGCCATTCCAGCCTTCCAGCAGGTAATAGGCAGCGACGCCGGCAATCAGCAAGGCCGCCGCCAGCGTGAGCTTGACGATGTCCAGAACCTGATTTCCGCCTGCTTTTTCGACGTTGGCGTTCATATGGTCTGTTTGGATATTCCTCCATCGCGGCAGGGGAGCAGAGCAACTTCCAGGCCGGACGGTTCAGATTGGAATTGGCACGCCAGGAGGGACTCGAACCCCCAACCTGCGGTTTTGGAGACCGCTGCTCTGCCAGTTGAGCTACTGGCGTGTGTGAATTTTGCTCTTCCATGAAACGACAACACCGGCCATCGTGGCCGGAATTTCTGACCGGCATCCATCCGCGGATCGATGCCGGTCATGCACGCTTGTTGCCGGACTGGACAGAATACGGTGGCGCCAGACATTCCGCCCCACCAGTTCCCGCAGTCCGTTGACGCTTACTGG
>NZ_JAHCAP010000035.1 GCF_019634815.1 Dokdonella sp. | reverse complement strand
CCGTAGGTCGTGAACATCAAATCGACCTTCCAGTTGAGTGGATCGCCATCGGACAGATCAAAGCGCCAGAGATTGCCGGCCAGATCACCCGCATAAACCAAGTCATCGACTTCGTCTGCGCCCTCGTCATAAACCATCGGCGTGGACAAACCGAAGGTCTTGAAGCCAGTCGGCTTCGTCTGGGGCGCGGCAGAGGTGCGCAGTTCGCGGATCAGCTTGCCCGTTTCCAGATCGATCACGAGCAGGGACGTACGGCCCGCGGCTGGTTCGGCGATGTCACCGACCGCTGCCGGCGCATCCTGATTGGAGGGGAAATAGCCGCTCGAAACGACGGCGACCCAGCGGTCGTTCGCCTTCAGGCGCGCAACATTCACCGAATCATACGTGTAGCCGAGCGAAGCGCAGCTAATGGCGCCAGTCGCGCATGGCGGGTCGCCTGCGGTACTCGCGGTGTCGCCATTGCTGAATTCCCAAAGCGGTGCACCCTCGCTGCCAAGCAAATCGCTTTCCGTCGGCGTCGGATTGGTCACGTCGAGCGCGTAGATCCCGCGTCCGCCCAGACGCAACGAACCCAGCAGGACCGTCCGCCATTTGCCCTTGATGAAGACATCCCGTTCGCGCGGCATCGAGTCGACACCTGGCACGAGCGAGGCATCGGCATTCGTCGACTTCGCCAAACGACCGTTGCGGATCAGCGTGTCCGGCACATAGGCCCATTTCTCTTCGCCGGTTTCCGCATCGAAAGCATGCATCATGCCGTCATTGGCGCCGACGTAGAGCATCGGCCGGCGATTGCGCTGCGCGTTCTGGTAACCCGCATAGCTCTTGGTCTCGTCACTTGCCGCCGCAACGGCCTCGGGCGACGCGGCCGGGAACATGTCGTGGTAGCCCGATCGCGGCGAAGACACGTAGGCGGGTTGTGCATTGATCACGGCGCCGAGCACCGAAGTGCGCGGGCGGAACTTCGGTGTTGCCGTCGCGGCTTCGTTGGTGCGCGCGCCGCGCAAATAGTCGATGCGCAGCGGGCCGTTGCCATCGCAATTCGTGCTCGGTGCGCCCGGACAGGGCGCTGCGTTGGGCTTCTGGTTGAGCGCATTTTGCTGCGCTGCCGTCAAGCCAGAGAAATTCGATGAACGGAACGCCTCGCCATTGCCCGCGCCATCGGAGGTGATGATGATGCGACTGTTGGGATCCCGGGCCGTACCCGTCCCAACCGGATCGGCGCAGTCACCGCCCGTGAGCAGGCAAGCCGCATCCCAGACCACACTGGCAGGTTGTCCTGTCGCATCCACCAGCGAACGGCGCAGGTTGCCCGACCATGAACCACTGTCGTAGGCTCCCTGATAGGCGCTGTTGCCACCGGTGAGGATCGGCAAGGAAACCGAGGCAGGCGTCGAGTACGAACTTTGCGCGACGACGCTGGCGATGATCTTGCGCATCGCATCGATCAACTCGCCGGGATTGGATGCCGCGAAGAACATGCCTCGACTGTTGATCGCCGCATGCCACATGTCGTCGATCTTCTTGTTGTTGTCGGAGTACGGACTGCCGCCATCAAGCTTGGGCCACTTGATGTCACCCTGACGCAGCCTGAGCAGGCTGGCGTCCGTCTTCGGGATCGTTCCGCTGACGCCGAAACCGATCATGTACTGGACCAGATGCGGCCAGGTCGCGGGATCGTTGGCGGGGTTCCAATAGAGCTCGGCGTTGTTGAGCCAGTTGTCGCCCGGCTGCAGTGGAACCGAACCCGTCACGCCCGTGGTCCGGTCGACGAGGTAAGGGCGGACCTTGAGCTTGGTCTGCGGATTACCCTGGAAGTCCGGGCGCAAATCAGTCGCCCAGTAATTGAAACCGATATCCGCCATCGTATGCTGGCCGGCGCTGTCCTCGTTCCAGAAAATCGTCGACTCGGACGCCGTCACCGAATAGGGACGTCCATCGGGCAGCGTGGCGATTGCGTTGGTATCGACCCGACTCTGCGCCACGGTTGCGTTGTTCCACATGCCATCGGTCATCTGAATGTGGAAATTCTTGCGACAGGACAACTCGCGCCCGGTGTCCGGGTCCCAATAGGGATTCTTGTCGTTGCTTACGCCATTGCCGTAGGTGAACAATCTGCCGACGCGATTGGCCGCAGCCTGGTTCGGGGTGTTGCCCGAGGCCGGAACCGCGAGCAGCCACTCGTAGAAATTGGTACGTGTCGTGTTCTCGAAGGGCGCAAGGGTCGTCGTGCCCCCGGCCACCCACAATGCGTTCCAGGGATTCGCATTCGAGTTGGAGTTGATGTTCTGCCAGGCGACACGGATGCTCTTGTCGAAATCACTGAACGCGATCGACGTGGCGCTCACAGCTGCCATCGTGCGGGTGTGATAGTAGGAATACCAGTTGGCGAAGTTCTGCTGCTGACTGGCAGGCAGGGGCATCCAAGTCCAGTTCGATGCGGTATACAAGGCGTTCTTGCTCGCCGTATCGAGTTTGCCGTCGGCATCGAGAGTCAATGTCACGCCGGAATTGAATTGGTACCAACCCGGCATGTTGCCGCAGAAGCGTTTTCCCGCAGAGGAACTGCTCAGGTCACGGGTGTTCGAGTTGGACTGGTTTGACGTGCGGTTGTGGCGGATGCCATTGACCCACGCTGCAGTGAACGACGCGTTGGGGAAACTCGTGCCATTGGCGCGCATGGGCGGATCGTAGGTTGCAAGCGGGTTGTAGTAGACACCGTTCATTGCCCAAGTGCGCGGATTGGTCGGATCCGGCGTCAGCGTTGGATCGATCACGCCGGCGCAAAGATAGGGCCCCCCAGCCGACGAGAAATTGTCATTGTTGCCTTCAGACTGCCCAGTGCCGGCGCTCCAGCTCACATCGGTATAGGGCCGGTTGTCTGGCATGTGATGCCAGTTCATCGAACCCGAGTCGTCGAAGGTCAGCACCACGTTCGGCGCGACTTTCGTCGTCAACTCCGGCGGCGTCGTGAGCAGGTTGATCGTGCCCGAGGCAGGCGTTGGCGCCGCCTGCGAGATCTGGGGCAAGCCCGCAATCACGCTCACCAGGGTGGCGAGGACGGAAATCTTGAATCGGGATGGAATCCGCATCATGGGATTGGCTCCTGAAAAAGCCTGCACGCTCAAGGTTCGGTGCCGGTGTCGGTCAGATTGGTGGATGAAAACACGCTCTCGAACACACGCTGCACGGCGGCGCTGCCGCCAGTGCTGCGCGCGGTGATGCGGTAGAACCGATACGCGGTGGCATTCTCGGGATCGATCGCACCGGATTGACGGCCACTGCTGGGCGGGACGTTGTCGCCCATGTCCTCGATGATCAGCTGCGGCTGCTCGGCAAGCGACGCAGTTTCCGTCGTACCGGTCAGGCCGGTCATGACATGCGTATAGGTGGGCGAGCCCGGCAACTCGTTGACCCATCCGTGCGAAGTCCGGAACTTCTGCACATCGCTGCGCAGTGCGCCCGTGGCTCCCGGTCGGTACACACAGGTCCCGCTACTGCTGCCGATGCAGGGTGGCAAAGGCTGTCCCGCGACGGCATTGAAGTTGAGATTCCACATCCAGGCCTCGCCGCCACGCAAGGCACTGTCGGCACCCAACGCGCTCAGCTGGCCATTGCGCATGCCGCCAGTCATCTTTTCCTGCAGGATCGAGCTGCCGATCGCGGTCAACGCCAGCAGCGTGATCAGGATCAGGAACACCAGCGCCACGAACAGGACGGCACCATGCTGGCGTGTTGGCATTGGATTGGGTGTGCGGCTCATGGTGCGGTCCTAGAGATTGTGGGCGCGGCTGGACACATAGGCGATGAATTCACGGCGCAGTTGGCTGCCAGCCAGAAGACCAGATGGCAGCGCATCACCGTCGGCCCTGGTGTAGCTGGTTCCGTCAAAGCGGTACGTTCGGCTTGCCGTGTCGAGACCGAATACTTCATTCACCGTGTTGACGAGCAGGTGGGCTTCGACCGTGCGAACCGAGCGCCACAGGCAACCCGGTTCAACATTCATGCCGGGTGGCGGAGCCGTGCAGAATGCGCCGCCGGCGCCGACCTGGTCGGCCGTCATGAAGCGCGTACTGCCCGCGCTGTCCTGGATGCCGTAGCGAAAGGCAAGCTGGTCGACGCCGCGCACGAGCTCCTGTTCGACACCGTTCTCGCGGCGAACCAGCACCGGAATCAGGCGCGTGCCACCGCCGCCATTGGGTCGGGCATCCGGGTTGTCATCGGCCCGGAAGACGAGGTAGTAGCTGACCGTGACGAAATCCCTGGAGAAATTGAACAGGCGCACGTCGCGCGTGCGATTGCCCGAGCACACGGCCCCGGTCACGCCATCGAGAACCCCGCCACCGACCGTCAACGTGTTCGAGGACACGGCGCTGATCGGCAAGACCACCGGGTTGATGCAATCGGTAACCAAAGCCAATTCGCCCGGGTTGATATCGAGCGGGTCGTCACCGGTCTGCGGACTCACGGTGATTGCCGTGCCGTTGAGTATCGGGGCGGCCGCCCCGATCGAGCATGCTCCCGATTCCAGCGGCCAGCCGCTGCCGCGCAAATAGCGAATCGTGAGAACGTCCGATGCCGGCACGCGCATTCCTGCGGCCAGCCCCATGTTCGGAAACACGCCGACCGGCAAGGCTGGCGTACAGGTCGAAGCCGTGCAGGCGTAGCCTTGCGCGAACCAACGCGGGCTCAGTGCATAAGCAGCCGTCGCCGATGCATTCGAGGGATTGCCTGCCGCATCGATGCTCTGGATCGTGCTGTCGGGCAGATTCAGATTCGGCGCATAGATCATCGGCGCGCGCTCGGGCAGCACAGGCACCGCCGTGCCCGGCGCGCTGCCACCCGTGGTGTTGCTGCAGTACTGCGCACCAAGCATGCGCATGTCCTGTTCGATCTTCATCACCGCGAAGCGGCCATTTTCCTGAAGTTGTGCCAAGCCGTTCTGCAGCTTGTTGGTGCGGCTGGTGCCGTCGAACAGGCTGATGATGCCGATGCTGAGCAGCAAACCAAGAGTCAGCGCGATCATGATTTCGATCAGCGAGAATCCACCAGAGCGCTGCTGCGTGCGCGCTGGAGTTGCATGGACTGGACGGCTGCGAGTCATGGCTGAAACACCCAAGCAAAGGTTTGCGTGGCGGGGGCACCGGAGTTGCGATCAAGATCGGCCTCGGTCCACGAGATGGTCATCGTGCACTGCCCGTCAAATGGCTGCGCACCACGATGCGCGGCTGAAAACGGCGCACCTGTGACATTGCACAAAATGGTTGCCGTCGGACTGGGCAGGAAGTCCACGAGTTGCTGGCTCCACAGATTCCTGTCGCGCTGGACCAGATCGGTGGGCGTGCAGATCGAACCGCTGCAAGGATTCGTGCCGACGGTACTGGCGTCATAGGTTCCGTTGTAGTCGACGATCCAGCCCAAATTGGTGCGCATCCGCTCCGCCATCGACTGGGCGAGGAATGAGGCCTGCGTGCGCAGGTAGGCGCTGTGGTTGGTGCGTACCGAAAGCACCATCAAGCCAGCGACGCCGAGCAGGCCGAAGCTGAAGATCAGCACGGCGATCAGCACCTCAAGCAAGGAAAATCCGCGGGTTCGAATTCGATAAGTCATCGACATCATCCTCAACTGCAACTGCCCGCGGGCGCGCTGGTCGTGTCGCGGCGGCTCTCGATCACTCCGCTGAGAGATACGTGGATGCGCCGCGATTGCGTTGCGTCAGCCTGCGCGCTCGGGCGACAGACACTGAAATCGAACTCCGCCGCCTGCGAGAGCGCGCCGGTTGGTGCAAACACCACCATGTCGTCGGCGCCACCGGTTCCGGCCTTGCTCAACACCGTGAAGCCGCCCGTTACCGCGCCGCGATAGCCCATGCACAACGGCATTTGGCTTGCGCTGGAGTCGACATTGTCGATGTAGGCATCGCACGCCGCGGAGCTTGCGCCTGGCGAGGTCGGTGTGGTTTCGATCAGGCCACCGCCCAGCTGTTTGGCAACGACCACCTGCCAACCGTTGTTCCAATTGCCGCCATTGGCGATCACGGCAGCCGTACGGCCACGCTTGACCGCCTCCATGCGTGCGGTATTGAGCGCACCGATCAAGTTGTTGGTGTTGTCCTGGGTCGCCATCCGCGTGTTGAACTCGCGATAGCTCGGTAATGCCATCGCCGCAAGTATGGCCACCAAGGCGATCGCGATCATCAACTCGATCATCGTGAAGCCGCGCCCGAAACGGGCAGGCGGGCTGAAATTTCGACCGGGAGACTTGGACATGCGTTTCCCTGCTGCTTCGGGTGGGACTGCCATCGTCCAAGTTAGGCTGCGGCCGCGCAAGCGGCAAGCCGATCGCGCCCGCAAGGTAGGAATTGGCGGATGAACGGCCCGAATGCTGCGCCGGCGGCCAATTCCGGGAGCACCCGGACCGTCAGGACGAGCGTTCAGGCGGCCCGGCCAGGCATGCCCGGGATTGGGTCAGCCATGGCGAGGACGGGAACTCAGCGCGAATCCACCACGCGCAGCCGCAGTTCCTTGGGCAGGGCGAAAGTGATGTCCTCGGGCTTGCCGTCAAGCTCCTGGACACTGCCGGCACCGGCAACGCGCAGGGCCTCGACGACCTCGCGTACCAGCCGCTCGGGGGCCGAGGCGCCGGCGGTGACGCCGATGCGCTGGCAGCCCGCGAGCCAGTCTGACTCGATGTCGGCCGCGCCGTCGATGAGGTATGCGGGCACACCCTGCTTTTCGGCCAGTTCGCGCAGGCGATTGGAATTGGAACTGTTGGGCGAGCCGACCACGAGTACAAGGTCGCACTGCTGACCGAGCCGGCGCACCGCATCCTGCCGGTTCTGCGTGGCATAGCAGATGTCATCGTGGCGCGGCCCCTCGATCTGCGGAAAGTGCTCGCGCAGCGCGCGCACGATCGCAATGGTGTCGTCGACCGAAAGCGTGGTCTGGGTCACGTAGGCCATCTGCGCCGGATCGCGTGGCGTCAGAAGCGCTACGCCTTCGAGGTTCTCGACCAGGTGAATGCTGCCGACATTGGCGGCGTTCCACTGCCCCATCGTGCCCTGCACTTCGGGATGGCCGGCGTGGCCGATCAGGACCACGTCGCGCCCGGCCTTGCCGTGGCGGGCGACTTCCAGATGCACCTTGGTCACCAGGGGACAGGTCGCGTCGAACACGCGCAAGTTGCGTTCCGCCGCCTCGGTGCGCACCGCCTTGGACACGCCATGCGCGCTGAAGATCACGGTGGCGCCGTCCGGCACTTCGTGCAGCTCGTCGACGAATACCGCACCCTTGTCGCGCAGATTGTCGACCACGAAACGATTGTGCACGACTTCATGGCGCACGTAGATCGGCGCGCCGAAAGCTTCCAGCGCGCGTTCGACGATCTCGATCGCGCGGTCGACGCCGGCGCAGAAGCCACGCGGATTGGCAAGGATGACTTCCATCGTCGGATTATCCGCGCTTGGTGCCGGCTTTCCCAGCGAACAGGCCGAACACGATCAGCATCACCGCGCCGACGCTGATCGCCGAATCGGCGATATTGAACGCCGGCCAGTGCGAATTGCCCCAGTAGACGTCGATGAAGTCGACCACATGGCCGAGGCGCAGGCGATCGACGAGGTTGCCCAACGCACCGCCGATGATCAGCGCCAGTGGTGCGGCATTGCGCCAATCGGCGCGCGGCAGCCGCGAGAGCCAGACCACCAGAGCGCTGCAGATGCCCACCGCCAGAATCGCGAAGAACCAGCGCTGCCAGCCATCGGCGGTGGCAAGAAAACTGAAGGCCGCGCCGCTGTTGAATGCGAGCGTCCAGTCGAGCAGGCCATCGATCACCGCGCGCGACTCGTAGGGCGCGAGTTTGGCGAGCGCAAGCAACTTGGTGATCTGGTCGAGCACGATCACCAACGCAGACAGCCACAGCCACGGCAGCGCGGAAGCGGGGCGGCTCATCGTTCAGCCCTTCGCGACGATGCCCCGCGCCGCGGCTCGCATGCGTCGTGCGCAACGCTCAGAACCATTGCCGCACCTCGCCAGCGCCATCGACATTCTCGACGCAACGCGCGCAGATTTCCGGATCGTCCGCATGACTGCCGACATCTTCGCGGTAATGCCAGCAGCGGATGCACTTGGGAGCCTGGCTCGCCTGCGCACTCACCCACAGCTCGGCGCCATCGAGCTTGACGGCTTCCGCATGCGCCGGCCTCGCGGCAGCCTCGGCCCAGCGCAACTGCGAGGTGATGAAGAAGAAGCGCAGTTCGTCGCCGACTTCGGCAAAGCGCGCGCGCGTAGCGGAATCGGCATACAGCGTGACCTCGGCCTGCAGCGAGGCCCCTATCGCACTGGCCGCGCGCATGCCTTCGAGCAGCTTCGCGGCGCCGGCACGGATCGTGAGCAGGTCGGCCCACCACTGGCGCCGCTCGGGTGTGGCCTGCGGCGCCGCAAGGCCCGCATACCATTGCTCGAACAACACCGACTCGCCACGCGCACCGGGAATCAGCGGCCAGATTTCCTCGGCGGTGAACGAGGTTATCGGCGCGATCCAGCGCACCAGCGCTTCGATGATGCGATACATCGCCGACTGCGCGCTGCGCCGACCGCGACTGTCGGTGGGCATCGTGTAGAGGCGATCCTTGGTGATGTCCAGGTACAACGCGCCCAATTCATTGGTGCAGAAATTCTGCACGCGCGCGACCACTTCGGGGAAGTCGTGCTCGGCATAGGCGGCGATCACCGCGGCCTGCACGTCGTGCGCCTGCTGCACCGCCCACTGGTCGAGCAGCAGGCAGTCTTCGACCGGCAGCAGGTGCTGCGCAGGATCGAAGCCATCGAGATTGCCGAGCAGGAAGCGCGCGGTGTTGCGGATGCGGCGATAGGAATCGGAGACGCGCTTCAAGATCTCGTCGGACACCGCGATCTCGTTGCGGTAGTCGGTCGAAGCGACCCACAGGCGCAGCACGTCGGCGCCGAGCGTGTCGACGACCTTTTGCGGCGCCACCACGTTGCCCAGCGACTTGGACATCTTGCGGCCCTGCGCATCGACGGTGAAACCATGCGTGAGCACCACGTCGTAGGGCGCGCGGCCGTGCAGCGCAGTGGCTGTGAGCAGCGAGGACTGGAACCAGCCGCGATGCTGGTCGGAGCCTTCCAGATACATCACCTTGTCGCCTGGCTCGCGCGCAAGCTGCGGCCGCTGGTCGAGCACGCAGTGGTGAGTCACGCCCGAGTCGAACCAGACATCGAGAATGTCGGTGACCTTTTCGTACTGCGCCGCCTCGGCGCCGAGCAGCTCGGCCGGATCGAGTGCGTACCAGACATCGACGCCGCCCTGCTCGACGCGCCTGGCGACTTCTTCCATGAGCTGCGCACTGCGCGGGTGCGGCTGCTGAGTCGCCTTGTCGACGAACAGCGCAATCGGCACGCCCCAGGTTCGCTGGCGCGAGATGCACCAGTCGGGGCGACCCTCGACCATGCCGGCGATGCGCTCCTCACCCCAAGCGGGATACCAGTCGACATCGTCGCGGATGGTCTTGAGCGCGGCCTCGCGCAGACCCGCCGCTTCCATGCCGATGAACCACTGCGGCGTGGTGCGGAACGCGACCGGGGTCTTGTGCCGCCAGCAATGCGGATAGCTGTGGGTGATCCTGGCATCGGCGAGCAGGAGACCGCGCTCGCGCAGCAGTTCGACGATCGCGTCGTTGGCCTTCCAGATGAACTGGCCTTCGAACTGCGGCGTGCCGGCGAGATAGACGCCATTGCCACCGACCGGATTGAGCACGCTCGCCGGATAGGCATCGATCAATCCGTAAGCCTGGCCGACCGCAAAGTCCTCGGCACCATGACCGGGCGCGGTATGCACCGCGCCGGTGCCGTCCTCGGCCGAGACGTGGTCACCGAGAATGAGGGGTACCTCGCGGTCGTAGAACGGGTGCTTGAGCAGCGGCAAGGCCACGTTTTCCGAAGGCGCGCGCGAGAGCTCCGCGCCCTGCGCGCGCCCGAGCACGACGACCTCATCCACGCCATAACGCGCGAGCACGCGCTCGACGAGCGCCTCGGCGAGCACCAGCAACAGCCGCTTGCCGTGACGCCGCGGGCCTTCGACCAGCACGTAGTCGAGCTGCGGGCCGAGCGTGACCGCAAGGCTCGCCGGCAAGGTCCACGGCGTGGTGGTCCAGATCGGGACACTGACAATGTCATCGGCGCCAATCGTCACGCCGAACTTCGCGGCGAGCGCAGCGCCATCTACCGCGTCGTAGGCGACATCGACCGCACTGGATTGCTTGTCCTGGTATTCGATCTCGGCCTCGGCCAGCGCCGAGCCGCAGTCGAAGCACCAGTGCACCGGCTTGAATCCGCGCAGCACATGACCGTTGGCGTGGATCTTCGCCAAGGCGCGGATCATGTCGGCTTCGTAACGAAAATCCATCGTGCGATAGGGATTGCTCCAATCACCGAGCACGCCAAGACGCTTGAAATCCGCACGTTGCAGGTCGATTTGCTCGGCCGCATAGGCACGGCACAGGCGGCGGAACTCGGCCGCATCGACCTTGGCGCCGACCTTGCCGACTTTCTTCTCGATCGCGATTTCGATCGGCAGGCCGTGGCAATCCCAACCCGGCACATAGGGCGAACGATGACCGGCGAGCAGCGCCGACTTCACCACGATGTCCTTGAGCACCTTGTTGACCGCATGGCCGATGTGGATCGCACCATTCGCATACGGCGGGCCGTCATGCAGGATGAAAGCCTGCGCGCGATCGGCGCTGCGCTGTTGAATCTCTTCATAGCGTTTGGCCTCTTCCCACTGCGCGAGCATCGCCGGTTCGCGCCTGGCCAGATCGGCCTTCATCGCGAACGAGGTGTTGGGCAGGTTGATGGTGTTCTTGTAATCCTTGCTCATGCTTGGCTCGGAGATCGGGAATCGGGGATCGGAATGGATTGGTTTCAAATGGGGGCGGCTTCGCGGATTCTGTCGTTGCCGGCGAGAATCGCGCGCGCCTGCCGTGCATCGAGATCGATCTGGCGCACCATTGCGTCGAGGTCGGCAAATTTTTCCTCTTCGCGCAGCTTGGCGACGAACTCGACTTCGAGGCGACGGCCGTACAGGTCGCCATCGAAATCGAACAGATGCGCTTCAAGCAAGGGTTCGGTGCCGTTGACGGTCGGCCGTATGCCCAGGCTCGCCACGGCGGACATCGCCTGCGCATGCACGCCGTGCACCTGGACTGCGAAGATGCCGGTGACTGGTGAGGTGCGCCGGCCGAGACGAATGTTCGCGGTCGGATAGCCGAGCTTGCGCCCGAGCTGCTGGCCGCGCACGACATGGCCCCCGATCGAAAACGCGCGGCCCAGAGCCGCGTTGGCGGCGGCGAAATCACCTGCCGCCAATTGCGCACGGATCGCGCTGCTGCTCACGCGTGTTCCGTCAACGCCAATGTCGGGCATCACCTCGAGGGCAAAGCCGCGCTGCGGTGCCAGTTGTTCGAGCATCGCCACGTTGCCGCGACGCGCATGGCCGAAATGGAAATCGCCGCCCACGCACAGTGCGCGCATGCCGACCCGCGCGATCAGCAAGTCATCGACGAAGGCCTCGGCCGACATCGCCGCCAGCGCCGCATTGAAACGCAGCGACAGCAGGCTATCCACGCCGGTATCGAGCAGCAGGGCGAGCTTCTCGCGCGCGCCGGTCAGACGCGGCACCGGCTTGCCGCGGGCAAAGAACTCGCGCGGCACCGGCTCGAAGCTCACCGCGATCGCCTGCAGGCCGCGTTGATCGGCCAGAGCACGGGCGCGCGCCAACAGGGCGCGATGGCCCAGATGCACGCCATCGAACGCGCCCACGCAGACGACGCTGCCGCCCGGCGCAAGGCACGGGCCGGTGGCATCACGGAAAATCCGGTTCATCGCGCGAGTATAGCCGCTGCATCGCAGCATGCGGCGGTGCCGGGCGGCTCATGTGCCGCGCAGGTCGCGCAGTCGAAAGCCTGATGCAAACAGAACGACGACGAAACTCAGCCCGCCCGCGGCAATCAAGACGGCCAACCGCCACACGCGCGTCATCACGTCCCAACGACCCCATTCCGGCCACAGCCACAGCCCGGCGCCGAGCACGCCGACCATCGCCGCGCAGGCCAGAGCCAGCCTCAGAAGATGCACTCCCCATCCCGGCTGGCGCTGGTAGACACCATCGCGGCGCAGCGCGAGCCAAAGCTGGGCGAGATTGAGGTAACTCGCGAGCGCGCTCGCCAGCGCGAGGCCCATGTGCAGGCCGGGCACCTTGGCGAGGCCCGCGAACCAGCCATCTTGCAGGTCTTCGGGCCGATGCCAGAGCTGGAACAGCACGCTGACGAACACCAGGTTCATCACCATGTTCGCAATCATCGCCACGATTCCCGCGCGCACCGGGGTTTTGGTGTCCTGGCGCGCATAGAAGGCCGGCGCAACCACCTTGACCAGGGCGAAGGCCGGCAAGCCCAACGCCAGCGCCGACAGCGACAGCGCCGCCATGTCGACATCGTGCGCAGTGAACGCGCCATGCTGGAGCAGGGTCGCAAGCATCGGCTTGGCCAGCAGCACCAGCGCAAGCATCGCCGGCACCGCAATCAGCAGCGCCGTGCGCAGGCCCCAGTCGAGCGCCCGCGCAAATCCCTGATGGTCGGTGGCGACATGGTGGCGCGACAGCGACGGCAGGATCACGGTGCCCAGCGCGACGCCGAACACGCCCAGCGGAAATTCGAGCAAACGGTCGGTCTGCGCCAGCCAGGTCTGCGAACCGGTGATCAGGAAAGAGGCGATCAGGGTGTCGAGCAAGAGGTTGACCTGCGCCACCGAGGAGCCGAACAAGGTCGGCACCATCAGCTTGAGGATGCGCCGCACGTCGCCGTGGCGCCAACCCCAGCGCGGCAAGGCCAGCAGGTCGAGCCGCGCCAGCGCCGGCAACTGGACCAGCAGCTGCAGGATGCCGGCGATGAAGATTGCCCAGCCCAGGGCCATGATCGGCACTTCAAACGCCTTGGACCACCACAGTGCCGCCACGATCATGCACAGGTTCATGATCACCGGCGTGAGCGCCGGCAGCATGAAGCGATGGAAACTGTTGAGCGCGGCCGCAGCGAGTGCGGTCAAGGACACGCAGAGCAGGAAAGGGAACATCACGCGCAGCAGATGGGTGGTCAGCGCGTACTTTTCGGGCTGATCGATCGCGCCCGGCGCGAACACCCCGGCCACCCAGTGCGCACCCAGCATGCCCAAGGCCGTGACCACGAACAGCACGCCACCGAGCGTGCCCGCGGTGCGCGCCATCAGCTCGCGCAGTTCGGCATGGCTGCGCTTTTCCTTGACCTCGGTGAACACCGGCACGAAGGCGACCGAGAACGAGCCTTCGGCAAACAGGCGGCGCAGGAAATTGGGGATGCGGAAGGCCACCCAGAACGCATCGGTTGCCGCGCTCACGCCGAAGGCATAGGCGATCGCCTGCTCGCGTACCAGGCCGAGGATGCGCGAGATGAAAGTCCCGCCGCTGAAACTGAGCATCGAACGCAGCAGGCTGGGCCGGCTCATGGCATCCCCTGCGCCGAACCATCGGCCGCCGCAGCCATGTCCTGTCCGCGATTGACCTTTGCCGGCCGGATCCGCATAATTGCCGGTCTTTTTTCCACCCCAGTCTCCGGAGTCATCCCGTGGCCAACATCAAATCCGCGAAGAAGCGTGCGCGCCAGTCCGAGCAGAACCGTCAGCGCAACGCCAGCGCGCGTTCGATGGTCCGCACCGCAATCAAGAACGTCGTCAAGGCGATTGACGCCAAGGACAAGGCGCGTGCCGAAGCCGCCTACAAGATCGCCGAGCCGGTCATGGACCGCTACTCCGCGCGCGGTCTGATCCACAAGAACAAGGCCGCCCGTCACAAGAGCCGCCTTACCGCGCACATCGCCGCGCTGGCCTGATCCGGGCCTGATTGCGAGAGCGGAAAAGCCGGCGCAAGCCGGCTTTTTCGTTGCTGCCATCCGCACAACGGGCGGCGTTGGCGGCCAGATTCCGGCGACCGCTGCACTCACCGCGCCGCCTCGCCAGCCTCGCGCCGCTGTTCGTCGAAAAAGCGCTGGATGTCCAGACACAGGGGCCAGGTGCCCTCGCGCGCGATTGCCGATACCAGATACCACGGCTGCTTCCAGCGCAGCGTGCGCACGATCGCCTTGGCCGCCTTGTCGCGCTCTTCGGGCGCGAGCAAGTCGGCCTTGTTGAACACCAGCCATCGCGGCCGCTTCAAGAGCTTGGGATCGTAGCCCTTGAGCTCCTTCTCGATCGCACGGATCTCGGCGACCGGATCGGTCACACCATCGAGCGGCGCGATGTCGACCACGTGAAGCAGCAAACGCGTGCGCGCCACATGCTTGAGGAACTGGATGCCCAGCCCCGCGCCATCGGCTGCGCCTTCGATCAGGCCGGGAATGTCGGCGATCACGAAACTCTGGTCGGGACCGATACGCACCACGCCCAGATGCGGCTGCAGGGTGGTGAACGGGTAGTCGGCCACCTTGGGCGTCGCTGCCGACACCGCGCGCACGAGGGTCGACTTGCCGGCATTGGGAAAACCGAGCAGACCGACATCGGCGAGCACCTTGAGCTCGAGCTTGAGCTCGCGCTCATCGCCAGGCTGCCCCGGCGTCGCCTTGCGCGGCGCGCGGTTGACCGAGGTCTTGAAATGCATGTTGCCCTGCCCACCCTGCCCGCCCTGCGCCACCAGCAGGCGCTGGCCATGTGCGGTGAGGTCGCCGATTTCCTCATCGGTCGCGGTGTTGAAGACCACGGTGCCGACCGGCACGCGGATCACGGTGTCGGCGCCCGCCTTGCCGGACATCTGCCGACCCATGCCGTTCTCGCCGCGCTGGGCGCGAAACACGCGCTGATGGCGGAAATCGACCAGGGTGTTGAGACCCTCGTCGGCAAGCAGCCAGACATTGCCGCCCGCACCCCCATCGCCGCCATCCGGCCCGCCGAATGGGATGAACTTCTCGCGGCGGAAACCGACGCAGCCGTTGCCGCCGTTGCCGGCGTAGACGTGGATGATGGCTTCGTCGACGAATTTCATGGGGAATCGGGAATCGGGAATCGGGAATCGGGAATCGGGAATCGGGAATCGGGAATCGGGAATCGGGAATCGGCAAGGCTACAAGCTCAAGCGGTACACGCAAGCATCTTTGCGCATTTGACGGGCCTGGAACGGCCCGAACCCGGACAATTCCCTGACATGGCCGTCTTTGCTCCAACAAAAAGCCCCGCGCGAAGCGGGGCTCTTGCAGCGGTGGAACGGATCGGGCTCAGCCCGGGATCACGTTGACCGTCTTGCGTGCGAGCGGGCCCTTGGCCTTGAACTCGACCGTGCCATCGACCAACGCGAACAGCGTGTGGTCGCGACCCAGACCGACGCCGCTGCCCGGATGGAAGCGGGTGCCGCGCTGACGCACGATGATGTTGCCGGCCTCGACGGCCTGGCCACCGTAGATCTTGACGCCCAGATACTTGGGGTTGGAATCGCGGCCGTTACGGGTAGAGCCGCCTGCCTTCTTGTGTGCCATGACTGCTGGACTCCCTTACTTGCCCGCGCCGGTGATGCCGACGATTTCGATTTCGGTGTAATGCTGCCGGTGGCCCATCTCCTTGCGATGGTGCTTGCGGCGGCGGAATTTGACGATGCGGATCTTGTCGGCGCGACCGTGGGCCTTGACCTTGGCGGTCACCAATGCACCCGCGACCAGCGGGGCACCAACCGTGACGCCCTCGCCGTTGCCGACGAGCAGGACCTGATCGAGCTTGACCTCGGCGCCGACGTCGGCGACGAGCTTTTCCACGCGCAGGGTCTCGCCCTGCGCCACGCGGTACTGACGACCGCCGGTAACGATGACTGCGTACATGGCCATGCCTTTGGTAGTTATTCTGGAATCAGCCTTCACCGACGGACAGAGTCCGCCAGCGAGCCGCGCAGTGTAGCGGCAGCGCTGCCGTAGCGCAACTCCTTGTTTGGCTTGAGCTTGTCCAGCCTTGCCCGGCTCGGCAATGGCCTGCCGCGCCAACCCGCCTCACGAATTGGCACGGCGCGGCCTTGCACGCAGTGCTTGCGGCTACTCGACGTCGATCTCGATTCCGCCGACGACGCCGGCGACGAGGTTGTAGACGAACGCACCGATCGCACCGCCAATGAAACCCATGACGCCGTACATGATCGGCATGAAGATCAGCGCGCCGATGCCGCCGAACACACCGACCGACGGCTTGCCGAGCGCGCCCGCGAACATCGAACCAAAGATCAGAACCATCAGCCCCGCAAGCAATCCGAATGCGGCCATGAGTGCGCCCTGGAAGATCGCCAGCTTGAGTACGTTGAATCGTTTGATGACCATGTCCCCTCCCCATAGAACCCGGTTGCTTCGGGCCGGGCCAAGCTAGCAGCACGATCGTGCGCGTACAACACGCGCCGCCGTTCCATCGTGACTGACGCCATTGGGTAGTGGGGGCCAGACGCGGCCTGATCGGCCGCGTCTCATTGATGGTTCAACAAACCCAAGCCACAAGACTGTCGGCGCCGGGCGAGCTCAGAACGGGTTACACGAGACCCCGGGAAGACTTCCCGATCCGCAACCCTTCCATTTCACGTGGTCATCGATCAAGCGCCAAGGCGATACCATCGGCGACTCGCCGTTGGGCGACCAGGTCACATCACGCTCATATCGAGTATCGCGCTCCCATCCATTGCGCTCCGAGTGGTAGGCCACGTGAGTGACTTCAGGCGGCTGCGTCGCTGCCGGTGGATCCGGAGTCTCGGGCGCCCCTGGCGGATCGTTCCCCTGAGTCGACATCCCGCCCCCGTACGGATCGAATCCGGCGGAACCTCCTTTTCGATCGTGCTCACGGTGCCGTCACGGTCCACCTTGGTCCATTTGATGCTCGCACGCGGCGCAGGCGCGGGCTTTGCCTGATCTGCTACCGGCGCATCGAGTCCGCCCGCAACCGATAGCGCTGGCGCGCTCAGAAAGCACAAGAGCGTCGCTCCCCAGAAGAAACCAGGTTTTCCTGTCATTCGCATTGTCATCTCCGTGATTTGGCAATGTGCACCCCTGCATCACCGAGGCTAGCCCACACCCAGGAAAACGCAAGCTGACTTCCGCGCAAATCGCGCCGCGACTGTCTCATTGCTCAGCACATGGAGCCGACCGCAAGCTCCTCGCAATCGTGCGCTTGTTATAGTTGCTCTTCTGCCCCACTTTCTGCGCCATGGACACGATTCGCATCCGCGGTGCGCGCACGCACAACCTCAAGAACATCGACCTCGACCTGCCGCGCGATGCGTTGATCGTGTTCACAGGGCTGTCCGGCTCGGGCAAGTCCTCGCTCGCCTTCGACACGATCTATGCCGAAGGCCAGCGCCGCTACGTCGAGTCGCTGTCGTCCTACGCACGGCAGTTCCTGTCGATGATGGAAAAGCCCGACATCGACCACATCGAGGGCCTGTCGCCGGCGATCTCGATCGAGCAGAAATCGACCTCGCACAACCCGCGTTCTACGGTCGGCACGATCACCGAGATCCACGACTACCTGCGCCTGCTGTTCGCGCGCGTGGGCACGCCGCGCTGCCCCGATCACGGCATCGCGCTCGAGGCACAAACCGTGAGCCAGATGGTCGACAGCGCGCTCGCACTCGATGCCGACAGGCGCTGGATGCTGATCGCGCCGGTGATCCGCGAGCGCAAGGGCGAGCACGTGCAGGTATTCGAGCAACTGCGCGCACAGGGCTTCGTGCGCGTGCGCGTCGACGGCGTGGTCCACGAACTTGACGCGGTGCCGCCACTGGCGCTGCGCGTCAAGCACACGATCGAGGTGGTGATCGACCGATTCCGCCCGCGCGAGGACATCAAGCAGCGCCTCGCCGAATCCTTCGAAACCGCGCTGCGCTTGGGTGAAGGCATCGCCATCGTCGTCGATCTCGATGACGCGAAGGCGCCCGAACAGACCTTTTCCTCGCGCTTTTCCTGCCCGGTCTGCGACTACGCCCTGCCCGAGCTTGAGCCGCGACTGTTCTCGTTCAATTCGCCGATCGGCGCCTGTCCGGATTGCGACGGCCTGGGCGTCACGCAATTCTTCGACCCGGCGCGCGTGGTCGCCCATCCCCAGCTCAGTCTCGCCAGCGGCGCGATCCGCAGTTGGGACCGGCGCAATCCGTACTACTTCCAGATGATTCAGTCGCTGGCCAAACACTACGGATTCGATGTCGAGACGCCGTGGGAAAAATTGCCCAAGGCCACGCGCGAGGCGGTGCTGTTCGGCTCGGGCGACACCACGATCGCGTTCCGCTACACGCCTGCGAACGCCGGCGGTGCGGTCACACGCAAGCATCGCTTCGAAGGCATCGTGCCCAACCTCGAACGCCGCTACAAGGAAACCGAATCGCCCGCGGTGCGCGAGGAACTTTCGCGCTTCATCAGCGAACGCGCCTGCCCGGCTTGCAACGGCCAGCGCCTCAACCGCAGCGCGCGCAATGTATTCGTTGGCGATGCCAACCTGCCCAGCCTCACCGCGCTGCCGATCGCGCAGACGCTGGCTTTCTTCGAGCAGCTCAAACTGGCCGGCTGGCGCGGCGAGATCGCTGCCAAGATCGTCAAGGAAATCCGCGAACGCCTGCATTTCCTCGTCGATGTGGGCCTCGACTATCTCACGCTCGAACGCAAGGCCGATTCGCTCTCGGGCGGCGAGGCACAGCGCATCCGCCTCGCCTCGCAAATCGGCGCCGGCCTGGTCGGCGTGATGTACGTGCTCGACGAGCCTTCGATCGGCCTGCACCAACGCGACAACGCGCGCCTGCTCGGCACGCTCAAGCGCCTGCGCGACCTGGGCAACACCGTGATCGTGGTCGAACACGACGAGGATGCGATCCGCCTCGCCGACCACGTGGTCGACATCGGCCCCGGTGCGGGCGTGCACGGTGGCGAGATCGTCGCCCAGGGCACGCTCGAGGCGATCCTCAAGGCACCGCGCTCGCTGACCGGCCAGTACCTTTCCGGCGCGCGCCAGATCGCGGTGCCGGCGCAGCGCCGCGCACGAGATCCCGAGCGCACGTTGCGCCTGCTCGGCGCCAGCGGCAACAACCTCAAGGACATCGACCTGGAAATTCCAGCCGGCCTGTTCACCTGCATCACCGGCGTCTCGGGTTCGGGCAAGTCCACCCTCATCAACGACACCCTGCAGCGCATCGCCGCGAGCCAGCTCAATGGCGCCAATGAAAAGCCCGCGCCGTATCGCGCGATCGAGTGTCTCGACCTGTTCGACAAGGTGGTCGATATCGACCAGTCGCCGATCGGGCGCACGCCGCGCAGCAATCCGGCCACTTACACCGGCCTGTTCACGCCATTGCGCGAACTGTTCGCACAGGTACCCGAGGCGCGTTCGCGAGGCTACGGCCCCGGGCGTTTCAGCTTCAACGTCAAGGGTGGCCGCTGCGAAGCCTGCGAAGGCGACGGCATGATCAAGGTGGAGATGCACTTCCTGCCCGACGTCTACGTGCCCTGCGACCTCTGCCACGGCAAGCGCTACAACCGCGAAACCCTGGAAATCGCCTGGAAGGGCCAAACCATCGCCGATGTCCTCGACATGACGGTGGAGGATGCGTTCAAGCTGTTCGGCAACGTGCCGGTGATTGCGCGCAAGCTGGAAACCCTGATCGATGTCGGCCTGAGCTACATCAAGCTCGGCCAGAGCGCGACCACGCTTTCGGGCGGCGAGGCGCAACGCGTGAAACTGTCGAAGGAGCTTTCACGCCGCGACACCGGGCGCACGCTCTACATCCTCGATGAACCGACCACCGGCCTGCACTTCCACGACATCGAACAGTTGCTCAAGGTACTGCAGCGGTTGGTCGACGATGGCAACACGGTGGTCGTGATCGAACACAATCTCGACGTCATCAAGACCGCCGACTGGATCGTCGACCTCGGTCCCGAAGGTGGCGACGGCGGCGGCACGGTCATCGCCAGCGGCACGCCCGAACAAGTGGCCGCCACTGCGCGCTCGCACACCGGGCAATTCCTCGCCCGTACGCTCGGCATCGAGACTGCTCCGGCCGGCAAGCGCAGCCGCAAGGCGGCCGCATGAGCACGGCCGGCGCGGATGGAAGTGCAGCGATCGCGCGCGTGGAAATGGATGTGCGCTGGGGCGATCTCGACGCCTTTGGCCATGTCAACAACGCGGCCTTTCTCGTCTACGCGCAGGAAGCGCGCGTGCACTGGCTGGGCAGCCTCGGCACGCAGCTGCGGGACGACACCTGCATGCCCGTGGTTGCCGCGGTGAATTGCAATTTCCGCCGCCAGCTCGGCTGGCCGGCACGCATCGTGGTCGAGCTTTCGATTCACCGCATCGGCAATTCCTCGATGACGATCGGCCATCGCATCGCCGACGCCAAAGACGTCGCATGCATTTACGCCGACGGTGAAACCGTGATGGTGTGGATTGATCCGCGCTCTGGCCACTCGATTGCCTTGCCTGCCGCGGTACGCTCAATGATTCAGTCTGCGTCACCCGTAGCGGGCGCTACCACGTCGAAATAGGTGTCGATGCGCCGGCCATCGCGGAGCAGCAGGGTGATCCCGATCTTCTCGCCGACGGCCGGTGCATGGCGCGGCGACATCAGCATGAGATGACGGCCACCCGGTTCGAGTTTGACGGTGGCGCCTGGCGCAACCACCAGCCGGTGGATCTCGCGCATCTTGGCGACGCCATCGCTGACCAGGGTTTCATGCAGGGTCACGCTGCGG
>NZ_JAHCAP010000034.1 GCF_019634815.1 Dokdonella sp. | reverse complement strand
ACAAAGAAAAGGCAAAACTCAGGCGCAAGCCGATACTCCGAGCGAATGGGACGCGCTACCGCACGTCAGGCAAAGCCCGACCGACCAGCGCCTCATCGGCGCCGCGACTGCGCTGCACGACGCGCACGCGGCCACCTTGCACGAGCACGACACGGAACACCGTGAACGGCAGGCCGTCGAGAACGATGTCGCCGCGCAGGAGGAAGGCGTCACTGTTCACGCCGACCAGTTCAGCCAGACCCGCGGGCACATTGCCCAGCGGCGTCGCCTGCCAGAATTCATCGATCCGCGACCATTGCGCACGACCGTCCTGCCACAGCCGCTGCGCGAGCGCGACCGTCGCGGGGACTTCGCCGCTGCCTGCCAGCGCCTGCAACAGCGGCACGCCCGCCGTGTTGACGTTGATTCTGGTCCCCGGCGGCAGTGCGCAGACCTGTGGCGCGAGCCGCGCATAGGCGGCGGCATCGATGCCGCGCACGAGGCGCAGTTCGGAGACATGCGCGAACAGGCCACCATGCGGTCGGTACGGCACGGGTTGTCCGAGGTAGGCATTGGCATCGACGCCGGCCGCGCGCTCGGGATCCAGCCAGGCCTCGACCGCATCGGCCACGCTCGGCGCGATCGACTGCGCCTTGAGCAGGCGCACGAACAGCGCTTTCCACTGCAGCGATTGACCCGGCGCGAGGTTGTTGAGGTTGAAGCAGCCATTGAGATCGCGCATCGAGGCCGAAATCAGTCCGCCGGGCACCTGTTGCGGCGGCAAGGGCTGCATCCACGGACTGCTCGTCGTGTCAGGTCCATCGCGCGGCAGCAACAGCGCCTGACTCGCATAGGCTTCGATCCCTTGCGCATAAGCCTCGACTTGTTGCGCGCGCAGGCCATTGCGCGTGCGCGCGAGTGCCAGTTCACCGCGATCGAGCAGGGCAGCAACGAGAATCGTCGCCAGTGCCACCACCAACAGGGCGACGATCAGGGCGACTCCACGCGACCGATGCGCCCCGGACGCCGGGCCCGCTCTGCCGATGGGCATCAACATGGTCGCCGACTCCCGTCCACGCGGCACGGCGCCGGCTCGGCCAGTTCAATCACGCGCCGGATCTCGCCCAGCTCGGCCGGCGCGATGCGCACTTCAACCGCGCGCGGCAATTGCGCGCTCGCCGCGACATCGGCCTGGCACGGCAGCACTTCGACCGGTGGCCAGCTCTCGCGCCAAACGCGATCGCAGCCCAGGTAGCGCAGGCGCAGGCTGCCCGCCCCGGGCAAGAGCTCGCGCCAGTCCGGCCGCGTACCGGGCACGCGGTCGAGCACGGCATAGCGTCCTTCGCGCAAGCTGCCGGCGTCGAGCGAGAACATCACGCGCTGCAGGTTGCTGCGCGCCTCAGCCAAGGGATTGGCAAAACCCACTCGGGTGAATTCGATCGCGTCGGCGCGACCTTGAAGCGCAGGCAGTTCGGCGCCGCTCTCGCCACGCACGCTGCGCGAGACCGCCTGGGCGAGATCACCGCCGAGCACCCCCAGTGCGCGCTGTACCTGGGCAAAGCGGGTCTGCTCGGCGGCCAGCGCGGCGCGCGAGCGCGCGATCGCCGACAGGCCGCCATAGGCCACGGCCGAGATCACCGCGAAAATCGCCACCGCAATCACCAGTTCCAGCAAGCTGAAGCCACGCACGATGCGGCGCAGGCGTGATGCGTTCATGGCTCGAACCCGCGAAAGCCGATCAGGCTTGCCGAGGGCGTGGTGTCCTCACCGCGAAACACGCGCACATCGATGCGCAAGATGTCACTGTGCGGAATTGCGCTGACCTCGCGCTGCCAACGCCACGCGCGCCCGGCCAATTCGACACGGCCATCACTGCGCCCCGGCGTCGGTCGCTCGGGTGCAATGCGTGCATCGGCAAGCGCGTTGGCGGCAACCCAGCCCGCCAGCGTGCGCTCGCGCAGGGCATCAAAGTTGGCAATCTGCACGCTCGCCGCGCGCGTGAGCGCGAGCAGCGCGACCGCAACCACCACAAGGGCGATCAACACCTCGATCAAGGTGAATCCCGCTGCACGTCGGCGCGGGCTCGCGCGCATCATTGATCGACACTCCGCAGGCTGCCGTCGGCACTGCCGACCAGTCGGCGCTGCATGGGCGGATCGCCGAGCGCGAAATCGAGCACGAAGGGCGTGAGCTCACCCGAGGAAAAGCACACCAGATGCGGCACCTCGGCGGCCGTGTCCTGCAGATCCAGAGTGAGGCCCTCGCGCTTGAGCACCACACGCAGCGATGGCGGCCAGCGCCGCGCACGCAGTTCGTCATTGCCACCGAGCGCGCGCCACTGACTGCCATCAAGCCGCGCGAAGGCATAGCCATCGACACCGAGCCTGACGCCGAATTCGCGCCCGCTGAGCTGCGCCTGGTCGCAGGCATGTGCAAGCCGCTCCTGGAAGCGTTCGACCGTGGCATCGAGCTGGCGCGCGGTGTTGCCGCTGACCGCAATCACCAGCACGTAAGCCATCACCGCGGCGATCGCCACCACCACGAGAATCTCGATCAGGGAAAACCCGCGCGTGCGGCGCACGCGGCAATGGAGCGCTGTGCGGCGCAGATCGCGCGGGTGACTGGGCGTGTCCATCGGCGGCAGCGCCTCGCCGTACTCTTCACGTCAGTTGCGGTTATCGACGTCAGCGGCTTCGCCCTCGCCGCCGGGCTTGCCATCGGCGCCCAAGCTGGAGATGTCGAAGTCGCCATGCTGTCCCGGCGATGCGTACTGGTAAGGCCGACCCCAGGGGTCCTTGGGCACGCTGCGCGCCTGCAGATACGGGCCCTTCCAGTTTGCCGCTTCGGGCTGGCCGGACGGCTTGGCGATCAGCGCATCCAACCCCTGCTCGGTCGACGGGAATGCGTAATTGTCGAGCTTGTAGAGATTGAGTGCGCTGGCGATGCTGGAGATGTCCTGATGTGCCTTGACGATGCGTGCCTCGCCCGGACGATCCATCACGCGCGGTACCACGATCGCGGCGAGGATGCCGAGAATCACCACGACGACGAGAATTTCGATCAGGGTGAAACCGGTGGCGGGTCGATACGCAACGGACGGAGCAAGGTGGGAACGGTTCATGGCAAGCTTGTGCGCGAGCGGGACTGCCGCCGATCATAACAGCGCCATGTCATCCCGCTCTGCCGAACTGGTCGCACGCGACCTCGCCGTCGTCTGGCACCCGTGCACGCAGATGCACGACCACCAGACCCTGCCGATGCTGCCGATAGCACGCGCGCAGGGCGCCTGGCTGCACGGTCACGACGGCAAGTCCTGGCTCGACGCGGTGAGCTCGTGGTGGACCTGCCTGCTCGGCCACCGCGATCCGCGCATCGTCGCCGCGCTCAAGGATCAGCTCGACACACTCGACCACGTGATGCTGGCCGGTTTCACCCACGAGCCGGCGATCGATCTGGCCGAGGAACTCGTGCGCATCGCGCCGCGCGCAGTGGGCGATGCGCGCGAACTGCAGCGGGTGTTCTACGCCGACAACGGTTCCTCGGCGATCGAGGTCGCGCTCAAGCTCTCGTTCCACTACTGGCGCAATCTCGGTCGCGGCGAGCGCACGCGCTTCATCGCACTCACGGGCGGCTATCACGGCGAAACGCTCGGCGCGCTGTCGGTCACCGACATCGCGCTGTACCGGCAGACCTATGCGCCACTGCTGCTCGAACCGATCTTCGCGCCCTCGCCCGATGCGTATCAGGCCGCACCCGGCGAATCCCCGGCGCAGTGCGCGCAGCGCGCACTCGCGGCGATGCGCAGCCTGCTCGAAGCGCATGCGCACGAAGTGTGCGCGGTGATCGTCGAGCCGCTGGTGCAATGCGCGGGTGGCATGCGCATGCACGATGCCAGTTACCTGACCGGCCTGCGCAGGCTGTGCGACGAATTCGACGTGCACCTGATCGCCGACGAGATCGCGGTCGGCTTCGGTCGCACCGGCACGCTGTTCGCCTGCGAACAGGGCGGCATCGTGCCCGACTTCCTGTGCCTGTCCAAGGGGCTCACCGGCGGCACCCTGCCCTTGTCGGCGGTGCTCACCCACGCGCGGGTGTATGCGGCCTTCTATGCCGAATACGCGGCCGGCAAGGCCTTCCTGCATTCGCACAGCTATACCGGCAATCCACTTGCCTGCCGCGCCGCCCTGGCCACGCTCACGGTGCTGCGCGAGGAGCCGGTGCTCGAGCGCAATCGCGCGCTGGCCGCACATCTGGCCGCGCGCATCGCCCCATTCGCCGTCCATCCGCACGTCGCCGACGTGCGCCAGACGGGCCTCATCGCCGCACTCGAACTGGTCGCCGACAAGGCCACGCGCACGCCGTTTCCCGCCAGCGAGCGACGCGGACTTCGCGTCTATCGCCACGGTCTCGACCGCGGCGTGGTCCTGCGCCCGCTCGGCAACGTCGTCTATTTCATGCCGCCTTACTGCATCACGCCGGAAGAAATCGAACTCATGGTCGAAGTCGCCAGCGAAGGCATCGAACGGGCAGTGACCTGAGGCGTGGGCTGGCAAGCGCCAGCGCGCTTGCGCACAATCACGGATCGAGCGTGCCAGCAGGATCGCCATGCGCATTCCCAGAGTCTTTGTCCCGCATCCCCTGCGCACCGGCCACGAAGTCGAGCTGCCGGTGCAGGCCGGCGAGCATCTCGTGCGCGTGCTGCGCCTGGAGCGCGGCCATCCCCTGCGGCTGTTCAACGGCGATGGCGAGGAGTATTCGGGCGAGATCGCCTCGCTGGCCAAGCGCGGCGTCACCGCACACGTGCTCGCGCGCGAAACCGTGGCGAGCGTGGAGAGTCCCTTGCGCATCACGCTCGCCCAGGGCATCGCGCGCGGCGAGAAGATGGACTGGATCCTGCAGAAGGCGACCGAACTCGGCGTGGCGCGCATCGTGCCGCTGGTGACCGACCGCACCGAGGTCAAGCTCGATGCCGAACGCGCACCACGACGCATGGCGCACTGGCAGGCGGTACTCGCTTCGGCTTGCGAGCAGTGTGGGCGCAACCAATTGCCGCAGCTCGAAGAACCGTTGCGGCTGGCCGACTTCGCCGCCACGCCCGGCGTGGAAGGCGAACTGCGCCTCGCGCTCGATCCACTGGGAGCACTTGGCGTGCGCAGCCTGCCGCAGTCGATGCGGATGACTCTGGTCGTCGGCCCCGAGGGCGGTTTGTCGGAACATGACCTCGCAACCCTCGCCCAAGGCGGCTTCGGCGGCCTGCGCCTGGGCCCGCGCATCCTGCGCACCGAAACCGCAGGCCTGGCCGCGCTCGCCGCGCTGCAGACCTTGCAAGGCGATCTCGACCTCGCCCGGTAGTTCCCCGCAGCGCCCATCCGTAGCCCAAACGGGGCGTGCAGCCCGGACGATTGCGCCGTCGCTCTTTGACGCCTGTCGACCGCGGCAGAGGCACGAATTGCCTGCCCACGCGCGCGTCGAATCTCGCAAGTTCACCTCAGGACTCGCCAAGGCCGGTATTCGGCGCCAGCCCGCACAGTCCTGCCACAAGTCGGTACACCTTCTGCCCGCGCCTGGTGACGGCCTCATGATATTTGCCTGAGATGTGATGCCTTTGGCAAAACCGTCGAGCGACGCCCATTAGCTTGCGTCGACAGCAAGCGCCCAGTGCAGCGGCCCACACGGAGGAAGGCGACATGAACCGCAAGATCCTCGCCCTGATGGTCACCGCGATCACACTCGCTGGCGCCGGCGCCACCCAATCTGCCGTTGCGGCCTGCGACTTCAGCCAGACCGACCTGCAGGTCGGTGCCAGCGGCACGCCCATCGGACATGCGCGCATTGTCATGCGCCCCAACGATCGTCCGCTGTTGATGATCAGTGACGATGTGCAGAACACCGAAGCGCTGTGGGTCTACAGCTGCGCCAATCGCCAATGCAGCAGCGGACAGGCGACGCCGATCGAGGTTTCGACCAACTACTTCCAGCGCTCCGGAATCATCGTGCGCAGCACGGGTCGCCCCGCACTGGTCGGCACCTACTTCGGCGGCCTGCGCTATTACGATTGCGGCGAGGAGGACTGCAGCCAGGTCAACGTGACCGAGCTCATTCCGACGCAGAGCGGGATCCTCGGCGAAACACCGATGGCGCTGCAAGCCAACGGCACCGCCGCCTTCATCTACGTGGACAGCTACAGCGGCGCGCGGCCTGGCCAGCTCATCTATCACGCCTGCGCCGATGACGCCTGCAGCGGTGGGGCGGAAAAGGTGCTGGCGATTCCACCCGACAGCAGCTCGCAGATCTCCGACCTCGCCCTTGCGATCGACGCCGATGGTCATCCCGCGGCGACCTATCTGCTCAGTCACGGCGCATCCAACAGCACCGACCACTGGATCGCACGCTGCAATGACAGCGCCTGCGACAACATCACCCACACGATGCTGGCGGGCACAGGGGCGCTGTTCAGTCCATCGCGCACCGATCTGGTGATCCGCAGCGATCGTCGCCCGCTGGCACTGGACAGCCGCAACGGCCTCCAACGCGCCCTGCTCGACTGCGACGACGTGTCCTGCAGCAGCGCGACGGCACGACCGCTGCCCGGCGACGACCTCTTCGGGCTGGCGCTGACTGCGGGCGACCTGCCCGTCTACGGCTTCTTCTCGCCCAATTGGATCAACGCCTGGACCTGCACCGATGCCGCTTGCGGCGACGGCACGCTCGATCAGGTCGGCACCCCGAATGCAACGCTGCGCGAGGCCGACTTCGAGCGCGGTGCCGACGGTTCGCTTTACGTCGCCTACATCGGGCCGGATTCCAGCCTGACGTTCGCCGCCTGTCTGGCTGATTCGATATTTGCCGACGGCTTCGATTGAACCGGACCGCCACCGGTGACCGCGCGCACGCTGTCACCTATGCTTGGCCTCCCCACAACGGAGATGCACAGATGAAGGCAAGCTTTGCGGTCGTCATGGCAGCGGGAATGTTCGTCGCAGGCATTGGCGTCGGCGTTGCCGCGTCGAAGAAGAACAGTCCCTCGCTCTATCACGGCAAATCCAAGGCCGAGGCAGCGCAGGCACTGATCGACGCCGCACGCGTGCAGGCCGGCAAGGGCAGTTGGGAGCGCATCGCGATTGGCCGCATCCAGTACCTGGGTGGACAGAAGTCCCAGGGACAAGCCGTATTCGACTCGATCCTCGGCGGCAAGCACGAAGCCAGCGACGAGATCCGCATCGCCCGTGTTTACCGCGAAGCCGGCGAATGGGCACGCGCCAAGCCCATGTTCGATGCCTATGTCGCCAGGAATCCCAAAGACAAGACCGAAATCGCCGAGATCGGCGCCTGGTATCTGCTCGCCGGCGACCGCGACAGCGCCGAACGCCTGTTCGACAAGTCATTTGCGATCGAGGACGAGGTGTGGGCGACCGTGGCGGCAGCCGGCGCCTATCTCGGCGTCACGCCCCAGCCTTGAGCGGAAATGCGGACGCCTGCACGCGCTGCGATCCACGGCCCGATCGCAGCGCGCGCTTCAAGCCGGCAGAATTCCATCCGGCAACGGACCTTCGCGATCACCCGCGGCATCGGATGCAAGGGGCGCTGCCAGCGCCTTTTCGATCTCGCGCACGATCGGCAGGGCGCGCTCGATGTCGCTTTGCGAAACCATCACGTTGACCAGTCCCCAACGCGGCAGCTCGCCGATCGCACCGACCAGATGTTCGCCAGCAACGTAGGCAAAGATGCCTTCGGACGCGAGCGCGCCCTTGACGAGGTTGGCGTCGATGATGGTGTCGGCGCGATAGACGATCTGCATGGCCAAGCCCCGCTGGCCGCAACCCGGCGGCACGGCTCAATGTCGGCCCCTGCGCAAGCCTCGTCAAGCTGGAGGCGCCGCCGGTTCGCTTTCGCGGCTGCGCTCGCTACACTCGCGGGCTTCCCGGACCACGAACGCCGCTGTCGCGGCTCAAACGCATGACCGACACCGCCACGCCACCGGCCGCAGGCCATTCCTTCATCCGCCAGATCGTGGTGGCCGACGTGGCCGCGGGCAAGCATGGCGGCGCGGTGCGCACGCGTTTTCCGCCCGAACCCAACGGCTACCTGCATCTGGGCCATGCCAAGGCGATCTGCCTCGATTTCGGCATCGCGCGCGAGTTCTCGGGCAGCACCGCGCTGCGTTTCGACGACACCAATCCGGCCAAGGAAGACATGGAGTACGTCGAGGCAATCAAGGCCGACGTGCGCTGGCTGGGCTTCGATTGGGACCTGCTGCGCCACAGCTCGGACTATTTCGAGGTGTTTTACCTGTGCGCAGAAAAGCTCATCCGCCAGGGCAAGGCCTTCGTCTGCGATCTCGATGCCGAGCAGGTGCGCGCCTATCGCGGCACGCTGACCGAGCCGGGCCGCAATTCGCCGTACCGCGAGCGCGGCATCGAGGAAAACCTCGATCTGTTCCGGCGCATGCGCGCGGGCGAGTTCGCCGATGGCGCGCGCACGCTGCGCGCGAAGATCGACATGGCATCGGGCAACATCAACCTGCGCGATCCGGCCTTGTACCGGATTCGTCGGCTCACGCATCAGAACACCGGCGATGCCTGGTGCATCTATCCGATGTACGACTACGCGCATCCGCTGTCCGATGCGGTCGAAGGCATCACTCATTCCTTCTGCACGCTCGAGTTCGAGGATCATCGCCCGCTCTACGACTGGTGCCTCGACCAGCTCGACCTGCCGACCGACGCCAGCCTGACCGAACCACTGCGCAAGGCCGGTCTGTGGATCCAGCCCACGCGTCCGCAGCAGATCGAATTCGCGCGCGGCAATCTCGACTACACCGTGATGAGCAAGCGCAAGCTGATGGCGCTGGTTTCCGAGCGCCTGGTCGATGGCTGGGACGATCCGCGCATGCCGACCCTCGCGGGCGTGCGTCGCCGGGGTTTTCCGCCCGCCGCGATCCGCCAGTTCTGGGAACGCGCGGGCGTGACCAAGCAGAACTCGGTGATCGAATTCGGCGTACTCGAAGGCTGCGTGCGCGAAGTGCTCGATGCGGCTGCGCCGCGGCGCATGGCGGTGCTCGATCCGCTAAAACTCGTGATCGACAACCTCGATCCAGGCCATGCGGAAACGATCGAGTTTTCCAACCATCCCAAGAATCCGGAATTCGGCTCGCGCCAGGTCCCGTTCGCGCGCGAGCTGTGGATTGAGCGCGAGGATTTCGCCGAGGTGCCGCCCAAGGGCTTCCACCGCCTCGTGCCGGGCGGCGAAGTGCGCCTGCGCGGCGTGGGCATCGTGCGCTGCACCGACCTGGTCAAGGATGCCGGCGGCGCCGTGGTCGAAGTCCACTGCACGCTCGATCCCGACACGCGCCATGGCATGCCGGGCGCCGAGCGCAAGGTCAAGGGCACGATCCACTGGGTCAGCGCGCAGCACGCGGTCGCCGCCGAGGTGCGCATCTACGACCGCCTGTTCACCGCAGCCGATCCAGACGACGACAGCGACGGCAAGAGCTACGCCGACCATCTCAACCCGGCGTCCAAGCGCGTCGTGCAGGCCTGGCTCGAACCCGCGGGAGCGCAGACCACAAGCGAACAGGCCGTGCAGTTCGAACGGCTCGGCTACTTCGTCGCCGACCGCCACGACCATGCGCCGCAGCGCCCCGTATTCAACCGCATCGTCACCCTGCGCGACACCTGGGCCAAGCGCTGAGCGCCAGCGTTCAAGTCGCGCGGCGCGCAAGGCGCTGCGTCAGCGCCCGTGCGCACGGCTCGGAATACAGTCTGCCAACCAACGCGCCGAGCGCCCAGCAGGCCAGCACCGCAGGCACATACCACAGCCAGCCGCGGCGAAGATCGGCGCCGCCGGAATTGAATGCGGCAACCACGGCGAAGACGACGAACATGTGGCCAAGATAGATTTCATAGCTGTAGCGCCCCATCGAACGCAGCCACGCCAGCCCGCGCATGCCGGCACGGCGCGAATGCGCCAGCGCGTAAACCAGACAGGCCGCGCAGACCACATGCCAGAACATCACGAAATCGTGCAGCAGCGGCCACAGTTCGCGCATCGCCAACGCAATCGCCAGCAGGCCCGCGACACCAAACCCGCGCACGAAGGCAAGCAGCACGCGCGGCGGCTGCGGCCATTGCCGTACGGCCAGCGCAACGAGCACGCCGGCGGCAATCGCCCCCATCCCTGGCAGATAGGCCTTCTCTTTCCAGATTTCGTTGTCGGTGATCGCCATGAGCGAGAACGGAATCGAACAAACCAGCGCCACCAGCAACAGCGACAGCAGGGCGCGACTGCGCACCAACGCGCACAGCAACGGAAAGCCGAGGTAGAAGGCCTCCTCGATCGAGAGCGACCACAGCACATCCCATCCACCCGGCAGGTATCCAGTCGCGCCTTCATACCAATTCAGGTGCAAGAGCAATGCTGCGAACAACGCGCGTGGCAGCGACTGCTCCGGCTTGTCGATGACGAAGTGGGTGACCCCTGCCAGATGCATTGCCGACAGCGCCGCAAGCACCAGCAAGAGGCAGGGTACGATGCGCCCGGCGCGACGCGCATAAAAAGCGCGCAGATCGATGTCGGCCAGACCGCCCCAGCGCACGATGCAGTGATTGGCGATGAGGAATCCGGAAATCACGAAGAAGACGAACACCGCTTCGTAGCCGTTGTAGCTGAGCGCGCCCAGCACGCGGCGGGGCACGAAATCGGCCAGCGCGGTCTTTCCGAGCGGAATTCGCAGTGCCAGATGGTGCAACACCACCAACAGGCCCGACAGGCCGCGCAGGACATCCAGCCCGGGATTGCGCGACAAGGGAATTTCGGTTCGAGCGGAGCCGTACATGCCGGGTTCCAGGGAAAAATGAAGCGCGCGATGTTGCAGGCAATCAGGCACACTGGCAATCGCGTCGCCTGCCACCAGAGCGGACGAGCGACCCGCCGTCCCCCACTTTGCGGAAGCCTTCCATGACCCCGACTGCGGTTGCGCTGAATCTCCCTGACTGGATCAAGGACGAAATCGACTTCGAGCGTATTTACACGGGCGATGAAGCGCGCGTCGCCCTGGCAATCGCGCTGGCGTGCGGCAATGTCGAGCATCGCGGCGGTGGACCATTCGGCGCGGCGATTTTCACCGAGACAGGCCGACTGGTCGCGGTCGGCGTCAACCGCGTGATACCGCAAACCTGTTCGGTTGCGCACGCCGAGATGATGGCCTTCATGCTCGCCCAGCAGCGCCTGCAACGCCATCGGCTCAATGATGACGGCAGCCGCTTCATCCTCGCCACCAGCGCGCAGCCCTGCTGTCAATGCTATGGCGCGAGTATCTGGGCCGGAATCGACGAACTGCTGATCGGAGCGCGCGCCAGCGACGTGATGGAACTGTCGCAGTTCGACGAAGGCCCCCTGCCCGCAGACTGGATCGGCGAACTGGAGAAGCGTGGCATCGCGGTACGCCGCGACATCCTGCGCGAACAGGCGCGCGACGTCTTCAAGCTCTACGCGCAACAAGGCGGCGCGGCCTACTGAACCGGCCCGGCGGTGGCTTGCCCGGAGCCGAGCGTGCACGGCCTGAAGCGCTTTTGTAGAGCCGAGCTTGCTCGGCCCGGGGCGTGGCAACGGGGTGGAAAACGCAGCGGAGCAAGCTCCGCTCTACGGGAAGGTCGCGACTGCCGTCGCTCCTGCAACAGCGCGCGGTAGGAGGGCCGGAAGGCCCGACCTGATGCACGGGAGCGGAGCAAGCTCCGCTCTACGGGAAGGTCGCGACTGCCGTCGCTCCTGCAACAGCGCGAGGTAGGAGGGCCGGAAGGCCCGACCTGATGCACGGGAGCGGAGCAAGCTCCGCTCTACGACGGTGGTGGTGCGCGCTTTTGTAGAGCCGAGCTCGCTCGGCTCGGGGCGTGGCAACGGGGTGGAAAACGCAGCGGAGCAAGCTCCGCTCTACGGGAAGGTCGCGACTGCCGTCGCTCCTGCAACAGCGCGCGGTAGGAGGGCCGGAAGGCCCGACCTGATGCACGGGAGCGGAGCAAGCTCCGCTCTACGACGGTGAAGCTGCCTCAGCTTCAGCCGGAGGAATATGGCCGATGGGTTTCATCAGTCGTTCGTGGTTGTACCAGTGCACCCATTGCAGGGTGATCAGCTCAACCGCCTCGCAGGTTTTCCACGGTCCTCTGCGGTGAATCACCTCGGATTTGTACAGGCCGTTGATGCTTTCGGCCAGGGCGTTGTCGTAGCTGTCTCCGCGGGAGCCCACCGAAGGTTGGATGCCGGCTTCGGCCAGTCGTTCGGTGTAGCGAATCGACAGGTATTGGCTGCCGCGATCCGAATGATGAATCAGGACGTTGGCCGCAGGTTGGCGCGCATACAAGGCCTGTTCCAGGGCGTCGAGCACGAAGCTGGCCTGCATGCTGCGGCTGGTCTTCCAGCCCACGATGCGACGTGAATACACATCGATCACGAAGGCCACGTAGACCCAGCCCTGCCAGGTGGAAACGTAGGTGAAATCGGACACCCACAACTGATCGGGCCGGTCGGCACGGAAGATGCGGTTGACGTGATCGTGCGGGCAAGGGGCTTTGCTGTCAGGCACCGTGGTCCGCACCTTCTTGCCGCGGCGAATGCCTTGCAGACCAAGCTGCTTCATCAATCGCTCCACCGTACAACGTGCCACCGCGATCCCTTCGCGATGCAATTGTCGCCATACCTTCTCGGCCCCATAGACTTGCCAGTTGGCATGCCAGACCCGTTGGATATGGGCCGCCAATTCTTCATCACGTTTTCCGCGTGCGCTGCGCAGTTCCGGGCTGCGGGTTCGCGCTGCATGACGCCGGTAACACGATGGGGCGATCTCCAATACCTTGCAGATCGGCTCGACCCCGTAGGTGTCGCGGTGTGCGTCGATGTAACGCTTCACTTCCTGAGTTGGCGGTCGAGCTCCGCCTGGGCGAAAAACGCGCTGGCCGTCTTCAGGATCTCGTTGGCGCGGCGCAGTTCCTTGTTCTCGCGTTCCAGATGGCGCAACCGTTCGCGCTCGCCGCTGCTCAGGCCTTCACGTGCACCGGCGTCGATCTGAGACCGTTTGACCCACTCGTTCAACGTCTGTGGCACACAGCCGATCTTGGGTGCGATGGACTCGATGGCAGCCCACAATGACGGGTGCTGATCACGCTGCTCCTGCACCATGCGAACGGCGCGCTCGCGGACTTCCGGGGAAAACTTCGATGACTTGTTCATGGCTTCATTCTCTCAAGAGTTGAAGCCTCCTCGAAACCCGGGGCGGTTCGCGACTGCCGTCGCTCCTGCAACAACGCGAGGCAGGAGGGCCGGAAGGCCCGACCTGATGCACGGGAGCGGAGCAAGCTCCGCTCTACGACGGTGGTGGTGCGCGCTTTTGTAGAGCCGAGCTTGCTCGGCTTGGAGCGCATGAAAGCGGAGCAAGCAAGAGCAGCGGAGCAAGCTCCGCTCTACGACGACGGTGGTGCGCTTTGTGGGCGAGCTCGCTCGGCTCAGGGGGCCATAATCGGCGCAACGGGGTGGAAAACGCAGCGGAGCAAACAGCTCTACGACGGTGGTAGTGCGCGCTTTTGTAGAGGCGGGCTTGCGACTTAGGCGAAGCGGAGCAAGCAGAACAGACGGCTCCGCTCTACGACGGTGGTGGTGCGCGCTTTTGTAGAGCCGAGCTTGCTCGGCTTGGAGCGCATGAAAGCGGAGCAAGCAAGAGCAGCGGAGCAAGCTCCGCTCTACGACGGTGGTGGTGCGCGCTTTTGTAGAGCCGAGCTTGCTCGGCTGGAGCGCATGTGAAAGCCCAGGGTAAACAAGGCAACGGAGCAAGCTCCGCTTCTGACGGTGACGGTGCGCGCTTTTGCGATGACTGCTCGGCCGGAACGCTCTGGCAACGGGTGACGCCGGCGGGCAAGCCGCCACGGAAGGTCCGCGGCGCAGCCATCTGCCGCTTTCAACGCGCGACGGGGGCCGAGCTGGCCCTGTTCCTGGAGCGGGTAAACTCGCTCTACGACGGTGACGGTGCGCGCTTTTGTAGAGCCGAGCTCGCTCGGCTTGGAGCGCATGAAAGCGGAGCAAGCAAGAGCAGCGGAGCAAGCTCCGCTCTACGGGAAGGCGTGGTGCGCGCTCAATCGAAGCCGTTGGCGAAGATCACGTCATTGCCGGCGATCACCAGGAGGTTGGCGCTCATCGCCGGCAGCGCATTGATGGAGACCGAGTTGCCCGAAAGCGAGCCGTTGCTGATCGCATGTACGCCCTGGTTGGCGTCGAAACCATAGAGGTTCCACTGCACGCCGGGGGAGCTGGCGAAATTGACCGTCACCGACTGCGTCGATGTCGTCTTGTTGGTGAGCAGCAGCATCGTTCGACCCGTGTCGACGAAGGCATACGAGCCGACCTGATCGACATTGCCGCTGATCGCACGCACGCTGCTGCCGGCCACGCGCCCGCCATTGCCGTCGTAGTTGAGGAACAGGCTGTAGGCGCGCTCGACGCGGGTATCGGCCTCGGGAGCGACCCAGCGCGTGGCCATGTCGACGCCTTCCCGGGCGAAGATGCCGAACAACTCGGCCTGCGCGACCGCGCCACTGGCGGTGCCGTCATTGCCCCAACGGTATTCGGTGATCGCCAGTTTGGTGCCCGGGCAATACTGGTTGATCCAGGCACGTGCACGCGGGATCAGGTTCGGTTTGCTGTAGTGGTTGGCGTCATCATCGCCAAGGTCGGCGAACCAGGATTCCGACACCCAGTTCGGATCGTACAACTCCTTCAACGCGCGCAGGCGCCGCTGCGCGGTGGCCGCCGAATCGTCGTCGCTCATCGAGACGTTGCTGCCCTGCGGGTAGTAGTGCAGATCGAGGTAATCCACCGCACGCGCGCCGCCGGCAAGCGGATTGGCGCAGACCTGCTGCAGGTACCAGGCCACGAATGGCATGCCGCCATGCGCGGCGCGGTCGCTGCCGTCGACGCAGTTGTCGGCGGCCGAGCCGAACAGGTCGCAATATCCCCAGGTCACCGGCCCCAGCACTTTCGCAGCCGGATCGGCTTGCTTGATCGCGCCGCCATAAGCCAGCGCCTTGGCGAGTGTCTCGTCGTAGGTGGTTGGCGCGGGATGCACGTCGCGGTGGGTGTCGTTCCACAACATCACTTCGTTGTCGAGCGCGTAGAAACGCACGCCGCCGCTGTTGGCTGCGCCGAAGGTAGCCTTGAGGTGATTGATCCAGCCCTGCCAGAACGCGGGCGTGACCGCGGTGGACGTGTCGGCAGGATCATTGCCGGTGATCGGCTGACCACTGCCCAAGGCGATTCCATCGCCGGCATCGGGGTCCCAGGGATCGGTCGATTGCTGCGCGCCGTACTTGGCGACCGAGAATCCGGCAAAGTACGGATGGTTCAGCGGGCTGTCGGCGCGCGGCGTCCAGCCAATCGTGGGGATCGTCAGCAGCACGTCGGCGCCATAGCCGCGCGCGGCGCCGATGAAGGCGTCGGCAGCGTTGCCCTGCGGCGGCACCTGACTGCGATCGGTCGCGCCGGGGATATTCTCGAAATACCAGTCCATGGCGGTGCTGTGCACATCGACCTGCCAGTTGTAACGCGTGGTTGAGTTGCCGCCCCAACGTCGCAGCGGATAGCCGATCTGTTCGTTGCGCGCGTCATCGCCGTAGTTCACGCCGAAGATCAGCGGGCTGAAGGGGCGTACATCGGCGCCGGTATCGACATTGACCGTGACTGCCGCGACCGCTTCGCCGATGCCGCCGGCGATCACGATCGACAAGATGCAAACCGCGAGATTTCCCCGCTGGACTCGATGCTTCATGACCCGGCTCCTGGCTGAGTAGTTGACCCACGTCGAACCGTATATGCACGAGGGCGCACAAAACCCGCATCTGGTCACACTCGCCAGGGTTGCGGAGCACAGGCATCATGCGCGCTTTCCGCGAGCCGCCCAAGATGCCCGCCACCCCCGCTTCCAGCCTGCTTGCCTACTGCCGCCCCGGTTTCGAGGGCGAATGCGCGCAGGAACTGGCGGCGCTCGACGCCCAATACGGTGGCGGCAGCGGCCATGCGCGCGCGCAGCGCGAGCATGCCTGCGTCGAATATGTCCTGCCCGATGCGGCGGCGCAGCAGGCGATCCTCGCACAGGCGCATTGGCGCGAACTGGTATTCGCGCGCCAGTTGCTTGCGGTGTTCGCTCGCGCTCAGGCGCTGCCGCCCAGGGATCGGCTCGGCGAGTTGCTGCCGCTGATCCAGGCCGATGGGCGGCGCTGGTGCGATGCCTGGGTCGAAGCGCCCGACAGCGATGTCACACGCGAACTGGCGCCGCTGTGTCGCGGCCTCAATGCGGCCTTGATCGCCGCGATGAAGCAGCAGCGCCTGCTCGAGCGCCAATCGCGCTGGCGCCTGCACCTGTGCCTGACGGCGACCGATGCGGCCTTTCTCGCCGCCGCCGACGTTGCACAGGCCGCGCCTTGGCCGGGCGGCATTCCGCGCCTGAAATTTCCGCGCGAGGCGCCCAGCCGCTCCACGCTCAAGCTCGAGGAAGCCCTGCTCGTCCTGCTCGACGAAGGCGAGCGCGAACGCTGGCTCAAGCCCGGCATGCGCGCAGTCGATCTGGGCGCCGCACCGGGCGGCTGGACCTGGCAACTCGTGCGCCGCAGCCTGCGCGTGATCGCGGTCGACAACGGGCCGATGAATGCGCAGCTCATGGCCTCGGGCCTGGTCGAGCACTTGCGCGAGGACGGCTTCCACTACCAGCCCGCCAAGGCGGTCGATTGGCTGGTCTGCGACATGGTCGAGCAGCCGCGGCGCGTCGCCGCGCGCATCGCACATTGGCTCGCGCAGGGCTGGTGCCGGCAGGCGATCTTCAATCTCAAGCTGCCGATGAAGAAGCGCTACGACGAGGTGCAGTTGTGTCTGAACCTGCTGCGCGAGGGCCTGCCGAATCTGCGCGACCTGCGTGCCAAGCAGCTTTACCACGACCGCGAGGAAATCACCGTGTTCGCCCGCGTTGGCTGAGGCGCGCCGGTACCCGGCGAGCCCAGCCACCGCCAGACCGGTTTCACACTGGCAGCGCCGCCCCGATCGCGGGAGAATCACCCGACAGGATGTTTGAAACATTTGCCGCGCACACTGCGCGCAGGGGAGCTTGTACTTCAGAACGGGGATGACGATGACACGATTCAAGCAATGGGCCGGCTTCGCGCTGGCAGTGGTGGCAGCGCTGGGCGCGGGGATCGCGACAGCGAGCACGAGCGGCGTGGTGATCAGCCAGGCTTATGGCGGCGGCGGCAACAGCGGCTCGGTCTACAAGAACGATTTCATCGAGCTGTTCAACGCCGGCAGCACACCAGTCAGCCTCGATGGCTGGTCGGTGCAATACACATCCAAGACCGGCTCGAGCTGGACCAACACGACCGCCCTGCCCAACGTCACCCTGCAGCCCGGGCAATATTTCCTGATCCAGGAAGCCGCCGGTTCAGGCGGCACCACCGACCTGCCCACACCCGATGCGACCGGCTCGATCCAGATGGCTGGCGGTGGCGGCAAACTCGCACTGGTCAGCAACACCACCGCGCTTTCGGGTACCTGCCCGACCGGCGGCGCGATCGTCGACTTCGTCGGTTTCGCCACGGACGCGAACTGCTTCGAGGGCAGCGGCCCGACACCGGCACCGAGCGCCACGAACTCGGTCCAGCGCGCCGGCGATGGCTGCACCGACACCGACGACAATGCCAGCGATTTCACCTCGGCTGCGGCGGCACCCCGCAACAGCGCGAGCACCATTCATCTGTGCGGTGGTGGTGGCGGCCCGACCAATCCGAGCGCAAGCGGCAGCGCAAGTCCCGCCACGGTCGCCCAGGGTGGCAGCAGCACGCTCACCGTCACCGTGACCCCCGGAACCAATCCGGCCAGCACCGGCTTGACCGTGACCGCCGACCTCTCATCGATCGGCGATGCCAATCCGGCCAGCTTCACGCACGTCGGTCCCAACGGGTCGGGCGGCGAGATCTTCACCTATGCAGCCACGGTCGACGCGGGCACCCCGCCGGGCGCCAAGTCACTGCCGGTCAGCGTGGTCGATGGCCAGAGCCGCAGCGCCAGCACGAACATCGCACTCACGGTGTCCGCGCCGCCGATCACGATCATGGCGATCCAGGGTCATGGCGCGGCCTCACCACTGGTCGGCCAGACGGTAACGACCACCGGCAACATCGTCACTGCGATCGGCAGCAAGGGCTTCTTCATCCAGGACCCGAACGGCGATGGCGACACCACCACCTCGGATGGCATCTACGTCTACACCGGCTCGGCGCCCGCGGGAATCGCCATCGGCAACGTCGTCGACGTGTCCGGCAAGGTCACCGAGTTCAACGGCGTCACCGAGCTCACCAACCCGAGCTACAGCATGACCGCAGCCTCGGGCGCGACGATCCAGCCCTGGCTGCTCGACGACCATCCGCCAACGCAGAACCCGTTCACCGGCATCTGCATGGCATCGGGCAGCACGATCGTGCCCGCCAACGACGGCTATCAAGCCAGCAACTTTGCCTGTCTCGACGGCATGCTGGTGGCGATGAACGAGGCGCAGGTGACCGGCGCGACCTACGGTTCGGGCGGGAGCGATGCGATCCATACCGGCAATCCGTCAGGCTTCTACGCCGCGCTCGCCAGCGAACTCCGTCCTGCGCGCAAGCCCGGCGCGGCCTTCCCCGGTGTCGTCGGCCACCCCGAGATCCCGGTCTGGGGCGGCGCGCCGCACGTGCTGGTCATCTACTACAACGGTCTGGGCTTCCCGGCGGGCAGCGACGATCCCGGTCACGACAATCCCGACTATGACGATCCGAGCGACTACGTCTACCACGCCGGCACCACATTCTCGGTCACCGGCGTGATCCAGGCCTACAAGCCAAGCGCGTCACCGACACCCTACTACGAAGTGTTCCCGCGCGAGATGACGACGCTGCAGCGTGTCACCCCGGCCGATGCGGTGCGCCCGGTCGCCGATCCGATCGACGGCATGCTCACGATCGGCACGCAGAACTTCCTGCATTTCTTCAACGATGTCGCCGATGGTTCGGCGAACAACGGCGCCTACAACGACACCTGCGCCGGCACCGGCGCCGACGATACCTGCCCGACTGCCGCGCAGTACGCACTTCGCCGCACCAAGTGGGCCATGCATGTCTGCGACGTGCTCAAGTCGCCGATCGTGCTGGCGGTGCAGGAAATCGAGAATCGCAACGTGCTGGCCGATCTCGCCCAAAGCGTCAACAGCCGCTGCGGCACCAGCTACGTGCCCTGGCTCATGCAAGGCAACGACCCGGGCGGCATCAACCTCGGCATCCTCGCGCGCAGCGACGTGAGCGTCGATTCGGTCACCCAGCTCTACCTCAACACGCAAACGGTCAACTGCTCGAGCGGCGCCTCGTGCACGCTCAACGACCGTCCGCCGGTGCTGATGCAGGCCTCGTGGAACGGCTACCCGTTCGCCCTGCTGTCGATCTATGACCGCTCGATGAGCGGCTTGCCGAACAAGCCCTATGTCGGGCCCAAGCGCGCCGAACAGGCGGCGCAGGTCGCGCAAATCGTCCAGGCCTGGCAAAGCGGCGGCACGCTCGTGGGCGCCGGCACTGCGCGCCAGGATGCCAGCGGCACGATCACGCAAGGTCCGTTCGATCTGGTTGGTGATGCCGACGTGCCCTTGATTGTCGCGGGTGATTTCAATGCCTACGAGTTCAGCGATGGCTACGCCGATGTCACCGGCATGATCATGGGCACCGCCGATCAGGGCGCCAATCTGTACTGGTTCAGCGGCAATGCGGCCAATACCGACACCCTGAGCTATGTCGCGCCCACGCCGGCCCTGTTCGACACCGGCACCGAAGCCGACCCGAGCGGTCGCTATTCATTCACTTTCAGCGGCCTGACTCAGGAGATCGACCACATCCTGCTGTCGCAGACAGCTCGGCGCGATTTTGCCAGCGTCTCCAATGCGCACGGCAATGCCGATGTTTCCGAAACCAGCGGGGTGATCCTGAACGATCTCACCTCGGCGCGCAGTGGCGACCATGATGGCCAGGTGATCGCGCTGATCGTCGACCGCATCTTCGTCGACGGCTTCGACGCAAGTCCGTAAGGGGCTATCCTTGCGGTCTACGCAATCCCGACGGGGCCGGGCAACCGGCCCCTTTTTCTTGGCGATGAAACGACTCAAGTCCCTGTTGCCGCTGTTGCTGCTGATCGTGCTCGGCGCGGGCTTGTTCGCCTCGGGCGTGCTGCGGCACTTCGACCCGCACCACATCGTCGCGGAGGAAGCGAGCCTGCTCGCGCAGATCGTCGCCCATCCGCTGCTCACACGACTGATGCAGGTCGGCGCGATGATGCTCGCGATCGCCACCGGCTTGCCAGGCGCGATCGTGGTGGTGTTCGCCGGCGGCATGCTGTTCGGCGTGGTCGAAGGCACCCTGCTGTCTTCGATCGGCACCAGTCTTGGCGCGTTGATCCTGTTCTTTGCCAGCCGTTCGGCCTTCGAGGGCGGCAGCCATGAACCGCCCGCCCTGGTCGAGCGACTGCGCAGCGGTTATCACGCGCATCCGGCCAGTTACACGATGTTCCTGCGTCTGGTGCCGTTCTTCCCGTTCGGCGCGGTCACCGTCGCACTGGCGTGGCTGCGTTGCCCCTTGTGGCTGTTCACGTTCGCCACCGTGGTCGGCGGCAGCATCATGATCGGCTTCGAAACCGCACTCGGTGCCGGACTGATGGAGACGATCCTGCGCGAGGGCCAGGTTTCGCTCAACATCTTTGCCCACCGGCGCGTGCTGTTGCCGCTGCTGGGCATGGCGGCGCTCGCGCTCGCGCCGATCGTGATCGGACACCTGCGCCATCGCCGCGACCGGCAGACGCCGGGCGGACCGCGCTGACGAGGGTCATCACGGCTTGCCGCGCAATTGAGCGTGTGCGCGGCGTTCGGCTATGCTGCGGAGCGTTTTTTCACCCTGTCTGCCGCCGGGAAGCAATGCCTTGACCGCCGTTTCCGCGCCCGTCGTGCGCAAATCCTTCTGGCGCGCGCTGACCGTGACGGTGCTGGTTGCGGTGGCCAACATCGGCCTGTGGGCGTTCATCAACCGACCTGTCCACATCACCGACTGGCACGGCAAGGTGGGCGGCTTCGCCTACAACCCCTCGCAGCGCTATCAGGACCCGACCAAGTTCATCTTTCCCAGCGAAAGTGAACTCGACAGCGACATCCGCATGCTGTCGCGCTACACCCAGCGCCTGCGCACCTATTCCAGCTACGAGAATCCGCAGATTCCACGCATCGCGCGCCTGTACGGCATGACGGTGATGGCCGGCGCGTGGATCGAAGGGCGCGCCGAGCGCAATGAGCGCGAGTTGTCGGCCTTGATCGCGCTCGCACGCAAGAACGACAACATCGATCGCGTGATCATCGGCAACGAGGTGATCCTGCGCGGCGATCTGCCGGTGCGCGACCTCATCGCCTACATCGACCGCGCCCGCGCGCAATTGCATGTGCCCGTCTCCACCGCCGAGCCGCTCGACACCTGGCAGCGCAATCCCGACCTTGTCCGACACGTCGATTTCGTCACCGTGCACATCCTGCCGTACTGGGAGCGCGTGCCGCGCAAGGACGCGGTCGGTTTCGTGCTCGGCCAACTGCAATCCCTGCGTCAAATCGTCGACGCGGTGTCGCCGGGCAAGCCGATCGTGGTCGGCGAAGTCGGCTGGCCCTCCAACGGCAACCGCCGCGAATACGCGCAGCCCTCGATTGCCGACGAGGCGCACTTCCTGCGCGACTGGTTCAACGTCGCCGCCCAGCAGCACATCGACTACTACGTGATGGAAGCCATCGACCAGCCGTGGAAGGAACAACTGGGCGGCCGCGTCGAAGCCTACTGGGGCGTGTTCAACGCCGCACGCGAACCCAAGTTCTCCTTCACCGGCACCGTGATCGAGGATCCGCTGTGGCCGTGGAAGGCTGGCGCCGCATCCCTGCTCGCGCTGCTGCCGATGTTCTGGTTCGCTCGCCACTTCATCCGCTTCCGCGCCACCGGCTTGTTCTTCTTCCTCATTCTCGTGCAGTTGTCCGCGTCGATCCTGGTGTGGATGGCCACGCTCCCCTACGACTTCTACCTCAGCCCGCTCGACTGGACCATGTTGCTGCTGCTGTTCCCGGCGCAGTTGGCGATCATCCTGATCCTGCTGATCAACGGATTCGAATTCACCGAGGTGATCTGGCGGCCGTACTGGCTGCGCGAATTCAAGCCGCTCACGCCACAGGCGGGTGATCCGCAGCCGTTCGTGTCGATTCATCTGGCTTGCTACAACGAGCCGCCCGAGATGGTGATCCTCACGCTCGACTCACTGGCCGCGCTCGACTACGAAAACTACGAAGTGCTGGTGCTCGACAACAACACCCGCAATCCGGAAATCTGGAAGCCGGTCGAGGCGCATTGCGCGAAGCTGGGCAAACGCTTCCGTTTCTTCCACCTCCAGCCCTGGGGCGGCTTCAAGGCCGGCGCGCTCAACTACGGCCTGGAAGTCACCGACGCGCGTGCCGATGTGGTGGCAGTGATCGACGCCGACTACGAAGTACGCAGCGACTGGCTGCGTGCACTCACCGGTTATTTCAACAATCCCAAGGTTGCCGTCGTGCAGTGCCCGCAGGCACACCGCGAGTGGGAGCACAACCCGTTCCGGCGCATGACCAACTGGGAATACGACGGTTTCTTCCGCATCGGCATGCACCATCGCAACGAACGCAATGCGATCATCCAGCATGGCACCATGACCATGGTGCGCAAGGACGTGCTCGCCAACACCGGCGCGTGGTCGGAATGGACGATCTGCGAGGATGCCGAACTCGGCCTGCGCCTGATGAAGGCCGGCTACGAACTGGTCTACGTCGACGAGCTCATGGGCAAGGGCCTCACCCCGGCCGACTTCAAGGCTTACAAATCACAGCGGTATCGCTGGGCCTTCGGTGCGATGCAGATCATGAAGGCGCGCCTGGACTGGATGATCTCGAAAGCCTCCACGCTCACGCGCGGCCAGCGCTTCCACTTCCTCACCGGCTGGTTCTCGTGGTTCGGCGACGCCCTGCATCTGGTGTTCACGCTGATGGCGATGCTGTGGACCCTGGGCATGGTGCTCGCGCCGCAATACTTCATGCTGCCGATGTACCTGTTCCTTGTACCCCTCATCGGCTTTTTCCTGTTCAAGGCCGCCTTCGGCATCATCCTCTACCGCGTGCGCGTGCCTTGCTCCTGGCGCGACACCCTCGCCGCCTCGGTGGCGAGCATGAGCCTGAGCCACGCGATCGCACGCGGCATCTTCGAAGGCCTGTGGCGCAAGAAAGGCGAATTCATCCGCACCGCCAAGAGCCGACGCATCGGCAAGAAGCCCAATCCGTTCACCGCGGTCAGCGAAGAATTACTGCTGTTCCTCGCACTCATGGCCTGCGTGGTCGGCATGATCAACTCGATCGGCATCCACTACGTCGAAGGCAAACTGTGGATCGCGATCCTTGCCGCGCAGGCAATTCCCTACGGCTCGGCCTTGATCGGCGCGTGGATCGCACATCGTTCGGGGGATGCCGTGGGGTGAGCTTCGCTGCGCGCGTTTCGGCGCTCGCCGCGCCGTTTGTGCGCCTTGCCTTGTTCGCCTTCGCGAGAACCGACCGGCTTCCGTGCCGGCTCGTCCCGCATCCCTGCGGTTGGGGACTCGGCGTGCGCCTTGGTCATGTGTTTGCCTTGTTCGGCTCGTCGAAAACCGACTGGCGTCCATGCCGGTTCGTCCCGCATCCCTGCGAGCCGGATACCCTTCTTTGCTTGTCCAAAGAAGGGTATCCCCAAGAAAGGACACCCCCGGCAGCGCCGCTGAT
>NZ_JAHCAP010000033.1 GCF_019634815.1 Dokdonella sp. | reverse complement strand
TTGGGAATTTCGGCTGGCGCCGAGGTTTTGCGTTGTCTTGGTCGTGTTCGCTTTCGCGAGAACCGACTGGCGTCCGTGCCGGTTCGTCCCGCATCCCTGCGGTCGGGGACTCGGCGTGCGCCTTGGTCACGTGTTTGCCTTGTTCGGCTCGTCGAAAACCGACTGGCGTCCATGCCTGTTCGTCCCGCATCCCTGCGGGCCGGATACCCTTCTTTGCTTGTCCAAAGAAGGGTATCCCCAAGAAAGGACACCCCCGGCAGCGCCGCCTTGCGCGCCTCGTGCGCGCAAGGTCCGCAGGCGATGGCCGGTTGCGCCGACAGCACCTCCCTGTGCCGACGGCGCAATGCGCGCGCTCCATCGCGCGCACCCTGCGGGCCGTTCGGCCATCGCCCGCCGCCGCTGAAGGGGATTGGAAGCAGCGCGCTCCTGCGCGCCAAAGCCAAGGCATCGTCGCGTTTCGGAACGGCTCGGTGGTCGGATCAAGGTGCGCAGCACCGGATCCGACATTTTTCGTGTGCGGGCAGGATGCCCGCGCCTTTGCTTCTCAATCCCTTTCGGCCGCGGCAGGCGCGCGCAGATCAGGCCCGCAGGGGCGGCGCGATGGATCGCGCCGAGTTTGCCGTGCGTGCATGGATGCACGGTCGGCAAACCCCGCAGCGCGTCTGCGCAGTCCCGCGCGCACGATGTGCGCGGGACCAAGGCCGTGAGGGCGCCGTTCTCTTTGGTGGCTTTCTCTTGGGCGAGCAAGAGAAAGCCACCGGCCCGCAGGGATGCGGGACGAACAGGCATGGACGCCAGTCGGTTCTCGCTTCGGCGCAGCGGAGGCTACCGAGGCCAACTTTCGACGCATGCCAAAATGACTGTCGCCGCCCGCAGGGATGCGGGACGAACCCATACGGACGTGAGTCGGTTCTCGCGCAGCCGAACACGACCAGGACAACGCAAAACCTCGGCGCAAGCCGAAATTCCCATCCGCAGGGATGCGAAACGAACCCATACGGACGTGAGTCGGTTCTCGCGAAAGCGAACACGACAACGCGCAGCCGCAAGAACAGGACAGGCCCACCGCGGCGGCGCGAACCAAAACACCTGCTGCGCACGAAACAGGCAAAAAAAAACAGACTTCAAGCCCGATGGTAGGGATGCCCGGCGAGAATCGTCGTCGCGCGATAAAGCTGCTCGACCACCACGAGCCGCACCAGCATGTGCGGCAAGGTCAAGGGCCCGAGCGACCAGCGCTGGTCGGCGCGCGCGAGTGCCGGTGCCGCATGACCGTCGGGGCCACCGACCAGGAAGGCCAGGTCACGTCCGCCCATCCGCCACTGCGCGAGTTGCGCGGCCAGTTGCTCGCTCGACCACGGCTTGCCGCCAACATCGAGCGCAATCACGTGACAGTCACGACCGAGCGCGGCGAGCACGGCAGCGCCCTCGTCGCTGCGTGCACGTTCGTCATCACGTCCCTTGCCACGTGCACCGAGCGGGATTTCCACCAGCTCGAGCGGAAGATCGCGCGACAGCCGCTTGCGGTATTCGGCCACGCCCTCGGCCACCCATGCCGGCATGCGCTCACCGACCGAAATGAGACTGGCCTTCATGATGCGCGCGCAATCCTCGTGCCCGAACCGAGCCGACCGTGGCGGTCTGCGGCCACCTCAGGCGGTGGCCTGCCACTCGCTGTCGGGGCCGATGCTCCACAGGCGTTCGAGACCGTAGAACTCGCGCGTGCGCGGCAGCATCACGTGCACGATCACGTCGCCCAGGTCGACCAGCACCCATTCGGCCTCGCGCTGGCCCTCGACGCCAATCGGCGGATTGCCCGACTGCTTGGCCTTGCGCACGACCTCGTCGGCAATCGACTTGACGTGGCGCGAGGAGGTGCCGCTGGCGACCACCATGAGATCGGCGACCGAGCTCTTGCCGCGCACATCGACCTCGGTGACGTTCTGCGCCTTGAGATCATCGAGCGCATCGAGCACGAGCTTGCGCAGTCGCGCAAACGCGTCGAGCACCTTGGCGACTTTCGGCTTGCCGGCGCGCTTGGCGGGAGCCGCCTTGGCCATCGTCGTGGCGCTGCGGCGCGTCGGCATGGGTTGCGTAGCCGCGCGCTTGGCGCTGGCCGTGGTGGTCCTCGCTGGCGCCTTGCGCAGCGCCTTTTTCGCGGCAGATTTCCCGGCACTGACCGGCTTGGCGCTGGTCTTGCGGGCGGCGCTGGCGCCGCGTGACGGGGGGGCCTTGGCGGCCTTGGGGGTTCCGGCCTTGCGCGGGCGGGCGCGTGTTTCCGACGTAGCCAAGCGGGAGCAACCTCTCGATTCGTGCGCGCCGGTGCGGCGCGTGGCCAGTATAGGCCGAATCTCCAGCCATCGACGCGCGCCCGTGAAGGGCGCGGCCCGGCCATTGCGGCATGCTATAAGCGCGCCCATGCACGCCGAGGAGACAACCGCCCTGCTGCTCGACCGCGCGCGCGGCGGCGATGCAACCGCGCGCGATCGTCTGGCCGCGCGCTATCTGCCGATCCTGCGCCGCTGGGCCCATGGCCGGCTGCCGTCTTCAACCCGTGATCTCACCGATACCGACGATCTTGTTCAGGTCACGCTCTTCCGCGTGTTGAACCAGATCGGGAAGTTCGAGTACGGCGGCGCGGGCAGCTTTCTTGCCTACTTGCGCAGCGCGCTGCTCAACCTCCTGCGCAACGAGATCCGGCGCGTTGCGCGGCACGGCGAGAGTCTGGGACTGGATGAAAATTTCGCCGAGGACGATGCGGCATCGCCGCTGGAACAGGCGATCGGGCGCGAGCGTCTGGAACGCTACGAAGCCGCGCTCGAGGCCTTGCCGCAGCGCAGCCGCGAGCTGGTCATCATGCGCCTGGAGTTCGACATGACCTACGAAGACATCGCCAGCGAGATGCAATCCACGCCCGACGCGGTGCGCATGGCGATCAAGCGCTCGGTCGAGTCGCTCGCGCGCAGCCTCGGTGGGCACGAGTGAACGCGCCCGATCCGGTGCGGGCGCTGGTCGACCGGCTGGTCGAGGGCCAGTCGATCGAGTGGGATGCCGCCGCGATCCGCGACAACGCGATGCTCGACGGGCTGCATGTACTCGACGAAGTGCGCAGCGCCTACCGGCGCATCGGCCATGCCAGCGCGCCGCCGACGCCGGTGCTGTTCCATTGGGGGCCACTGGCCGTGCTGGACAAGGTTGGCGCAGGCGCCAGCGCCGAGGTCTATCGCGCCTGGGATTCGGGCCTGGCGACGACCGTCGCCCTCAAGCTGCTGCGACCCGAGGCAGCCGCCGCCGGACTGCGCAGCGAGGAGTTCCTGCGCGAAGGACGCCTGCTCGCCCGGATCGCCCACCACAATGTGCTGCGCGTGCATGGCGCGGCGATCCACGCCGGGCGCCCGGGCCTGTGGAATGAATGGATCGATGGCCGCACACTCGAGGCCATCGTCGCCGCCGACGGTCCGCTCTCCTGCGCCGAGGTACGGCATGTCGGTCTGGAACTGTGCGCGGCACTCGGGGCGATCCATGCCGCCGGGCTCGTGCATGGCGACGTCAAGGCCAGCAACGTGTTGCGCGCACGCGGCGGGCGCATCGTGCTCGTGGATCTCGGCGCCGCCGGCACGCCGGACGCACTGGACGGCAGCTTGCGTACCCAGGCCACGCCGGCCTATCTGTCGCCGCAAGCGCGCGACGGCGCACCGCGTTCGGCTGCCGATGACCTCTATGCGCTGGGCGTGCTGCTGTATTTCCTGCTCACCGGGACTTACCCGACCAACGAACGCATGGACCTGCGCGCCCGGCTACCCGACCTGGACCCGCGCGTGGCTGGCGTGATCGAACGTGCGCTTGCCGTCGATCCCGCACAGCGTCATGCACAGGCGCATGCGTTTGCCGATGCGCTGCGCGCCAGCGTCAGCAACGCGCCGGCGCCAATGCGCATCCGCCGTGGCTGGCTCGCCGCGGCAAGCATCGCGCTGATTGCACTGGGCGCATGGGTGGTTTGGCCTGCACCGGAAGGGACTGCGTGGTCGCCGCAGGCGGCGCTTGTCTCCCACGACCAGGCCGGTGTCGCGTTGCGCGATGGCGATGCACTCGCCGTGGGCGACCGTCTCGACCTCAAGCTCGAGAACGATCGGCCGACCTGGGTTTACCTCCTCAATGAGGACGAAACCGGCAGCTTCCACGTGTTGTTCCCGCTCGCCGGCTTGCCGCATGCCAATCCGCTGCCGCGCGGCCAGACCATGCTGCCGGGCGAACAGTCAGGCCGCGCGCTCTCCTGGCAGGTATCGAGCGCAGGCGGACGTGAGGAGTTCGTGCTCGTGCTTGCCAATGCGCCCTTGCCCTGGTTCGAGCAGCGACTGGCCGGATTTGCCGCCGCATCGATCGAGGCACCACAACGCGGCGTTGCGCAGGTCGGCTCCGCGCCACTGACCAACGTGTCCCTGCACGGTCGCCATCTCAATGCCCTCCTCAATGAATTCGCCGGCGAGCTTGGCGACCGGCGGCGCGTCCAGGTCATCGCCTACCGCTTCAACACGCGGGCAAGCCGGTAGTCGACACGCGTGCACGCAGCCCCAAGCAGCGCCACTTGATCAGAGTTGCCATAAACTTCGGCCCGGGGAGGGCCGATGAACACAGCATTCTTGCGGGCAGTGGGATGGCTTGCCGCGCTCGCCGCCATGCCGATGGCGGCGCAAGGCGCGCCCGACCCGATCGCGGACGACCTCGCCCGCGGCGCCTGTGGCACGGCCGCAGCCAACGCCGAACAGACACAGGCCAGCGCACGCGGTGATGCAGCACTGGCCGACGCGCTGGCCCTGCGCACGCGCGTCGCCCTGGCCTGCAATCGACCCAATACGCTCAAGCTGGAAGACTGGCTCACTCGCGAGCGTGCGCTGCGCGCGCACGCGAACGGCGCGGACTCCACTGCCGTCGCCAGGGTCGATCTCGATCGCGTGCACCTGGAGCAATTGCGCAACCACGCCGATGTCGCGCTGGCCGCTGCCACGGCGCTCGACGAACGCGCGACGCGCCTGCGCTGGCCGGATGCCTTGCGCGGACGCATCGCCGCGCGCATCGCCTCGATCCAGAACCAGAGGGCCGCGACCGACGCCGCACTGGACAGCAGCGCGCGCGCGATCGCCCTTGCCCGCGCGGCCGGAGACGATGCGACCCTGGTGCTGGCCTTGGAGGAGCGTAGCCGCGCACTGATCGCTGCGGGTCGGGAGCCGGAGGCCGTCCGCGCGATGACGGATGCCACGCAAATCGCCCAGCGCCATTTCGGCGCCCGCAGCGCGCAATACGCCCATGCCCTGCGCTACCGCGCCCAGGTAGCGCGCATGGTCGGCGACTACGGCACCGCCATCGAACGGCTCGAACAGGCGCTGGCAATCCAGCGCGCGCTGGCCGAGACCGACCAGCGCCTGATCGCGACAATCTGGTTCAACCTCGGCCAGACACGCAAACAGGCGGGCGACATCGACGGCGCCGCGGAGGCTTACCAGTCCGCGCTCGATGCCGCCGCCCGCGACCCGGATCCGGTCCGGCCGACCCGTGCGGTGGTGCTGCATTCGCTGGCCAACCTCGAACGAGAACGCGGCAATCGCGCGCGCGCGATCGAGTTGTATGCGCAGGTACGCCCGCAGTTCGAGAAATATTACGGAGCCGATTCGCCGGCGCTTGCCACCTTGCTCAACAACTACGGCGAAGCCGAGGCGCACAGCGGCAACTTCGCGGATGCCGCCCGGCTGTACGAACAGGCGCTCGCGATCGCGCGCCGGCGCGGCAGCACCGATCCGGGCGACTACCTGCCGCTGGCCAACCTCGCCATGCTGCAGATCTGGCAAAAACGCTACCCCGAAGCCGAGACCGGCTTTCGCCAAGCGTTGAGCCACATGAAATCTGCCGGCGCCGGCAGCGAAGGCAGCGCACTGTTCCCGGGCATGGGGCTGGCGGCGAGTCTGTGGGGGCAACAGCGCATGGACGAAGCGCTCGATGCCGCACTGGACGCCGAACACACCCGTCAGGCAGCACTGCGCCTGGCCGCCAGCCATCTCGGCGAAGAACAATCAGTCGACCTGCAGGAATACCAGGAACCCAGTCTGGACCTGGTGATCGCCATCGCCGCCGCGAGCGGCAAGCCCGCACACCTGGAACGCGCCTGGCTGGCAAGCATGGCCGCGCGCGATGCACTGACTTCGATCCAGGCCCAGCGTCTGGCTGCGGTACGCACGGCCGGCGACACGGGGGCAGCCAAGCTATGGAGCCAATGGCGCAGTGCCAGCGCGAATCTTGCACGCGCCCAGCTGGGCCAGGCCGATCCAGCCGGATTCGAACTGGCGCGTGCAGGGCTCGAAAGTGCCGAACGCGCGCTCGCCCTTGCCACGCCTCTGGGCAGTGCGCTGGCGGCGCGCACGCCCGCGTTCGCCCAAATCCGCAAGGCGCTTCCGGCCAGCGAGTCATTGGTGCTGTTCGCGACCGCACGCCTGCGCGAGCCCAGCGACTTCGCCCGGGATGCGGCCGATCTGCGCAGTCCCGACGTATTTGCCTTCCTGCTAGCCAAGCCAAGCGCGCGCGTGCAGGCGCTGCGGCTGGGCACGCTGGACGCGATCACGCAAACGGGCGATGCCTGGGTCGCGTCCCTGGCCGATCGCGACGTCGCGCTCGCCACCCTGGACGAGCGTGGCAGGAAACTGGGCAAGCTCCTCTGGCAACCGCTGCGGGCAGCGGGCGCTGGCCAGCACTGGCTGCTCGTTCCGACTGATTCCTTGTACCGCCTGCCCTGGGGCGCGCTGCCCGATCCTCGCTGCAAGTCCGCGAAAACGGGCAAGTCTTCATGCCCTCTGGTCGAGAGCGGCTTTCGTGCCCACATCCTGAACCATGAGCGTGAACTGCTCGCGCCGGCCCCGTCGCGCGATGCGCCGCACCTGCTCGCGCTCGCCGATCCAAGCCTGTCACCGCTTGCGCTGCCGCCGCGCGCACGACAGTGCGCGCAGGGTCTGGCGGCCCTGCCCGGCGCACGCAGCGAAAGCACCGACCTCGACCACTACTGGCGCACGCGCCTTGGCCCCGACGCGACCTCGACCCTGCTGGTCGGCACCGACGCCACCGAAGCCAGACTGCGCAGCGCGGCTGGCAGCGCGAACGTCCTCCACCTTGGCACCCATGGCATCGCCCTGGGCGGCGACTGCGACAGCGCCGGCGATGCGCTCGCCATGCGCGGTGCATCCTTGGCGGCCGATTCACCGCTGGCCGCCAACACCCCGAGTCTGGCGCCAGTCGCCCTCCTGCTGGCCGCGGGCAACACCGGCAACGTAGACGACGATGGTCTGCTGAGCGCCGAGGAGATCGCCGCGCTCGACCTCGGCCACACCCAACTGGCGGTGCTCGCCGCCTGCTCCACCGCCAGCGGTCGGCCACGCCGTTACGAAGGACCGTTCGGACTCGCCCGCGCATTTCGCCTCGCTGGCGTGCGCACCACGGTCACCAGCCTCTGGCCAGTCGATGATGTGGCCACCGCGCAATGGTCGCGCGAGTTCTACCGCGCCCGCTACGAGCGCAATCTCGGCACCGCCGACGCCTTGGCGAGCGCGCAACGCGCGGTGCTCGCCACTCGTCGCGCGCGTGGCGAGTCGATCCATCCCTACTACTGGGCAGCTTTCACCGCCAGCGGCGACTGGCGCTGATCGCACTCAGCATCTTGATGACGTCGGCGCATCTGCGCCACTCCGCGCAACCCGATTGCTGTCGTGCAGTGCCGATCGCTGTTCGGTTCCTGCGCGTGGGCGTGTTCCTGTCCTTGTTCTTCCACGGAAACGCGCCCCATGGGCATCAGATTCGGATTCATCATTGTCGCCCTGCTGGCAACGCCGTTGGCCCGGGCCATGGATTTCTGTGTGCAGGACGACAGCCAGTTCGCCACCGCGCTCTCCGTGCAGGAAATCACTCCGGGCACGCACACGATCCGACTGGGTGCGAACAGGACCTTCCACCTTGCCGGCACCGCTTTCGACGATGCCAGCAATCCCTATCACGCCGAAGGCATCACCATCGTCGGCGGCTACAACGCCGACTGCAGCGCGCAAACCACCCGGGACGCCGCCAGCAGCGTGCTCGACGGCAGCGGCACAGGCAGCGGCTTGTCTGTCCTGTCCGTGGCCGGCGGCAGCAGCCTCACCCTGCGCAACCTGACGCTGGCCAACTTCGCCAAGCCGCTTTCCATCGACATCGGCGGCGATGATGTGCGCCTGCGCTGGCAGCACGTGCGCGTGATCGACAGCGCGAGCATCGAGATCGCGATGAACACCGACGGGAATGCGCGCTTCGAAATCTCCAACAGCCTGTTCGCACGCATGAGTGGCGCTGTCTTCAACGCCGCCCTGTCGCTGAGTGGTTTCAACGACGGCATGCGCATCGACCTGCTCAACACCACCATCACGGCCAGCGCCAGTAAGGGGGTGTCGATCTTGAATCCCAACGGCAGTACCTACCTGTACAACAACATCTTCCACGGCAACGCCAGCGGCTATGTCGATCTGGATCTCCATGAACCGGTGTACGCCTTCAACAACACCGTGGGCACGCACAGCGGCACCTACCTGCCCGGTTCGGCCGACAACTCGTCGGCCAATCCGCTGTTCGTCTCGGCCTCCGACTACAACCTGCAGTTTGCTTCGCCCGCGCGCGACAGCGGCACGCAGAACACGCCCGTCCCGCTGTCCGCGTTCGATATCCAGGGTGGCGTGCGCGTGGCCGGCGGCCAGATCGACCGAGGCGCCTACGAGAACGATGCCTCGGGGGGGACCATCGTGCAAGTCTCCAACACCAACGATGCCGGCATCGGCTCGCTGCGCCAGGCGATCCTCGACGCGAACGCGAATCCTGCCTTCAACATCATCGGCTTCAATATTCCCGGCACCTGCCCGCGCACGATCGCGCTCGACACCGAACTGCCGTCGATCACCGATGCGGTATCAATCCGCGGCTACAGCCAGCCCGGCTCGCAGCAGAACAGCAGTCTGCTCATCGACAACGCGACGATCTGCGTCGAACTGGTGGAAGCCAGTGGCCACACCGTGATCAACGGGCTGCGCTTCCGGCCGGCGACGGATCAGGATTCGCTCGACGTGTCGGGCCTGGCCATCGGCGGTTTCAACCGCGGCATCTTCATCGACCACGTCGAAACCGACAACGGCGCTGGCTATTCGATCTGGGGCAACTTCATCGGCCTGGCCGCCGACGGCAGCAGCGCACGCGCGAACAGCTACGCCGGTGTCGATGTCAGCGGTCGCAGTTACGGCACGATCGGCGGCAACGACGATGCACAGCGCAACGTGATCGCCGGCGGCCTCGCCGGGGTGCGCATCGACGCCGACCAGAGCAACTTCATCGTCAACAACTTCATTGGTACCAGCTCGTCCGGCGGCGTCGCGCGCCCGAACGCAATCGGCGTGTACCTGCTGACGCCATTTCACCAGGTCAGCGACAACGTGATCTCGGGCAACAGCGCCGCCGGCATCTCGATCAGCGCCGACAGCAACAACGTCTCGGACAACCGCATAGGCCTCAAGGCATTCGCGTTCTGCCCGCCGCCATGCACGCCAGACTACGCGCTCGGCAACGGCGGTGCCGGCGTGCAGGTGAGGGACACGGCGAGCGACAACCAGCTCCGGGACAACACGATCGCATGGAATACCGGTGCGGGCGTGGGCATCACCAGCACCGGCGCCGGCAACAGCATCAGGGACAATCGCATCCACGACAACGACGGCCTAGGCATCGACCTCGGCGTGGCGGGTGTCGATCCGATCGACAACGACCCCACCACGCCGGCGGGCACGCCCAACCACGGCCTCAACGCACCGGAACTGGCCTTCTCGCGCGGCGGCAACACCAGCGGCCATGTGCTCGGGCAGTTGCAGACGATCAACGGCCAGTACCGGATCGAGCTGTACGCGAGCCCGACCTGCGACGCAAGCGGGCACGGTGAAGGCAGTGAACTCGTCGGCAGCGGCATCGCCACCATCGGCAATGCGACCGCGACCACCAATGGCAGCACCACGTTCGACCTGGCGATCGCCGACACCACCAGTCTGGTCGGGCGCGAGATCACCGCCCTTGCCGTCGCTCAAGACGCATGGCCACGCCTGGGCGACACCTCGGAATTCAGCGCCTGCGTGGCGCACCAGTTCGTCGACATCATCTTCGCCGACGGCTTCGATCCTGCGATTCCCTGAAACCCACCCTGCGCGCATGGCGCAATCGTTCGCGACAACTGGAGGCATGCATGTACCGTTTCGTTTTCGCTCTGATCACCGGCATCGCCCTGGGGCTGGCTGGTGCGCCGAAATCCGCCCGCGCAAACATCTGGATCGTCACCAACACCCTCGCCAACGGCCCGGGCAGCCTCGCCCAAGCCATCACCGACGCGAACGCGAATCCGGGTGCCGACATCATCGGCTTCAACATCAGTGGCAACTGTCCACGCACGATCGCGCTGGGCGACGCCACGCCGCTGCCGGCGATCATCGATTCGCTGTCGATCCGCGGCTACACCCAGCCCGGCGCAAGCGCGAACAGCAGCGAATTCGGCGACAACGCGACGATCTGCATCCAGTTGCGCACGATCAGCGGCGACACGGTGCAAAACGGCCTGCGCTTCGCGCCGATCGACATCTCGGCGAACTTCGACGTGTCCGGTCTGTCGATCGGCGGCTTCAACGACGGCATCCGCATCGAAGGCGGCAACTACACCATCGCCGGGAATTTCATCGGCCTCGACGCCGACGGCGTCACTCGGCGCACGAACCACTACAACGGCATCCGCGTCCAGGCGAGCACCGCCTACATCGCGACCACGCGCCTCATCGGCGGCACCGCTGCGGCCGATCGCAACGTGATTTCGGAAAACGGCACGGGCGTGGCGCTGTACGGCGGCGCCGGCAACCTCGTGCGCAACAACTTCATCGGCACCACGCGCAGCGGCAACGCGGCGGCCAGCAATGGCAACGGCATCTTCGTGGCGAACCTGTCGAACGAAATCAGTGATAACGTGGTTTCCGGTAACAGCGGCGCAGCGATCCGCATCGAAGGCGCCAACGCCGCGGCCAACTACGTCAGCTTGAACAAGATCGGCGTCAAGAGTTTCACGGCGTGTTTCCCGCCACCGTGCCCACCAGGCACCGAAAACCTCGGCAACATGGGCGAGGGCATACGCATCGCCGCCGGCGCCGCCGGCAACTTCGTGGCGCTCAACACGATCGCCTGGAACGACGGCGACGGCATTTCGCTGCCCGATGCCGGCCCGCTGAACGAACTGAGAGCCAACTCGATGCACGACAACAGCGGCTTGGGCATCGACCTCGGCGTCGAAGGCGTGGATGCCATTGACAACGACGCCATCGCGCCGACCGGAGCGCCGAACCGGCTGCTGAATTACCCGGTTCTCGACAGCGCCGGCGGCGGCGAACTGGGCGGCACCGTGAACGGCTTCCTGCAAAGTACCAACGGCCATTACGTAATCGAGTTCTATGCCGACACGTTGCTCGACCCGAGCCTGCACGGCGAAGGCCGCGATTACCTGGGCTATGGTGAAGTCGACATCGTCAACGCGCCGGCCGGCAACAACGGAGCGGTCCAGTTCCACCTGGCGATCAGCGACAGCGTCAGTCTGGTCGGCCGTCACATCAGCGCGCTCGCGGTTGATGCCGATGGCAATACCTCCGAGTTCAGTGAAGGGCGCACCTACACGTTGAACGACACGATCTTCGCCGACGGCTTCGATTGATCGACACGGCGGGCACCGACAGCGACCATCACGCCACCCGGAGCGACACTACCGCGCGGTGCGCTACACTATGCCGCCTTTCCTGTGCGGCACGACCGCCCCAGCGCATGTCGGACGCCGAACGCGAGACACCCGTGGAAACCCCGCCTTTCAGCGCGCTTGGCCTGCCGCAGCCGCTCCTTGCCGCGCTGGCCGATGTCGGCTACGAGACGCCCTCGCCGATCCAGGCCGCGACGATCCCGCCCCTGCTCGAAGGCCGCGACGTGCTCGGCCAGGCACAGACCGGCACCGGCAAGACCGCGGCGTTCGCGCTGCCGATCCTCGCCCGGCTCGATCTCACCAAGGCCGCGCCGCAGGCGCTGGTGCTCGCGCCCACGCGCGAGCTGGCGATCCAGGTGGCCGAAGCCTTCCAGCGCTACGCCACCCACCTGCCCGGTTTTCGCGTGCTGCCGATCTACGGCGGCCAGAGCTATGGGCCGCAGCTCGGCGGCCTCAAGCGCGGCGCGCATGTCGTGGTCGGCACCCCGGGTCGGGTGATCGATCATCTCGAACGCGGCTCGCTCGATCTTTCCAAGCTCGACACCCTCGTGCTCGATGAAGCCGACGAAATGCTGCGCATGGGCTTCATCGACGATGTCGAGAAGGTGCTGCAGAAGACTCCGGAATCGCGCCGCATCGCGCTGTTCTCGGCGACCATGCCGCCACCGATCCGGCGCATCGCGCGCGAGCACCTGCGCGATCCGGTCGAGATCGCGATCAAGGCCAGGACCACCACCGCGGCCAACATCCGCCAGCGTTACTGGTACGTCAGCGGCATGCACAAGCTCGATGCACTCACGCGCATCCTCGAAGTCGAAGCCTTCGAGGCGATGATCGTGTTCACGCGCACCAAGCAGCTCACCGAGGAACTCGCCGAGAAGCTGCAGGCACGCGGCTTCGACGCCGCCGCGATCAACGGCGACATCGTGCAGGCGCAGCGCGAACGCCTGATCCAGCAGCTCAAGGACGGCAAGCTCGACATCCTCGTCGCCACCGACGTTGCCGCGCGCGGACTGGACGTGGATCGCATCAGCCACGTGCTCAACTACGACATTCCCACCGACACCGAAGCCTACGTGCACCGCATCGGTCGCACCGGCCGTGCCGGTCGCAGCGGCGAGGCGATCGTGTTCGTCGCGCCGCGCGAGAAGCGCATGCTGCAGGCGATCGAGCGCGCCACACGTCAGCCGATCGCGGAGATGCAGTTGCCCAGCGTCGAGGCGGTCAACGACCAGCGCGTGAGCCGCTTCAAGCAGCGCATCGCCGATGCGCTGGCGGCCGAGGATCTGGGCGTGTTCCGCCAGCTCATCGAGCAGTTCGAGCAGGAGCGCAACGTGCCCGCGATCGAGATCGCGGCGGCGCTCGCAAAGCTGGTGCAAGGCGATCGTCCCTTGTTGATGCAGCCGCCCGCGCGCAGCATGGCGCCGGAGCGTCCGGCACGCGAACGTACTCCGCGTCCGCCGCGTGAACACGAACGTGCCGTGCCGCGCGAAAGACCATTCGCCGAGCGACCCGAACCGCGTCCACGACCCGTCGCCGAAACCCAGGCGCCTGCGTTCGTGCCGGCGCTTGCGCCGACCGCTGCCACATCACACGACGAAGGCGCCGGTCGCACGCAGACGCGGCCACCGCGTTCGCACCACCGCGAGGAAGAAGAAGGTCGGCAGCGCGAGCGCCGTGCGCGCGAAGAACACCGCGAACGCGCGCCCCACGTGCCCGACGAGGGTCTGGAAACCTTCCGCATCGAAGTCGGTCACGACCACGGCGTCAAACCCGGCAACATCGTCGGCGCGATCGCCAACGAAGCGGGCCTCGACAGCAAGTACATCGGCCGCGTCGACATCCACGGCGACCACAGTTTCGTCGACTTGCCATCGGGCATGCCAGCGGAAATCTTCAAGCACCTCAAGAAGGTGTGGGTGTCCGGCCAGCAGTTGCGCATCACGCGCGGCGGCGAGGCACCCGACTTCGGCAAGCCGCGCATACCCAGGGGCCTGCCGGTGGTCAAGAAGGGGAAGCCTGGCGGCTTCGAGCGACCCAAGCGACCTGCGCCGCGCAAGGGTGGAAAGCATGGAAGAGCTTGAAACACGGAGCACACGGAGCACACGGAGAACACGAAAGTTAAGCATCACCAGCAGAAGATGAAGAAGAAGAAATGCTCTTGATCTTCCTTCGTGTTGCTCTTGATCTTCCTCCGTGTGCTCCGTGTGCTCCGTGTTTCAGGCTTTAGCTTTGGCTTTGGCTTTGGCCTTGTCCACTCGACCCGCTGCGGCGTGGGGCGTTCCAGCCTTTGGTCTTGCTTATGCCATTTGTCGCCCGCGTCCGAGATGGAGACGCCCACGGCGGCGCAAGGGTGGAAAGCATGGAAGAGCTTGAAACACGGAGCACACGGAGTGCACGAAAAACACGAAGAACACGAAGAACACGAAAGTGAAGCAGCGCCAGCAGAAGATGAACAAGAAATGCTTTTGATCTTCCTTCGTGTTGCTCTTGATCTTCCTTCGTGTTGCTTTAGATCTTCCTCCGTGTGCTCCGTGTGCTCCGTGTTTCAGGCTTTGGCTTTGGCTTTGGCTTTGGCCTTGTTCACTCGATCCGGCGCGGCGTGGGGCGTTCCCGTCTCAGGTCTTGCTCATGCCATCGGGCGCAAGTGTCGGGCAGCGGCTTGATCGGTCTCGCCCTGAATCAGGCTTGCGCGCTTCGATACGGCCCGAGCAGCGCCGGATCGGCGAACAATGCGTCGGGCACCAGCCAGCGTGGTTCCCGACCTGCGGCGAGCAAGTCTCGCACCTGCGTTGCCGAGATCTCCAGCGGTGTGACCGGCAGCCACAGCACGCGCCCGCTTGGCGATTCGCGTAGCGCGCGCGCGTCGGTCGCGCGGCGCGAGGCGATCCTGGTACGCAGTTCGGTCGGCAGCTGGCTGCCGTGGCCGGGGCGCGTGAGCACGCCGATATGGGTGTGGGCGAAGAGTTCGCTCCAGCGATGCCAGCTCGGCAGGCCCGCGAACGCATCGGCACCGATCAACAGCACCAGCGGACGCACTTCACCAATCTCGGCGCGGATTTCGATCAGGGTGTCGATCGTGTAGGAAGGCCCCTCGCGCTGCAGTTCGCGCGCATCGAGCGTGAGCCGATCTTGCCCGCGCAACGCGGCTTGCACCAAGGCGACACGTTGCTGCGCACTAGCGACGGGTTGCTCACGATGCGGCGGCACCCGTGCCGGCAGCAGCCGCACATCAGCATCGAGCTGTTCCGCGGCTTCCCAGGCCACGCGCAGATGCGCGTTGTGGATCGGATCGAAGGTCCCGCCGAGCAGCGCCAGCGGACGCTCCTCGTTCACGCGAGCAGGTCCTGCGCGCGACGCGGCGCTGCGATCGCGGCGATCAGGCGCTCGAACTCGCGCCAGGCATCGCCTTCGCCGCGGCCCTTGGCGATGCGGTCGATCTTGCCGGCCTGCACTAGACAGCGCTCCCAATGCGGGCCATCGCCGCATTTGAGCGCGCGTCGGAACAGGCCCTCGCGCGCAGCGGGCCAGATGCGTTCGCCGCGCAAGGCGGTTTCGGGATTGGCGGTGGCACCGACCCGCGCGAGCACACGGAGCTGGGTCAGCATCCAGCCAAGCATCGGAATGAGCTCCTCGCCCTCCTCGCGCAGACCGGCGACGATGCGCAGCGCGCGCGTCGCATCGCCCGCGAGTGCGGCATCGGCCAGGCGGAACACGTCGTAGCGCGCATCATCGGCAACACTGGCTTCGAGCGTGGCGACGTCGAGCGTACTGCCCGCATGCAGCAGCGCGAGCTTGTCGACTTCCTGCGCCACCGCGAGCAGGTTGCCTTCGAGCCGATCAGCCAGCAGTTCGATCGCCTCAGCCTCGATCGCAAGACCTCGCGCTGCCGCGCGCGCACCGATCCAGGCCGGTAATTCCTCGCGCTTGAGCGGCCAAGCCGGCACGAACACGCCAGCGCGATCGATCGCGTTCGACCATGCGCCTTCGTGCTTGCCGCTCCAGTCGTTGGCAGTGACCATGAGCACGGTGTCGGGCGGCGGTGCAGCGCAGAACTCGATCAGCGCGGCCGCGCCTTCCTTGCCGGGCTTGCCAGTGGGCAGGCGCAGGTCGATGAGTTTGCGACTGGCGAACAGCGACAGCGACTGGCCGGCATCGACGAGGCGGTTCCAGTCGAAATTGGCTTCGACATCGAGCACTTCGCGTTCGAGATAGCCCAGCGCCCTGGCGCGCGCGCGCAGCGCATCGGCGGCTTCGATCACCAGCAGGTGCTCGGCACCCGCAAGCAGATAGACCGGCTTGAGCTCGCCTGCGGCAAGCTGCTTGTGGAAGGCGGCGAGCTTGGTGGCCATCGCTATCGCACTGAAGCCGGCTGCACCGCTCAGTGCTCGCCCTGACCGAGCACCTGCAGGCGGCGCAGGATGTTCGCGACCATGTCGCGCTGCAGTTCCTCGCGCAGCAGGTCGGTTTCAGCCGACACACCCAAGGCCTGACTGGCATCAAAGGTGAAATCGCGGCTGAGATCGATGGTCTGCCTGGGCAAGAGCGCGGTGCCCGCGGCGTCATTGACCTCGAACTCCACGTGATAGCGCATCGCGTATTCGGTCGCGCGCGCATTGCCGCCGACCGAAAGCACTTCGGTGTTGAGCGCATTGCTGCTGATCTTGAGCGTCGCCACGCCCGGCCCGGCCTGCTCGACGAGCTGCGCGCCCGATCGCGGCAGCGCCTTGGCGAGGCCACGTGCCAATTCGCTCGAGGCATCGGCAATCTCGATATGCACACGCTGCATGCTCGCCGGCAGGCTCGCTTCCTTGCGTAGATGGAAACCACAACCCGCGAGGACGGCGGCGAACAGGAAGGGCAACAGGCGATGCAGGATCATGCGGATTTCCGGCGGGTCGGGCTGGACGAAGGGAATGCGCATCATACGGTGCCGGGCGGCCTGCCCGCGAGCCTGCTTGCGCATGCACGGCGCGCCATTCCGCGGCATCATGGCCGCTCGCTACCCGCATCGGAGCTTTGTCATGCAACGCCGCGACTTCCTCAAGACTTCCCTGCTCGGCGCCGCCAGCCTCGCCGCACCTTCCTTGAGCTTTGCCGGCAAGCCGCGCGAGAAGCTGCGCGTGGCGATGATCGGCACCGGCCTGCGCGGGCAGTCGCAGCTCGGCCCCCTGCTCAGCCGAGACGACGTCGAACTCACCGCGATCTGCGACACCCAGCAGGTGATGCTCGACAAGGCGCTGGCGATCATCGCCAAGGCCGGCCGGCGCAAGCCCGCGGTGATCGGCGGCAACGGCGACGTGCAGGCGTGGAAGAAACTCATCGCGCGCAAGGACATCGATGCGCTGTTCATCGTCACGCCCTGGGAATGGCATGCGCCAATGGCGATCGCGGCAATGGAAGCGAAGATCGCGGTCGCCTGCGAAGTCGTCGCCGGCATCACGCTCAAGGACCACTGGGACGTGCTGCGCACCCAGTTGCACACCGGCACGCCTTACATGCTGATGGAGAACGTCTGCTACCGGCGCGACGTGATGGCCGTGCTGCAGATGGTGCGCGCGGGCCTGTTCGGTGAACTGGTGCACCTGCAGGCCGGATACCAGCACGACCTGCGCGGCGTGCGCTTCAACTCGGGCAATCCAGACGAGCCTTATGACAGCGGCGTCGAATATGGCGCCAAGGGATTTTCCGAAGCGCAGTGGCGCACCCAGCACGCGATCGATCGCAATGGCGACCTCTACCCGAGTCATGGCATCGGACCGTGCGCGATGTATCTGAACATCCATCGCGGCAATCGCTTCACCCATCTCAACAGTTTCGCCAGCAAGTCGCGCGGCCTGCACGACTACATCCTCAAGCATCCCAAGGGCGGGCCGAACCACCCCAATGCCAAGCTCAAGTTCGCACTGGGTGATCTGGTCACCACCACGCTGCGCTGCGAGAACGGCGAGACCATCATGCTGCAGCTCGACACTTCGCTGCCGCGCCCCTATTCGCTGGGTTTCCGCGTGCAGGGCACCGACGGCCTGTGGATGGACATCAACCGCTCGATCCACATCGAAGGCAAGAGCCCGCCGCACAAGTGGGAAGAAGCGCAGAAGTACTACGACCAGTACGACCATCCGCTGTGGAAGAAGTACGCCGCGCAGGCGGCCGGCGCCGGCCACGGCGGCATGGACTGGTTCGTCGTGCATGCCTTCATCGAGGCACTCAAGGCCGGCGCACCGATGCCCATCGACATCTACGACGCGGTTGCCTGGAGCGCGATCACGCCGCTGTCCGAACAGTCGATCGCCGAAGGCTATCGCACCCTGCCCTTCCCCGATTTCACCGAAGGCGCGTGGCAGACGCGCAAGCCGATCTTCGCATTCGACGATCGTTACTGAGGCCGCGCCGGCGCGGCCTCAAACGCATGCCGCGCCCCTCACACCACGATGTTGACGATCTTGCCCGGCACGATGATGACTTTCTTCGGCTGCGCGCCGCCGACGAACTCGGCGACCTTGGGTTCGGCCAGCGCGAGTCGTTCGATTTCGTCCTTGCCCAGTGACACTGCGACCTCGATCGTGCCGCGCAGCTTGCCATTGACCTGTACCGCGAGTGTGACGGCGTCGCGCACCAGCGCGGCCGCATCGACCTTGGGCCAGGGCTGATCCTCGATCAGGGTCTGCGCATGGCCGAGCACCTGCCACAGCGCATGCGCGATGTGCGGCACGATCGGGTTGAGCAGGAGCACCATCGCGGCCAGCGCCTCGTGGCGTACCGCGCGCCCCTGCGCGCTGGCGTCGTCGAACTTGCCCAATGCATTGAGCAGCTCCATCACCGCGGCGATCGCGGTGTTGAAGGCATAGCGCTGGCCGATGTCGATCGAGACCTTCTGGATCGTCTCGTGGGTCTGCCGGCGCAGGGTCTTCTGCGCGGGATCGAGTGCCGACGGATCGAGCGCGGCCGCGGCGCCGGCGGCGGCATGCGTCGTCACCTCGCGCCAGAAACGGCGCAGGAAGCGCGACATGCCTTCGACACCCGCCTCGTTCCATTCCAGTGATTGATCGGGCGGCGAGGCAAACATCGAGAACAGGCGCACGGTGTCGGCGCCGTACTTGTCGACCATCTGTTTCGGATCGACGCCGTTGTTCTTGGACTTGGACATCTTCTCGATGCCGCCGATCGAAACCGGCTTGCCATCGGCGCGCGCAATCGCGCCGACCACGCGCGCCTTGTCGTCGCGCTGGATTTCGACATCGGCCGGATTGATCCAGTCCTTCGAGCCGTCGGCTGCTTCGCGATAGAAGGTCTCGGCGATCACCATGCCCTGGCAGAGCAGGTTGGTCGCCGGCTCGTCGGACTGCACCAGCCCCGCGTCGCGCAGCAGCTTGTGATAGAAGCGGAAATACAGCAAGTGCAGGATCGCGTGCTCGATGCCGCCGATGTACTGGTCCACCGGCAGCCAGTAGTTGGCGCGCGCATCGACCATCGTCGGCGCGCCGGGCGAGGTGTAGCGCGCGTAGTACCAGCTCGATTCCATGAAGGTGTCGAAGGTGTCGGCATCGCGCTGCGCCGCACCGCCACACTGCGGGCAGGCGGTCTGCAGGCAGGATGGATCGGTGCGGATCGAGGACTCCAGCCCGGTGAAGGCCACGCTCTCGTCGAGCACGACCGGCAACTGATCCTCGGGCACCGGCACCGCACCGCACTTGGCGCAATGGATGATCGGGATCGGGCAGCCCCAGTAGCGCTGGCGCGACACGCCCCAGTCGCGCAGGCGATAGTTGATGCGTCGTGCGCCGGTGCCGTCCTTCTCGAAACGTGTCGCGAGTGCATCAAACGCAGCGCGAAAGTCGAGCCCATCGTATTCGCCCGAATTGACCAGGGTGCCGTACTCGGTGAAAGCGCCCTTCTCGATGATGTCGCGCTCGAAGCTTTCGACGATTTCCTCGGCGCCGGCCGGTTCGTACACGTCGATCGCCCGACTCGCGCCGAGCGCTGCACTCATCGCGTCGGTATTGTCGGCGGCATCGCGGCCGAGTTCCCGGATCGCATCGAGCACGCCGTCGCTGACAATCACCATCTTGATCAGGAGATCGTACTTGCTGGCGAACTCCCAATCGCGCTGGTCGTGCGCCGGCACCGCCATTACCGCGCCGGTGCCGTAGCCCATGAGCACGAAGTTGGCGATCCAGATCGGGATGCGCTCGCCCGTGATCGGATGGATCGCCGAAAGACCCGTGTCGATGCCGCGCTTCTCGGCGGTCTCGATCTCGGCTTGAGCGGTGCCGCCGTGGCGGCACTCCTCGATGAAGGCAGCGACCAGCGGTTTGTCCTTGGCCACCGCGCGTGCGAGTGGATGCTCGGCGGCAATGGCGAGATAGGTCACGCCCATGAGCGTGTCGGGACGGGTGGTGAAGATCTTGAGCGGTTCTGCCTCGCCTTCGACCTTGAACTGGATTTCGAGGCCTTCCGAACGTCCGATCCAGTTGCGCTGCATGGTCTTGACCGAATCGGGCCAGCCCGGCAGCCGATCCAGCCCGGCCAGCAATTCATCGGCGTAATCGGTGATCTTGAGGAACCACTGCGGGATCTCGCGCTTCTCCACCAGCGCGCCGGTGCGCCAGCCACGCCCGTCGATCACCTGCTCGTTGGCGAGCACGGTCTGGTCGACCGGGTCCCAATTGACGACCGAGTTCTTGCGATAGGCCAGGCCCTGCTTGAACAGGCGCACGAACATGCGCTGCTCGTGCACGTAGTATTCGGGCTTGCAGGTGGCGAACTCGCGCGACCAGTCGATCGCATAGCCCATCGTCTGCAACTGCGAGCGCATGTGCTCGATGTTGGCGTAAGTCCATTTCGCCGGCGCGGTCTTGTGCTTGATCGCGGCATTTTCGGCGGGCAGGCCAAAGGCGTCCCAACCCATCGGCTGCAGCACGTTCTTGCCCTGCATGCGCTGGTAGCGGCTGATGACGTCGCCGATGGTGTAGTTGCGCACATGGCCCATGTGCAGCGCACCCGACGGGTACGGCAGCATCGACAGGCAGTAGAACTTCGGCTTGCCCGGCACTTCCTTGACTTCGAACGCCCGGGTCTGGGTCCAGAACTGCTGTGCGGCGGTTTCGACCGCCTTGGGTTCATATGCCTCGAAACAGGTCGGGGCGTCGCTCGCTTGGGACATGGGGCAAGGAATTCCTGATCGGATCGTGCAGCCTATCGCAGCGCAGCATGCGAGGAAAGGCAAGCGCTTGTTTCCCCTGCCACGGCGGCGCAGGCTTGGCGATCGGCACGCTGCGCCAGAGGCCGTGATTGCGAATCACGCGGCCTTTTTGCGTATCGAAAAGTGAATCCCCTTGTCTGACCACCATCGAGGAACCTGCCCCATGCACTTCCGCGCTTCGACCTCCAAACCCTCGCCCACGACCCTTGCCGGCGCAAACACCCGAGGCTGTCCCGCCCGCGCGATGGCAGGTACCGCGACTGCGGCGCTGGTCGCCTGCATCGCGCTCGCACTCGCCGCCCCGATCGCGCACGCGCAGGCCGCAAAGGCCAGTGCACAAAGCGCCACGCCACCCGTGCTGTACTGGATGGACGTGGCGACCTACTCGATGATGGGCATGGATGAATTGCCCGAGATGGACGGCATGGCGGGCATGATGATGGGCGGCATGATGGGTCGCACCAGCATGACCGGACGCGATGGTCGGCATGCCAAGGGCGTGGGCAATTTCGGCCAGACCAAGGGCATGGGCGGCATCGGTCGCCAGCTCGACATCGCGCTGTACACGCGCGCCAGGCCGGCCGGCACTTCGGCAACCCAGCAAATCCCGGATCGTGCCGATGTCGGCGCCAACCCGCTGCACCTGGTCACGCCGCCGCGCGAGAGCGTGAGCGGTTCGAGCGATGAAGCGAGCTATCCCGAGCGTCCGCGCGGCCGCATCCTGTTCTACTGGGGCTGCAGCAAGCAGGTGAAGGCAGGCCAGCCGCGCATCCTCGACATGAGCAAACTCTCCACGCAGGACTACACCAACTTCATGCAGGGCCGCAGCGTGAAGGATCGCGGTGCGCGTGCCGAAGCCGGCTACGCGATCTGGCCCAACGAACGCGAAAACTCGCATATCCGCCGCGATGCCTCGCTGGCGGGCCAGCACAGCCTGAGCGGCGAGGGCGTACCGGCCAGCATGAGCTTCACGCTCGGCCACGATCAGGATTTCATGCCCAGCCTCAAGGTCGACTCCGCGGGCGACCTCAAGGACAGCGTGCACGTGAGCTGGCAGACGCTGCCTACCGCGCGCGCCTATCTGCTCACCGCGATCAGCGGCGGCAAGGATCACAATGATGATCCGGAGATGGTGATCTGGAGTTCGTCCGAGCCGCCCGAATCGGGCTTCGGCCTGATGGACTACGTCTCCAATGCGAACATCGACAAGTGGCTCGGCGAGAAAGTGCTGCTGCCCGCCAAGCAGAGCGACTGCGACGTGCCGGCCGGCATCTTCGCCAAGAGCGAAGGCGCGATGCTGCAGGCAATCGCCTATGGCAACGAGCTCAACATCGTGCATCCGCCGCGCCCGGCCAATCCGAAGACGCCGTGGACGCCGGAATGGTCGGTGCGCGTGCGCAACAAGTCGGTGGCGATGAACATGCTCGGACAGGAAAACGCCGACATGAGCGATGGCCGTTCCGATCGCTCGCGCCGCAACGAGCGCAAACAGCGCAACGAGGAAGAGCGACCCGGCCCGGGCAGCGTGCTGCGCAACCTCTTCAAGCGCTGAACCCGCAACCGCGCGCTGGCACCGACATGGCCAGGGATGGCCGGCGGCGCATCGACGGCGGCCTGCACCCGCTTGCGCAGGCCCATGCATTTGGCGTGCCCGATAGCGCTTTTCGTCAGGCATGCCCGTGCTTGTTGCCGTGGAGCAACAGCTGAAAGCCCGATGCCAATCCGTTGGAGGTCGAACTGAGGCCTGCCCTGGCTGCTGTCGATGAATCGGATGTCAGTTGTGTGCCTCGATTTCCGTTTACTTCGCTCGGAAGGATCGTCCTTCCTTGAACTCAGGAGACGGGAATCATGCAATCGCACATGCTGCGCGCCGCGCTCGCGGCTGCCATCGGGCTGGGGATCGCGAGCACCGCATCCGCCCAGACTTTCACCTACCACGGCCAATTGCAGGACGCGGGCAAGGCTGCCAACGGCAGCTATGACCTGCAATTGACCCTCTACTCGGCCGCGCAAGGCGGCCGGGAAATCGCCGGGCCCATCACGCTCTACGGCGTGCCGGTCAAGGACGGCAACTTCGTATCCGAGGTCAATTTCGGCCCGATCGCACCGCTCGTCGACAAGGCCTGGCTGGAAGTGAGCGTCAAAGCCGGTGGCGGCCAGTTCGTCAAGCTCGACAACCGCTCGCCGGTCGCACCTGAAGGCACGGCTTGTCCAGGCTCGTGGACGCTTGATGGCAACGCGGGCAATCCCCCCGGCAGCTACCTGGGCACCGCGGACAGCAGTGCCGTCGTAATCAGGGCCAACAATCAAAATGGCGCGCTGGTCTATCCGGGTGGCAACGTCGGCCTGGCTTTTCCATATGGCCCGGCCACCGGCGTGCAGTATTCCACTGCCATCGGCTACAACGCCGGCACCATGTTCAGCGGATCGACCGTGATTGGCGGAAGCAGCGACGCGACCTTTGGTACCACCGTCCGCGACACTGCGACCAATCAGGTCGTAATCGCCGCCGAGCATGGCGTGGGCATCAACACCGGCAAGGCCGCCAATGGCAATGCACTGATGGACGAGCTGACGATCGCACCCTCGGCCGGCCTTCCCGCTGGCAATGCCGACATCAGCCTCATCACCGGCACGCCCGGAGCGAGCGGCTACCACGGCTTCAACATCAACGCCGAACCCGTGGGCTACCTCAACATCGCCGGCCTGTACTCGCCCTCGGCAGGATCGCTCAACTACGGCAATATCCTGCGTGTGAATTACAGTAGCGCAGGCTATGCGCTGTTTGGCTTCAATGGCGCATCGGCAACCTCCCCGATCCATGTCGGCACCACTACCAGCAATGGCAACGGTGCCTATCTGTCGTCGACCGGCGTATGGACCAATGCCTCCAGTCGCACGTTCAAGGACTCGTTCGCGGCGATCGATCCGGTTGCCGTGCTCGAGAAGCTCGTCGCGCTGCCGGTCAAGACCTGGTACTACAAGGGCAATCGCGGTGATGGCCAGCACATGGGCCCGGTCGCCGAGGACTTTGCCGCGGCCTTTGGCCTGGGCAGCAACGAGAAGTACATCGGCTCGGTCGATGAGAGTGGCGTCGCTTTCGCGGCGATCCAGGGTCTCAATCGCAAGTTTGCCAGCGAGAATGCCGATCTCAAGGCGCGCAATGCGGCGCTGCAGGAGCGCGTCGATCAACTCGCAACCCGACTGGCCAAGCTGGAAGCGCAACGGGGAGAATGACATGGGTATGCCTTCGCACAAGACTTGCGGCGGCGTCCTGTTCGCGCTGGTGCTTGTCACCGGCGCCATTGCAGCAAACGCCGCGACCAAGGCCGCGCCCGGGTTGCCCGCCACCAACAGTGGCCAACGCTTCTCGATTTCGGCCAGCCTCGTACCCACCGCTGCGCCAACCGCGCGCGGCAATGGGCTCGAACTCAAATCACGCCTGAGTTCCGGCAGCTCCGGTCCACCGGTACAGGAGGCCGGTGGCTTTGCGCTCATTGCTCGTCTCGCGGTATCGCCGCTGGTCTGCTACGGCGACACCATCTTCAAGGATGGATTCGAAGGGCCTTGATGCCCGATCGAAGCGAGTGAACGCCAAGGCCATGACCGGGCCCGGTCGATTCCGGGTCCGGCCACGGCCGCAACAGCCGTCACGCCTTGCCCCATCTTTCGGCATAGGCAACGGCGCAGGTGATCGTTAGCATGGCGTGTCCTTCCGGAGACTCCCGCCATGCGCATCCTGCCTGCCGTCCTTCCGCTCGCCCTTGCTACGACCCTTGCCCACGCGCAAACGCCACCTGCCGCGGCAACGGTCCTGCACTGCGGGCATCTGCTCGATACCGTCAACGGAAAGCTGCTCGGCGCGAGTACCGTGATCACCGACGGCAAGCGCATCAAGGAAGTGCGAGCGGGCACCAGCGCGGTGCCCGGCGCGCAAACAATCGACTTGTCGAATGCGACTTGCCTGCCCGGCCTGATCGACAGTCACACGCATCTGACCGGCGAAACCAGCCCGACCGGCTACAGTGACCAGTTCCGCTGGAACATCGCCGACTACGCGATCCGCTCGACGGTCTACGCGCGGCGTACGCTCGAAGCCGGCTTCACCACCGTGCGCAACCTTGCCGACAATGACGGCGAGTCGATTGCATTGCGCAACGCGATCAATGCCGGTGTGCTGCCCGGGCCACGCATCTTCACCGCCGGCACCGCGATCGGATCGACCGGCGGGCACGCCGATGGCACCGACGGTTACCGCAAGGACCTCGCCGGAGACCCCGGCCCGAAGCAGGGCATCATCAACGGCGTCGACGATGCCTGGAAAGCCGTGCGCCAGCACTACAAGGACGGCGCCGACCTGATCAAGATCATGCCTTCGGGCGGCGTACTCGATGAAAGCACCAGCGCCGACAACCCGCAGATGACGCTCGAAGAAATCAAGGCCGTGGTCGCGGCCGCGCACGACTACGGCTTCACCGTCGCCGCCCATGCGCATGGCGCCGAAGGCATTCGGCGCGCAGTGGTCGGCGGCGTCGATTCGATCGAGCACGGCACCTTCATGGACGATGCCGACATGAAGTTGATGAAGGAACATGGCACCTGGTACGTGCCGACGATCATTGCCGGCAAGTATGTCGAGGAAAAGGCCAAGGTTCCCGGCTACTACCCGCCGCAGGTCGCGCTCAAGGCGGCCAAGGTCGGCCCGATCATCCAGCGCACCGCCGGCAAGGCCTACAAGGCGGGCGTGAAGATTGCCTTCGGCACCGACGCCGCGGTGTTTCCACACGGCCAGAACGCCAGGGAATTCGTGTACATGGTCGAGGCCGGCATCCCCGCGATGTATGCCTTGCAGGCCGCGACCACCCATGCCGCCGAGTTGCTCAAGAAGAGCGCCGATCTGGGCAGCGTCGAAGCCGGCAAGCTCGCCGACGTGATCGCGGTCGATGGCAATCCGCTCGAGGACATCACGCTGATGCAGAAGGTGGGTTTCGTGATGAAGGATGGCGTGGTCTACAAGCAAGGCGGCAAGGACCTGCTGCCGTGAACCTGCGATCGGCGTGCCCGACCGCACGTCGGTTGCATCTGCCGCGATGAACGCGCACTGGCTCGGCAGCCTCGCCGCGACACTCACCACGATCTCGTTCGTGCCACAGGCGATCCGCGCGATCCGCACCCGCGAGACGCGCGGCATCTCGACCTGGATGTACGCGCTGTTCACGATCGGCATCGCCTGCTGGTTCGGTTACGGCATCCTGCTCGGCTCGTGGCCGATGATCGTTTCCAACGCGATCACCTTTGCGCTCGCGGCGACGATCCTCGCCCTCAAACTCCGCTACGGCTGAATCCCGGCCGAGTCAGCGGCGCCCGCCGCAGCCTGCCGTCCGAGGATCTCGAGGCCGTGACGCTCAACGCGCCAGCCATCACCTCCCGCGGATTCCACTGAAGATTGCCTCATGCAGCAGTGGCGAGGCGCCGACAGGGATCTTGCGCGTTGTGCCACGCATTCAGTGCAGGCGTGAGGTGAACTCGCGATCGATCCTTCCCAAGTGAAGGCTTCAACGTGCGCCCTGCGCTGGAAGCCTGCACGTTGCAGCCCGACTCAGCAAGAAAAAAGCCGCAGGCACGAGGCCTGCGGCTTGCAAAGTTCACGCTGAGTGTGACTTCAGGGCGTCTCGAAGCCGTCCGCGAAGATGCGGTCGCTGCAGTCGATCACCACGTTGGTGACATTGGCGCCCGCAATCGTGCCGCTGGCGTTCTGCGCAAAGCAGACCAGTCCGCTCGGCTGGGCCTGCACCGTGACCGCATA
>NZ_JAHCAP010000032.1 GCF_019634815.1 Dokdonella sp. | reverse complement strand
ACCCGCCGCGACTCCTGACAATGCCACCGACTTCTTGGGTTTGAACGCTACGGTGTTTTCACTCATGTCCGGCTTCTCCGCAGATTTCTGGATGACTTCCCGCCTCGCGGCCGGGATGACGCTGTTTCATGGATTTCGCGCAAACAGCGCGTCGAGCTTGCGCTCGTAGTCGTGATAGCCGAGAAAATCGTAGAGCTCCTCTCGGGTCTGCATCGTCGGCAACGCGGCCTGCTGGGTGCCGTCGCGGCGAATCGTTTCGTAGACGTTGAGAGCGGCCTTGTTCATCGCCCGATATGCGCCGCAGCAATACAACGCGATGTCGACGCCTGCCTCTTGCAATTGGGCGGTGGTGAAGAACGGCGTTGATCCGAACTCGGTGAGATTGGCGAGGATCGGCACCTTGACCGCCGCCTTGAAGCGCCGATAGTCGTCGAGTGATTTCATGGCCTCGGGGAAGACCATGTCGGCACCGGCCTCGACATAAGCAACCGCACGCTCGATCGCGGCATCGACGCCTTCGACTGCCGCCGCGTCGGTGCGCGCCATCACCACGAAGTCACGGTCGAGCCGCGCGTCGACCGCCGCCTTGACGCGATCGACCATTTCCTCTTTCGATACCACTTCCTTGCCGGGCCGGTGGCCACAGCGTTTTTGGCCGACCTGGTCCTCCATGTGCACGGCGGCCACGCCGATGCGTTCGAAACTGCGAATCGTGCGGGCGATGTTGAACGCCCCGCCCCAGCCGGTGTCGATGTCAACCAGGAGTGGCAAGGCGGTCGCATCGACGATACGGCGTGCGTCGATCAGCACATCCTCCATCGTCGAAATGCCCAGATCGGGCACGCCCAGCGAATTGGCGGCCACGCCGCCGCCGGAAAGGTACAGCGCGCGATAACCGACGCGGCGCGCCATCAGGCCCGCATAGGCGGTCACGGTACCCACGACCTGCAGTGGACTTTCCTCGGCAACGGCGGCGCGAAAGCGCGCACCAGCGGATGCAATGGGGGCCATCGGCGACTCCTTGGGGACTGCATATTCTAGCCGATCGCCGCACCAGGCTCGCTCTGCGCATGGGATCGCGGGCGCAGCCCGGCACCAGGTTCTGCGTCAAGTTGTCCGCGCGCCGGTTCCGATGCGTGACTCCGGGCCCGCGGCCACGTAAATTGCAGACGATGAGCAAACCCGTCCCACTTGCAAACCGCATCCTCATCGGCATGGCGATTGGCATCGTCGCCGCCCTGCTGACCTTGGGCATCGGCCACTTCCATGCGCCGACCCTCGACCTCATGCGCAAGGTTTCGACCGCGGTGTTCGACCCGTTCGGTCAGGTCTTCCTGCGCATGCTGTTTTTCGTGGTGATGCCGCTGGTCTTCGCCTCACTCACTGCGGGCGTGGTGCAATTGGGCCGGCCCGACCGCCTCGGCCCACTGGCCTTGCGCACCTTCGCCGTGTTCTTCACCAACATGGCCATTGGCGTCACCATTGGCCTGCTGATGATGAACCTGCTCGAACCAGGGCGGCACCTGCCGCAAGCCGCTACCGCACAGTTGATGAGCGAGTACGGCGGGGCCGCGCAAAGCATTGCCGAACGTGGCGCAACGCAACCAGCGATGAGCCTGTCACTGGTGGTCGACATGTTCATGCCACGCAACCTGCTTGGTGCGATCGCCGGACATGAGCGTGGCTCGATAGGCGAGGTGTTGCCGTTGATCCTGTTCGCGATCCTGTTCGGCGCGGCGGCCACACGCCTTGCCAACACGCGACGCAAACAAGTCCTTGAGGCCTTGGAGACGCTGGCCGAGATCATGACGAAAATCGTCGATTTCGCACTGCGTCTGGCCCCCTATGCAGTACCTGCGATGATCTACAGCGTGATCGTCAAGGTGGGACTGGGCGTACTCGCGGCGCTGTCCTGGTTCGTCATCGGCTGCACGATTGCCTTCCTGCTGCACCTGTTCGGCACGATGTCGCTGTGGATGCGATTCCTGGCAAAACGCTCGCCCCTGGAGTTCTTCCGCACGATTCGGCCAGTGCTGATCACCGCATTCTCGACCAGTTCGAGCAACGCAACCCTGCCGACGGCGCTCGCCTCGGCCCGCGATGACCTGAAACTTTCGGAAAGCACCTCGAGCTTCGTGCTGTCGCTGGGCACCACGATGAACATGAGTGGTACCGCGCTGTTCGAAGGTTGCGTGGTGCTGTTCATCGCCCAGGTATTCGGCGTCGACCTGTCCTTGGGCCAACAAGTGATGCTGATGCTGCTCGCAGTGCTCAGCGCCGTTGCAGTGGCCGGCATTCCGGGCGGCTCGCTGCCCCTGATCGCCGGCTTGCTCACCACCTTTGGCGTGCCGCCCGAAGGGCTGGGCATCATCATCGGCGTGGACCGCATCCTCGACATGATGCGCACCACGGTCAACGTGGGCAGCGATGTTGCCACCGCAGTCGTCGTCGATCAGCAGATGCGTCGTGCCGGCCTGCTCGCCGAAACCTATGCGGCGCCGGCACCGAACGCGCCACCTGATTGAATCACGGCGGCGCAGCGGGCGCCTCAGCTTGCCGCGGGCGCGGGCAAGCCAAACAGATAGCCCTGCCCCAATCCGCAACCCATCGCCCGCAGCGCCACGCACTGCTGCTGGGTCTCGATGCCCTCGGCAATCACCTCGATGCCAAGCGCCTTGGCAAGGGCGAGGATCGCACCGACCACCGGCCGCGCGGCAATCAGGTTTTCGTCGAGCGAGCTGACGAAGGAGCGATCGATCTTGACCATGCGCAAGGGCAGCGAATGCAGATAGCTCAATGACGAATAGCCAGTGCCGAAATCATCGAGTGCGGCGCCGATGCCGGAGACGCGCAATCGTTCAAGGATCGCATGCACGGCGGTCGGGTCATCGAGCAAGGAACCCTCGGTGACCTCGATGATCAGCCGCGACGGGGTCAGGCCGCTGCGCGCAAGCATTTCGAGCAGATGTTCGTCGAAATCCTCCTGCCGCAAATGCAGTGCCGACACATTGATGGTGACGAAGGTTTCGCCGGCGACATTCGCCATCGTGCGGCAGGCGCTTTCGAAGAGTTGCCAGTCGATGGCCTCGATCAGGCCGCAGTCCTGTGCAACCTTGACGAACTGCGCCGGCTCGAGGATGCCGCGCGTGGGGTGATTCCAGCGCAACAGCGCCTCGTGGCCGACCACTTCCCCGGTTTCGATCTGGCGCACCGACTGGAAATAGGGAATGAACTCGTGCCGTTGCAAACCGCGGCGCAGTTCGGCCTCCAGAGCGAGCACGTCCAGCATCGTGCTCGACAGGCGGTCATCGAACACCACGTAACGATTGCGCCCCATTTCCTTGGCGCGATACAGCGCCATGTCGGCCGCACGCAGCAGGTCATCTGGCGTCTGGTAGCTGACGTTGACCATTGCAATGCCGATGCTGATCGATGGCTCGAGTTCGCGGCCGGCCACGTGCATTACGCGATTGAGGCTGTCGAGCGCGCGCGCAGCAAATGCCGCCGCCCCTTCCACCGAACCTGCTTCGTCGAGGAACAGGGCAAACTCGTCTCCCGAGATCCGCGCCGCCATGTCGGGCAAGCGGACGCAGTCGCGCAGGCGATTGGCGATCTCCTTGAGGAAACAATCGCCCGCCAGATGCCCCAGGCTGTCATTGATCACTTTGAAGCGATCAACGTCGAGATAGAGCAACGCCCCGCTGCCGTGCCGCTCGCGACGTGCGCGCTGCAAGGCAATTTCCAGCCGGTCACGCAACAGGCGCCGATTGGGCAGCCCGGTGAGCGCATCGTGCATCACCTGATGCTCGAGTTGCTTCTGCATCGCCTCGCGCTTGGCGATCTGCTCGCGCAATTCGCGGGTGCGCTCGTGGACGCGGTGTTCGAGGTCGACGTTCGCGCTTTGCAAAGCCACGGCAGCGCGCCGGCGATGAATGCTCGCCGCGATCTGCAGGGCAACGAAGCCGAGCAGGTCGCGATCGGCCGGTCCGTAGGCGAATTCCTCGGCATAGCTCTGCACGACCACCAGCCCGATGATGTCCTCGCCCACGCGCAAAGGCACGCCAAGCCAGCACAATGACGGCCGACCTATGCGACTCAAATCGACTTCGCCGAGCAAGCCCAGACGATCGATGTCGGCGCGGCATCCAAGCAGCGCACGCCCCGTGCGCATCACGTATTCGCTCAGCCCGCGACCAATGTCACGCGAAACCTGACGTTGCAGGCCGCCGTCGACGTAATAGGGGAAATTGAGGATCTGGCGGTCTTCTGAAAGCAGGCCAATGAAGAAATTTTCCGCGTTGATGAGCTCGCCAACCGCCAGATGCATGCGCTTGTAAAACTCGGCCTCATCGATGTCGACGGTAGCCAGCTGGGCGATGTGAAACAGGCTCGCCTGCAGCCGCTCGGCGCGCTCGCGTTCAAACACTTCCTGCTGCAGGCCGCGGTTGGCCTCGGCCAGCTCGAGCGTGCGCAGACGCACCTGTGCCTCGAGCTCATCCTTGCTCTCCTTGCGCTCAAGCGCCGTGAAGATGTGGGTGCCGACGAATTCGAGCAGCGCGCGGTCGTCGTCGGTGTAACGGATGCCTTCTTCGTAACTCTGCACCACCAGGGCGCCGCGCGCCTTCCCATCACGCAGCACCGGCACGCCCAGCCAGTCATGGCATTCCGGGCCCGCTTCGGAAAGCTGTCCCTGCAACTGAGTGCGAATCTGCTCCATGCCGCCCATCAGCGCCTTGCCATCGACCAGCACGTGCCAGGTCAGGGTGTCGGCCCGCACCGACATAGGAATGTCGGCGCCAAGCAGGTTCTCGGTATCGAGAAGGTCGGAAAAATAGATGAACCGCATCGTCTGCCGATCGGGATCATGGCGGACGATGTAGAAGTTCTCGGCGTACATCAAGGTGCGCACGATGCCGTGGATACGCTCGAGCATTTCCGCCATGTCCAGCGTCGAACCAGACAGATCGGAGATGGCGAACAAGGCGCGCTGCAACACCTCGGAACGCTGCAACTGCTGGTGCGCGGACTGCAGACTGGCGAGTTTCAGCACGCGCTGCAGATGGGCGCCGATCAGGGGCAGGAAGTCGACGAAGCCATCGGCAACGCGCGGCGCGCGCCCATCGGGGGCATACAGCAGCAGCACCGCGGAACTCGCCACGCGCAACATCAGATGGCCGCTCGCAGCCTGCACCAGGCGCGGGCCGATCAGAAACTCTGCGGCATCACCCAATTGCGCCACGTCAAGCATGTCCGCATCGGTGCCGCAGACCAGACGTTCGCCGTCGCGCCACAACAGCACGGCTTGGTCGGCATCGGTCCAGACTCGCGACAGGGATTCAGCCAGGCGCGCGACCGAGCGAGGGCTCACCGCCTCACTGAGCTGCAGCAGCCAACTGAATTCGTCGGACCGAAGAGGTGGCTTCAAAACGGCGGAACCAAGCGCGCCAGCAGCGCTGCTGCCCGCGTGCGACCAAACATCTGGATTGGCCCCTGTTGTCGCCAAGTTGGCTCCTGCCCGAATGGACGCGGCTCCTCAAAGCCGAAGCCTACGCCCAATCCGTGCTGTCTGTGCACCTGCAGACCAAAAAAATCGCGAAAACCACGCCGTCAGGGGTGCGGCGTGGCTGCAATGGCACTCAGCGACGGGCGAACAAGGCCTCGACGCCGGCACGTTCCTCGCGCAGTTCCTTTTCGGTGGCATCCATGCGCTCGCGCGAGAACGCATTGATCTCAAGCCCCTGCACGATCGAATACTTGCCGCCCTTGATCGTCACCGGATAGCCGTAAATGACGCCCGGCGCGATGCCGTAGGAGCCGTCCGACGGAATTCCCATCGACACCCAATCGCCTTCGGCCGTCCCTTGCGCCCAGCTGCGCATGTGATCGATTGCGGCGGCGGCAGCCGAAGCGGCACTCGAAGCGCCACGCGCCTTGATGATGGCTGCACCACGCTGCTGCACGGTCGGGATGAAGCTGTCCTTGTACCAGGCCGCATCGACCACCTCGAGCGCAGGCTTGCCCGCGATGGTGGCGTGATGGATGTCCGGATACTGGGTCGAACTGTGGTTGCCCCAGATCGTCACGCGCTTGACCTGCGTGGTGTGCGTACCAGTCTTCTCGGCAAGCTGTGACAGCGCGCGATTGTGATCCAGGCGCACCATCGCGGTGAAACAGGCCGGATCGAGATCCGGAGCATTTTGCTGCGCGATCAGCGCATTGGTGTTGGCCGGATTGCCCACCACCAGCACCTTGACGTCGCGCTTGGCGTGCGCGTTGAGCGCCTTGCCCTGCGGCGCGAAAATGGCGCCATTGGCCTCGAGCAAGTCCTTGCGCTCCATGCCCGGGCCGCGCGGACGCGCGCCGACCAGCAGGGCGAAATCGACGTCCTTGAATGCGACGTTGACGTCATCGGTGGCGACTACGCCGGCCAGCGTCGGGAAGGCGCAGTCATTGAGCTCCATGACCACACCCTGCAGGGCCGGCAGCGCCGGGGTGATTTCGAGCAGGTGCAGGATCACCGGCTGGTCAGGGCCGAGCATGTCGCCCGCGGCAATGCGAAACAGCAAGGCATAGCCGATCTGGCCGGCAGCACCGGTGACGGCAACACGGACGGGAGCTTTCATCTTGGGAACCTCATCTGGGATGCGAAGGATTCAGGGCACCGTCGCCGGGAGCAGGCCGGCATCGGCGATGGCTTGGTGAATGGGTCCGGGCTGGTAGCCTTCGAACAGCTGCTCGCCAACCAGCATCAAGGGCACGCCGTGCGCGCGCGCAAGGCCGTAGACCCGACGCCCGGTCGGATCATTTTCCACGTCCAGCTCGACGTAGCGAACCCGCCAGCTTTCGAGATCGCCACGCAGCTTCTTGCAATAGCCACACCAACTCGCCGAAAGCAGCACGACGGGCTCGTCGCCGGCCGCCTTGCGTACCGCCTTCATGTCCGGAGGTCCGCTGCGAATCCAGCCGATCGCAGCGAGCGCAATCAGGCCACCCACGATCAGGAGCGTTCGTCGTTCCATCGAATCAGTCGAGCTCGGCGAAAAACTCGCGGAAGCGCCTGAGACCTTCGGGAAGCTGCGCCGCCGGACAGGTGTAGGAGATGCGCAGGGCATTGGCATCGCCAAACGCCGAACCCGGCACACAGGCCACGCCCTTGGCTTCGAGCAGCGCGTTGCACAAATCGACGTCGTTGTCGATCTTCACGCCCTTGTGCTGCTTGCCGAATGCGCAAGACACATCGGGGAATACGTAGAACGCACCCTGCGGGTGCGGGCACACCACGCCGGGAATCGAGCGCATCGTCTCGAGCACCTGGTCGCGGCGCGCCTGAAACTCGGCCGCCTTCTGCGCCGGCACGTCCTGCGGACCGCTGAGTGCAGCCACCGCAGCCGCGGTGACGATTTCGGGCAGGTTGGTGATGTGGTTGGAGTTCATCGTGGTGAACGCCTGCGCCACGACTTCGGGTCCGGCCATGAAGCCCACGCGCCAGCCCGGCATGCCATAGGTCTTGGACAGGGAATCGACGTGGATCACGCGATCGCGCAGCTCGGGCCGCGCGTTGACGAAGTTGTGATAGCCGATGCCGTCGAACAACATGCGATTGTAGATGTCGTCGCAAATGACCCAGACTTCCGGATGCTTGATCAGCACGTCGGCCAGCGCGGCGACTTCGGCCTTGGTATAGGCCATGCCCGTCGGATTGTTCGGATTGTTGAACAGAAATACCTTGACGCCGGGCAGCGCCGCATCGAGCTGGGCAGGCGTGATCTTGTAGTCCTGACTGGCCGGACAGGGGATCAGCTTGACCTTGGCGTCGACGATCTCGGCGATGTCCAGATACGACGTCCAGTACGGCACCGCGAAGGCGATCGTCTCACCCGGGTCGAGCAGCACTTCGGCAAGGTTGTAAAGCACATGCTTGGCGCCGATGCCGACCGCGAGATTCTTGCGGCCGTAACCATTCAGGCCGCCTTGCTCCAGATGCTTGATGAATGCATCGAGCAAGGGCTCGGCACCACGATTGGACCCGTACTGACCGCTGTCCCTGGACAGCGCCTCACGTACCGCCGCGTAGACGTGCTCGCCAGGCAGGAAATTGGGTACGCCGATCGAGAAACTCACGATGTCGCGGCCGGCCGCCTTGAGCGCCTTGGCCTTGTCGGCCACGGCCATGATTGCACTGGGTTTGGCGCGACTCATGCGCGCCGAGAGATTCGGCATGATGACGGTGCTCGATGACGGAAAGGCCTTGTCGGCAACCGCGAATTCTAGCACAGCCACCCGCGCCACCCAGCGCCGCGCTTATGAAATCCGCTTGAGGATTTCCAGCATTTTCGCCGTGAACGGACGATACGGCGGATACAGCAGGCGCACGCCCGAAAACCGCGACTGGAAAAACACCGGCTTCTCCTTGGACAGTTCGCGGAAGCCGAATTCGCCGTGATAGTGCCCCTGGCCCGAAGGCCCTACGCCGCCGAATGGCAAGCCTTCCTGGGCGACGTGCAACAGGGTGTCGTTGATCGTCACGCCACCGGAAATCGTTTGCGTGAGCACGCGCTCGCGCGAAACGCGATCGCTGCCGAACCAATACAGCGCGAGCGGCCGCTCACGAGCATTGACGTAATCGATCGCGGCCTGGGTCGAGTCGCAAGTCACCACCGGCAGCAATGGGCCGAAGATTTCTTCCTGCATCACCCGCATCGTGTCATCGACGCCGAGCAACACACTGGGCGCCAACTGACGCGTGGACGGATCAGGTTCTTCGTCTGCCGAAGCAAGGGAAATGACCTGCGCTCCGCGCGCCTGCGCATCGGCCACGAGCTCGCGCAAGCGTTGATGATGGCCATCACTGACGATGCTGGTGTAGTCGGGATTGCCTTGAAAACGCGGATACATGCGCGTCATCGCTGCACGCAAGGCGGCGATGAAGGCGTCTTTGATTGCCGACGGCACCAGTACGTAGTCGGGCGCAATGCAGGTCTGGCCGGCATTGAGCAGCTTGCCGAAGGCGATGCGCTCCGCAGCCAGCGGCAGATCGGCCGAGGCGTCGATGACCACTGGCGACTTGCCACCCAGTTCAAGCGTGACGGGGGTGAGATTTCTTGCTGCCGCCTGCGCCACCAGGCGCCCCACCGCGGTCGAGCCGGTGAACACCAGATGATCGAAGGGCAGCGCCGCAAACCCCTTGCCGACAGTGGCATCGCCCGTGACGATCGCGACCTCTTCCGGCGCGAAGACATTGGCGATGCGCTGCTGCAGCGCCTGGGCAAACCGCGCAGTCAGTTCGGAAGGCTTCACCATTGCGCGATTGCCAGCAGCCAGAGCCGCCACCAGCGGCGCCAAGGTCAGCTGGAGCGGATAGTTCCACGGTGAAATGATCCCGACCACGCCCAGAGGCTGACACCGCAGGCGCGAGCGCCCCGGCCAATAGGTCATCGCGGTGGGAACGCGACGCGGCTTCATCCAGGCCCTGAGGTGACGGCGCGTATGTTTGATCGCCGCCCGCGTGAAGATCGATTCGGCCAGCACCGTTTCCACCATGCTGCGATTGCCGAAATCTTCGGCGATGCGCGCCGCGAATTCGCGTTCGGCATCGGCATCGAGCAGGCGTTCGATACGAGCAAGGCGATCAAGACGCAGCTCGCGCGTGGGATTCATGTCGATCCGGAATGCGTCCTGCTGGGCACGCAGGATCGACTGCATGCGCTCGTCTATGGCGGGCGCGCCGATGGGCGTGGTCTCGAGGCGTGCAGTGGCGGGCATGTTCATCTCTGCTGGGTGGATCCCGGCCACCCTAACGGGCAATGTTGACGTTGTCAACATTGCCTCCTACCCTACTCGAATGACCCGCTCCCGCAAACCTCCCGCCATGCGCCCCAGCTCGGGTGACTACCACCACGGCAACCTGCGCCAGGCCCTTCTCGATGCCGCCCACGAACAACTCTGCGATGCCGGCATCGGCGCCGTCGGCATGCGCGAAATCGCGCGCCGCGTTGGTGTCTCGCATGCCGCTCCGTATCGTCACTATGCCAATCTGGATGCCCTGCTGGCCGATCTCGCCACCAGCGGCTTCCGGGAGCTCGAACAGCGTTTCGCACATCTGCCGGCCATCGCCGAACCCGAGGCGCGATTCACCGCGATGGCGGCAACCTATGTCGAGTTCGCGAGCGACCGTCCGCAGTTGTGGCGCTTGATGTTCGGCGACGCGCTCGACAAGACTGGCCATCCACAATTGCTGGAGGTTTCACAGGCGGTGTTTGCGAACCTGCAGGAGACCCTCCTTGCCCTCGGGGTTGCCGCCCCGGCGATCAACGAGGCGCTCGCAGCCTGGGCGATGGCGCATGGTGTGGCCAGATTGGCGCTTGACCGTCGTCTCGACGCACATCTGAATCTGGCCATGGATGCGAACACGCTGGTCGACACCGCCGCCAGGATTTTCCTCGCCGGCCTTCGCAATCTGCGCTGACCGAACAAGCCGCACACGATTTGTCACACCCTTCACGCCGTTCTTGCGCTAGATTCGTGGCTGCTTTTCCGACCCGTGGAGTTGCCATGTCCTGGTTGTGGATGTTTCTGGTTGGTCTGGTCGTCGGCTTCGTCGCCAAGTTCCTGATGCCGGGCAAGGATCCGGGTGGTTTCATCGTCACGGCCCTGCTTGGCGTTGCTGGCATGTTCGTCGGCGGTTTCCTCAGCAATCTCGTGTTCCACACCGGTCCGATCGGCGGCACCATCCAGCCTTCGGGCTTCATCGGCGGCGTGATCGGCTCGCTGATCCTGCTGGCCGTCTATCGCGCGTTCCAGCGCAAGGCCTGAAACGACAACGGCGCTCCGCATTGCGCGGAGCGCCGTTTGCCTGTGATCCCGTTTCCTGCGCGCTTCAGCGAGCCGTGAATCCGGCCGCATCGAGCGCGGCATTCCACTGCTCGACCCGCGCCTGTTGTGCGGCCAGCAGCGGTGCCGCATCACCGGAAATCCTGATCGATTCGATCTTGTCGCCGCCGCGGATCTGGTCGACGACCGTCTTGTCGCTGGCATCGACCACTGCACCGAATACGGTGTGCTTGCCATCAAGCCACGGCGTGGCTACATGGGTGATGAAGAACTGGCTGCCATTGGTACGTGGGCCGGCATTGGCCATCGACAGGATGCCGCCGCGGTCATGCTTGAGGTCCGCGCGCGTCTCGTCTTCGAACTTGTAGCCGGGGCCACCGGTACCGCTGCCGTGCGGGCAACCGCCCTGGATCATGAAATCGGCAATCACCCTGTGGAAATTCAGGCCATCGTAATAGCCGCGTTGGGCGAGGTTGACGAAACTGGCGACCGTGACCGGCGTTTGCTCGGCAAACAGGCGCACGCGAATCAGGCCCTTGGAAGTCTGGATGTTGGCGATCAAGTCATTGCTCATGGACGCTGCCGTGCAAGTGAAAGGAACGCGATCATACCCGAGGGCCGCCGCGCACCGACCCAACCGGGCCAGCCGATTCCATCGCTTTGCCCACGCTTCGCCGCCGGGCCTTGGCAGGCCGCGGATCGTGCGCCGCCCTCATCGCAAGCCGATTGCTGCGCCGCAATGGCGGAAACCGTATACTTGACCGCTTGACCTTTCAGCCAGGCGGGCCGTCATTGGCGCCGCCCATTCGCATGTCCATCGAAAACCTCCGCAACATCGCCATCGTCGCCCACGTCGACCACGGCAAGACCACTCTCGTCGACCAGTTGCTCAAGCAGTCGGGCACGCTCAACGAGCGCACCGTGCTGGCCGAACGCGTGATGGACAGCAATGACCAGGAAAAGGAACGCGGCATCACGATCCTGGCCAAGAACACTGCGATCGCGTGGCGCGGCAACCGCATCAACATCGTCGACACGCCCGGCCACGCGGATTTCGGCGGCGAAGTGGAACGCGTGCTGAGCATGGTCGATTCAGTGCTGCTGCTGGTCGATGCGATGGACGGTCCCATGCCGCAAACGCGCTTCGTGACGCAGAAGGCGTTCCAAATGGGTTTCAAACCGATCGTCGTGATCAACAAGGTCGATCGTCCGGGCGCGCGACCGAGCTGGGTACTCGACCAGACTTTCGACTTGTTCGATCGCCTCGGCGCCACCAACGAGCAGCTCGATTTCCCGGTCGTCTACGCCTCGGGCCTGAACGGCTATGCGGGCCTGGACGAGAACGTGCGCGAGGGTGACATGACGCCGCTGTACGAGGCGATCATGCAGCACGTGCCCAAGCCGCCGGTCGACGCCGATGGCCCGTTCCAGATGCGCATCAGCCAACTCGACTATTCCAGCTATGTCGGCCTGATCGGCATCGGCCGCATCCAACGCGGCAAGGTGCGCACCAACATGCCGGTGACGATCGTCGACCGTCATGGCAAGAAGCGCAACGCCAAGGTGCTGCAGGTCCTCGGTTTCATGGGTCTGGAGCGCAAGGAAGTTGCCGAAGCCGAAGCAGGCGACATCGTCGCCATCAACGGCATCGAAGCGATCGGCATCTCCGACACGGTCTGCGCGCCCGAAGCGCCCGAGCAGTTGCCGGTACTCACGGTCGACGAACCGACCATCAGCATGACCTTCCAGGTCAACAATTCGCCGTTCGCAGGCCAGAAGGAGCACAGCGGCGGCAAGTTTCTCACCAGTCGCCAGATCCGCGATCGTCTCATGCGCGAGACCCTGCACAACGTCGCGCTGCGGGTGGAGGAAACCGACGATCCTGACAAGTTCAAGGTCTCCGGTCGTGGTGAATTGCATCTGTCGGTGCTGATCGAAACCATGCGCCGCGAAGGTTACGAGCTGGCCGTGTCGCGCCCGGAGGTCATCATCAAGGACATCGATGGCGTATCCAGTGAGCCGATCGAACAGCTCGTGGTCGACATGGAAGAGCAGTTCCAGGGCGGCGTGATGGAACGACTGGGGATGCGCCGCGGCCAACTCACCGGGATGGAACCCGACGGCAAGGGCCGCGTACGCCTGGATTACATGATTCCCGCGCGTGGCCTGATCGGCTTCCAGACCGAGTTCCGCACGCTCACCGCGGGCACCGGCCTGCTGTTCCATGTCTTCGACCACTATGGCCCGCGCTCAGAAGGTGCGATTGCCAAGCGCCCCAATGGCGTGATGATTTCCAACGGTCAGGGACCGGCACCAGCCTATGCACTGGTCGGCCTGCAGGAACGTGGGCGCCTCCTGGTGGGTGAAGGAGACGAAATCTACGAAGGCCAGCTGGTCGGCATCCACGCCAAGGACAATGACCTCACCGTCAACGCCCTGCGCGCCAAGCAGCTCACCAACATCCGCGCGGCAGGCAAAGACGACAACGTGCAGCTCACGCCGCCGATCCGCATGTCACTGGAGCAGGCGCTGGAGTTCATCGAGGACGACGAGCTGGTCGAGGTCACGCCCAAGGCGATCCGCCTGCGCAAGAAACATCTCACCGAAAACGACCGCAAGCGCGCCTCACGCCAAGCGGCGTGAGGTTCATGGTCAGGCGCGAGCGCTGCCGCGCTTGCGCACGATCAGCATCGCCAGCTCCAGCGACTGCTCGTAGTTCAGGCGCGGATCGACCGTCGACTTGTAGGCGCGCGCGAGATCGTTTTCGGTCAGGTCGCGCGCGCCGCCCAGGCATTCGGTGACGTTCTCTCCGGTCAGTTCCAGATGCACACCGCCCAGATGCGTGCCGGACGCGGCATGCACGTCGAATGCACAATCCAGCTCACGGCGGATGTTGCCGAAGCGACGCGTCTTGTAGCCGTTGGAAACCGACTCGGTGTTGCCGTGCATCGGATCGCACACCCAAAGTGGCGCACGCCCCGCTCGATGTACCGCCGCCAGCAAGGGCGGCAGGGCCTGCTCGATCTTGTCGGCGCCCATGCGATGGATCAGCGTCAGGCGGCCGGGCGCGCGCCGCGGATCGAGCGCATCGCACAAGCGCAGCAACTGGTCGGGCGTCACCGATGGCCCGATCTTCACCGCCACCGGATTGCGAATGCCGCGGAAGTATTCGACATGGCCGCCATCGAGCTGGGCGGTACGCATGCCGATCCAGGGGAAATGCGTGGACAGATTGAACCAGCCATCCTGACGCGGCACCTGGCGTGTCAGCGCTTCTTCGTAATGCAATACCAGCGCTTCATGCGAAGTGTAGAAATCCACCCGTTGATAGCTTCCGATCGGCTGCCCCGCGAGTGTTTCCATGAACCGCAAGGCCGCACCAATCCCCTCGACCATGCGTCCATACTCGTCCTGCAGCGGCGAATGCCTGACCCAGGCCAAGTCCCAATACTCGGGGTGATGCAGGTCGGCGAAACCGCCATCGATCAGCGCCCGCACGAAATTCATTGTCATCGCCGAATGGGCGTGGCCGCGAATCAAGCGTTGCGGATCGGCGCGCCGCGCAGCCGCATTGAACGCGGCATCGTTGACGAGCTCGCCACGGTAGCTCGGCAGCGAAACACCATCACGCGTCTCCAGGTCCGCCGAACGCGGCTTGGCATACTGGCCGGCAAAACGACCCACGCGCACCACCGGCATCTGCAAGCCATGCACGAGCACCAGGCTCATCTGCAACATGACTTTGAGGCGATTGGAGATCAGCGGTGAACTGCAATCATCGAATGTTTCGGCGCAGTCGCCCCCCTGCAGCAGGAAGCGCTTGCCTGCGGCTGCTTCGGCGAGCAGTTCCTTGAGGCGAAAGATCTCCCACGAAGTCACCAGTGGCGGCAACTGGCTGAGCTTGATCAGTGCCTGCTCGAGTTCAGCTGCGTCGGTATACGTCGGCTGCTGCAGCGTGGGCCGCCCTCGCCAGGACGCCGGCGCCCATGCGCTGTCCGAAGTTGAGGTGGGAATGCTCACGGGTTCTTCGACGATGCTCGCCATGTCTGCACTTGTTGCGCTGCGGAAAATCGATCATGCCACAGCGCAACGCAAGCGCCTATGGGCCGAAGATCCTGATTGTGCGCTTGCGGAACCCGGACCACAGCGCGCCACCACCGAGGATCAGGTAGCAAATCAAGGTCCAGCCCGGCATGGTGATGCCCAGCAGGCGCCAATGCGCATCCGAACAATCGCCCGAAGCCATGAATGCCTTGCGAATCGCCTGCGACAGCGGGAAGCGGTTGTCGAACAAGGTGTAGAAATCCATTCCGCATGAAGCGAACGGATCCGGTGGCGAAAACTGCATATGCAAATGCTCAATGGCAATAACGGCACCGACCAATGCAAACGCTGCCACGAGAATCGCGTAGACGCGCCGACCGATCTTGCCCGGTCCGTGCATCGCGCCAAACAAGAAGAAGGCGCCCATGCCGACAAAGGCGCCGCGCTGGAACATGCACTTGGGGCAAGGCGTGATCCCTTGATGCAGTTCGACCCAGAAATAGGCAAAGGCGACGAGGCCAAAGCAGACGGCCGCACCGAGCAGATACTGGGCACGAAAAGACCACTTGAAAGGATTGGGTCTCATAGGGACTCCGGACAACTTCAACGGGCAAGTCTATCAGGCCCTCGCGGCGACACTGGTGATCCTTGGGCGGACGTCGGGGAATTCATCTCTCCCGCGCTTGTCCATGCCACCGCAGGCGAATGATTCAGACCTGCCAGCGCCGCAAAAGTGCGCCGGGCTCATGCACGTCATTGCCCCGTCGGGCGCACCTCACAGGAACAAACGCCGGGTCAGGATCGCCCACATCAGACCGCACGACAATCCGCCCCAATACGCCAGGGTGATCCATTCGAAAAGGCGCCCGCGCGATTCGCGCAATGCAAGCCAAAGCACGAACGGCACCATCACGTAGCGCAGCTCGACCAGCCACGATGCCGCAAGGAACAGCGCCGCCAATGAAAAAAACCAGCGCGCCCGCAGTGGCCGCAAGGAAATCGAGGAAAGCGCCGCAACTGCCATGGCGGCCAGCAATCCCGCAACCGCCCGCACCCAGCCATCCTGTGCAAGCAATTGCGGAATCCGGTTGTGCAGATACAGCTGCGGGATGGCGCTGTTGTAAGGATTGTCGGCGCGAAACAGCAGCCAAAAGCCGACCGCAATGACAAGCAGGCCCGGCACGAACCACCAGCGAGTTCCAGATCGACGCCAGGCGGCGGCGAAATTGGCAGCGGTCTGGAGTGGCAGCAGCACAGTGAATACGAGCAGCGCAAACAGCAGATTGCCACCATGAAAGCTGAAATCCGGATGCAGGGCAGCCTGGCCGCGCGACAAGGAGATCGAGCCATTCCAGGCCCAGAAAATCAGGAAGACGAGCGCAGGCAACGCATAGGGCAACAGCCGCACGAGCGTCGCACGCCATTGCTTCAATGACACGCGCCATTGGTTTTCGCCGATGGCGACCAGGGCCAGCAGTCCGCCCCAAACGACCTCATGCTGACGCACGAAAACCACACCAGTGAGCAAGATTGCCGCGAGCCAATGCCGCCCCCCGATGCAAGCCCAAAGCGCCCACAGCAGCAAGGCCAGTGCCAGAACGTCGGTGTAGACGAGAAAAAACAACGGCGCCAGGATCGGCAGCAGCAGCAGTTGTGCACTGGCCAGCGTCTGCGTGCCAGGCCATAGCCGCGTACGCAAGGCGTGGAAACCGGCCACCGCGACCAATCCGAACAAGGCATTGATCAAGCGTGCGCCCTGCAGTGAAACCGAGCCGGATCCATCGAGCAGGCCAGCCACCAACAGGTGATAGCCGGGAATCGTGGTCAGATCCGCCAGCACTCGCCATCGATCATGGGCAAACAGCCAGATCTGCGCGTAATGGATGATCTCGTCGGTATATGGCGCCTGCCAACGCAGAAGAAGAATCGATGCCAGATAGAGGATGGCGCAACCGATTCCGAGCAGCCATGCGTGCGCACCGCTGGCGCGCGCATTGTCCAGAAACGAAAAACCCCGGACAGGCCGGGGCTCTTCGCGCTTGGATGTGACCTCGCTCAATCTTCCGCCGGCGTCGCCGCGTCAGTGCGCGGGCGATCGACCAGTTCGACATAGGCCATCGGCGCATTGTCACCGACGCGGAAGCCGCACTTGAGGATGCGCAGGTAACCGCCCTTGCGCTCGCGATAACGCGGACCCAATTCGACGAACAGCTTGCCGACCGCCTGCTTGTCGCGCAGGCGCGCGAATGCCAGACGGCGATTGGCCACACCATCGGTCTTGGCGAGCGTGATCAGCGGCTCAGCCACGCGACGGAGTTCCTTGGCCTTGGGCAAGGTGGTGCGGATGAGTTCGTGCTTGAACAGCGACGAAGCCATGTTCTTGAACATGGCTTCGCGGTGGCTGCTGGTACGGTTGAATTTGCGGCCGGATTTCTGGTGGCGCATGACGAATTCCTCGGACTTGATTGTTATGGGAAACCGGCAATCATGGCCCGGGTCCCGCGGTTTCCCGCTGATTGTCAGCCTTGTCGAAAACGGGCTGTTGTGGAATTGCGGCTGGCAAAGGCCGCTTGGCAAATCAACGAAGCTGCTTGCGCATCCTCGCGCGGCTGAATGACGCCGCCATGGCGATCAAGTTCGATCGCACCAACAATCTGCGGTCACGCGCGTCAAGGATCACGCACGACCGCAGCAGAACGAATCAACCCATCTGCATCCCGTGAACGAGATCCGACGGCGGCCAGCTTTCGAGCTTCATGCCCAACTGCAGGCCACGCTGATACAACACATCCTTGATCTCGGTCAGCGACTTCTTGCCCAGGTTGGGCGTCTTGAGCAACTCGACTTCGGTCTTCTGCACCAAGTCGCCGATGTAGTAGATGCTCTCGGCCTTGAGACAATTGGCCGAACGCACCGTCAGTTCCAGATCGTCGATCGGACGCAACAGCACCGGATCGACCCCGCTCTTGTCGGTCTTCGCATCGACACTCTCGCGACGGGCGAAATCACCGAACACGCTGATCTGATCCTGCAGGATCTCGGCGGCCTTGCGCACCGCGTCTTCGGCGTCGATCGCACCGTTGGTATCGACATCGAGCACAAGCTTGTCGAGGTCGGTGCGCTGCTCAAGACGCGCACTTTCGACGTTGTAAGCCACGCGACGCACCGGCGAGAACGAGGCATCCAGCTGCAGACGACCGATCGGGCTGGCTTCGTCGTCGGGGTGACGACGCGCCGTGGCCGGCTGGTAGCCAACGCCGCGCACGATCTTCAGGCGCATGTTGAGCGCAATGTCCTTGGTCAGATGGCAAATCACGTGCTCGGGATTGACGATCTCGACCGAGTGATCGACCTTGATGTCGGCCGCGGTGACTACGCCCTTGCCCTTCTTGCTCAGGCTCAACGTGGTTTCATCCTGGCCATGCATGCGAATGGCGACGTCCTTGAGGTTGAGCAACACCTCAATCACGTCTTCCTGCAGACCTTCGAGCGTCGTGTACTCGTGAAGCACGCCATCGATCTCGACTTCGATGATCGCGCAACCGGGAATGGAGGACAGCAACACGCGACGCAGCGCGTTGCCGAGCGTGTGACCAAAGCCACGCTCCAGCGGCTCGACGACGATCTTGGCGCGGTCGCTGCCAATGCGTTCTACTTGAAGGCCGCGCGGACGCAGCACATTGATTGACGATCCTGCCATTGCAGACTCCAGGAACCCTCGCGGATTCCGCAATTGAAGTGGTAACGCAGGAACCCGCACGGGGTTCCTTACTTCGAGTAAAGCTCGATGATCAGGCTTTCGTTGATGTCGGACGGCAGGTCTGCACGTTCCGGCAGCGTCTTGAGCAGACCGCTGGCTTTCTTGGCATCAACTTCGATCCAGGCCGGGATCAGGTCCATCTGCTGGGCAACGGTCAGCGACTCCTGCACGCGCAGCTGGCTCTTCGCGCGCTCGGACAAGGCGATCTCGTCGCCGGGGCGCACCTGGTAGGAAGGCAGGTTGACCTTCTTGCCGTTGACACGAACCGCAGCATGCGCCACCAGCTGGCGGGCCTGCGCGCGCGTCACCGCAAAACCCATGCGATAGACGATGTTGTCCAGACGCCCCTCAAGCAGGCGCAGCAGGTTTTCACCCGCATTGCCCTTCTGGCTCGAGGCCTTCTTGTAGTACGAGCTGAACTGGCGCTCAAGCAAGCCGTAGATGCGCTTGACCTTCTGCTTCTCGCGCAACTGCACGCCGTAGTCCGACAGGCGGCCGCGCTTGGCGCCAGCGGCGCCGTGCTGGCCAGGCTTGTTCTCCAGCTTGCATTTGGAATCCAGCGCGCGCGCCGGGCTCTTGAGGCTGAGGTCGGCGCCTTCGCGGCGCGCGAGCTTGCAGGTGGGTCCGATGTAACGTGCCATTCGATTAAACCCTGCGCTTCTTGGGAGGACGGCAGCCGTTGTGCGGAATCGGCGTGACGTCGATGATGTTGGTGACCTTGAAGCCCGCATTGTTGAGCGAGCGCACAGCCGATTCACGGCCCGGGCCCGGCCCCTTGATGCGCACTTCGACGGTCTTCACGCCGTAGTCGGCTGCCACGCGGGCGGCCTTCTCGGCGGCGACCTGCGCCGCGAACGGTGTCGACTTGCGCGAACCGCGAAAGCCGGCGCCACCCGCCGTGGCCCACGACAAGGCATTGCCCTGACGATCGGTGATCGTCACGATCGTGTTGTTGAACGAAGCCTGCACATGGGCGACGGCATCCGTCACCACGCGCTTGACCTTCTTCTTGGTTTTGACCGCTGCGGGTTTGTTCATTGGCCCGGAATTCCTGAAATGTTCTGCACGACCGATCCTGATCGCCGAATGACACCGGCCTTCCCGACCGGGTTTGCGCGATTACTTCTTGATGGCGCGACGCGGGCCCTTGCGGGTGCGTGCATTGGTACGCGTGCGCTGGCCACGCAGCGGCAAGCCGCGACGATGGCGCAGGCCACGGTAGGTACCAAGATCGATCAAACGCTTGATCGAAATACCGACTTCGCGACGCAGGTCGCCTTCGACGGTGAACTTGGCAATTTCGTGACGAAGCTTGTCGACCTCGGCCTCGGTGAGGTCGCGGATCCTGGTAGCCGGATTGACCCCGGCGACTTCGCAAACCTTCTTCGAGCGCGACCGGCCGACGCCGTAAATACTCTGCAGGCCGATGACGACATGCTTCTGTACCGGCAAATTGACACCCGCAATGCGTGCCATGCTAGATGATCTCCAAAAACTGACTCTGGATACGCAGGGAACTTGACATTATAGCGATGTCCAGCTCTCCGGAAAACCCCCTGCTTTTCGAACAACCCCGCCCGTCGACCGCTCAGCGGCCGCGCAGGTTGGCCTTCTTGAGCAGGCTTTCATACTGGTGGGACACAAGATGCGCCTGCACCTGTGCAGTGAAATCCATGACCACCACGACCACGATCAGCAGCGAGGTGCCACCGAAGTAGAACGGCACGTGCCAGGCATTGCGCAGGATGTCGGGGATCAGGCAGACCGCCACCAGGTAAATCGCGGCTGCGCCCGTCAGACGGGTCAGCACGCCATCGATGTAGTCGGCCGTTGCCCGCCCCGGACGCAGGCCCGGAATCAAGGCACCCGAGCGCTTGAGGTTGTCAGCGGTTTCCTGCGAATTGAACGTCAACGCCGTGTAGAAGTACGTGAAGATGATGATCATCAAACCGTACAACATCATGTGCAGCGGTTCACCGGGGCCGAGCGACGAGGTCAGCACCTGCAACCAGTGGATTTCATTGGCGTTGTTGAACCAGCTTGCCGCGGTTGCCGGAAACATGAGCAATGAGGAAGCGAAGATCGGCGGAATCACGCCGGACATGTTGATCTTGAGCGGCAAGTGCGAAGTCTGGTTCATGTAGGCGCGACCTGCCCCACCCTGACGACGGGCATAGTTCACGGTGATGCGCCGCTGACCGCTTTCCACGAAGACCACAAACGCGGTTACCGCAAGCACCAGCGCGAACACGATCAACACTCGCAACACCGGCATTTCACCGCTTTGGGCCATGCCCAACGTGTGCACGATTGCCGCCGGCAGTCCGGCCACGATGCCGGCGAAAATCAGCAGCGAAATGCCGTTGCCAACGCCACGCTCGGTGATCTGCTCACCCAACCACATCAGGAACAGCGTGCCCGCGGTGAGGCCGATCACCGTGGTCAGCACGAAGCTGGGGCCACCGGCAATCACCACGCCGCCTTGCTGCTGCAGCATCGTGGCCACACCAAAGGACTGGAACAGACCCAGTGCGACCGTTCCGGCCCGGGTGTAATTGGTCAGTGTGCGACGTCCGGATTCGCCTTCCTTGCGCAATGCCTGCCAGCTCGGGATCACGGCCGCAAACATCTGCACGATGATCGAGGCCGAGATGTAGGGAATCACGCCCAGGGCAAAGATCGACATGCGCTCGAGCGCACCGCCGGAAAACATGTTGAACATGTCGAGCAGCCCACCCGAGCGGCCGATCAACTCCGCCATCTTGGCCGGATCCACGCCCGGGAGCGGAATGAACGATCCCAAGCGGAACACGACCAGCGCGCCGACCACGAACAGCAGGCGCTGCTTGAGTTCGGTCAGCTTGCCCAATGAAGCCAGCGGATTGGACTGCGTCGCCACTGCTTACTCCACGCTGCCGCCGGCAGCTTCGATCGCCGCCTTGGCGCCGGCTGTCACCGCCACGCCCTTGAGCTTGAGGGCGCGCTTGATTTCGCCCTTCTTGACGACCTTGGCGCGCTCGGCGCGAGTCGTCACCAGGCCCGCAGCCTTGAGTGCTTCGAAATCGATAACCTCGACCTTGAGCGCGTCGAGCTGATAAAGCAGCACTTCGCACACGTCACGCGCCATCTTGGAGCGGAAACCGATCTTGGGCAGGCGTCGCTGCAGCGGCATCTGGCCGCCTTCGAAGCCAGCCTTGACCTTGCCCTTGCCCGAGCGCGCGTACTGGCCCTTGTGGCCACGGCCCGCTGTCTTGCCCAAGCCGGAACCGATGCCGCGACCAACGCGAACACCGTCCTTGCGGGCACCAGGGGCGGACTTGATTGTGTTGAGACGCATGAGTTTGAGACTCCCGATGCTGTCGCGCGATTAGGCGCTTTCTTCGATGCGGACGAGGTAGCTGACCTGGTTGATCAGACCGCGCACCGACGGCGAATCGATCAGATCACGTACGTCGTTGAGCTTGCGCAGACCGAGGGCACGCACGCTGATGCGATGACGTTCCTGGCAGCTGTTGATGCTCTTGTAGAGACGAACGCGGATGGTCTTGCCTGCTTTGGCTTTGCTGTTAGTCATTGCCGAGCACCTCTTCGACCGACTTGCCGCGCTTGGAGGCGATACGCTCGGGCGACGCCATCGCACACAGGCCATTGATCGTCGCGCGCACCAGGTTGATCGGATTGCGTGAACCGACCGCCTTGGCGAGCACGTTCTTTACGCCGACCACTTCGAGCACCGCACGCATGGCACCACCGGCGATCACGCCGGTACCTTCGGAGGCCGGCTGCATGAACACACGCGCCGCACCATGATTGGCCTTGACCGCATGGAACAGGGTGCCGTTGTTGAGTTGCACCTTGATCATGCCCTTGCGCGCACGCTCCATCGCCTTGGAAATGGCGACCGGCACCTCGCGTGCCTTGCCATAGCCGAACCCTACGCGACCTTCACCGTCGCCGACCACGGTCAACGCAGTGAAGCTCATCTGGCGACCGCCCTTGACGGTCTTGGCCACGCGGTTGACTGCGATCAGCTTCTCGAGGAAGCCATCGCTGTTTTCACGTTCATTGTTGTTGGTTGCCATGTTTCACCTGTTTGCCGCCCATCGGGTGCGGACTTCTGCTTGCGGCTTTGCCGCTTGGAGTTGTTGTAAGTCAAACCGGAGCAGCGGGTCAGGCCGCAACGCAGCCAGGTTCGCTTGCCCCACGCCGGCACGCTTCACCGGCAACGCTTCTTCAGAACTTCAAACCCGCTTCGCGGGCTGCATCCGCGAGCGCCTGAACGCGACCGTGATAGCGATAGCCCGAGCGATCAAATGCGACGGTGTCGACTCCGGCCTTGAGCGCAGCCTCGGCTACGGCCTTGCCAACGGCAGCAGCGGCAGCCTTGTTCTTGGTGCCCTTGATGCCTTCCTTGATCACCTTCTGCAAGGTCGACGCGGCAGCGATCACCTTGCTGCCATCGGCGCTTTGCACCTGCGCATAAATGTGCTGCGCACTGCGATGAACCGACAGCCGCGGCACGCCGAGGGTACGGATGTGCGCGCGCGTGGACTTGGCGCGGCGCAGTCTTGCTGTGTTCTTTTCCACATTGCCTCCATGATCCGTCCTGGATCAATCAATTCGGTCTTCCCGACCGGATTACTCTGATTTAGAAACGGATCGGCTGCTCTTGTCGAGAAGTCCGGCCATGCATGGCCGGGCTCTTGCGGGGGACCCGCACTATGCCTTCTTGGCTTCCTTGAGGGTAATCTGCTCACCCGAGTAACGCACACCCTTGCCCTTGTAGGGTTCCGGCGGACGGAATCCACGGATCTTGGCGGCGACCTCGCCGACCTGCTGCTTGTCGGCGCCGGCGATCAGGATTTCGGTCTGCGCGGGCACGGTGATCGTGATGCCCTCGGGCGCCTTGAACACGACCGGGTGCGAGAATCCGAGTGTGAGGTTGAGATCCTTGCCCTGCAGAGCCGCGCGGAAACCGACGCCGACCAATTCGAGCTTGCGCGAGAACCCCTCGCTGACCCCGATGACCATGTTGTTGAGCAGTGCGCGCGCAGTGCCTGCCAGCTTGACGCTGTCGGGCTGCTTGGCGCTCAGCTTGATTGCGCCGCCGTCCACGGCGACTTCGACATCCGACATGGCCGCGATCGACAGGCTGCCTTTCGGCCCCTTCACGGTGATCGCATCGGACTTGACCTGACACTCGACGCCCTTGGGCAGGCTGATCGGCTTCTTGGCAACGCGTGACATGGGATTCCTCCAAGAAACCTTAGGCGACCAGACCGATGACTTCGCCGCCCAGGCCCTGCTTGCGGGCTTTCGCGTCGGTCATGATTCCGGACGAGGTGGAAACGATGGAAATGCCCAGACCGTTGAGGATCTTGGGCAGCTCGCTCTTGCCGCGATACACGCGCAGCCCGGAGCGGCTGACGCGCTCGATGCGTTCGATGACCGGCTTGCCTTCGTAATACTTGAGGGCGATCTCAAGCTTGGCCTTGCCTTCAACCGTGATCGACTGCACGTCGGCGACATAGCCTTCGTCCTTGAGCAAGGTGGCGATGGCCTTCTTGACGCGTGAAGCCGGCATGACCACGGAACGCTTGCCCGTGGCTTGCGCATTGCGGATGCGCGTAAACATGTCGGCGATGGGATCAGTCATGCTCATGTTTCAATTCCTGTTGCATCGATATCCGCCCAATTGCGGGAAACGGATCGCGGTCGCGGGGTTGGTGTTTTCGCCAACCCCGTCGCCGAACCCGGCGGTATTACCAACTGGCCTTGCGCAGCCCAGGCACGTCACCACGCATGGTGGCTTCACGCAGCTTGTGGCGGGCAAGACCGAACTTCTTGTACACACCGCGTGAGCGGCCAGTCAGCTCGCAGCGGTTGCGCTGACGAGAGGGACTCGAGTCGCGCGGCAACTTCTGCAGCTTCACCGCAGCGGCCATCTTGTCGTCATAGGAAGCAGTCGTGCTCGACACGATCTTCTTGAGCTCGGCACGCTTGGCGGCATGGCGCTTCACCAGCTTGGTGCGCTTGATGTCGCGGTTGATCATTGAACGCTTGGCCATGAGTGTTCCTACGCTTAGTTGCGGAACGGGAAGCTGAAGGCTTCGAGCAATGCCTTGGCTTCTTCGTTGGTGCGGGCGGTCGTGGTGATCGCGATGTCCATGCCGCGCAGGGCGTCGATCTGGTCGAAATCGATCTCCGGGAAGATGATCTGTTCCTTGATGCCCATGTTGAAATTGCCGCGACCGTCAAACGAGCGCCCGGAGATACCGCGGAAGTCGCGCACGCGCGGCAACGCGATGTTGATCAGGCGATCGAGGAATTCAAACATCTGGGCGCGGCGCAGGGTGACCTTGCAACCGATCGGCCAGTTCTCGCGGATCTTGAAGGTCGCATGCGCCTTCTTGGTCATGGTCACGATCGGCTTCTGACCGCAGATCTTGGCCATGTCGGCGACCGCGTTCTCCAGGATCTTCTTGTTGCCGACCGCCTCGCCCACGCCCATGTTGAGCGTGATCTTGGACAGGCGCGGCACCTGCATCGGGTTGGTGTACTTGAAGCGTTCGGTCAGCTTCGGCACGACCTGTTCTTTGTAGATTTTCTCAAGACGCGTCATGTCGGCAGACCTCAGGCATCGACCACTTCGCCGGTGGAGCGGTACACGCGGACCTTGCGCCCGTTTTCGAGCGTCTTGTAGCCCACGCGCTCACCTTTGCCGGAAGCGGTGTTGAACAGCATTACGTTGGAAATATGGATGGCAGCCTCACGTTCGACGATTCCGCCCGGCTGGCTTGCCTGCGGATTCGGCTTGGTGTGCCGCTTGACCATGTTGATGTTCTCCACGTACACGGATTCACCCGCGACACGCGAGACGGTGCCCTTCTGGCCCTTGTTCTTGCCGGCGATCACCAGAACCTGGTCGCCCTTGCGGATACGGTTCATGCCATCACCTCTTACAGGACTTCCGGCGCGAGCGAAACGATCTTCATGAAGCGTTCGCCACGCAGCTCGCGCGTGACCGGCCCGAAGATACGGGTGCCGATCGGCTCGAGCTTGTTGTTGAGCAGGACGGCCGCATTGCCGTCGAAGCGAATCAGCGAGCCGTCCGCGCGACGCACACCCTTGCGCGTGCGCACCACGACCGCGTCGTAAACCTCGCCCTTCTTGACCTTGCCGCGCGGAATCGCATCCCGCACGGAAACCTTGATCACGTCGCCGATCTGGGCATAACGGCGCTTGGAACCACCCAGCACCTTGATGCACATCAGTTCACGTGCGCCGCTGTTGTCCGCTGCGGCCAGCGTGGTTTGCATCTGGATCATGTCGCTATCTCCTGTTGCTCCACGCTCACGCTTCGGCGCGCGCGACGACTTTCACAACGCGCCAGTTCTTGGTCTTGGAAAGCGGACGGCACTCGGCAATGCGAACCACGTCGCCTTCCTTGCACTCGCCAGCCTCGTCGTGCGCGTGCACCTTGGTCGAACGGCGCACGATCTTGCCGTACAACGGATGCTGCACCTGCCGCTCGAGCAGGACGGTGACCGTCTTGGCCATCTTGTTGGAGATCACGCGCCCTTCGAGGGTGCGCACCTTCTTGTCGCTATCGTTCATGTCACTGCCCCTGCTTCTTCGCGCCGAGCAGGTGCTTGACCTGCGCGATCTCGCGGCGAACGCGGCTGAACTGGTGGGTCTGCGTCATCTGGCCGGAGCCCTTCTGCATGCGCAGGTTGAATTGTTCGCGACGCAGTTCGCCGAGGTGCTCGGCAAGTTGCTGCTCGCTCTTCTGGCGAAGTTCCTTGAGTTCCATCACAGCACCGTCCGCGCTACGAACTGGGTTTGAACCGACAGCTTGGCTGCCGCCAGGCGCATTGCCTCGCGAGCCTCGGCCTCGGGGATGCCTTCAATTTCGTACAACATGCGACCCGGCTGGATCGGAGCGACCCACAGCTCGACGTTGCCCTTGCCGCTGCCCATGCGGACTTCGATCGGCTTCTTGGTGATCGGCTTGTCGGGAAACACGCGGATCCACAGCTTGCCGCCGCGCTTGACGTAGCGCGTGATGCAGCGGCGCGCAGCTTCGATCTGGCGCGCGGTGAGCTGGCCATGCGTGGTTGCCTTGAGGCCGAAATCGCCGAAGCTGACCTTGTTGGATACATAGGACAGACCGCGATTGCGGGCTTTCTGGACCTTTCGGTACTTGGTGCGCTTGGGTTGCAGCATGATTAAGTCTCTGCCTGTGCGATCGTCCTGATCGCGAGGATCAAATAGCGGTCATCATGACCGCACTCATCGAATCATCAGTTCTTTGGCGCGCGGCGCTGCGGACGTTCTTCCGAGGCTTCCGACTTTGCTTCCTGCTGTGCCGCATGCAGGTCGAAGATCTCGCCCTTGTACACCCACACCTTGACGCCGATGATGCCGTAGGTGGTCGACGCTTCGGCAAAGCCATAGTCGATGTCCGCACGCAACGTGTGCAACGGCACGCGACCTTCGCGATACCACTCCGAACGCGCAATCTCGGCGCCGTTCAGACGTCCGGCGACATTGACCTTGATGCCCAGCGCACCCAGGCGCATCGCGTTCTGCACCGAGCGCTTCATGGCGCGACGGAACATGATGCGGCGCTCAAGCTGCTGCGCGATCGACTCGGCCACCAGCTGCGCATCGAGCTCGGGCTTGCGCACTTCGCTGACATTGATGTGCGCGGGAACGCCCATCACGTCGGAGACTTCCTTGCGCAGCTTCTCGATGTCCTCGCCCTTCTTGCCGATGACGACGCCGGGGCGGGCCGTGAAGATCGTGACGCGCGCGGTCTTGGCCGGACGCTCAATCTGGATCTTGGAGATGCCGGCCTGCGCCAACTTCTTCTTCAGCAGTTCACGCACCTTGAGATCAGCACCCAGATACTGTGCGTACTCACGCTTGTTGGCGAACCACTTGGAATTCCAGTCCTTGGCGATGCCCAGGCGAATGCCGATCGGATTGACTTTGTGACCCATGAGTATCGTCCCGTTTATTCGCCGACAACCACGGTGATGTGGCTGGTGCGCTTGGAGATGCGCGAACCGCGGCCCTTGGCGCGTGCATGCATGCGCTTGAGGATCGCTCCCTCGTCGACGAAGATTCGCGAGACCTTGAGCTCGTCGACATCCGCGCCGAGGTTGTTTTCGGCATTGGCTACTGCCGACAGCAACACCTTCTTGATCAGGTGCGCCGCCTTCTTGTCGCTGAACTGCAGCAGGTTGGTCGCACGACCAACTGGCAGGCCGCGCACCTGGTCGGCGACCAGGCGGGCCTTCTGCGGAGAAATGCGCGCACTGCGCAGGATCGCTTTGGCTTCCATCGTGTTCACCGTCACTTCTTGCCGTCGGCGGCTTTCTTGTCGCCGCCGTGGCCCTTGAACGTACGCGTCACCGCGAACTCACCGAGCTTGTGCCCGACCATGTTTTCGTTGACCAGCACGGGAACATGCTGACGACCGTTGTGAATGGCCAGCGTGAAGCCGACCATTTCCGGCACGATCATCGACCGCCGCGACCAGGTCTTGATCGGCTTCTTCGTGTTGCCCGCCGTTTCGACCTTCTTCATCAGATGGTGGTCGACAAACGGGCCTTTCTTCAGAGAACGAGCCATGAAGTTATCCTCAATGATCATCCTGACCGATCAGGTCCGGCCATCCGGGCCGGACTATTCAATTCATTGCGATGGTCGTCCCGACCAACCAGAACCGGCCATCCGGGCCGGCCTCACCGATCAACCCCTGCGATCGCGAACGATGAACTTCGTCGTACGCTTGTTCTTGCGGGTCTTGTAGCCCTTGGTCGGCATGCCCCACGGCGACACCGGATGCGGGTTACCCTGACCGGCCTTGGCCTCACCACCACCATGCGGATGGTCGACCGGGTTCATGACCGCGCCGCGCACGGTCGGACGCACGCCGCGCCAGCGCGAAGCACCGGCCTTGCCGAGCTTCTCGAGATTGTGTTCGGAGTTGCCGACTTCACCGATCGTGGCACGGCACTCGGCCGGTACCTTGCGCATCTCACCGGAGCGCAGACGCAGCGTGGCATAGCCCTGCTCGCGCGCCACCAGCTGCGCCGAAGCACCTGCCGAACGCGCGATCTGCGCGCCCTTGCCCGGCTTCATCTCGATGCAGTGCACGACCGAACCGATCGGGATGTTGCGCAACGGCAGTGAATTGCCAACCTTGATCGGCGCGTCGCGACCCGACATCAACTGGTCGCCGACCTTCGCGCCCTTGGGCGCAATGATGTAGCGACGCTCGCCATCGACGAAGCACAACAACGCGATGTGCGCGGTGCGGTTGGGATCGTATTCGATGCGCTCGATCTTGCACGCGATGTTTTCCTTGTCGCGCTTGAAATCGATGATTCGGTAGTGCTGCTTGGAACCACCACCCTTGTGCCGCGTGGTGATGCGACCGTAGTGGTTGCGGCCGCCCGTGTTGGACTGGGCCTCGGTCAGCGGCGCGTAAGGTGCGCCCTTGTGCAGCCCCGGCGTGACGACGCGAACAACGGCGCGGCGTCCGGCGGAAGTGGGTTTGACTGTAATCAGTGCCATGATGTTTTTTCCTGATTTCCATGAGCGCTTGCGGCGCCCACATCCACCGTCTTAGGGCTTGGCCGTCACGTCGATGGACTGGCCATCGGCAATGCGGACATAGGCCTTGCGCTTGCCGCCACGAGTGCCGGCGCGATTGCGGAACGTCCTCGCCTTGCCCTTGGCATTGACCAGGTTGACCGCCTGCACTTCGACGCTGAACAGTCCCTCGACTGCGGCCTTGACGTCGGCCTTGGTCGCAGACTGCGCCACTTCGAACACGTACTGGTTGTGTTCCTGCAGACGCGCACTCTTTTCGGAAACATGCGGCGCGCGCAGCACGCTGAACAGTTGCTCTTTCACGCCAGCCACTCCTCGATGCGCTTGATCGAATCGACCGTCGCCACGATCTTGTCGGCGCCAACCAGGCTGACCGGATCAAGCGCCGCAACGTCGACCACCTGCAAATACGGGATGTTGCGCGCGGCCAGGTACAGCGGCTCGGACGCGTTTTCGGTAACCACCACGACACGACCCGCGGCATTCAGTTCCGCCAGGCGCGCAACCATCTGCTGCGTCTTGGGCTGTTCGACACCGATCGACTCGACCACCGTGATGCGACCCTGGCGGTTGAGTTCGGACAGAATCGAAGCCATCGCACCGCGGAACATCTTGCGGTTGATCTTTTGCGCGAAGCTGCGCGGCTTGGCCGCGAAGGTCACGCCACCGCCGACGAAGATCGGGGCCTTGAGCGCACCGTGGCGCGCACCGCCGCCCTTCTGCTTCTTCGACTTCTTGGTCGTGCCGCTGACTTCCGAGCGCGTCTTCTGCGCCTTGGTGCCGGCGCGGCCGGCATTGCGATAGGCAACGACGACCTGATGAATCAGATCCTCGCGGAATTCCTTGCCGAACACGGCTTCGGAAACGGTAACGGGCTTGGCGCCGATGACATTGAGTTCCATGACGTGGCTCCTCACTTGGCCTTGACGGCGGGACGGATCACGACATTGCCGCCCGGCGCGCCGGGAACAGCGCCCTTGACCGCGATCAGGTGGCGCTCGCTGTCGATCTTGACCACTTCAAGATTGAGGGACGAGCGATTCACCGCACCCATGTGACCGGCCATCTTCTTGCCCGGGAACACGCGACCCGGCGTCTGGCGCTGACCGATCGAGCCCGGAGAACGATGCGACAGCGAATTGCCGTGCGTGGCATCGCCCATCGTGAAGTGATGGCGCTTGATCGTGCCCTGGAAGCCCTTGCCCTTGCTGACGCCCGCGACGTCGACCTTCTGGCCAACCGCGAAAATCTCCTCGGCCTTGAGCTCGCCACCAACCGCATACTTGCCCAGATCGCCCGCCTCGACGCGGAACTCCCACAAGCCGCGACCCGCAGTGACGTTTGCCTTGGCGTAATGCCCGGCGAGCGGCTTGCTGACCAGCGCGGCGCGCTTGCTGCCGGCAGTCACCTGCACGGCGCTGTAGCCGTCGCTCTCGACCGTCTTCAACTGCGTCACGCGGTTCGGCGTCGCCTCAATCAGCGTCACCGGCACCGAACGGCCGTCTTCGGTGAAGACGCGGCTCATGCCGCATTTACGACCCACCAACCCGATACTCATGATGTGCTCCTGCGTTCTTCCGTGATCGCCTCAATCAAACCGACATCCTGTCGGACGACCCGTGAAAGCCGGTTCCGGCCCAATTCGCTTCAGTGCAGCTTGATCTGGACATCGACACCCGCGGCCAGGTCGAGCTTCATCAGCGCGTCCACGGTCTTGTCATTGGGGTCGACGATGTCCATCACGCGCTTGTGCACGCGCGTTTCATACTGGTCCCGCGCGTCCTTGTCCGCATGCGGCGACACGAGGATCGTGTAACGCTCGATCTTCGTGGGCAGCGGGATCGGGCCGAGCACGGTTGCACCGGTGCGTTTGGCCGTTTCGACGATTTCGCTCGCGGAACGGTCGATCAAGCGATGATCGAACGCCTTGAGCCGGATACGAATCTTCTGGTCCGCCATTGCCGTGTCCTTGAATCTGAAAGAACGTTGCTGGTGACAACGGGATTCGCTGAACCCCGCCCGTCGCTGCCCCCGCGGGGACGCCGACCCTTAGCCCTCGAATCCGCCCGGCAACAGCCGAAAACGCATCCGAACCATTGAAACCAAGAAAGATTGGGCGAACCGCATCCGGTTCACCCAATCTGAATTACCGCAACAAGACGAAATGCCAAGCATTTCGCGACCGCGCCCGATGCGGTCAACCATCCATGTCCGCGAACTCGAAGCGCATCCTGCACCTCATTTCGCTGTTTTCGCCGTCTGGCTTGGCGCCAATCCCGGCAGGGAGCTCGCTACTATAGTCCGGTCAGCGGGAAAATGGAAGCCCCATTTTCAAGATTCCGCTGCCCGATCCCTCGCCTTGCTTACTGC
>NZ_JAHCAP010000031.1 GCF_019634815.1 Dokdonella sp. | reverse complement strand
CACGGTGACGCCGACCGCCTCGATCAGCGAGGAAGGTGGCGCGAGCTGCGTGTTCACGCCCGCGAACGTCGGCCCGAACGTCGGCGACTATGCGGTGAGCGCGAGCTGCACCAGCACCAACTACAGCGCGAGCGGCAGCGAGACCGTGCACATCACGCGCGCGCCGGGCACGCTCGCCTGGGGCAACCTCAACCACGTCTACGACGGCAACACGGTGACGCCGACCGCCTCGATCAGCGAGGAAGGTGGTGCGAGCTGCGTGTTCACGCCCGCGAACGTCGGCCCGAACGCCGGCGACCATGCGGTGAGCGCGACCTGCACGAGCACCAACTACAGCGCGAGCGGCAGCGAGACCGTGCACATCACGCGCGCGCCCGGCACGCTCGCCTGGGGCAACCTCAACCACGTCTACGACGGCAACGCGGTGACGCCGACCGCCTCGATCAGCGAGGAAGGTGGTGCGAGCTGCGTGTTCACGCCCGCGAACGTCGGCCCGAACGCCGGCGACTATGCGGTGGGCGCGACCTGCACGAGCACCAACTACAGCGCGAGCGGCAGCGAGACCGTGCACATCACGCGCGCGTCTGGCGCGGTGACCTTTGGCGCGACCAATTTCGATTTCGACGGCAGCGCGCACGACACCACGGCGGTGATCACGCAGGAGCCGGGCAACAGCAGCGCCTGCACGCTCACGCCGGTCGGCGACTATCCGCGCCTGCATGCGGGCAGCACCACGCTCGCGGCGAGCTGCACCGGTACGAACTACAGCGCCAGCGGCAGCACGACCCTCACGGTGTCGCCAAAAGCGGTGACGCTGGTGCTGTCCGATCTCGGCCCGATTCCCTACGACGGCCAGCCGCACGCCGCGAGCGTTGCCGTCACCGGCGAAGTCGCGGGCTTCCCTGCAGCGGTCGATGTCAGCTATGACGGCAACACCGCCGCGCCGGTCGAAGTCGGCAGCTATGACGTGCTGGCGTCGCTCGCTGCGAGCGAAACCGACTACACGGCGGCCGCGACCAGCGGCGAACTCGTGATCACGGTTGGCGCACCGAGCAGCATCACGATCAATGGCGCAGGCAGCTTCAGTGGTACGGCCGGCCAGCCCCTGGCCGGTGCCTTGCCATCGGTCAAGGTCACCGATGTCGGAGGTCATCCTGTCGCGGGCGTCGCGGTGACGTTTGCCGCGAGCGCGGGCAATGGCACGCTCACGGGTGCCGCGCAGAACACCGACCAGAACGGCATCGCCACGCTTGGCGGTTGGACGCTGTCGCCGGTTCCGGGCAACAACAATGCCAGCGCGAGCGCCGCGGGCGTGAGTGGCAGTGTCGCCTTCGTCGCCAGCGGCGCGGCCGACGCGACGCCGCTCACGGTCTCGATCGACGATGGCCGCAGCGCGACCCAGGTTGGTCGCAGCCTGACCTGGACGATCGAGGTCGGCAATCCGCGCAGCTCCGACGCCGCGGCCGTCCATGTCGTCGCTGGCCTGCCGCCCGAAGTCGATGCCGGCAGCGCACAGTGGCAGTGCATCCCCGCAGGCGACGCCAGTTGCACGGCGAGCGGCAGCGGCGGTCTCGACGACAGCATCGACCTGCCGGCGGGCAGCGGCGTGACCTACCTGCTCACCGCGGCGGTCACCGCCGACCTCGACGGCATGATCACCACCAGCGTCAGCGTGGACGACGGTGTCAACACGATCACGCGCAGCGACGACACCGAGATCGTGATCTTCCGCGATGGTTTCGAGGCAGGCGGCGATGGCGCGCAGACGCGTGATGATCTTGCCAAGCTGGCCGAAGTCGGCGCGCTCGTCGATGGCGGCGCGCTCGAGATCGCCTTCGATCCCGACCACCTCGCAGCGCCGCAAGCCGTGACGCTTGCGCGTGCCGCCGACGGCAGCTTCGCAGTCGAAGCAATCCGCATCGGCACGCAGTTGCTGGTGCGTGTCGTCGCAGGTGGCGCCGGCAGCGATGCCGCGACCGCCTGGAGCGCGCTTGAAGGCAAGCGCTTCGCCCTGCTGCGCGAAGGCGCGCAGGTGGCCTTGCTCGGCGCCGAGCGGGATCTGCGCGTGCAGGCGCCGGCCGATGCCGGGTACACGATCAAGGGAGTTTCGCAGCCATGAACGATGCAACGGTCGATGGCGGTTCGATGCACAAGGTCGGGCATGGGGCGACGAGATGGTTTTGGCTCGCACGAATGCGGCGACGCACGTCGCCAGCGTCAGAGGCGAGCTTTGCTGGCAAGGGTGCGGGCATGACCGCGCAGGATCAGGACGGACGGTTTGAGGAGAAGAACATGCACAAGTCAGGCGAATCCAGCTGGGTAGCCACATTTTGCGCCGTCGCGCTCGGCACATTGGCGTGGGCCGCATCCGCGACGGCAGCGGTCAGGCCGGCAGCAAATGCGGCCAGCGGCGCGATCGGCAATTCCGTCCATGTGGTCGAGACCGGTTTGGATTATCCGGACATCAATGCCGCACTTGCCGATGCGGCCACGCGTGATGGGCAAACGCTGGAACTCGCGCCCGGGATCTATTCGGGCAGCATCGTCCTGACCAAGTCCGTGCATCTGAAGGCGGCCGTCGATGGCGTCGGCGTGCGCGGTGGCAACTTCCACCTCAACGCAGGACCGACCGTGCCGCCTTCGGTGATCATCGATGGCCTCAACGTCAACGCGGTAGGTGTCCAGATCGCCAGCGGCGTCACCGGCGCCAGCGTCAGCGGCCTGGAGGTGCGCAATTTCACCAGCCATTGCGTGGAGGCGGTGGGTGGCAACCACAACACCTTGATCGAGGAAAATTTCCTGCACCATTGCGGTCAGCATGGCGTGCTGGTTTCTGGCGGCGCGCCGAGCGGCATCAATGGCGTGACCATCCGCAACAACGAAATCACCGACATCGGCTTCGGGCCGAACGGCGGCCGCGGCATCGTGGTGTGGGACGGCATCAAGCGCGACATCACGATCCAGAACAATTTCGTGCATGACCTCGTCAGCTGTTGCGGCATCGAGCTGCAGGATGGCGCCGCCACCGGTGCATGGATCCTCGACAACGTGGTCGAGAATGTCGGTGATTCGGGGATGAGCTTCATCCAGCTGACCTCGGGCTCGCCGAGCTTGCGCGCCAACATCGTCCGCAACAACACGATCACCAACACCGGCCGCTTCGGCATCGAGATCAAGATTCCCAACGGCAGCGGCGCACTGCCGGGGCCGGGCGACAGCGGCGATGGTGCGATTCTCGTCGAAGGCAACACGATCGACGGCGCGGGCGTGAAGACCCTGCGCGATCGCGCCGGCATCGCGGTGATTCGCCGCGCATTTGGCGTGTACTCCTACCAGGTCGATGCAACGGCAGGCGTGGTGGTGCGCAACAACACCGTGCACGACGTGCGCACCGACAATCCGGGCAGTTCCTACCGCGGCTACGGCATCGTGGTCGAGGGACTGGCTTCCTCGATCACGGGCAATACGCTCACCGGCAACGACATCGGTTTGCAGGTCCAGCAGGCCAACCAGCCATCCAGCCTGCCGGGTGATTCCAACCAGAACACCGTGAGCGCATGGTTTGCGCGCGGCAATGCGCCGTTCACCTGCGTCACCTACAGCGGCAACACCGCCAGCGGCAACACCCTGGGGGATACGGTTTCGCTGCAACCGGCCGGCGCTTCGATGAGTGGCGGGTACGCCACCAACCAGAACACCGGCGCGACCTATTGCACGATCACCTCGGCGGTGGCCGCGGCGAGCAATGGCGACACCATCGCTGTCGCGACGGGCCTGCACGCCGAAAACGTGGTGGTCGCGCGTCCGATCACCATCGTCGGTGCGGGTCAGGCCAGCACCACGATCGTGCCGGCAGCTTACAACCCCGATTGCGGTGGCGCGCCACTGGGTTCGCAGGGCTCGATGTGCACGGCAGGCGATGCCAGCGTGGTGTTCCTGGTCAAGGCCTCGAACGTGGAGATCTCCGATCTCACGGTTGATGGCATCAACCCGAACATCCCGGGGCACGCCACCGATATTGCTGCACGCAACGGCATCATGAGCGCGACCACGGGCGGCGCATTCACCAATTTCAAGGTGCATGACACGACGATCCGCAACATCTGGCTGCGCGGTCTGTATTCGCCCAGCAACAACGGCAGCTTCGAGTTCCGCGACAACGTGGTCGACAACGTCAAGTCCGATCCCTATGCGTCGCTGGCGATCTTCAACTTCGGTGGCGGCGGCATCATCGATGGCAACACCGTTTCCAATGCCAATGACGGCATCGCCGCGAACTGGTCGCGCGGCACCACCTTCAGCAACAACACCGTGACCGGTTCCGGCGGCGGCGTCCACACCGACAACAACGGCGGCAGCGGTGGCGTTGGTGATGTGATCGAATTCAACACCATCGCCTGCAACGTCGATGACGGTTACGGCATCTTCTCGTTCGCGAACTATCGTGACGTGACGATCCAGGACAACACGATCAGCGCCTGCGCGGTCGGCCTGGGCGCCTTCTCGGGCCGTACCGACGACGCCTCGCCGCTGTTCACCACCCACTTCCTGCGCAATCAGGTCGATGGCACGGGCGCCACGGTGTCCACGCCGGGTGACACGACCGCCGGCGCGTGGCTGAGCACGACCTCGTTCAATTGGGGCCATCACGACAACCAGGCGGAGCTGGCCAACAACCGGTTTACCGGTTTCGATGTGGGCGTGATCACCGACCGTGGCAGCGGCAAGAGCCTCAACACGACCGCCAACGTCAACCGCATCAGTGGCAACGCCACCGGCTGGAGTGACAATGGCGATGCCGTCAATGGCAGCAACGGCAGCAGTGATTTCAGCAACAACTGGTGGGGTTGCAATGCCGACCCGGCAGCGCCCAGTGCGGGGTGCGACGCCGCGCAGGGTGTTGGTGCAAGTTCGCCGTGGCTGGTGCTGAGCCTGCCCGCCTCGCCGATCAACATCGCCAAGGGCGCGACGATCAGCATTGCCGCAGATCTCAATCACAACTCCGCGGGTACGGCTGTCGACACCAGCAACCTGTTCACCGACGGCACCTCGATCGCGTTCGCAGCCAGCAATGGCGCGAGCGCGACCTCGCCGCAGGCGACCACGGGCGGCGTGGCGACGACGAGTTTCTCGGGTCTGCTCGCAGGTTCATCGACGGTGACCGCGAGCTTCGAAAACGCGGCGCCGACCGTGCTGGTGCAGATCACGCCGGCGGCGATCTCGCTTGATGGGCCGCTCACGCGCACCTACGACGGCAGCGCGCAGGTGGTCACGGCCACGACGTCGCCTGCAAACCTTCCCTACAGCGTGATTTACGACGGCAGCCCGACGCCGCCGACCGCTGCTGGCAGCTATACCGTGGTCGCCACGATCACCGACAACTGCTGCGAAGGCACCGTCACCGGCACGCTCGTGATCAATCGTGCGAACACCACGATCGAGTTCGTTCCCGATCCGGCGAGTTTCGTCTACGACGGCAACACGCACGCGGTCACCGCGCGCCTGCTCGCCGAGCCGGGCATGCCCTGCTCGGTGGGCGGCACGGTCGGGCCGAACGTGGGCAGCTATCCGCTCAGCGCTGCCGCCTGCACCGGCAGCAATTACCAGGCGCCGGCCAGCAGCACGAGCGCGAGCGTCACGCCCCAGCCCACCACGATCAGCTTCTCGCACCTGGTGCAGGCTTTCGACGGCTCGCCCAAGTCGGTGGTGGCGACGACTGCGCCGACGCCGAATGTGGCGCTGACGATCACCTACAACGGCAGCCCGACCCCGCCGACCGTGATCGGCAGTTACGCCGTGGTGGCGACGGTCAGCGATGGCAATTACAGCGGCAGCAATACCGCGACCTTGCAGATCGTGTCCGGCACCTCCGACATGGCGCTCGTGCTCAACGGCCCCGTCGATCCGATCCATGTGGGTGACACCGCGCAGTACGCCGCGACCATGCTGGCCAATCCGGCGCTGCACACCGGCGAGCACTTCGGCTATCGCGTGGAGCTGACCAAGTCGGGCGGTGCGCCGTTGGCCTTGAGTGACCTGGCCACGATGGAAGTGTTCTACAACGGCGTGTGGGAAGACGCGACGACCTTCTTCGGCTCGATTCCGTTCGTGCTCGATCCGATCACGCATACGCTCACCTACAACTTCCCCGACGGCATTCCGGGCTATTCCAGCGGCTTCCCGATCCTGGATCCCAGCTGGACCTGGAATGTCCGCTTCAGCTTCGCGACCGTGGGCACCTACACCGTGACCGCGACCCTGACCGACGGCATCGCCGGTCCGGACATCAGTCCTGCCGTGGTCGGTTCGATCGCGACCGTGGTGTTGCCGGAATTGCCGCCGACGGACATCCATATGGCCCTGACCGGCCCGGTGGGCAGCATCGAAGTGGGCAGTGTCGCCGGCTACACCGGGACGATGACCGCCGATCCGTCGCTGCACGTGGGCGACAAGTTCGATGTGCGCACGACGATCGCCAAGACGGGCGGCAATCATCCGCTGGCGGCGGCTGACCTGGCGTCCATCGAAGTGTTCTACATGGGCTCGTGGCAGGCGCTGCCGCCCGGCGCGTTCACCCTGGTGGGCAACGAGCTGGTGATGGATTTCCCCAACAGCCTGATCGGCGATGGCTTCGAGATCCAGGATCCGGTGTGGACGTGGAACTTCCGCGCCAGCTGGGCCGATACCGGCGTCTACACGATGACCGCGCAGGTGATCGACCATGCCCAGGTGATGCTGGCCAATCCGGATGTGTTCGCCACGGGCGCGATCTCCACCACCGTGGTCGCGGCCACGCCGCACCTGCCCGACATGGCGCTGCTGCTGAACGGTCCGCTCGACCCGGTCGAGCTGGGCAGTGCGGCGCAGTACACCGGAACGATGCTGGCCGAGCCTTCGCTCTACACCGGGCACACCTTCTTCGTGCGCGTGCGCCTGAGCAAGAACGGCGGCGTCGATGCGATGACGGCGGCCGACCTGGTCAAGATGGAGCTCTACAACGGCGGCTGGTTCGACGCGACCAGCCAGCTGCAAGCCGAGCTGCATGTCGACGGCAATGACCTCGTCTACCTGTTCCCGCAGCCCAATGCCGCATTCCCGATCATCGATCCGGTGTGGAGCTGGAACTTCCGCTTCACCTACGGCAGCGTGGGCGTCTATGGCGCGCAGGCCGACGTGATCGACGCGGCCGACGCGGGCACGATCGGCGATGCCATCGCGGCGCCATCGCTGGCGCATGCGCAGATCGACACCACGGTGATCGACACGCCGCAGATCAGCCTGCAACTGCAGGGCGCGGTGGTCGGCACGGTGGGTACGCCGGTGCAATACGTGGGCACGCTGCGCGCCGATCCGCTGCCCAATCCGGCCAACCTCTACTTCGTGCAGGTGCGCCTGCACAAGAGTACGGGTCCGGCGACGGTGAGCGACATCAGCAAGATGGAAATCTTCTGGGGCGGGCAGTGGGTCGATCCGACCCAACCGCCCTACAACCTCAGCCTGCCCTTCACGCAGGATGGTGGCGACCTGGTCTACCTGTTCCCGAAGCCGATCATGGACAACGGTTTCCCGATCGATGAAGCCGAGTGGAGCTGGCAGTTCCGCTTCACCTTTGCCGATGCGGCCGTGTACACGGCGACCGCGACCGTGGTCGATGCCGGTGCTCTCACGGCAGTCGCCGATCCGGTCTCGATCCAGACCGATATCGGTCCGATGCCCGACGACATCCGACTGGATCTCAATGGTCCGGTGGCAGGCGTCGAAGAGGATGTGCCGGCCGCGTACACGGGCCGCCTGCGCAACTTTGGTGGTGCCCTGGCCGAGAACGGCTACGTCAAGGTGCGCATCGAGATGAGTGGCGAAACGCTGCTGGTCGGCGATGTCGACGCCGAAGTCTGGGACGGCAGCGCCTGGGTTGCGGGCAGTTTGACGGCGGTCAATGACGGCCTGGAGGTCGACTTCCCCGATACCGCCGGTTTCCCGATTCCGGCCGGCTTCGACTACACCCACCAGTTCCGCATCACCTACCACCGCACGGGCGTGTTCCACGCGCTCGCGGCAGTAATGGGCGCGGTGTCGGGTGATGTGCATGCGAGTGCGGAGATGTTCACCGAGGTGGTGGCGCGCAGCCCGGTCACCGCCAGCGTGAGCTTCGATCCGAACTCGCTGCATGCCGTGTACGACGGCGCTGCGCACGCCGCGCTCGCGTCGACGTCGCCGTCGGGTTTGACCCTGGTCTACACCTACAACGGCAACAACACCGCGCCGACGCAGGCGGGTTCGTACGTGGTCGTGGCCACGATCGACGCGGGCAATCCGGCCAATGCGCCCTACGTGGGCTCGGCCTCGGCGATCCTCACGATCGACAAGGCGACGGGCACGGTGGGCTTTGCACCGTTGACGGGTGCCTATGGCAGTGTCCACGCGGTCACGGCGACGCTCAGCCCGGTCGATGCCAATTCGACTTGCTCGGCGGTTGCGGGTGTGCCGGCGCAGAATGCAGCGGTCGGCGTTTACTCGGTCAGCGCGAGCTGCACCAGCGACAACTACGCGGCCAGCGGCACCGCGAGCTACGCGGTCACTCCCGCGGCTGCAGGCAACACCGGCATCACGCTCACGGGTGGCAGCTTCGTCTATGACGGCGCCAGCCACGCGGCGACGGTGGCCAATCCGAACGCAGTCGCCTACACCTTGAGCTACGACACCGGCAACGGTTCGGCGCCGATCAACGCGGGCAACTGGACCGCCACGCTCACGGTGACCGATCCGAACTACACCAGCGAGACGCTGACCGCGCCGGTCACGATCACCCAGGCCGACGTGAGTCTGGTCTTCGGCGATCTTGCCCACGTTTACGACGGCACGCCCAAGGCAGCTTCGGTGGCGACGGTCCCGGCCGGCGTGACCGGTGTGAGCCTCGGCTACGCGCCGGATGCGATGCCGATCAATGCGGGCAGCTACCTGGTGACGGCGACGCTGTCGAATCCGAACTACAGCCTCACCGGAACGACCACGGCGACCCTCGTGATCGCCAAGGCTGTCGGTGCGGTGAGCTTCGGTGCGACCAATTTCAGCTTCGACGGCTTGCCGCATGACACCACGGCGGTGATCGCGCAGGAAACCGGCACGAGCTGCACGCTCACGCCGGTGGGCGACTATCCGCGTACGCATGCGGGCAGCACCACGCTCGCCGCGAGCTGCGATGGCCAGAACTACACGGCCAGTGGCAGCACCACGCTGACGGTTTCGCCCAAGGCGGTGACGATCGCGCTGTCGGGCCTGGGCACGTTCAGCTACGACGGCAACGCGCATGCAGCCAGTGCCAGCGTGACCGGCGAAGTCGCCGGTTTCCCGGCGACGACCGTGATCACCTACAACGGCAGTGGAACGGCACCGTCCGACACCGGCAGCTACAACGTCGTCGCGGCGCTCGATGCGGGGGTTACCGACTACACGGCCATGCCGGTGAACGGTCTCATCGTGATCGGTGCGGCCAATGCAACGGTGACGCTGTCGGATTTGTCCGCGGTCTATGATGGCAATCCCCATGCCGCCACGGTCGTGACCGATCCGGCTGGCCTGACGACCAGCGTCACCTATGACGGCAGTGCCACGCCGCCGACCAATGCCGGCAGCTACACCGTCGTCGCGACGATCACGCAGGCCGGCTACAGCGGCAGCGCGAGCGGCACGCTCGTGATCGCCAAGGCGCCGGCCACGGTGACGCTCAATGCCGCCGACCTGCTGCAGACCTGGGGCTCGACCCATGCGGTGGGCGTGACCACCGACCCGGCGAGCCTCGCCACCAGCATCACTTATGACGGCAATGCCGGTGAACCCGCGAACGTGGGGTCTTACAGCGTCGTCGCGGTCGTTACCGACCCCAATTACACGGGTTCGGCCAGCGGCACGCTGGTGATCACGCATGGCGATCCGGCGCAGATCTCGGTGGTCGGCAGCGCGATGTTCAGCGGCACTGCAGGCCAGCCGCTGGTCGGGCCGCTGCCCACGGTCAAGGTCACGGATGCGGGCGGCAATCCGGTGCCGGGCGTTGCCATCACCTTTGCTGCGGGCGCCGGCGACGGCAGCCTCAGCGGTGCCACGCCGAGCACGGACCAGAACGGCCTCGCCTCGCTCGGCGGTTGGACGCTCGATGCCGCGCCCGGCACCGACGTGGTCACTGCGACCGCGGCGGGCGTCGGCGGCAACGTGACGTTCAGCGCCACCAGCACGGCCGATTCGAGCGGCTTGGCCGTCAGTGTGACCGATGGTCGCGTGGCCACCCAGGTCGGTCGCGTGCTCACCTGGACGATCATGATCGGCAATGGCGGCAACTCCAACCTTGATGGCGTCCATGTCGAGGATGCGCTGCCGGTCGAAATGGACGCCAATGGCGCGCTGTGGCAATGCATTGCGATCAATGGCGCGACCTGCGCGGCCAGCGGCAGCGGCGATCTCGACGAAATGATCGACCTGCCCGCGGGAAGCAGCGTGGTCTATCTGCTGAGCGCGACGGTGGTCCAGGACGTCGACGGAATGATCGAGAACATGGTCAGCGTGACGCATGGTGGCAACACCATCGTGCGTACCGACCAGACCGAAATCGTGATCTTCCGCGATGGCTTCGAGATGTACGGCGATGGTTCCTCGCCGCGACCCGAAGGCATGCAGCCGATCGCACTCGGTACGCTGGGCGACGACCAGCCGTTGATGTTCGCGATCGAGCCACAGCAGCTTCCGTCGCTGCAGCGGGTGTCGATTGCGCAGGCTTCCGACCGCAGCTTCACGGTCGAAGCGATCCGCATCGACGGGGTCGCGTACCTGCGCCTGATCGCACGCGGCGACGCTGGTGAGGTCACGACCGAGTGGAGCGTGGTCGCAGGCACGCAGTTTGCGCTGCTGCTCGATGGCACGCGCCTGGCTCTGGTCGGTGCAGCTGCCGACCTCGACCTGGAGCTCGCGCACGGCGGCAGCATCGCGGTCAACGGCGCCGGTCCGATGTGAGGATCGGAAAAGCGGGCAGGGGGTGGGCGCCAGCCGCCTCCTGCCCCGACCGCAGACAGACGCGTCACACCAGTTTCTTGTCGAGGCCGGGCGAAACCCGGCCTCTTTTTTGCCGAGGATTCCCGATCCCGCGGCGGCTTCGATTGGCAGACCGCATCCACTCGCTCGGCTATCATCCGCGCTCATCACCCCGCCCGGATCGCTGCATGTCTGCCTTGCGTATCGCGCTTGCCCAGTTCGATTTCCCGGTCGGGGACCTGGCGGGCAACCAGGCGCGCATCCTCGCCTTGATCGCGCAGGCGCGTGACCTGCACCACGCCGATCTCGTGCTGTTTCCCGAACTCGCGCTGTCGGGCTATCCGCCCGAGGATCTGCTGCTGCGGCCGGATTTTCTTGTCGAATGCGCCGCCGCGATCACGCGCATCGCGGCCGCTGTGCACGGCATCGTCGCCGTGGTCGGCTGGCCCGAAGCCGACGGCGCGGTGGTGTTCAATTCAGCCAGCGTGCTGCGTGATGGCGCGATCGCGACCACCTCCCGCAAGCGGGAGTTGCCCAACTATGCGGTGTTCGACGAGCGCCGCTATTTCGAGGTCGATCGCGACGCCGAGCCCTGCGTGTTCGAGGTCGGCGGCATCCAGGTCGGCGTGGTCATCTGCGAGGACATCTGGTTTGCCGAGCCGGCGGCGCGCATCGAACGTGCCGGCGCGCAACTGCTGTTGGTGCCCAATGCCTCACCGTTCGAGCGCGGCAAGCAGGAGCAGCGCGATGCCCTGCTCGCCGCGCGCGTGGCCGAGACCGGGCTCGCGATCGCCTATCTCAACACCGTTGGTGGTCAGGATGCATTGGTATTCGATGGTGCTTCGGTGCTTGCCGATGGCGCCGGCCATATCCACGAGGCCGCGCGCGCCTTCGAGGACCATTGGCTGATTGCCGATTTCGATGCGGACAAGCGCCGTTTTCGGCAGTTGCTGTGGCCGACCGACAGCGATGCCGGCGCGGCTGCGCTCGCTTGGCGTGCCCTGGTTCGCGGCACCCGCGACTATTGCCGCAAGAACGGTTTCGATACCGTCTGGATCGGCCTTTCGGGCGGCATCGACTCGGCGCTCGTGCTCGCGATCGCGGTCGATGCACTGGGCGCGGACAAGGTGCGCGGTGTGCGTCTGCCCTCACGCTTCACCTCGGGTCTCAGCAACGATCTCGCCAGCGAGCAGGCGCAGGCGCTCGGCGTGGAACTGCTCACCTTGCCGATCGAGGCACCGTTTCGCGGTTTTCTGGATGCGCTCGCGCCGGCCTTTGCCGGCCATGCCGTCGATGTCACCGAGGAAAACCTGCAGTCGCGCTGCCGCGGCGCCTTGCTGATGGCGCTGTCCAACAAGTTTGGTGGCCTGCTGCTCACCACCGGCAACAAAAGCGAATACGCGGTTGGTTACGCGACGATCTACGGTGACATGTGCGGTGGCTATGCGCCGCTCAAGGACCTGTACAAGACCGAGGTTTACGAGCTCGCCCAATGGCGCAACGCAGTCGCCGGGGCGCCGATCATTCCGCGTGCGGTGATCGAGCGTGCGCCGTCGGCGGAGTTGCGCGAGAACCAGACCGATCAGGACTCGCTGCCGCCTTACGATGTGCTCGACGCGATCCTCGCCCGCCACATCGACGCTGAGCAATCCGCAGCCGAAATCGTGCGCGCGGGCTTCGACCCAGTCACTGTCGAACGCGTGCTGCGTCTGGTGCGAATCTCCGAATGGAAGCGCCAGCAGGCCGCGCCGGGGCCGAAGGTGTCGCGCCGCGCATTCGGTCGCGAGCGTCGCTACCCGATCACCTCGGGCTGGCGCTGAGTTCCGTATTTACCGGCTCGACAGCGGGATCAGCTTCCACCAGTTCGAGCGGTAGTGCGGCCACTTGCCATGCAGGGCCGGGTGCTCGGGATAGTTGAGCTCGAGCACACGCCGGGCATCGTCGGCCAGTTGCTGCTGGCCGAGCTTTGCATAGCTCTCGTACATGATCGCCAATGCATCGCCGACCTGCGGGGTCTGCGGGAAGGCTTCGATGATGTCCTTGGCGCGGTTGGACGAGGCGACGTAGGCCTGGCGCTTGAAGTAGTACAGCGCGATGTTGAGGTCGGACTGCGCCATCGTGTTGCGCAATGAAATCATGCGCTGGCGCGAATCGGCGGCGTAGACGCTGTTGGGGTAGCGGCTGAGCAGGGCGCCGAAATCATCGAAGGACTGTCGCAGGTTGGCCTGGTCGCGCTTGGTCATGTCCTGACCGATGTAGCGTTCGAAAAAGCCGGCCGAGCGGTTGAAGTTGATCAGGCCGCGCAGGTAGTAGGCGTAATCGACGTGACGCTGCGTCGGATAGGTCTTGATGAAGCGGTTGATGGTCGAATAGGCATCGTCGGGCTTGTTGTTCTTGTACTGCGCATACGCCAGGTTGAGCTGCGACTGCTCGGTGTAGGCTCCGAACGGGAAGCGCGAGATGAGGCGCTGGAAGGTGCGTGCGGCCCAGTCGAAGTTGCGCTTGTCGATCGCCTCGACACCTTGCGAATACAGCTCCTCGACGGACTTGGTGTCCATCGGGTCGCCCTTCCTGGCGCCGCGGTTGAATATCGAGCAGCCGGCCAGCAGGGCCAGCAGGACGACGAGCGCGAGGCGCAGGAGAGACTTGGATCGGGACGGGACTCGCATGCGGATGGCGTGCTCTGCGATGATGGGAGGAGGAATCGCCCGGCGGGGCGCGGCCATTGCCGCGATGCCGATGCGGCGCACCCGGGTGCGCCACGCGAAACCGTGATGATAACCCGAAACTTTGCCGGCGCTGGAAGCGTCGTCGCGCACGGACCGTGTTCATGACCCCGACCCAATCAATGCTGAACGCGACGATTCCGCCCGAACTGGCCGGCCGCCGTTTCGATCAGGCACTGGCCGAGCTGTTCCCCGACTATTCGCGCTCGCGCCTGACCGCCTGGATCAAGGCCGGCGCGGCGCGGCTCGACGGCGCCGTGGCGGCGCCGCGCCAGACGGTGCTCGGAGGCGAGCAAGTCGAAATCACGGTGCTGATCGAGCGCGAGATCGGCGCCCAGGCCGAGGCGATCGATCTCGACATCGTGCATGCCGATGCCGATGTCATCGTCGTCAACAAGCCGGCAGGCCTGGTCGTCCATCCCGGCGCGGGCAATCCCGCGGGGACCTTGCAGAATGCGCTGCTGCATTTCGACCCCGCACTCGCGGCGATCCCGCGCGGCGGCATCGTCCACCGCCTCGACAAGGACACCTCGGGCCTGATGGTCGTGGCGCGGTCGATGCGTGCCCATACCAGTCTGGTCGAACAGCTCGGCGAGCGCGACGTGCACCGCCAGTATCTCGCGATCGTCTACGGCGCGATGGTCGCCGGTGGCCGCGTCGATGCGCCGCTCGGCCGCCATCCGCGTGATCGCCTCAAGCAGGCGGTGCGAGAGGATGGCCGCGACGCCGTCACCCATTACCGCGTGCGCGAACGTTTCCGCAGCACGACCCTGGTCGAGTGCCGGCTGGAAACCGGCCGCACCCACCAGATCCGCGTGCACATGGCGCATGTGCGCCATCCCTTGCTGGGCGACTCGCAATACGGCGGACTGCTCAAGCTGCCCAAGGGTGCGGGCGAGGCGCTGGTCGCGGCGATGCGCGGCTTCAAGCGGCAGGCGCTGCATGCCGAGAAGCTCGAGTTCCGACACCCCGGCACGGGCAAGCTTGCCAGCTTCGAAGCGGCGCCCCCCGCAGACATGCAGGGCTTGCTCGCCGCGCTGCGCGAGGACACGCGCGAACAGGGCGCGTGAGGGCGGGTGTCGGCTCAACGCCGACTTTGTCGTGCCTTGTGCGTGTGTACGAAGACCGACCCACGTCCGCATGGGGTCGTCCCGGATCCCTGCGCTTGGGAATTTCGGCTTGCGCCGAGGTTTTGGGTTGCCCTGGTCGTGTTCGGTTGCGCGAGAACCGACTCACGTCCGTATGGGTTCGTCCCGGATCCCTGCGATTGGGCGTTTCGGCTTGCGCCTGAGTTTTGCCTTTTCTTTGTCGTGTTCGCTTTTGCGAAAACCGACTGGCGTCCATGCCTGTTCGTCCCGCATCCGCGCGCTCTGGCATTTCGGCTTGCGCCGAAAGATTGCGTTGTCTTGGTCGTGTTTGGCTGCGCGAGAACCGACTGGCGTCCGTGCCTGTTCGTCCCGCATCCCTGCGGGCCGGTGGCTTTCTCTTGCTTGCCCAAGAGAAAGTCACCAAAGAGAAGGGCACCCTCACGGCCGTGGTCCCGCGCGCATCGTGCGCGCGGGACTGCGCAGACGCGCTGCGGGGTTTGCCGACCGTGCATCCGTGCACGCACGGCAAACTCGGCGCGATCCATCGCGCCGCCCCAGCGGGCCTGATCTTCGCGCGCCTGCCGCGGCCCAAAGGGGCTGAAAAGCGCAGGCGTGGGCATCCTGCCCGCACACGAAATTTGGTCGGTCGACTGTCGATGGCGTTCGTACGTGTTCGTCCCGCATCCCTTCGGTCGGGGACTCGGCGTGCGCCTTGGCCATGTGTTTGCCGTGGCTTGTTCGGCTTGTCGAAAACCGATTGGCGTCCATGCCTGTTCGTCTCGCATCCCTGCGGTCGGGGACTCGGCGTGCGCCTTGGCCATGTGTTTGCCTAGCTTTGTTCGGCTTGTCGAAAACCGACTGGCGTCCGTGCCTGTTCGTCCCGCATCCCTGCGGTCGGGGACTCGGCGTGCGCCTTGGCCATGTGTTTGCCTAGCTTTGTTCGGCTTGTCGAAAACCGATTGGCGTCCGTGCCTGTTCGTCCCGCATCCCTGCGGGCCGGTGGCTTTCTCTTGCTCGCCCAAGAGAAAGACACCAAAGAGAAGGGCGCCCCTCGCAGCGCCGCCTTGCGCGCATCATGCGCGCAAGGTCCGCAGTCGATGGCCGGTTGCGCCGACAGCACCTCCCTGTGCCGACGGCGCAATGCGCGCGCTCCATCGCGCGCACCCTGCGGGCCTTTCGGTCATCGCCCGCCGCCGCTGAAGGGGATTGGAAGCAGCGCGCTCCTGCGCGCCAAAACAAGAACAGCGCGCCCAGGCGTTGGCTGCGCCATTTGATCCGATCGCGGCCCTGCATCTTGCGCGCTGCCGTGGCAATACCCAACCATAGAGCCGGCAGTGATGTCTTCAGGGAGCCGCAGGTGACTGAACGTTTCAACCGGTGTGCGTGCGGTGCGCGATTCAATGCTGTGCAGAGCATTGCTGTCAGGAATTGCCGCTGATGGATGGATTCCTTGTTCCGGATTGGCCAGCGCCCGCGCAGGTTCGCGCGGCGGTAACCACGCGCGCGATTGCGGGCGCCTCGGCCGGGCCGTTCGCATCCTTCAATCTCGGCGCGCGTTGCGGTGATCAGCCGCAGGCGGTCGCGGCCAATCGCGAGAGTTTGGCGCGGAAACTGGCATTGCCGGGTGCGCCACGTTGGATGCAGCAGGTGCACGGCATCAGCGTGCTCGATGTCGATGCGGACGTGGCCGAAGATGAGCCGAAGGCCGATGCCGCGGTGAGCCATCGGGCGGGTGTCGTCCTCGCGGTGCTCTCCGCCGATTGCCTGCCTGTTCTGTTCTGTGCCGACGATGGCAGCGCAATCGGCGTCGCACATGCGGGCTGGCGCGGTCTTGCGGCGGGCGTGCTCGAAGCAGCGGTTTTCGCGTTGGGCGCAGCGCCTGAGCGTTTGCTCGTGTGGATTGGTCCGGGCATCGGCGCGGCCTCGTACGAAGTCGGCGAGGAAGTGCGCGCGGCCTTTGTCGAGCACGATGGCGCTGCCGGCTTTGCGTTTGTTCCGACACGCCCCGGCCATTGGCACTGCGATCTCGCCGCGCTTTCGCGCCGGCGCCTTCTCGCCTGCGGTGTCGAGCGGGTGAGTGGCGGAAATTTCGATACGTTCAGAGATCCGCGCTTCTATTCGTTTCGCCGAGATCGCGAAACGGGCCGCTTCGCCAGCCTCGTGTGGATCGCGCCGTGACCAGGCTGTTCCCTCAGTTGCTCGGCAGTGCCTTCGTCGAGCTTGCGCCGCGCGTGCAGGAACTGCATCGACGCGACGGTACGCAACACTATCGTGGCGAAGTCGAAGTCGAGCGTGGTCGCAGCCCACTCGCGGCGCTGTGCGGCTGGGCAACGCGATTGCCGCCGGCCGGCCGTGGGCCGATCGAAGTCGAGATAATCGTTGATGCGCAGAGGGAGCGCTGGACACGCCATGTCGGCGCGCACGCAATGCGCTCACGTCTGTGGGCCGCGGATGGCTTGCTGCACGAGCGTCTGGGCCTGGTCGAGTTCGGTTTCCGCCTGTTTGCTGACCAAGGTGTCCTCAAATGGCAGGTGGCTTGCGTGCGGGTACTGGGTCTGCGTTTGCCGGTGCGTTGGTTCGCGGGCGTTGCGGCGCATGAGTTCGAGCGCGATGGGCGCTATGGCTTCGATGTGCAGGCTGCGCTGCCCTTGGTAGGGCCATTGCTGCGCTATCGCGGCTGGTTGGACGTGAATTGAGCCTGGCGGACCTTGGCCGGCAGAACGCAGTCAGGCCAGGGTTTCGAGTGTGGTGGTGACGGCAAAGCCATCGAGCGCCTCGAGAAATTCATCGAGCGTGAACAGGTCGAGGCAGGCGCGTGCACCACTGCCGGGCAGTTCGCCGCGCGCGAGCTTGCGAGCGAGAACCACCGCTGCAGTTGCGGGTACCTGCGGGCCATCGCCGTTGGCAGCAATCAGACGCCAGCGCAGGTGCAAGGGTTTGTCGTCGAGGCCACGACCGCGCATGTCGATTTGCATGAGACCGACATCGCTGCCGGCGCCGAGCCAACGGTTGCTCAGCGCGAGCAGGGCGGAGGCGCGGCGCGGCAGGTTGCGCAACAGACCGCAGCGCACTGCCCAACTCGCGAGCCACAGGCCGAAGTGCATGCGGCGCAATTCGAGGCCGGCGCGAAAATCGCACGTCGCAAGCTGCGGCCATCGTGCGGGCAACACCGACAGGTCCGGTACTTCGCAGCGCGCGAGCCAGCGCGCGCCGGTCGCCGGCGTGTACACGAGTCGCAAGGATTGCCAGCCATGCACGCTTCGCCAACGGCCATTCTGCAACTGCAGGTACGGGCGACCGACGTAGCCGAGGATTGCGCGTGTGGTGGCCAGGCCGCGTTCGCTGCGATTGCCTGGACTGATCGCACTCTGGATGGATCGGAGACAGGCAAAGCGTTCCTGCACCGCAGTGATGACTGCGCCGCTCAGTCCCGGCACGCTGCTGGCGCCGGCAATCGCCCAGCGACCGGCGCGGCGTGCTTCCTCGTCGAGCGCGCCAATTGCACTCACGAAGTCGCGCGCGTCGGCGAGGTCGACATAGTGGGCACCTGCGGCGAGTGCGGTTCGGGCCACGCGGTAGTCGCGGCCTTGGAACGGCCCTGCGCAATGGATCACCAGATGCGGGGCCTGCTCCGCCATGCGCTGGTCGAGCGTGTCTGATTCCAGATCCATCACCCAGTGTGAAATCTCGGCTCGCGCTGTCTGTCCGAGCCGCGCGCACAGTTGGCGTGCCGGCGCGGCATGGCGTCCGGCAATGAGGAGTGCGAGATCGGAATCGCTGGCGAGCGCGGCGGCGATGCGGGCGCCGAACTGGCCATAACCGCCGAGCAGGAGAATGCGGTACTTGGGCATCGGCCGATTATGCAGGGCGGCTCGCGAGCGAAGACGCTCGGTTCGGCTGCCCGTGTGCATCCGGGTGTCTCGATTGCTCGACCCGATTCATCCGACGGGTGTCGGTTCCTGCGGCGTGATGCAACGGCGTGCCCGATCCAAAACCACGGGGCCAAGGCCCGGAATGCAAAGTATTGGAGATACGAATCCTTCTCGGTGGCATCCGCGCACTTTTCAACCGGGACCTGCCCATGTCGATGTTCAAACTGCGCCATCCACCGATCCGCTCGCCGCTCGCCGCTCGCCGTTGCACTGCTGCTCGTGCTTGCCGTTCCAGCCATCAGCCACGCCGAGCCCGAGGCGCAGACCTTCGACACAGTCCGCGTGCAGGGCAACGAAGCGCCCAAACATGCGACCGATGCGCGCTCGGCGACGCGCACCGACGCGATGCTGCGCTGGCGCGGCGGCGAGCACGAACTCGCGCTCAACCTGCGCAACCTCGGTGACATCGACTGGATCGAGAGTGCGCAATCGACCAACCAGACCATGCCGGGCACGCCACTGGCGGCCACCCTGAGCTGGCGCTACAACTTCCGCTGAGTCAGCTCGGGCCGGGCCTGCGTGTGCGCGCTGGCGCGCAGGCCCGCCGCCCTTGAAACCGCTGCATGCAACCGCATTGACGAAGACATCCCGCGGCCGGTGGCCGCACACAGATCTCTGGTGTCCCGATGCGCATGGACAAACTCACCTCGCGTTTCCAGCAGGCACTGGCCGACGCCCAGTCGCTGGCGGTCGGTCGCGACCACAACATGCTCGAACCGGCTCATCTGATGAGCGCCTTGCTCGACCAGCAGGGCGGCTCGACCGCGCCGATGCTCACTCAAGCCGGCGTCAATGTACCGGCGCTGCGCACCCGCGTGGGGCAGATGCTCGAGCGCCTGCCGCGCGTGAGCGGACAGGAAGGCGATCTCAACGTCGGCAACGAGCTCAATCGTTTGCTCAATCTCACCGACAAGCTTGCCCAGCAGCGGGGCGATGACTTCATCGCCTCGGAGCTGTTCATCCTCGCGGCGCTCGACGCCAAGGGTGAGCTGGCTGATGCGCTCAAGGCGGCCGGCGCGAACAAGGCGAATCTGGAAGCGGCGATCGACAAGCTGCGTGGCGGCGCCAAGGTCGACAACCAGGCGGCCGAAGATCAACGTCAAGCGTTGGAAAAATACACGATCGACCTCACTGCGCGCGCCGAGAGCGGCAAGCTCGATCCGGTGATCGGTCGCGACGAGGAAATCCGGCGCGTGATCCAGGTGCTCTCGCGTCGCACCAAGAACAATCCGGTGCTGATCGGCGAGCCCGGCGTGGGCAAGACCGCGATTGCCGAAGGTCTGGCCCAGCGCATCGTCAAGGACGAAGTGCCCGAAGGACTCAAGGACAAGCGCGTGCTTTCGCTCGACATGGGCGCGCTGATTGCGGGCGCCAAGTTCCGCGGCGAGTTCGAGGAGCGCCTCAAGGGCGTACTCAATGACCTCGCCAAGCAGGAAGGCCAGATCATCCTGTTCATCGACGAGCTACACACGATGGTCGGCGCCGGCAAGGCCGAGGGCGCGATGGACGCCGGCAACATGCTCAAGCCCGCACTCGCGCGCGGCGAATTGCACTGCATCGGCGCGACCACGCTCGATGAATACCGCCAGTACATCGAAAAGGACGCAGCGCTCGAGCGGCGCTTCCAGAAGGTCTTCGTCGGTGAGCCGAGCGTGGAGGACACGATCGCGATCCTGCGTGGCCTCAAGGAGCGCTATGCCGTGCACCACGGTGTGGAGATCACCGATCCCGCGCTGGTCGCGGCAGCCACGCTGTCCAACCGCTACATCGCCGACCGCCAGTTGCCCGACAAGGCCATCGACCTCATGGACGAGGCTGCTTCGCGCATCCGCATGGAGATCGACTCCAAGCCCGAGGAGCTCGACCGCAAGGAGCGGCGCCTGATCCAGCTCAAGATCCAGCGCGAGATGCTCAAGAAGGAAAAGGACGAGGAATCGCGCCAGCGCCTGGCTGATCTGGAAGACGACATCGGCGCGCTCGAACGCGAGTTCTCCGATCTCGACGAAGTCTGGAAGGCCGAGAAGGCCGCGCTGCACGGCGCCACCCAGATCAAGGAGCAGATCGAGCAGGCGCGTCAGGAACTGGAGAACGCGCGGCGCAAGCAGGATTACACGCGCATGGGCGAAATCCAGTACGGCAAGCTGCCCGACCTGGAGCGCCAGCTCACCGCCGCGCAGGCCGCCGAGCAGCAGGATTTCAAGCTGGTGCAGACGCGCGTGACCGCCGAGGAAATCGCCGAGGTGGTGAGCCGCTGGACCGGCATCCCGGTCAGCAAGATGCTCGAAGGCGAGCGCGAAAAACTGCTGCGCATGGAAGAGGAACTGCACAAGCGCGTGGTTGGTCAGGATGAAGCCGTGCGTGCGGTCGCCGATGCGGTGCGCCGTTCACGCGCGGGCTTGTCCGATCCCAATCGGCCAAGCGGTTCGTTCCTGTTCCTCGGTCCCACCGGCGTGGGCAAGACCGAACTGTGCAAGGCGCTGGCGAACTTCCTGTTTGACAGCGAAGAAGCGATGGTGCGCATCGACATGAGCGAGTTCATGGAGAAGCACGCGGTCAGTCGTCTGATCGGTGCGCCGCCCGGCTATGTCGGTTACGAGGAAGGCGGATACCTCACCGAAGCGGTGCGGCGCCGTCCCTACAGCGTGATCCTGCTCGATGAAGTCGAGAAAGCACATCCCGACGTCTTCAACGTGTTGCTGCAGGTGCTCGACGATGGCCGCCTCACCGACGGCCAGGGTCGCACGGTGGATTTTCGCAACGCCGTGATCGTGATGACCTCGAACCTCGGTTCGCAGATGATCCAGGAACTGTCGAGCGATGACGAAGCGGCCTACACGCAGATGAAGGCGGCGGTGATGGGCGCGGTGCAGGCGCATTTCCGCCCCGAGTTCATCAACCGGCTCGACGAGATCGTGGTGTTCCGTTCACTCGACAAGAGCCAGATCCGCGCAATTGCGCGCATCCAGATCGCCGCGCTCAACAAACGCCTGGGCGAACGCCAGCTCAAGCTCGAAATCTCCGACCGGGCGCTCGACCTGCTCGGCAATGTCGGTTTCGATCCGGTCTATGGCGCGCGGCCACTCAAGCGTGCGATCCAGCAGCAACTGGAGAATCCGCTGGCGCGGGAAATCCTCGAAGGCCGTTTCCAACCCGGCGATGGCGTGCGCGTGGACGCCGAAGGTGGGCATCTGGTGTTCTCGCGTCAGGCCTGAGACCTGCCGCGACGTGCGATCGTCTGCGTCGGATGAAACACGACGCAGACGGAGGGAATGGTGCGCCCATCTGTCGCGCGGGGCACGAGCCCATCGCCTTGGCATGAAAAGGCTTGAAACGCGAAGGGCGCGAAGAACACGAAGATGAAGAATGTGGGCCCTTGATCATTCTTCGTGACTTTCGCGACTCGGGCAGGCCTTCATCCCGGCGAGAGTCGCCGCAATGTCGAGAGTGGAGACTTTTCCGGCGAAGGCTTAGCGTACGCGGCTCATCCGAATCACGGAACCGTCATGCGCGTTTTCTCGCACACCCCATCGAACACCGAAATCGTCTGCGCGCTCGGCTGCGCGCATCTGCTGGTTGGGGTCGATGCAGACTCGGACTATCCGCATGAGGTGGTCGATGCGCTGCCCAAGGCCGGGCGCGATCTCGATCTCGATGCCGCGATCGTCGATGCGCTCAAACCCGATCTGGTGCTGAGCTCCAACACCGTGCCGGGTCACGAGAAAGTCGTGGCGCGACTTGAAGCAGCCGGTTTGAAGACCCTGGTATCCGATCCGACCTCGCTCGAAGAGGTCTTTGACGACATCGAACGCATTGCGCAGGTGCTCGGCGTGCCCGAACGCGGCCTTGCACTCGTGCAGCAGATGCGCGCGGCGATGCCGGCGGTCACGCCGACGGCCGGGCGACCGCGTGTCCTGATCGAGTGGTGGCCCAAGCCGGTGATCGCGCCGGCACGCCACTCCTGGGCCACCGCCTTGATCGAACTGGCGGGTGGCACGAATCCCTGGGGCGAGGTCGACGCCAGGAGCGTGCCGCTGGCGCATGACGCTGCGCGCGCAGCGATGCCCGATCTCATCGTCATGAGCTGGTGCGGCGTCAAGCAGGAAAAATACCGCGCCGAGGTGGTGCGCTCGCGCGCCGGGTGGGAGGGCGTACCCGCCGTTGCCAACGACCGCATCCTCGCCGTGAGCGAAACCTTCCTCGGTCGCCCCGGCCCGCGCCTGGTCGAGGGCTACCGCGTCCTGCGCGAGGCGGTAGCCGGAATCACTGTGGCCTGAGCCAGCCAGTCCATGAGCATCGCGCGCCCGGAAGCCTGTGCAAGCGCCGCAGCTTCGGCTAGCATGTGCGCCGCCCAAGGTGACCATTGGCATGCCGATGGTTGAAACGGGAATCCGGTGCCGCCGTCCAGAAGTCTGGATGGCCATTCCGGAGCTGCCCCCGCAACGGTAGGCGAGTCAAGGTTCCGCACCAAGCCACTGTGCCGCAGGCACGGGAAGGCGCGAAACCGGAAGGAAACCCCTTCGCTCGCGAGCCCGGAGACCGGCCCTGTGCACGAACCGGACATGCGGCGGGCATGGGTCACGGGCCATGCCGCCTCGCGCATGGCACGCGCCACAAACCTCCTGCAGTCTCCTTTGCGACGAAGCCGCGCGGGTTGGCGCGGACAGGAGTGTTTGTGAAGAAGTCCCCCATTTTCAGCGGCCCGCTGCTGGCCGCGCTGTTGCTGGTTTGCCCGTTTGCCGCTGCTGATGAAGCGGGCACCCAGCTCGACGAAGTCGTCGTCACCGCCACGCGCACCGCGCAGACCCAGGATCAGACGCTCGCGGCGATGACCGTGATCACGCGCGAGGACATCGACAAGTTGCAGCCGGCCTCCCTGCTCGATCTGCTCGCCACCACGCCGAGCATGGCGATGAGCAACAGCGGCGGGCCGGGCAAGGCGAGTTCCTTGTTCCTGCGCGGCACCTCGGGCAGCCAGTTGCTGGTGTTGGTGGATGGCGTGCGCATCGGCACGGTCAGCGCCGGCACCATCGGCATTCCCTACATTCCGCTCGATCAGGTGCAGCGCATCGAGATCGTGCGCGGTCCGTTTTCGAGCCTGTACGGCTCGGGCGCGATCGGTGGCGTGGTGCAGATCTTCCTGCGCCACGATCCGGGCAGCTTCTCGCCCAATGCGAGCGTGGCCGCGGGCAGTCATGCGACATACAAGGGTGCGGCGGGTTTTTCCGCGGCGGGCGAGCAGGGCTGGATTTCGGTGCAGGGCTCGCGCGAGAAGACCGATGGCATCAATGCCTGTCGCGTCGGCGCCGCGACGGCGTTTGCGGGTTGCTTTGCCGATCAGCCGGACAAGGATGGTTTCGACGACAGTGCGCTCACGCTCAATGGCGCGTGGCGATTCAACGAGCGCTGGAGCGTGGACGGCCTGGCCTTCCGCAGCGAGGGCAGCAGCGAGTTCGATGGCGACTACAGCGATTCGAACCGCTATTCGGTGCAGGTCGTCGGCGGACACCTGCGCTATCGCCCGAGCGAGCGTGTGAATGTGTCGCTGCGCGCGGGTTCGAGCACCGACTTCGACACCAGTTTCCTTGCCGGCGCGATGCGCGGGCATTTCGACAACCGTCGTGACCTGGGTTCGCTGCAGGGCGACTTCAGTCTGGGGGCGGGTCTGCTCACGCTCGGCTACGACTGGGAGCGCCAGTGGCTGGGCAGCGATGTCGGCTTCGATCAAACCACGCGCCTGAACCGCGGCCTGTTCGGTCAGTGGCAGATGAACTTGGGCAAGCAGTCGCTGCAGGCCAATCTGCGTCGCGACGACAACAGTCAGTTCGGCGGCAAGACCACAGGCAGCGTGTTGTGGGGTTGGGATTTCGCCCCGGGCCTGCGCGTGGTCGCCAACTACGGTACCGCGTTCCGCGCGCCGACCTTCAACGACCTCTACTACCCCGGTTATGCCAATCCGCTGTTGCGCCCGGAAAACTCGCGCAACGCCCAGCTTGGCCTGCGTGGCACGACGGACTGGGGCAACTGGTCGCTCGAAGCCTGGCACAACGACGTGCGCGATCTGATTGCCTTCGACGCCGTCACCTACACGCCGGCCAACATCGGCCACGCGCGCATCCGCGGCATCGAAGCCGTTGTCGGCAGCAACTGGTTCGGCTGGGATGTGCGTGCCTCGGCGACGCTGATGCACGCGCGCGACGCAGCGCATGACAGCCCGAGCTACGGCAAGCAGCTGGCGCGGCGTCCCGAGCGCAGCGCGCAGTTCGATGCCGATCGCAAGTTCGGCGACTTCGGCGTGGGCGCGAGCTGGCATGTGGCCGGACGTCGCTACGACGACTTCGGCAACACCCATCCGCTCGGTGGTTATGGCCTGCTCAATCTGCGTGCGGGCTGGCAGTTCAACCCGGACTGGCGCCTCGATCTCGCCCTCAACAACGCGCTCGACAAGCACTATGAAACCGCCTGGTACTTCAACCAGCCCGGTCGCAACCTGATGTTGACGCTCAATTGGCGCCCGGCTCACTGATTTCCTCGTTCACCACCGAAGGAGTAGCGACATGCAAGTGTTGACTCGCAAGCAGGGTCTGATCGTGCTGGCTGCACTGGCCGTGCTGCTGTTCTGCACGCGTTTCACCTATTTCGGCCTGTCGGCGTACTGCGCCAATGCGACGATGGCGGCGTTCTTCCTCGGTGGCATCCATCTGCGCCGGGTTCTGCCCATGCTCGGCCTGTTGGCCGTGGTGATCATCTGCGACGCACTCGCATTCGGCTTGGGCCATGTGCCGACTGCGCTGCTCACCAAGGCTTCGGTGTTCGAGCCGATCGCTTACGTGCTGCTGTGGTACGCGGGCAGCGCTTGTGCACAGCGCGGCCTGTCGCGACTGGCCTTGACCGCCGGAGGCGCCGTGTTCGCCGCGCTCGCGTTCGCGCTCACCAATGGCTCGTTCTATTTCCTCAGCGGCTTTTTCCAGAACACGAGTCTGGCGGGCTGGGGCGCGAACTACGTGCAATGGGCGCCGTGGTATGTCGCCACCACGGTGGCCTACGTCGGCGCCGTGCTGCTGGCGCACGAAGCCTGGGAGCGACTGGCTGCGCCGCGACTCGCGCGCGCCGCTCACTGAGCAAGGACGCCGCGCCAGGGACGGCGCTTCGTCCATTCCCGCACCTCGCACGGAGGAAACATCGTCATGACAGCCGTTGCGGAACACGCTGCCGCATCACCGCGCATCGTCTCGCTGTTGCCCAGCGTCACCGAGATGGTCGTCGCGCTCGGACTGGGCGAGCAGCTGGTTGGCCGCTCGCACCAATGCGACTTTCCGCCCTGGGTGGCTGACCTGCCGGTGCTCAGCGCCTCGCGTCTGGAGCCCGGCGGCAATTCGGCGCAGATCCATCAGCGCGTGAGCGCGATCCTCGCCAAGGGTCAGGCGATGTATTCGGTCGATCCGCAACGACTGTGGGAGCTCGCGCCGCGTTACATCCTCACCCAGACCCAATGCGCGATCTGCGCGGTGACGCCGGGCGATCTGCAGGCCGCGCTCGCCGACTGGCCCGATCCCGCGCAGCGGCCCGAGGTGATCGCGGTCGAACCCGAGGATCTGGGCGAAGTGTTGCAGGCGATCCGCGACGTCGCGCACGCGCTGGGCGTGGCCGCAGCCGGGGAACAGCTCGCGCAGGAGTTGAGCGCACGGCTCGAAGCCTTGCGCTTGGCAACGGCATCGCTGACACGTCCGCGTGTGCTGACACTGGAATGGACCGCGCCCTTGATGGCGGCCGGCAACTGGATTCCCGAGCTGATCGAGATTGCCGGTGGCAGCAGTCTGATTGCCGAACAAGGCGAGCACTCGCCGTGCATCCGACTCGAACAGGTGGTCGAGGCCGACCCCGATGTCATCGTGATCACGCCCTGCGGCTTCACGCTGGAGCAGGGCGCGCAGGCACTGGCCGAGCTTTCGCGGCGCGAACGCTGGGCGAACCTGCGCGCGGTGCGTGAAGGCGAGGTCTATCTCATCGACGGCGTGCACTACTTCAATCGACCCGGCCCGAGGCTCGTCGAGTCGGCCGAGATCATTGGCGAGATCCTGCATCCCACGGTGTGCAATTTCGGCCACCGTGGCAAGGCCTGGCTCAAGGCCGCCCAGGTCCCGGCGTCGTTGCCGTGAACCCCGAGCCACGCTGAATCATGTTCGCGCGCTGCCCCAGCTTGCTCGTGTCGGCGCCCGCATCGGGGCAGGGCAAGACCTCGGTCACCGCGGCGCTCGCGCGCTGGCATGCGCGGCGCGGGCGGCGCGTGGCGGTGTTCAAGACCGGCGCGGATTTTCTCGATCCGCTCGTTACCGGGCGGGCTGCACGTGCCACCGCCTATCAGCTCGACCTGTGGATGGGCGGCGAATCCGAAGTGCGTGCACGCCTGCATGCCGTCGCTGCGACGAGCGACCTCATCCTCGTCGAAGGCGTGATGGGTTTGTTCGATGGCTCGCCCTCGAGCGCCGATCTCGCGCAGCGTCTGGGCCTGCCAGTGCTCGCAGTGATCGACGCGGGTGCGATGGCGCAGAGTTTCGGCGCGGTGGCGCACGGGCTTGCAAGCTACCGCGCGGGCATCGAGGTCTGCGGCGTGGTCGCCAATCGCGTCGCGGGCGACTATCACGCACGTCTGTTGCGCGAGAGTCTGCCCGCGAACCTGCATTGGTACGGCGCCCTGCCGAGCGATCCCGCGCTGGCGCTGCCCGAGCGGCATCTGGGACTGGTCGCCGCGAATGAGCTGGATGATCTGGATGCACGGCTCGATGCGCTCGCCGATGCCCTGGGTCGGCATGCATCGATGGACTTGCCACCAGCGGTGGAATTCGCGCCGGCGCACTTGCCGGCGGTGCCGCGATCTCTCGTCGGCACGCGCATCGCGATCGCGCGCGATGCGGCGTTCTGTTTTCTCTATCCTGCCAATATCGAGCTGCTGCGCGCGGCCGGCGCGCAGCTGCATTTCTTCTCGCCGCTCGCGGGCGAAGCGCTGCCCGACTGCGATGCGCTGTGGTTGCCCGGTGGCTATCCCGAACTGCATCTGCAAGCGCTCGCCGCACGGCAAGATCTGCATGAGGCGTTGCGCGCGCATCACGTGGCCGGCAAGCCGATTCTTGCCGAATGCGGCGGCATGCTGTTCCTGCTCGATCGCCTCGGTGATGGCAAGGACGAAGCGGCGATGGCGGGCTTGCTGGCCGGTCACGCGACCGTGATGCCGCGCCTGGTTGCACTGGGCCTGCAGGAAGTCGCCCTGCCCGAAGGCGTGCTGCGCGGTCACAGCTTCCACCACGCGGTGGCGACGATCACGGCGGCGCCGATCGCGTTCGCCGTCGACCCGAATGGCGCACCTGCGCGCGAAGCCGTGTATCGAGAGCACCGCCTCACGGCAAGTTTCCTGCATTTCCATTTTCCGTCCGATCCGCAGGCGGCTCTGGGTTTGTTCCGCGCTTGAGCGCATTGCCCGCAGGCGGCGCCCATGTCTTGCATTTTCGGCGCGTGGCCGCATAGTGCAGCCTGCGATTTTCAGCCCGTGTTGCGTGCCATGCCGATCTACGAATACGAATGTGATGCCTGCAAGGCGGTGTTCGAGCGCCTGCAAAAGCTGTCCGATCCCGATCCCGAGCAGTGCCCCGAGTGCGGCAGGAAGCACGTCCGGCGGCGCCTGAGTGCGCCCGCGTTTCGTCTGGCCGGCAGCGGCTGGTATGAAACCGATTTCAAGAAGGACGGCGAGGCCAGGCACAACCTCGTGGGCAAGGACGAGCCGGCCAAGCCGGCGGTCGAGCCTGCCAAGAGCGAGGCGGTACCGGCGAAGAGCGAGACCAGCACCGCCGGCAGCGGCGAGTCCACAGGCGCGTGACCATTGTTTTGCATTCCCTGCCGTGCTCCGGGCTACACTCCGCGCGGCGTGGACCTTCACGTGGCAACCAATTGGGGAAAGCGATGATCAAGTCGATTCGTTTGGTGGCAGGCATGGCGATGCTGTGCGCTGCTGCAGGCGCTACCGCACAGAGCCTGCCACAGCTTGCCGCGCCGCTGGCTGCGGTTGCGCCGGCACAATGGAATCCGGGTCCGGGATGGGATCGTGACATCGAATTCCAGTGCAACAGCGATGGCTATCGCTATCGCATGTGCCAGGTCGACACCGGCCGCGGCAGTGACGTGCGCTTGACCCGGCAGATTTCCAAGACGCCGTGCATCGAGGGCCAGACCTGGGGCTGGAATCGCGCCGGGGTGTGGGTTGACCAGGGCTGCGCCGCGGTGTTTCGCGTGAGTCGCCGCTGGTCCGGTGGTGGGCCGGGCTATCCGGGCCAGGGTGGCTATCCGGGCTCGGGCAATGGTGGCTGGAATCCGGGACCGAACTGGGACCAGTCGATCCGCTTCCGCTGCAGCAGCAAGGGTTACAACTACAACCTGTGTCAGGTCGATACCGGCCGCGGCAGCCGCGTCTACATTGCCAAGCAGTTGTCGAACTCGCCGTGCATCGAAGGCCGCAACTGGGGCTGGAACCGCAGCGGCGTATGGGTCGATCAGGGCTGTTCGGCGGAGTTCGTCGTCGATCGGCGCTGGCGCTGAGCGGTTTGGCTGGATCGGCAACGCCGGCGTTTCTCGCGCCGGCGTTGCTGTTTGCAGTGCAGCAAGAACCTTCGTAGCATTTCGCGTCTTGTTTTTTGCGCCACCCGGCGCCATCGGAAGCTGATGCGTACCCATTTCTGCGGCCTCGTCGACGAGGCCATGATCGGCCAGACCGTAACCCTGTGCGGCTGGGCCGATGTTGCCCGCAATCTCGGCGGCCTGTGCTTCATCGACCTGCGCGATCACGAGGGCATCGTCCAGGTCGTTGCCGAGCCCTCGAGCGCGGAAGGCAATGCGCAGGTGCTCGCCACCGCGGCACAGATCGGCTACGAGGATTGCCTGCGCATTACCGGCAGCGTGCGCCGGCGCGAGAGTGTGAACGCGAAAATGCGCACCGGTCAGGTCGAGGTCGTCGCCACGCGTATCGAGGTGCTCAACAAGGCGCAGCCGCTGCCCTTCCACCACCACGAGAATCCGGGTGAGGACATTCGCCTCAAGTACCGCTATCTCGATCTGCGCAGCCCCGAGATGCAACGCAAGATGCGCACGCGCACGCGCTTGGTCAATGCGCTGCGCCGCTGGCTCGATGCGCGCGGCTTCCAGGACATCGAAACACCGATCCTGACCAAGGCCACGCCCGAAGGCGCGCGTGATTTCCTCGTGCCGGCGCGCATGCATCCGGGCGAGTTCTACGCGTTGCCGCAGTCGCCGCAATTGTTCAAGCAGATCCTGATGATGGCGGGCTTCGATCGCTACTATCAGATCGCGCGCTGCTTCCGTGACGAGGCGCTGCGCGCTGATCGCCAACTCGAATTCACCCAGCTCGACATGGAATTTGCGTGGGTGGAAGAACGCGACGTGCAGGATTGCGTCGAGGCGATGATTCGCGACGTGTTCGCCGAGGTGATCGGCGTCCAGCTCGTCGCGCCATTTCCGCGCCTGGGCTGGGCCGAGGCGATGCGCCGCTTCGGCTCGGACAAGCCCGACCTGCGCATTGCGCTGGAACTCGTCGATGTCGCCGACTTGGTCAAGGGCAGCGACTTCAAGGTGTTTGCCGATGCCGCGGGTGCGCCTGATGGTCGCGTTGCCGCGTTGCGCATTCCCGGTGGCGCGGCGCTGTCGCGCAAGCAGATCGACGAATACGCCGCGCATGCGGCCAAGTACGGCGCCAAGGGCTTGGCCTACGTCAAGCTCTCGGAGCAGGGCGAGATCAGCTCGCCGATCGCCAAGTTCTTCGCAGCCGATGCCTTCGCCGCGTTGCTCGGTGCGCTCGGCATGCAGAACGGCGATATTGCCTTCTTCGGCGCCGGCGAGTTCAAGACGGTGTGTGATTTCATGGGCGCGCTGCGCCTGAAGGCCGGGCACGATTTCAAGCTCGTCGGCGAGGGCTGGGCGCCGCTGTGGGTGACTGATTTCCCGATGTTCGAATGGGACGCCGAGGCACAGCGTTACGTCGCGCTGCATCATCCGTTCACCGCGCCCGCGGTCGACGATGAGGCTGATCTGCGCGCGCATGCGGGCAGCGCGGTGTCTCGCGGTTACGACATGGTGCTCAACGGCAACGAGATCGGTGGCGGATCGATCCGCATTCATCGTGCATCGATGCAAAGCGCGGTGTTCGACCTGCTCGGCATCGGTGTCGAAGAGGCGCAGGCCAAGTTCGGCTTCCTGCTCGATGCACTCAACTTCGGCGCACCACCGCATGGTGGCATCGCCTTCGGCATCGACCGCATCGCCGCGTTGATGGCGGGCAGCGAATCAATCCGCGATGTGATTGCCTTCCCCAAGACCACGGGCGCGCAGTGCCTGATGACCGGCGCGCCCTCGAGCGTGCCCGATGCGCAATTGGCCGAAGTGCATGTGCGCGTGCGAGAGCGTGCCGGTGGCTGAACGCGCGCCCTCGTCCGCTGCACGCGGCAGCCGTGAACGCACTGCGGCGCCCGCGGTCGGGCAGCGCGAGCATGTGATCCTGCTGCACGGGATCTGGATGCGTGGCATCACCTTGCTGCCCTTGGCGCGGCGCCTGCGGCATGCCGGTTATTCGGTCGAAACGATCGACTACGCGAGTGTGTTTCGCGGCATCGGTCCCGCGGTCGAGACGCTGCGCGAGCGCATGCGCTCGGCTGATTCCGGCGCCGTGCATCTGGTCGGCCACAGCCTGGGTTCGCTGGTTGCGCTCGAAGCCGCGCGCGGCGCGCGTGGCCTGCCCAAGGGCCGCATCGTCTGCATCGGTTCGCCGTTGCGTGGCAGTGCGGTCGCGCGCACGCTCGCCAGCGTGCCGGGTGGCCGTCTGTTGCTGGGCCAGAGCGCACCGCCCCTGCTCAGTGGTCTGGATGCCTGGAAAAGCACGCGTGCGGTCGGCGTGATCGCGGGTCGCTTGCCGTTTGGCCTGGGCGTGACGATCGGGCCGCTCAGTGCGCCGCACGATGGCACCGTGTCGGTGAGCGAAACGCGTCTGGCCGGTATTGCCGACCATGTCGTGGTCGATGCCTCGCATACCGGGTTGCTGTTTTCCGGCGAAGTCGCCGATCTCACCGTGAACTTTCTGCGTGATGCCCGCTTCCCGTCCAGCGACGCCTCCGGCACGTGAGGCAGGCCGTGACGCCGTGCGCAACGCCAGCAACAGGGTCCGCACCGACACGGGGCCACGGCACGCGCTGCGGGGTGTCGCCGTGACGCGCTGGCAATCGGTGCCGGCGATGTCGCCGAACGCGGTGGCGTGCGGCGTGCGCATCATCGGCATCGATCCGGGCAGCCAGCGCACCGGCGTGGGCATCATCGACATTGGCGAAGATGGCCGCAGCAGCCATGTGTTCCACACGGCGATCAACCTGCTCGGTGCCGAGGACTTTGCCGGGCGTCTCAAGCTGCTGTTCGATGCGCTGGGAGCAATCGTGGCCGAACATGCGCCGCAGGAAGCCGCGCTCGAACGCGTGTTCCTCGCGCGCAATCCTGATTCGGCGCTCAAGCTTGGTCAGGCGCGCGGCGCGGCAATCTGCGCGCTCGCCCAGCATGGCCTGACGATTCACGAATATGCGGCGCGCGAGGTCAAGCAGGCCGTGGTCGGCAGTGGTGCCGGCGACAAGGCCCAGGTCCAGCACATGGTCGGATTGTTGCTGGAGCTGCGCGAGCGGCTGCAGGCCGATGCCGCCGACGCGCTGGCGATCGCGCTCACCCATGCGCATGTGCGGGCCAGCGTCACGCGTCTGGGCGTGACGCGACAAGCCTGGCGGAGGCGGCGATGATCGGACGGCTCAAGGGCGTCCTGGTGGCCAAGCAGCCGCCCTGGATCGTGGTCGATGTCGGCGGTGTCGGCTACGAACTGGAAGCGCCGATGTCGACGTTCTACGACCTGCCGGAGCTCGGTCGCGAAGTCGCGCTGTGCACGCACTATGCGGTCAAGGAAGACACCGTTGCACTGTATGCGTTCCTGCGCGAAGACGAGCGTGCGCTGTTCCGCGCGCTGCAGAAGGTCAGCGGCATCGGCGCCAAGATCGCGCTGGCGGTGCTCTCGGGCGTGAGCGTGGAGGAATTCTCGCGTCTGGTGCAGGCGTCCGATCTGGCCGCGCTCACGCGCATTCCCGGCATTGGCAAGAAGACCGCCGAGCGCATCGTGATCGAGTTGCGCGACCGCGTCGAAGGCCTCGCAGTCGGGGTCTCCCCGGCGAGCGGTGGCGGTGCTGCCGACCCGGCCAGCGAGGCCGCGATTGCGCTGCAGGCGCTCGGCTACAAGCCGCAGGAAGTCACGCGGCTGGTGCGTGCTGCCAGCGTTCCCGGCGATCGCGCCGAAGACATCATTCGCAAGGCCCTCAAGGCCGCGCTGCGCTGAACCCACCGGAGCCCAGGGTATGTCAGATTCCCGCCAGGATGCGAGTGATCCGCGCAGTCGCCTGTCGGCGCTTGCGCTCGGCGCGATCGGCGTGGTTTACGGCGATTTGGGCACCAGCCCGCTCTACACGATGAAGGAAACCTTCGGCGGGCATGGCCTGCCGGTGGACGAACCGCATGTGCTGGGTGTGTTGTCGCTGGTGTTCTGGACCTTGATGCTGGTGGTCTCGCTCAAGTATGCCGGCTACATCATGCGCGCCGACAACAAGGGCGAGGGCGGCATCATGGCGCTGACCGCGCTGGCCCAGCGCGGTGTGCGCGGTCGGCCCAAGGTGTATTGGCTGGTGACGATGCTTGGCTTGTTCGGTGCGGCGCTGTTCTTCGGCGATGGCGTGATCACGCCGGCCATTTCGGTGTTGTCCGCAGTCGAAGGCGTCAAGGTGGCAGCGCCGCAGCTCGACCATTTCATTGTGCCGATCACGGTGTTGATCCTGCTCGGCCTGTTCTGGATCCAGAAGCGCGGCAGTGGCCGCGTCGGTCTGGTGTTCGGGCCGATCATGTGCCTGTGGTTCGTCAGCATCGCCGTGCTCGGCATCGTGCAGATCATCGAGCATCCCTACGTGCTCAAGGCGCTGTCGCCGCATTACGCGGTGCATTTTTTTGCCGATGTCGGCTGGCCCGCGTTTTTCGCACTGAGCTCGGTGGTGTTGTGCATTACCGGCGCCGAGGCGCTGTATGCCGACATGGGGCACTTCGGCAAGAAGCCGATCCGCATGGCCTGGTTCGGTTTCGTGATGCCGGCGTTGGTGCTCAATTACTTCGGCCAGGGCGCCTTGCTGCTGTCCAATGGCGCGGCGGTCGAGAATCCGTTCTTCATGCTTGCGCCGAAGTCGCTGCTGCTGCCGTTCATCGCGTTGGCGACGCTGGCCACGGTGATCGCCTCGCAATCGGTGATCTCGGGCGCTTACTCGGTCGCGCGCGAGGCGATCCAGCTCGGCTTCCTGCCGCGCATGCAGGTGCAACACACCTCGGTCGAGCA
>NZ_JAHCAP010000030.1 GCF_019634815.1 Dokdonella sp. | reverse complement strand
AAAATGCTGTCACGATCGAAACGACAAGAGACTTTACCGCGATCCGCTTTTGCTTCACTTCGCTTGAATGACCCATGAATCCTCCTTGCCGTATAACGCCGGAGCTCAGCCGCCGACAGCCCGCGTAGCGGGATGACGGTCGGCTGCAGCGACTTGTTAACAGGGTGCTGAAAAAGTCGATTTCTGACTCAATCCACAAAAAAACGAAGCAGTCGGTTATTGCAAGACACTGATTTTATTGATCACGACAAGTGCGACGGTGATGCAATTTCGACTGAAATCTCTACCGCGTGGGTTTTTCAGCACCCTGTTAGGATATTGCACGCCTCAAGCGAAACTCGAGGCGTCCTTCAGCGTAGTGGTGCACTTCGGAGTTGAATCCGCCACCCTTGATTCTTCCGAAGCGCCCAAGCGCAGCATTCCGACGCCACCTTTTGCACGCCTCAATCACTTGGGTGGCCGATTGGCGGACGGCGCACCCTCGCCTCGCATCGGGGTGGAAAGTCGCGCTTGAACACTATACTCGGTGGTCGCCGATTGGCGTGGCCACCTCCAAGCAGTAAACACGATAGCCAAGGTCAGGGCAATCTCTGCGACAGCGTATATCTTGTAAAAATACCAGGTTACCGTCACCGCGATGAGGCCCATGAGGGCAGTGTAGGCAGTTGCAATCAAGATGTTGAGCCAACGACATAAGTCAGATCTGAGGAAAATGCTCGCCGCAACCATTAGACATGGAACAATGAGCATTATCCCCATACCTAGCAGGTTGGCTTGAGTGACTTCCCCGAATGGGCCGACCTGCCCATTAAGCAAATCACGTAGCTTTCCTGGAACGTAAAGCTCAAAGTAGTCGCAGTACAGGTAGCACAGGACCGTACATGTCCAAAGCACGCTGAGCTTGACCTTTGTAGGAATTGCAATATTTTCAAGTTCGGACATATGGCTTGATTCACCTTGATGATCGACAGCGTAAGCAACACCAGGATCGAAGTGGAGTGCCGTTCGTAATTGAACGAAAAGCCGGCTTCAGCCGACGGCGCGGCTCCATTTCTGGCTGCTCTCGTGAAAGCGGTCGCCTCTCAGTTGTCGAAGCCGTTCCTGAAGATGAGGTCGACGGGGTTAGAAGGAATCGCCGTGGCACGAACATTGCCGTGGGTTGCCGCATTGATCTGCACGAGCACGCTGCCGTCGGCGCCGATCCACGAGTCCGTGCCACCACCGTAGAGCGCGGGACCGGAATCGTCAATGTCGAAGCTCGCCACTGTATCGACGACGACCCCCGACGCTGTCGGAATCAATACACTTTGCCCAGCGGCGAGGATGCGACGTGGCGCGGCGCCACGCTTGAGTAACCATAATGCGTATTCACTGTTTTGATTGGTGCGCGCGAAAGCAAGGATGTCGCCATTGGACAGGACTGCATGTGCGCGCATGCTCGACCATGTACTTCCTGGCTCTGGGCCATACGCGCCGGCAAGGCCGAACAGCGCGACCAGCTCAGGCGCTTCACCTGCCTTGACGCGCCACAAACCGTCCGGTGTGCCGCCGTCGCCGGTGCGCACAGTCGCAATGAACGCGCTCCACTCACCGGCAGAGGTCAGTGAGCCGGTATCGAACGAGCTCCATGTCGCGTCGAGCCAGTGCGGTCCGAAGGCGCCGGCTGCATCGTTCATCGCCAGCGGGCGATTTCCCGCACCATCGTTCCAGAACAGGGCCGTGCGACTGGACTCGCCTGCAGCCGGGCGGTAGCTGGCGAAGAAGTTGACATGATTTTCCACGCCGGGTCTCGGGGCGCCAAAATTTCCGGAAAACGTCGCTGTGGGAATACCGATATCGGGACCGAGCGTTCCAGTTCGACCACTCGCCGCGAGCGGCCGGGGCGCGCCGCCACACACTTCCCAGATTCCGGAGCCGCTACTGGCGGAGAACGCTCCGTAGACCCGATTTCCCGGCGTCACTGCCAGCGAGCCCACGTCCCATGCCGTATTGAACATGTCACCAGTGCTGAGATTAGGCGCCAGATCACGCGTGATCGCGTTGCGCATCATGCACGGTTGGTTTACCTGACCCGGCAGTGCCTGCACGAGCAAGCGATTGACCAGTCCGGTCGGCGAGGTCACATCGGCATTGACGAGCACCCTGCCGCCGTTCATCGGCAGGACGCCGAAGGACACGTTCTGGGCGTAGGTCCAGTCCGAGCCCATGCCCGGGCCGAGCGCGCCGTCCGTGAGCGCGCGCACTATCTCTACGTTTTTCTGTTGGTCCCAGCGCCACACGCCCCAGGTTGCACTTACGATGTTGTTCGGATCGCCCGCCTTGGCGACGAACACGCGCTGGCCGTCGAAACCGGCCGCACCGTAACCGGTCTTGTAGTCGAGGAACACGTGTGTGCTTTCGCCGCCCGTGCGGCCCGGGCCGAGTGCGCCGGTAACGCCGTTCTTCAGATATTGCGCCCAAGTACCCTGCCGAAAAGCCCAGTAGCCAGAGGCGCCCGACATGGTCATGCGCACGCCGACGTGACCGGTACCGGCGTCACCGAGGATGACGTCACTATAGCTGCGCGCGGTGCCCGGCAGACCGGGCCCTGCGACTCCAGGATTGACGCCAATCACGGCTCGCCAAGAGACGGTTTGTGCGCCGACAGGCGATCCGGCGACGACTGCCATGGCGACTGCAAGACTCAGTAGGGCGGGGCGTTCATTCATCTTGGTGGCTCCTTGATGGCAATTGAGAATGCGACATCGGCGCATGGGTCACGCCGCATCACCGCGCGACGACAAGTTGTTCACAGCGGGGCGGCGGAGCGTAGGCGAAAGCGATGCTTGGCGGGACACATCGGCACCACGGTTTGGTAACGGATCGTCAACGCCTGGCGATTTCACAACCGCTCTCACGAATTCGGCAGCATGCATGCCACCGTTCGGGTAGGCTGCGGCCCCGTCGTATCCCCGCGCGCCGGGTCCGTTTGCCAACGATTCCATCCTGCGACCGTATGCGAGATCCCGAACGCCCTGATTCGCACTGTTACCTCTATCGCTTCGGCAGTGCCGAATTCGACGAGAGCAAATTCGAGCTACGTGTGTCAGGTCTGCGGATCGAGGTCGAGAACCGTGCGCTTGGGGTACTCCTCCATCTGCTGCGTCACGCCGACGAGGTGGTGACGAAGGAGGAGCTGCTACGCGAGGTATGGGCCGGGCGCATCACGGTCGACAAGGTCCTTCCCAATGCCATTGTCAAGCTGCGGCGGGCGCTCGGCGAGAGCAATGCCGAGCAGTTGATTACACAGGCTCGCGTCGGCTATCGGCTGGTCGGACCGGTGTTGCGCACTGCGGTCAGCAACCGCATCGTTAGCCACCTCGAACTTGCTGCGGGCGACACCGTGCCCGGGCGCAACCACTTCGTGCTGCGCCGCCAGCTCGGGTCGCGCCGCGACGGCGAGGTCTGGCTGGCCGAACAGCCGCGTACGCATGCGTTGCGTGTCTTCAAGTTCGCTGGCGGCGGCAAACCATTACGCGCGCTCAAGCGCGAGGCGACGCTGCTGCGGGTACTGCATGAAAGCGCCGGCAACGATGCAGGCTTCGTCGAGCTCGTCGACTGGAACTTCGAACAACCGCCGTTTTTCCTCGAATGCGGTTACGGTGGCGAAAATCTTCTGGATTGGTCGCGCGAGCATCTCGCCGCGATGCCTGCGCACGAGCGCATTACGTTGTTCCTGCAGATCATTGACGCAGTCGCCACTGCGCATGCAGTCGGGGTGCTGCACAAGGACCTCAAGCCCGCCAACGTGCTCGTCTCGCGCGAACGCGAAGGCTGGCACGTGCGCCTCACCGATTTCGGCAGTGGCCGCCTGATCGACCCGGCGCGGTTGGACGACCTGGGCATTACCCAGTTCGACCTCACCATCACGCGGAGTATCGTCGCCGACTCGAACTCGGGCACGCCACTGTACCTTGCGCCGGAGGCCTTCTCTGGGCAGTCACCGACCGCACAGGCCGACGTGTTCGCGCTTGGGATCCTGCTCTACCAGTTACTCGCTGGCGACCTCGCGCGACCGATGACGCCGGGCTGGGAGCGAGACATAGATGACGCGCTCCTGCAAGAGGACATCGGTGCGGCGACTGACGGCGACCCGCACCACCGCCTCGCCAGCGCTGCCGAATTCGCGGCGCGCTTGCGCGCAGGTGACACGCGGCGCGAGGCTGCGCGCGTGGCGCAGGTACACGAAGCCGAAGCGCGCCGCGCACGGATGGCGCTCGCCCGCAGTCGCGCGCGCCGCCCATACCTCGTCGCGCTGCTGGGGACCCTACTCTGTGGCCTGCTCGCCGTGCTGCTGCTCTACCGCTCAGCGCTCGATGCCCGCTACGACGCGCAAAGCCAGCTGCAGCGCGCTTCAGCAATCAACCGCTTCCTCAACGAAGATTTGATCGGCCGCTCAAACCCGCTCGTGCTGGCCAAGGGCCAGAACGCTTCGTTGCGCGATGTTCTGCTCGCCGCGCACAACCGCATCGGCAAGCGCTTCGCCGCACAACCGCTGACCGAGGCCTCGATCCGCAGCAGCCTCGCCGCCCTCTTCGGCACCATCGAACTGTTGCCGGAAGCCGAAGACGAGGCCCGTCGCGCGCTTACCCTGTACCGGCAGCAGTTGGGCGACGACGCGCTCGATACCTTGCGCGCTCGCGCGCTGCTGGCCCGCCTGCTCACGCGCATGTCTAAGTTCGGCGAGTCCAAGGCGCAGATCGACGCGCTGGCGCTGGCAGTGGGCAACTCACTCGACCCGAAGCGAATCCATCTGCTGGCCGCCGCGCGCGCGGCCTACGCGCTGAATCAGGGCGACTACGGTGCGGCAGTTCCCGCCTACCAACAGGCGATTGCTGCGCTGCGCTCGACCGAACCTGGTAATACCGACCTCCTCGACTCGCTGCGCATGGACCTGATCGGTGCGCTCACGCAAACCGGCAGGCTTCAGGATGCGCGCCACGAAGGCGAGTCGCTGATCACTGACATCCGCACGCGCGAAGAAAGTAACGGTCTGCTCGCCGCATTCACGCGTGCCTTGGTGGCGCGAACCTGGACGCTGGATGGGCATCTCGACAAGGCCGAAGCGCAATTGCTCGAAGCGCAAGGACCGATCGTACGCATGCTGGGTGGTCAACACACGCGCAACCTCATGATCCTGGGTGATCTGTATTCCGTGGCGATGCAACGCCGTGACTGGCCGAAGGCGATCGATTACGGCCAGCGTGCCTACGACGGGCTGCGCGCCAAGTTCGGCGACGACCACAATTTCACCAACATTTCGCTCGCCAACCTCGGCCAAGCGTTCTACGAGAACGGCCAAACCCGGGAAGCCGTGCCACGCCTGGAGCAGGCGTACCACCGGCTCGTCGCGCAACTTTCGGCGGTCAATCCGCAAAGCCAGGCGACAGCGTACTGGCTGGCGGCTGCGCTGGTCGACGCGCACGCGCTCGACACGGCGTCCAGACTCATCGACGGTCTCGACACGAAAGCGCTCGAATCGGTGCAGGCTGACGGTCTGTGGCCACTACGCATCGACGTGCTGCGCGGTCTGATCCACGCCCAGCGCGGCGATCTCGAGCGCGCGGCGCCACTGCTACGGGAAGGTGCTACCCGTCTCGCTGGCCACGACGCTTCCGACAGCCGCCTCATCGAGGCGGCGAAGGTGGCGCTTGGCGAGCGCAACTGACGCTATGGCCCGGGCCGGAAACAGGGGCTCTACGGCGGCGCCCCAGCATTATCCAGGCCCGAGCGTGTCAGCCGGCCAACGACGCCAGCGCGGCGTTGAAGGTGGGACTGGGCCGCATCGCGGCCGCGAGCTTGCCCGGGTCGGGGCGGTAGTAACCGCCGATGTCGACCGGCTTGCCCTGCGCACCGTTGAGCTCGCCGATGATTCTGGCTTCGTTGTCGGCCAATGCCTGCGCCAGCGGCGCAAATCGCGCCTTGAGCGCGGCGTCTTCGTCCTGCGCGGCCAGGGCCTGCGCCCAGTACAGCGCGAGGTAGAAATGGCTGCCGCGATTGTCGAGCTCGCCGACCTTGCGTGCCGGCGACTTGTTGTTGTCGAGGATCTTGCCGTTGGCTGCGTCGAGCGTACGAGCGAGTACCGCGGCATCCTTGCTCGAATAGCGGTTGGCCAGATGTTCGAGCGAAGCAGCCAGGGCAAGGAACTCGCCGAGTGAATCCCAGCGCAGGTAATCCTCGGCCAGGAACTGCTGCACATGCTTGGGCGCCGAGCCGCCGGCGCCGGTTTCGAACAGACCGCCTCCCGCCATCAGCGGCACGATCGACAGCATCTTCGCGCTGGTGCCCAGCTCCATGATCGGAAACAGGTCGGTGAGGTAGTCGCGCAGCACGTTGCCGGTGACCGAGATCGTGTCCTGACCCTTGCGGATGCGCGCCAGCGAGAGTTGGGTCGCTGCCACCGGATCAAGGATGCGGATGTCGAGGCCATTGGTGTCATGGTCCTTGAGATAACGCTCGACCTTGGTCTTGAGCGCGCGATCGTGGGCGCGCTCGGGATCGAGCCAGAACACCGCCGGCGTGTTGGACAGGCGCGCACGGCTGACCGCGAGCTTGACCCAGTCCTGCACCGGTGCGTCCTTGGTCTGGCACATGCGAAAGATGTCGCCCGCCTGCACCGGCTGTTCGAGCAGCACGGCCCCGGCGGCATCGCTGATCTTGACCACGCCGGCCGCGGCGATCTGGAAGGTCTTGTCGTGCGAGCCATATTCCTCGGCCGCCTGCGCCATCAGGCCGACATTGGGCACGCTGCCCATCGTCGCCGGATCGAAGGCGCCATGTGCCTTGCAGTCATCGATCACCGCGCGATACAGCCCGGCGTAGCTGCGGTCGGGAATCACCGCCTTGGTGTCCTGCAATTGGCCCTGCGGATTCCACATGCGACCCGAGTCACGGATCATCGCCGGCATCGAGGCGTCGACGATGACGTCGCTGGGCACATGCAGGTTGGTGATGCCCTTGTCGGAATTGACCATCGCCAAGGCCGGCCGCTGCGCATACAGCGCGCTGATGTCGGCCGCGATCGCATCGCGCTGGGCCACGGGCAGCGCTGCGATGCGTGTGTACAGGTCGCCGATGCCGTTGTCGGGATCAAACCCGATCTCGTCGAGCACGCCCGCGTGCTTCTCCAGCACCGGCTTGTAGAACTCGCTGACCACCACGCCGAACATGATCGGGTCGGAGACCTTCATCATGGTCGCCTTGAGGTGCAGCGAGAACAGCACGCCCTGCGCCTTGGCGTCCTCGATCTGCGCACGCACGAAAGCCGCGAGTGCGCTGCGGCTCATCACGGCGGCATCGATGATCTCGCCGGCCAGCAGCGGGGTTTTTTCCTTGAGCACGCGCTGCGAGCCGTCGGCACCGAACCATTCGATGCGCACCGTGGTTGGCGCATCGACCACCGCCGACCGCTCGCTGGCGTAGAAATCACCGCCGTCCATGCTCGCAACGTGGGTTTTCGAGGCGGCATCCCAGGCACCCATGCGGTGCGGGTGCTTGCGCGCGTACTGCTTCACCGAGGCCGGCGCGCGGCGGTCGGAATTGCCTTCGCGCAGCACCGGATTGACCGCACTGCCCTTGGTCTTGTCATAGCGCGTCTTGATCGCCCTTTCCTCGTCGTTGGCGGGTTCATCGGGATAGTCGGGCAGGGCCAGGCCGCGAGCCTGCAGTTCCTTGATCGCGGCCTTGAGCTGGGGCACGGAAGCGCTGATGTTGGGCAGCTTGATGATGTTGGCCGCTGGCGTGGTCGCGAGTTGACCGAGCTCGGCCAGGTCATCGCTGCAGCGCTGCGCCACTTCGAGCCGATCGGGAAACTGGGCGAGGATGCGGGCAGCGAGCGAGATGTCTCGGGTTTCGACCTTGATGCCGGCGGTGGCGGCGAATGCCTGCACGATGGGCAGCAGCGATTGGGTCGCCAGATAGGGCGCCTCGTCGGTAAGCGTGTAGATGATCGTGGGCGTGTCGGACATGGGAGTCTGCCTGTGCGGTCTTCGAGGGAATGGTGGTTGCGGCGCGTGCTGCCGGGACCATGCAGCTGCCGCGCGCGGAACCGCTCATTGTCGCGGTTTCGGCACAGCAGGCAAAGTCGGTCCCGCGGGTGGCGCGCAAGCTTGCATGGCCGCACGCTGCATCGCAAAAAAATTCACGCCGAAACGGTGCTAGCTTGTGGCCGTCGAGGCAGACACACAGGGGTGCCATGCGCATAGGCATCGTCATCGACGCGGCATGCGATCTGCCGGTCGAATACACCCGCCAGCACGACCTGATCGTGTTGCCGATTCGCGTACATCTGGACGGCGTGACCTTGCTCGACCAGCGCGATCCTGAAAGTTTCCGTCGCTTCCTCGACGAGAACCTCGGTGCGCGCAGTCATGCCGGAGAAACCGAACCGTGCTCGGTCGAGGAGATCAGCACGCTGTTCCTCGAGCGCCTGGTGATCGACTACGACTGCGTGTTCTGCCTCACCATCATCGCCACACGCAGCGGCATTTTCGCCAACGCCAGCAAGGCCAGCTTTTCGATCCTCAAGGACTACCGCGCAATCCGCCAGGCAGCCGGCGTGCCCGGACCGTTCCTGATGCGCGTGATCGACACCGAAAACCTGTTCGCCGCACAGGGCATTACTGCGGTCGAGGCAGTGCGCATGCGCAATGCCGGTGCCAATCCCGGCCAGATCCGCGAGCGGCTGGAGATGCTCGCGCGCCAGACCTATGGCTACATGCTGCCGCGTGATCTGCATTACTTGCGCGCACGCACGCAAAAACGCGGCGATCGCAGCGTGAGCTGGTTTTCGGCCACGCTCGGCACCGCGCTCGACATCAAGCCGGTGCTGCGTGCCCTGCGCGGCGAGACCGGACCCGTCGCCAAGGTGCGCGGCTTCGAACATGGCTGCGAAGTCCTGTTCGGGCATGCCGCCCGGCGCGTGCGCGCCGGGCTGCTGACGCCGGTGCTGTGCGTGAGCTATGGCGGCAATCTTGCCGAGCTGGCGAGCCTGCCCGGTTACGCAGAGCTGCGCCGAACCTGTGTCGAGCACGGAGTGGAAATGTTCGAAAGCCAGATGAGCGTCACCGGCATGGTCAACGTCGGCACCGGCGCGGTGGTCGTCGGCTTCGCCGCCGAAGAACACGAGTTCTCGATGCAGTAGCCGACGGTCACGCCGGCAAGGAAAAAGGCGCGGATCGCTCCGCGCCTTCTTGCTGACTGCCGCCGCGACTGCTGCGCGACGCGGGTGGTGCTTACTTCACCGCGAACTCCTTGCTCGCCACCGACTTGCCGTCGAGCATGATCTCGACTTTGTAATTGCCGACCGGCCAGCCATCGGGCTTGCTGATGTGGAAGGTGGTCGTGGCCGGGCCATTGGGCGCGATCGTCTGGCTCGACTCGTTGACGGTCTGGCCATCCTGGAACGTCCACTTCGCATTGAGCACGGCGTTGGTGGCGCTGCCGGTGGTCGAAACGGCGGCGTAGATCGTGTCCTTGGCGCCAAACTCCGTGGCTGGCGTGGTGACCTTCTGAGCGCCATCGACCGCGGTGCCCAGATCGACCGATGCCACCGCAACGGGCGCGGGCGCCGGAGCGGGTGCCGGAGCAGGTGCTGCGGCAGGCGCCGGGGCCGGAGCAGGCGCAGGTGCTGGCGCCGGTTGTTCCTTCTTGCCGCAGGCGGCGAGCGCAAGCGCGGCGGTGAGGGCGACGAGGGCAAAGGGTGTGCGTGTCTGGGTCATTGCGAATGCTCCGAATTAGGGGTTCTTGGCTTTGGCAGCAGGGATCTTGAGCACCTGACCGGGCTTGATGAGGTCAGGGTTGGAAAGCTGGTCACGATTGGCTTGGAAGATCTCGTTCCAGTGGTTGGCGCTGCCGTAGAAGTGCTTGGAAATCTTCGACAGCGTGTCGCCCTTGGCGACCGTGTAGGTTTGCTCGGGTGTGGCTGCCGGCGCGGGCGCCGTGCTGGCCGAGCCGGCCTGTACGTTGCCGAAATCGGCCTTGGCTGCGGGGGGCGGCGCAGAGGAGGCGCTGCCGCCCTGCACGTTGGAGAAATCCGGTTTTCCTGGCGGGTTGGCCATCTTCGACTCCTCGGGTTGCTGCAGGAACTGCACATTAGACGCCAAGCCGCTTAACCGGCAATGAGTCCGTCGACGGGCAATCGTTACAAAAGGCTACGCCTCACTGGCGTGCACCGCGCGGATTGGCGGGCAATCCCGGTTCGCTGCTGCGCCAGGGATTGATGTCGAGACCACCGCGCCGCGTATAGCGCGCGTAGACGCTCAGACGGCGCGGCGCGCATTGACGCTGCACGTCGACGAAAATGCGCTCGACGCATTGCTCGTGAAAACCGGCGTGGTCGCGGAAGGACACCAGATAGCGCAGCAGACCCGCGCGATCGATCGCTGCGCCACTGTAACTCAGCTGCACGCTGGCCCAATCGGGCTGGCCGGTGACTGGACAATTGGACTTGAGCAGGTGCGAAACCAGGACCTGACTGACCTCACCTCCGCCGCAGCGCAGATGATGCGGTTGTGGTGGCCCGTAGTCGCGGATGTCCAGTTCCATCGAATCGATGCACTCGCCATCGAGCTCGTTCAACTGCTGCCGCGCAAACGCATCGCTGCCGCGCAGTTCGACCGTCACCGCGGCGCCACACGCGCGGGAGAGATCTTCGACCAATCGCGCCTGCAAGCTGGCCGCATCGTCGAGACGTTCCTGATTGAAGCTGTTGAGGTAGAGCTTGAGCGATTTGGACTCGACCAGTCGCGGCGATGACGCGGGAACACGCAAGGTGGCGATCGCCACCATCGGTTTGCCGCGGCGGTCGAGCCACGACAACTCGTAGGCATTCCACAGATCGACGCCGTGGAACGGCAAGGGGACCGTCTCGACCAGGCCCAGTTCGGCGCGGCCGAGCGCGCGCTCGATCGGGAACAACAGGCCGGGATCGTAATGACGCGGATAGTCGCTGTGCGTGCCCAGCGGGCCGTGATTGTTCGAAGTCATGGTGTGATCGTCGGCCAGACCGGGCCGTCGTGCAATCGCCGCGCGCAAGCTCGCGGCATCAGGCGTTGTGTTCGCCGGCGAGGTACTCCTCGCTCTGCATCTCGATCAGGCGCGATTCGGTGCGCGCGAACTCGGCGCGCAGGCGCGCGCCATCGTAGAGCTCGACGATCGGCGTCGCCGCCGACAGCACGAGGTTGACGCCACGATCGTAGATCTCGTCGACGAATTCGATGAAGCGACGCGCCGCGTCCTCGGTCTGCGGCGTGAACTGCGGAACGTTGGCGACGAAAATCGTGTGGTAGGTGGTGGCGAGCTCGATGTAGTCGGCCACGCCGCGCGGACCTTCGCACAGGGCGGCGAAGTCGAACCAGACCACACCCGCCGCCTCGGCGCGGGTGGCGATTGCGCGATCGTTGACGATCAGATTGAAATCGCGGCGCACCGGCGCGTGGGCAATGCGTTCGAAGGCCTGCGCCAACGCCTGTGCGGCGGCGGCATCGGGTGGCCAGTAGTAGACCGGCGCCTGTTTGAGCGTGCGCAGGCGCCAGTCGGTGGGCGATGCCAGCTCCACCACCGTGCAGTGCTGCTCGATCAGCGCGATCGCCGGCAGGAAGCGTTCGCGCTGCAGGCCATCGTGGTAGAGCTCGGCGGGCGGCGTGTTCGAGGTCGTGACCAGAACCACGCCACGCTCGAACAGGGCGCGCAGCAAATTGCCCAGGATCATCGCATCGCCGATGTCGCCGACCACGAACTCGTCGAGTACGAGAATGCGCAAGTGCGCAGCCAGCTCCTCGGCGACCTCGACCAGCGGATCGCGCCTGCCCTCGAGCGCGCGCAGACGCGCGTGGATGTCCTGCATGAAGCGGTGGAAATGGATGCGCTGCTTGTGCGGCGTGATCAGTGCGTCGAACAGCAATTCGCTGAGGAAGGTCTTGCCGCGACCCACGCGACCCCACAGGTAAAGGCCGCGCAGAGTCTGTGCGTGCGCGCCGCGCAGGCGCGACCACAACGACCTCGAAGTCGGCTGCCCGAGTGCGAGCCAGAGGCGATCGAGCTCGGCCAGCACCGCGTGCTGCGCGGGGTCTTCATGCCAGTGGCCGTCAGCGACGCCGCGGGCATAACGCTCGCTCGGTGCCGTCCCGCGTGCCGGATTCATGCGTGCGGCGGGGCGTGCGGCGCCAGCGCATTGCGCAGCGCGCCGCGCAGGTCGACCAGGCGGCGGTGGAAGAAATGCCCGGTATCGGGGATCGCGATCACGTTCGGGGCTGGCTGCTGCGCGCGCGCCCAGGCCAGCACGGCGGGCGCGTCGACGACTTCGTCGTCTTCGCCCTGCACTACCAGCCACGGGCAGCCCGGTGCCTGGATCTGGCTGAAATCCCAGCGCCCGACCGGCGGTGCGATCAGGATCACCTGTGCCGGCGACAGTCGCGGCGCTGCCCGCAAGGTCACGTAGCTGCCGAAGGAAAACCCCGCCAGCCACAGCGCGTCACCGGGGCGCTGCGCACGCAACCATGCGGCAACGGCAAGCAAATCCTCGGTTTCGCCGATGCCGTCGTCATGCACGCCTTCGCTTTGACCGACACCCCGGAAGTTGAAGCGCACCGTGGCCAGGCCCAGCTCGAGCAGGGCGCGCTCGCAGACCGTGACCACCTTGTTGTGCATGGTGCCGCCATGCAGCGGATGCGGATGCGCGACGATCGCCATGCCACGCCGCGCCTGCGCGGGCTCAGGCAAGGCGCAGGCCATCTCGATTGCGCCGGCGGGGCCGGGCAACAGCAGCGAACCGGTGGCGAAGGCCGGCACGGGCAAGGCGGGAGTCATGCCGGCATCATACCTTGGCCGACCTTGCGGCCCGGGGCGAATACGCCGGCAGCAGCAAGGCGCGCACAAAAAACGCCGCGATGGCGGCGTTCTTGTGGCAAGCGCGCGTCAGCGGATCACTTTGATTGTTCGACCATCCACTTGACCGTGGCGGTGATCTGCTCGGCGCTCAGTGCCGGGTTGCCGCCCTTGGCCGGCATCACGCCGGTTTTGCCGGTGAAGCCCTCGAGCGCGTGCTTGTCGAGCGTCTCCATGCCTTCGGCGATGCGCGGCGCCCACGCCGCCTTGTCGCCGACCTTGGGTGCGCCGGCAATCCCGGTTTCGTGGCAGCTGTGGCAGAGGCTGCCGAAAATCGTCTTGCCATCGGTGGTGCCGCCGTAGGCAACCTGCGAGGCGGCGGCCTTGGCAGCGGCATCGGCCGCGGCCTGCATCGCCGCGCGCCCGGTGTCACCGGCATAGACGCCACCGACCGGCGCCAGACGCTCAGCCACCACCTTCTGCGCATCGGGATTGGGCTCCGACGGAAACTTGTGGTGGATGTAGCGCGCGACCAGGATCAGCACGAAGGCGGTGACGGCGAGGAAGCCGATCAGTTGCGCAAAGCGCTTGAGGAACGCCGAATCGGTCTTGCTTACCGGATTGGACACGAAACCCCCTCCCTCGCAGCGCGTCGCCGTGGTCGGTCGACGCAAAAAGTCCCGCGAGTATAGCGACGCCTCGCAGTACGCGGAAGGCAGGTCCGATCGCCCCGCCCCGACGTTGCCCAGTCGCAGCAGGCCGCTGGGTCATGCGAAACTGGGTCACGATTGCGATCTGCCGGGGGGACGCATGAGACTCTTGCTTGCCGCGCTGCTGCTGGCCATTGGCGCCGGCGCCCACGCCGAACCGCTCAACTACGACTACGCCTATCTCAAGAGCGGCGAGTCTCACAGCAACGGGCGCAGCTTCCGCAACGACACCTTCGGTGCCTACTACGAGATGGGCAAGAACCTGCACGTTTTCGGTTCAGTCGGAGACGGTGGCGCCTATGGCAATCCTGCCTGGAAAGACAGCCGCGCCGTGCGCTTGGGGCTGGGCGGCCACTGGATGGTCGGCAGCGATACGATGTTCGCGATCGAGGCGGCTGCGGTGAGAGCGCGATTCCGGTCGCCGGCCCGCGGCCGGGTCAGCGACACCGGCTGGACCACGATTGCCGAAGTGCGCCACCGTTTCGCCAAGGATTGGGAAGCCATCGCCGCCGCGACCTACACCGACGTGCTCGGCTGGCAAACCCACGAGTTCGTCGTCGGCCCTGTCTGGCACATCAACGACACCTTTGCGGTCGGTGCGTTCTACCGCCAGATGGAAGACAGCAAGGGCTTCGACTTCACGGTGCGGACCTACTACTGAAGTCCGGATGCCGGCGGCGATGCGCGGCAGTCGATTGCCGCGCCCGGCGGGATGGCTCGCATCATCCCGGATGCTCGCCCCTCGCGTGCGCTCGGGGCCGACCCTGCGGTCGTCCAGAATCGTTCCAGACGATTTTGTCGAACCCGCGATCCTTGCCTTCGGAGGCTCCAGGATTGCGATTCCACCGAAATCCGGCGCAACGGTCGGGACTCGGCTGCTGCCGCGCGCAAGAATAGCGTCGCCGGATCGCAGCTCGCGGACTATCGACCGATCTCGCCTTTTCGGTGCCGCTCGCCGGCAATAGGCTTTCCTGCGAGGCATTTCGCAAGTTCGTCGCGGGCCTTGAGGCCATCGTGCCATTCGATTCTGGCGATGGATTTTCCCTGGTAGATCACGTCAAAGTTCCACTTGTCTTCCATGCCGGCGAGCAAGGCGTCCATGCTCGGCACTGCAAACGCAAGCAGTGGCGGTGACTTCGGGCCGGTCTCCAAGTAGATGGCGTTGAGCGTCGCGGGCTTGATGTTGCCCTGCTTCAGGGTGACGAGAACCGGCTTCCCGCTGGCCAACTTGGGAAATGCCGCGGCGGAGTCTTCGCCCAGGGGCGAGAAGGCCAGCAAGGCGCCCCGGTAGTTGCCGCCGGGCCCGAACAGGGTAACGACGATCCCCTCCTTCACCGTGTCTGCCTTGCCGGGTTCGGTCAGTCGCTTGGCGCGCAGGAAGGATGCCGCGCAATACTCGCCCGGGCCGGCTTTCGAGCTGGCCTGCATGAACTCCCACCAGCCGGTGATGACCTTCTCCCGGTATTGCTCCGCCTGCTTCTTGTTCGAGTCGAGGACGTCATGCGCATTGATTTCCTTGCTGTGGGTTTCCATGACGGACGCCAGCACGTCGAAAGACGCACCGTTCACCTGAGCCCACGACAGCAAGGGTGCCATTGCGGCCAGAAATCCCGCCGCCAGAATCACAGTCTTGATCATTGCCTGAGTTCCCTTCGATGTCCTGTTATCGATGCTTCGCATCGGAGCGGATGGGTTTCCAACGCGCGGCGTCGCGATGCCCATCAACGCCTGGGCCTCGTGGCGTCGTCGCACACGAGCCGGATTTCGCGCGACCCCGTTCCCTCGTAGTCACCGCGGACCACGATATCGCTCACCCGCCACTCGCCCTGTGCGTCTTGGCGGGTACTGAATTCGGCGTAGCATTCGGCATAGCCGCCCGGATCCCCGCCGATGACGCCCTGTGCGCCGTAGACGGTGACGCCCTGCTGTTCCCACCAGGCGCTGTAGCGCAGGAAGCGCGCGTCGGCGGCCTGGTTGAAATCATCGGGGTTGCCCATCGTTGCGACCACGTCCCGCTCGGGCCGGCCGCCGAACACAGCCATGAGCTTGGCCTCGTGTTTGTTCATCTTCGAGCCGTCGGGATGCTTGCCCGCGTTCTTGGCCGTCGCCAATTCCGCCTTCATTTCGACCTGGTGGTTCTTGATGCTTTCCAGCAGGTGGGTCTGGATTGCCGCGGTACCGGCTTCCAGTTCGTCCTGCTTCGCCTTCAGTTTCTCCATGGCAGCGCGCTTGTCGGCCTCTGATACTGGCGTGGCCCACCTCCCGGTCGGGTCGGGGCGCTTGCCGTTCGCGACCTTGTCCCACCACAAGTTTTCCCACGCGAAATCCAGATATTCCGACGGCAGGGTTTGGCCGATGACAGCCATGTCGGCAGGCAGGCCCAGTTTGGCGATGCGCTGGCCGAAGCCCTTGAAATCGAAATGCTCACCCTTGATGGCTGCGTGCAGGGCCTTCTCGATCTCGATGTCGTTGCAGGCGATCGTGCCCGCCTTGGAAAGCATCGGCGCGTTTGATGTCTTCCAGTCACTCTCGGGCACCGGCTCGGCTTTCAGATCGGTTCGCCGCAGCAGGTAGCTGCCGGGGCCAATCCGAAACATGACCTCACCGCCCGCGCGGACCGTGTTCTTGTTCTCCGAGAGATCCCGCGTTTGCTTGTCAAAGGTGAATCGGTCAGGACACTCAAACTGCAGTTTCATGTGGACGAACTCGGGCTTCGCGGCATTTTCGTAGACGACCGTGACAGGGATCTCGCGTGTTTCCGTTCCGCTTCCCACCCTGTCCGGCGGTGTGCGGTTGACGATGTAGCGCACGTCGGCGAAATACACCGCGCGGTCATCGGCCGCGCCCTGGTACTGCACAATCAAGCTGAAAGCGTGCCCCTTCGCCGAGAGAGCCAACGCGGCGAGGAGGCAGGACGCGTGCATCCAGGTTGCTTTCATGGTGTCCTCAGCAAGGTCGGTCTGCGTCCGGAGTCAGTCGCACTTGTGCGCTGCGCGCAGCAAGGCGTTGCAGTTGGCCTGGTTGGTCTTGCCTTGGCTCGGCGAGCCTCGGGTGAAGTCGGTGCAAAGGGCGTCCGCGCCGGCAGCGGTCCCGAAACTCACGAGCTTGCCCAGCTTCGAAGGCTCGAAGATCTGGCATTTGTAGGTCTTTCCGTCACCCGTCTTGACGGTGTATTCGGTGCCTTTCATGCCCGCGGAAGAATCCACGTCTTCCTGCTTCGTCACCACGAAGTCGTCGGTTTCCTCGCCGATCGCCATCGAGATCTTTCTCGAGACCTTGCCGTCCACCTGGATCGACCCCGGGGCAGCGGACCTGTCCGCGCCAGAAGAGGTGCCGGCAAGAGGCGTGTCGGCGGTCGCGGCATTGGAAAGACCGCCCAGCAGCAGCATGGAAAGAATGATGGGGGTCGCAGGATCGCGTTTCATTTTCAATCTCCTTGCAATTGGAAGGCATGATTTCGAGAGAGTGACGGTCAGTCGGTCCGGTAACGGAGCCCGCGGTGCAAACGACGTGAGCCCGCACAAGGCGGCGAAGGCGACACGACGGGATTTGCACGCACTAATGCGCGCTTCCAGGGCTCAGCACCGGTAACCACATGAACGCGGCGGCCGCGGCGCTGCCCGCCAGCGTCACCAGCGCGAACAGCCCCAGTGCCGCGGCCATCGCGTAGCGCGGCGCGGCGCGTTGCGATCGTTCCGCTCGCAAGTACAGCTCCAGCACGACGAGCGGCACCGCCCAGCTGGCAAAGCTGACCCCCACGAAGACCATTCCCTGATAGTTGATTTCGATTCCGAGCGGCGTCAGCACCAAGCCCGCGAGCATGATGCCGATACGCAGGAACCAGACGCCGTTGACCAACAGAAAAGTGCGCAGGGCGTGTTGCCGATGGCGTACGAAATCGCGCTGCCAAGCGCTTCGCCAGGCGAGCGCGGCGAAGGCGAGGATCAGCACGCCGTTCATGGTGATCGAGATGTTGCTTCCCGTCCCGAGTTGGGAGCCGCGAATCCAGGTGAGATACAGCCCGGACAATGCGGCGAGCAGCGAGATGCTCATGAACAGGCGGCCGTTCCAGCGATGGATGCGAGGCCAGCGGCGACGCAAGACCGGCACCAGCTGCAATGACCCGGCGAAGGTCACTACCCCGCCCATCAGGGCGTGGGCGATGAAATGGATGTTGCCGAACAGGTCTCCGGGGACATATCCGGTCACATGCGGCTTGTCGTTGAGACCGGCCAGATCGCCGCTGAGACTGTGGCCCCCGAAGGACAACAGGATGAACAAGACGAAAGCCCATTGGCCAAGTGTCGCGGCAACGAGCCAAGCAGCGGCACCCAGTTGCAGGGCGCGCGCAGGGGATGCATTTCGGGACTGGGTCATTCGGGAAATCTTGGGCTGCGAGGGGGCGTGACCATGCCCGTTCTCGCCCCACGCATCCCGCCGTTTCGCGAATCGGCTGGTCGATTCGGCCCATCGGAAACCGTTGTTCAGGCGCAGTTTAATTGCGGCTGGTGGCGGTGCATTCTGGATTGTCCGATATCATCTCGCCGTTGGCGTTTGGGAGATGCATCGATGGACGGTTGGCCCGGCATGATGACCGCATTGGCTGTGACGATTGCGCTGCTGTCGCTGCTGGCCTTGATCCGGCAAAGGACCAAGCGCAATTCCGAGGTTCTGTTCGCGGTGGTCAGCGGATCGCTGGCGCTGTCCTTGATGTCACCCTGGATGGGCAACGCGCCGGAATGGATGAAATGGGCCATTGCTGTCGGGGGTTCGGCGACGTGCAACGGATTCTGGCTGGTATCCAGGGCCCTGTTTCGGGGAGAACAGGGCGTGCGCTTGCAGCACGTCCTGTTGGCGGCAGGCGTCGCGATCCTGATCGCGATCCATCGCGGTACCGCCATGCAGGGGGACGTCTCCCCGTCGGTCTTGACGGTGGCAATCGATGCCCTGCTTGTCCTGACGAGCACATCCTTGCTGGCATTGAGTTTCATCGAGCCCCTGCTTGGATGGTCCTCGAAGTGGCCGCAAGGTGAACGACGTCTGCGCCTGTTGTTCATGGCGGTGTACGGTGGTTCCGTGTTGTCCACCAGTCTTCTTGGCGAACTCGCTCACGCATTTCCCGCGATCGCCCCATGGCGTGCCGGCGCCGTCGCGCTCTGCGCGTCGGTGATGATCGTATTCACCCATCTGGCCTTCCGGCATCGCCGCCAGAATCCCGCACCATCCGATAGCAGCGAACGCCGTGACTCCGCCAGGCAAGTGGCCGCCCCATGCGAAGGCGATGCCCAGCTCGGCGCGCAGCTGCGCCACCACCTGGAGGTCCTGCAGGTTTATCGTGAGCCCGAGCTCAGGGTGGCTGAGCTGGCCGCAAGACTGGAAGTCCCCGAATATCGGCTGAGCAAGTTCATCGCCCGGCAACAGGGCAAGAAGAATTTCAACCAGTTGCTCAATCAGTATCGCATCGCCCATGCCTGCAAGTTGCTGGCGATGCCTTCCGGGGCTGAGAGCATCCTGCGTGTCAGCAGCGAGAGCGGATTTGCTTCGCTGGGTCCATTCAATCGCGCATTCAAATCCATCATGGGATGCACGCCATCTGAGTATCGCGCGGCCAGCCTCAAGGGTGCGCCAGAAACCGAGTATCACGAGCTGTCGGCAAGCTAGTTTGACGGCTGTTCCTGACGGTCCCTTGATCTGACCTGCACCCACGCTCATTTCGGCTCTCCAGCGCATCCACCGCGCGGCAACCGCAAGGGAAGCGCTGTCTGGACTGGATTTCCGGGAAAGCGAATGAGGCGGCAATTATCGAGTCGTGGCCAGAGTGTGGCGCGGCAGCTGTGACCGCTTCATCCCACTTCCCGGCTGCTGCCGGATATCAGCGAGGCGATCCGCACAACCAGCGTGATCGAGACGCCAAATCGGATCACGAGCGGGCACAGGCCGGGGCACGAGATGGGCGCGGGGCTCGATTTTGGAAGACGGCGCGCCCGGCGGGATGGCTCGCATCATCCCTGATGCTCGCCCCTCGCGTGCGCTCGGGGCCGACCCTGCGGTCGTCCAAAATCGTTCCGGACGATTTTGTCGAACCCACGACTGCTATGTGTGCGAGCTCGGGAGAAACTGGCGCGCCCGGCGGGATGGCTCGCATCGTCCCTGATGCTCGCCCCTCGCGTGCACTCGGGGCCGACCTCGCGGTCGTCCAGAATCGTTCCAGACGATTCTGTCGAACCCACGACTGCTATGTGTGCGAGCTCGGGAGAAACTGGCGCGCCCGGCGGGATTCGAACCCACGACCCCTGCCTTCGGAGGGCAGTACTCTATCCAGCTGAGCTACGGGCGCGTTGCGGGAATTGTCGCATGAACCGTCCATGGTGCGGTCTCCAGTCGGCATCCATGCCTCCTCCTCACCGCTTGCTCAGCCTGCCATTCGAGGCAGGCTGAAAGCGCAACCGGTTCGACCAGCTGAGCTACGGGCGCGTTGCGGGAATTGTCGCATGAACCGTCCGTGGTGCGGTCTCCAGTCGGCATCCCTGCCTCAGCGCGGCTTCCGCACGGCTACTCAGCCTCGTGCGCGGCGCGCAGTCGGTACAAGCGCTCGCTGCCATAGCCTTTGGCAAGCGGCAGCGTGCCGAGGTAATCGGCAGCGAACTCGTCGACACCGCGTGCAGCGAGGATCGAGGCCAGTTCGCGGCTGACGTACACCGAACCTGCCGCGGCGACCGGTTCGATGCGTGCCGCGCGAATCACGTGCGATCCAAAGTAGTTGTCGCGTCGGATCAGGGGATCGAAGGCGCGGAACACCGGGCCGGTATGCATGCCGATGCGGATCGCGGTGCCCTGCGGCAAGCCATATGCGGGCCAGTCCTTGGCCGCGATTGCATCGCGCAAGCACAGGGCGAAGCGGGCAGCCGCCGCAACATCATCGAATTCCATGAACAGGCCGTCTCCCCAGGTATTGACGAAGCCCGGCGGCGGTTGGGTGCGCTCGACGATTTCGGCGATGGTGCCGAGGAAGTGCGCCATGAAGGCAGGCGTGTCGTGTTCGGCCAGCCGACTGTAGCCGACCATGTCGGCAAACAGCATGGTCCGCACCTCGCGCCGGGAATTCGCTGCGGGTTCTTCGACTGCACGCTCGCTGGCAGCGTGTACCGGCACGAGCGCGTGGCCGCCGTGTTCGCGCAAACCGGCGAGATCGATGCATTGGGTTTCCAGTCCGAGCGCGCGCCAATCCGCGAGCAGATCGGTGGCGCCGCCGGGACGCCGCTGCGATCGCTCGTCGATCAGCGCGACGAGCAAGGGTTCGGCTTCCAGTTCGCGCGCATGCAGAACCGCGGCGCCATGCACCAGCGCCCCGGCGTAGGCATACAGGGAATCGTCGCCCAGATGGCGCTCGCGCACGCCGTAACCGACGCTGGCGACGCGCGCAAGCGCGCGATCGAAGCGCTCGACCCAGGCCTCACCGGCAAACGCCACGCTGCTGGCAACGAAGTCGTTGCGCTCGAACGGCAGCACCACGTGTACTTCGGCGCCGCGCGCAAGCAGGGCCTCGATGAACAGCAGATCGCCGCCGCATGCAGCCGAACAATGCGCGAAACCGATGTTGCAAGCATCGATGCGTTCGGCCAGCGCCTGTGTGACCGTGCCCTCGAGACTCGCGGGAAAGCGCGCCGGCGAGCGGCCTGGCGCATCGAGCATGTGGCCGGTGAATGCGGCGACGCGCGGGATCGCCAGTGCCGCGTGCACGGCATCCGGGATCGTCAGTTGCTTCGCCAGCAAGCGCATTTGCCGCCGCATGCTGGCGATGTCGCCGATCCGCGGCCGCGCGGCCGCGACGGCAGCGGCATAGTGCGCGGCCGCGGCGTCATCGTCGCCAAGCAGCAGCGCTGCCTCGCCCAGTGTGGCCTCGCGCCAGTGCGGCGCGATGGTCGCGTCGACGCGCGCCACCGCGGCCACGTCGCGCGCGAGTTCGCGGCTGGCTTCCTCCGCGGCACCGGCCAGACGCATCATCGTGGCTGCGTTGATGCCGGGGAACGGATTGTGCGAAGCCGACCAGGCTTCGCGATAACGTGCGATCGCCTCGCGTCCGGCCTCATCGCGACGTGGCCCGGCTGGCAGGCGCGCCCAGCGGTCCTTGGCGACGCGACCGGCGAGCGACAGTGCATCGACCTGGAGTTCGCCTTCCACGCCTTGTCCGAGCACGACATCGATCAATGCCTGTGCCTGACCCAGCGCACCGATCCGCGCCGCCGCCAGTGCGGCGACGTAGCGCAATTCGGCGGTGGCTTCGCCGCGCGCGATGGGTTCGCGCAGCAGCTCGCTGGCGAGAGTCGGATGGCCCAGGCCCAGCGCCGCGCGCGCGAGTCCGAGACGATCGAGACGGGCGCGCTGCGCCGGGTCGGCCTCGGCGGCCTCCCAGGATTCGAGAATCTCGTGCAGGCTCGGCGCGGTCACGCTTTCGGATCGTTGCATTCAACGATGACGCGAGTAGTCTAGCCGCTCCAACCGGGGAAGGGGCAGACCATGGGCAATGGGCTTTTTCGCTGTGTGCTTGCCGCCGTGCTTTTTTGCGTTGCGCTCGATGCGAGTGCGGCGCGTCGCGGCACGCGCATCGATGGTTTCGGCGGCGGCTGGAGCAACCAGCTGGCGATGGGGTCGGCCAGTTGCCCCGGCACGACCGCGGGCAGCAGCGCGGCGGACACCTTGGTCCAGCGTCTGGGCTTCACGTTCTCGGGGCGTGAAAATGCCGTGCATACGACCTTCACCTATTGCCAAACCGCCGACCCGGGAACCCTGACCCAGACCGGCTACACCTATCCCGACGAAGCCGCACTGGCATCCCTGTTCGGCAACGATCCGAATGCGGTGTCCGGCATCCGCTATTCCTTCTTCGACGTGGATCCGTTTTCCGGCAGCTCGCCCACGGGCTTCCAGTGGGCGTTCTTCACCTTCCCCAACGGCGTCACGGTCGCTGCGCTGTACGGTTTCGAATCGGACACGCTCGATGCCACCTCCTACATCAATGGCGTGGCCTCGGTCTGGAGTGGCACCGATGGTTACGACGGCCAGTACTTCTGCTTCCGCCCCAACCAGTACATCGGCGCCTGGAATGGCGACCTCAGTGACACCGGATCGCCCTGCCTGCAAGCCTTGCAGACGCCTGCGGCATCGGGGCAGTTGCAGTTTTCGACGGCGGGCTACAGCGTCGGCGAGGGCGCCGGCAGCGTGACGGTCAGCGTGACCCGCAGCGGCGGCAGCGATGGCGCGGTGGGCGTGAGCTATGCCACCGCCGATGGCACCGCGCTCGCCGGCAGCGACTACACCGCGACCAGCGGTACGCTGGCCTGGGCCGCCGGGGACAGCGCGCCGAAGACCTTCAGCGTGGCAGTTCTGGACGACGGTGACAGCGAGACGAACGAGACTTTCAATGTGGTCTTGTCGGCACCGACCGGCGGCGCGACCATCGGTGCAATCGGCCAGGCGACGGTGACCATCCTCGACAACGACAGCGTTGCCGGCACCGCGATCAGCGCGCCCACCCTCGGCGAGTTCGCACGCTGGACACTGTTGGCTCTGCTGCTTGGCTGTGCGATGTGGAGCCTGCGCCGCAAGGCAATGCACGAAAGGCGATAGCGACTGGCGATTGCCGGCATGCCGGGCGAAGCGCTGCGCTATCGCGCCTTCATCAGTTACAGCCACCGCGACGCCCGGCTTGCGCAGAAGCTGCATCGCCGGCTGGAGACCTTTGCGCTGCCGCGCGCCTTGCGCGGCACGCGTGCAGATGGCAGTCGCATCGATGCGCGCATCGGCGCGATCTTCCGCGACCGCGACGAACTCGCTTCGGCCGGCAGTCTTTCGCACGCGATCGAACAGGCACTCGATGATTCGGCTGCGCTGATCGTCGTTTGCTCGCCCGCGGCAGTCGCCTCGCGCTGGGTCGACGAGGAAATCGCCTACTACCGGCGTCGCCACGCCGATCGCCCGGTGTTCGCCTTTGTCGTTGGCGGCGATCCAGCCATCGACCCGCGCAGCGATCCTGCACGCGCGGCATTTCCTGCCAACCTTGCGCGCGCCGACGTCGATGTGCCCGATGGCCCGCTCGGTGAACCCATCGCGGCCGATGCGCGCGCGCAAGGCGATGGTTTCGCGCAGGCCTTCCTCAAACTCGTCGCCGGGCTGCTCGGCCTGCGCTACGACCAGTTGCGCCAGCGCGAGCAGCGTCGCCGGCAACAGCGTTGGACCTCGGTTGCGGTGCTCGCTTCGATCCTCGCCTTGGTGTTCGCCGCACTCGCCCTGCAGGCGATGCGCGCACGCAACGAAGCACGCGCGGCGCAGGCGCGCGCCGAGCTGGAGCTCACTTCCGAGCGACAGACGCGCGAATTCCTGCTGTCGGTGTTCCGGCTTTCCGATGCCGACGAAGCACGCGGCAACAGCGTCACCGTGCGCGAGATCCTAGATCGTGCGGTGGCGCGCGTGGGCACCAGCGAATTCACGCGCGCCAGCGTGCGTGCGCGCTTTCTCGCCACCATGGGACAAGCCTATGCGAGCCTGGGCCTCACGCATCGCGGCGTGGATCTGCTGCGCGAGTCGATCACCGACGGCCACGGCGACGATCCGGAATTGCAGAACCAACGCATCGACAGTGGCCTTGAGCTGGGCGACCTGCTCTACAGCATGGGCGAGTACGAGCAGGCGCTCGCCGCCCTCGACGCGGCTGCCGGTGCGGGGTCCCTGGGCTGGCGACAACGCGCGCGGCTGGGCAATGTGCGCGGTGACATCTACGCCTACACCGAGCGCGACGCGCAGGCGCAGGCCGCCTACCAATCCGCGCTCGATGCAGTGCCGGCCAGTGCCGCCGCGACGCGCGAAGGCGTGCTCAGCCGTGGCCGCAGCCTCGCGGGGTTTGCCTTGCTCGCCCAGTTTGCGGGCGACTACGCCAAGGCCGTGCAAGCTTACGAGAACGTCGTGGCCCTGCTTGAACCGGTGGTCGGCGCGCGCCAACCCGATGTGATCAACGCGCGCCAGGGGCTCGGCTCGAATGCCTACCTGATGGGCGATCTGGTGCGCGCGCGTGCCGAGTTCGAACAGTGTCTGGGGGCTGCGCGCATGGTCTACGACCCCGGCAGTCCCGTGCTAGCGAGCATCGAGAGCAATCTCGGTCGTCTGCTGCTCGAGACAGGGGACGCGGCGGCGGCCGAGCCGCTGCTGCGCGACGCGCTGGCCAGTGATCGCAAGTACATGAGCGAGTCATTCGACGACCTTGCCTATCCGCTGTTCAACCTCGCCGCCGCGCGCTATGCGCAAGGCGACCGTGCGCAAGCCAGGCAGTTGCTGGAAGAAGCGCTGCCGATCGCCGCCAAGAGTCATCACCGCATGCATGCGCCGATCCTCGCCACCCTGGCCGATCTCGAATGCAGCGGCGGCGACCCTGTACGGGGCGCGCAGCTTGCCGCTGATGCCGTCGCCGTCGCCGCCGAGCACAAGGACATCGCGCCCTGGTACGCGGCGCAGGCCGAACTGACGCAGGCCTATTGCGCAGCGAAAAATGGCACGGGCGTCGCACGCGACGACGTCCCGGCGCTGGTGGACACGCTCGAACACAAGTGGGGCAAGTCCAGCCCGTTCGCGCAGCGCGCACGCGCGCAACTCAAGGTCATCGGCGCCGCCAAGGTGCCCTGAGCAGCACCAACGCCCGAGCGGATGCACAACGCGATCTCGCTGCGTGCTCAGTCCTCGTGGTGATTCCGCGTGCGCCGCGGTTCGATCATCGCGTGCTTGCGCAACAGCGCGCGCAGCTGGTGGTAGCTCAGGCCAAGCAGCGCTGCGGCTTCGGCTTGTCGATAGCGGGCCTGGGTGAGCGCCTGTTCGATCAGCTTGCGTTCGCTGCGCAGGATTTCCTCGCGCAGGTCGCAGGGCAGTTGCGGCGGTTGCGGTGTGGCGGCAGGGCTGGGTGTCGGCGCTGCCGGTGTCGATTCAAGCGGGCGCGGCAGGCGGTAGCTGGAGGCAAACGGATCGAACACGATCTGTTCGACCATCACCTCGGCCGGCGCGCGATACACCGAACGCTCGACGGCATTCTTGAGTTCGCGGATGTTGCCCGGCCAATCGTGCGCGAGCAGGGCCGCGCGCGCCGCGGGCGCAAAGCCCGCAAACAGCTCGCGGCCGAGTTCGCGCGTGATCTCGAGCGCGAAGTGTTCGGCAAGCACCACGATATCCTCGCCGCGCGCACGCAGCGGCGGCACGGTGAGCACGTCGAAGGCGAGCCGGTCGAGCAGGTCGGCGCGGAAGCGTCCCTCGCGCACCGCCGCGGGCAGGTCTTCGTTGGTGGCGCCGATGATGCGCACATCCACGCTCAAGGTCTGGGTGCCGCCGACGCGCTCGAACTGCCCGTATTCGACTGCGCGCAGGATCTTCTCCTGCACGCGCAGCGAGACATTGCCGAGTTCGTCGAGAAACAGGCTGCCGCCATGCGCTTGCTCGAAGCGACCGGGGTGGCGGCGCGTGGCGCCGGTAAAGGCGCCGGCTTCATGACCGAACAGTTCGGTTTCCAGCAAGGACTCGGTGAGCGTGGCGCAGTTGAGCTTGACCAGCGGACCTTGCCAGCGCGCCGAGAGGTAATGCAGGCGTGCGGCGATCAATTCCTTGCCCGTACCGCGCTCGCCGATCACGAGCACGGGCTTGTTGACGACGGCCACGCGCGAGGTTTCTTCGAGCAGGGCGAGGAACGCGGGCGACTGGCCGAGCATCGCCGTGGTGTCGCTTGCGGGGGTGGTGGGCAGTGGAGTCATGGGAATGGGCCAAGGCGCCTGCGTTCGAGGATTCACGTTGAGCGAACACGCTCCAGTTTAGTCAGATTGACTATCAAACGGCGTGCGTGTCCGCGCGGATACTTTGTGCAATTGCGCGCTCTCGAAAAATAGACAGTCAAAACAATGTCTTGCGTTCGCCGCCCGACTTGGCACGTCCCCTGCAAAGATCACCGGGCGAAACCACCGATTCCACGAGGCAAGACCATGGGCATGTTTTCCCGACTCAGTGACATCATCAATTCCAACCTCAATGCGATGCTCGACAAGGCCGAGGATCCGCAGAAGGTCGTGCGCCTGATCATCCAGGAGATGGAAGACACCCTGGTCGAAGTGCGCTCGGCCGCGGCGCGCGCGATCGCCGACCGCAAGGAGCTCGAGCGGCGCAGCGCTGCGGCCGGCCGTGAGGTCGAGGAATGGCAACGGCGCGCCGAACTCGCGGTGAGCAAGGGCCGCGATGATCTGGCCGCGGCGGCGCTGGCCGAAAAGCAGCGCAGCCAGGACGAAGGCAATGCACTCGAACGCCAGCGCAACGAGCTCGACTCGGGTCTGGCCAAGCTCAACGACGACATCGCCGCGCTGCAAGGCAAGCTGGCCGATGCGCGCAGCCGCCAAAAATCACTCGAGCGCCGCCACAACACCGCCGCGCAGCGTCTGGAAGTGCGTCGCCGCGTGCATGACGAGCGCGTCAACAACGCCCTCGGCCGCATGGACTACTACGAGCGTCGCCTCGAACAACTCGAAGGCAAGGTCGAATCCTACGACCTGGGCAAGACCCAGGATCTGCATCGCGAGTTCGCCGATCTCGAAGCCGGTGAGCGCGTGCAGGATGAACTGACCGCGCTCAAGGCGCGCCTCGCGGGGAACAAACCGAACGCAGCGGAGTGACGGCGATGGAGGAGCTCATTCCGCTCATTGCGATCATCTGCATCTTCGTCCTTTGCCCGTGGTTGTTCCTGCACTACGCGACGCGTCGCCGCGAGATGCAAGGTCTGAGCCGCGAAGATGAAAAGATGCTCGAGGACCTGTGGCAGTTGGCCAACCGCATGGAGCGCCGCGTCGAGTCGCTGGAAACCATACTCGATGCCAAGGCGCCGAACTGGAGGGAGAAATCATGAACCGTTTCGACCGCAACCGCGAAGAACGTGGGCGTCTGTACCGCGATACCGAACGTGGCCTGATCCTCGGCGTCTGCGCCGGACTGGCCGATGCCGGCAGCGTTCCGCCCTGGCTCGCGCGACTGGCCGCACTGATCGCGCTGTGCTGGTTCACGCAGGCGACCATCGTGGCCTATGTCGTTGCGGCACTGCTGTTGCCCGAGCGGCCTCTGCGTTACAACGGCCTCGGCGATGAAGCCAGTTTCTGGCGTTCCGGCCGCGGCAGGACCGAGCCATGAGGCGGCGTGAACCCTGGCGCGCGCAGCGCTTCTACCGCGACCCGGCCAACGGCAAGGTGATGGGTGTGTGCGCAGGCATTGCCGACTACTTCGGCTGGAATGTGACTTGGGTGCGCGTGATTGCGATCGTTGCCCTGCTCTGGCTCAACGTCGTGACCTTGATTGCCTATGTCGCGCTGGGCATGCTGTGGCCGGTCAAGCCCGAGCGCCCTTACGACTGGGACACCGGCGAGGAGTACTGGCAAAGCGTGCGCCGTTCGGCCACCGGCACCTTCCGCGAGGTACGTCAGCGCTTTCGCGAACTCGACCAGCGCCTGCAACGGCTGGAAGGCTACGTGACTTCGCGTCACCATGATCTGGACCGCAAGTTCCGCGAGCTGGAGAGTTGAATGAATTACGCGTTTGTTTTCAGCGTCATCGTGGTGATCGTGTTGGCGCGCCTGTATCGCGAACACCTGCGGCTCAAGGCCAGCCAGAGCGAGGGCAGCTCGGCCGCGCAGTCACGCATCGATGCGCTCGAGGAACGCGTGCGCGTGCTCGAGAAGATCGTCACCGATGATGGCTTCGATCTCAAACGCGAGTTCGACAAGTTGTGACCGGCCTGCGGCGATCCCGCCGCGTCAGGCTCAGTCCGCGCGAGGCCGTGTCACCCCGGTCGCTGCCAACTTGCTGTGCCGCATGCCGTAGGCGAAGTAGACGAGCAGGCCCAGACTCACCCACACCAAGAACACCAGCCAGGTGATCGCGGCGAGTTCGCTGAGCAGCCACAACGAAAACACGATGCCGATCAGCGGAATGAACGGCACCCACGGCGTGCGGAATGAACGCGGCAGATCGGGCTTGCGCACGCGCAGCACGATGATCGAGCTGCAGATCACGATGAAGGCGCTGAGCACGCCGATGTTGACGAGCTTGGCGACTTCATCGAGCGGGAACAGGCCGGCAACCAGCGCGGTGAACACGCCCAGCGCAATCGTCGTGCGGTGCGGCGTGCCGTAGCGTGGATGCACGTGGGCGAACCAGCCCGGCAACAGGCCATCGCGCGAGAGCGCAAACCAGATGCGCGACGCGCCGAGCATGAAGGCGAACAGCACGCTGATCAGGCCGAATACCGCGGCCACCGAAATCGTCACCGCGATCCACGGCAAACCCAGGTTCTTGAATGCATCGGCGACCGGTGCATCGGTATGCAAGGTCGAGTAATGCGCAATCCCGGTCAGCACCATCGACACCGCCAGATACATCGCCATCGAAATGCCCAGCGACAGCAGTACCGCGCGCGGCAGATCGCGCTGCGGATTCTTCGATTCCTCGGCAGCGGTCGTCAGCGTGTCGTAGCCGAACACCGCGAAGAACACCACGGCGGCGGCGGTGGCGATGCCCTGGTAGCCGAAATGGGCGAGGCCATCGGCGCCGACCACGCGCTCGGGGATGAAGGGATGCCAGTTCGCAGGATTGACATAGAACACGCCCACGCCGAGCACCAGCAGCACCGCGGCGACCTTGATCGCGACCACGAAGGTGTTGAAACGCGCGCCCCACTCGGTGCGCACGATCAACAGCGCCGCGACTGCGAGCGTGATCAGCGCCGCGATCACGTTGAACACACGGCCTTCGCCCGTGCCGATCGCACCCTGTGCCCAGATCGGCAAGGGCAAGCCGATCAAGCTCAGCGCAGCCTGCACGTACCCCGACCAGCCGATCGCGACCACCGCGACGATGAGCGCATATTCGAGCAGCAGGTCCCAGCCGATCAGCCAGGCCACGCCTTCGCCCAGGGTCGCGTAGCTGTAGGTGTAGGCACTGCCGGTGACCGGGATCAGCCCGGCGAATTCCGCATAGCACAGAGCCGCTGCGGCGCTGGCGATGCCGGCGATGATGAACGAGATCGCCACCGCCGGCCCGGCATTGAGCGCGGCCTGCTGGCCAGCGAGCACGAACACGCCGACACCGATGATGCCGCCGATGCCGATCGCGGTGAGCTGCCACACGCCCAGCACGCGGCGGAAATCACGCCGTGCGCCCGCCTCCGCCTGCAGTTGTTCCACCGACTTGTGACGCAGCATGCGGGCGACGAGACTCATGGGCAGGCTTCCCCGTTACGGAAGCGTCGATCATAGCCGCACAACCCTGCCGCGCGCTGTGCCCTGCAGGCATGCCTTTTGGCCTATTTGCCGATGCAAAAACTCGCGAAGATCTCGCCGAGGAGGTCGTCGCTGGTGAACGCACCGGTGAGTTCGCCGATCGCGTGCTGGGCCTGGCGCAGCTCCTCGGCGGCGAGTTCGCCTTGTTGCGCGGCGAGTGCGCTGGCGGCTTGCGTGCAGGCGAGTTGCGCACGCTGGAGTGCGGCGACGTGGCGCGCGCGGGCGCTGAAGGCGCCTTCGCTGCCTTCGCCGGCATGGGCGTGGCGTTGCAGCTCGGCGGCGAGCAGGTCGATGCCGATTCCGCTGCGTGCCGACAGCCAGACGTGGCTGTTGCCATTGCGCTGCTCGATGCGCGGAGCCTGGGCGCCGAGATCGATCTTGTTGTGCACGATGATGCGGGTGGCGCCGGCGGGCAGTGCGCTGAGCAGGCCGGGATCGACGCTCTCGTCAGGTGGCGCGCACACCAGCAGGGCGAGGTCGGCGCGCGCGAGTTCGGCGCGCGCACGACGCACGCCTTCGCGTTCGACCACATCGTCGGTGTCGCGCAGGCCGGCGGTGTCGGCAAGCGTGAGCGCGATGCCGTTCACCGTCACCGACTCGCGCAGCACGTCGCGGGTGGTGCCGGCGATTTCGGTGACGATCGCGCGTTCGCCCGCAGCGAGCGCATTGAGCAGGCTCGACTTGCCGACGTTGGGCCGACCCACGATCACCACGTGCAGGCCATCGGTGAGGCGAACGCCGCGCTGTGCGGCGGCGAGGAGATCATCGAGCGCGAGGCGCAGCGCCTCCATCTCGGCGCGCAGGGCGGGTGCAGCGAGAAAGTCGATTTCCTCTTCGGGAAAGTCGATCGCCGCCTCGATCCAGGTGCGCACGCGCACCAGCTGCGCGCTGAGCGCTTCGGCGCGCCGCGAGAACTCGCCGTCGAGACTGCGCTGCGCCGCGCGTGCAGCGGTCTGCGAAGTGCTGGCGATGAGGTCGGCCACCGCTTCGGCCTGGGCCAAATCGAGTTTGCCGTTGAGAAATGCGCGTTCGGTGAACTCGCCCGCACGTGCGGGTCGAGCACCCAGCTCGAAGCTGCGTGCGAGCAGTGCACCCAGCAGCAGCGGGTTGCCATGCGCCTGCAACTCCACCACGTGCTCGCCGGTGTAGGAGCGCGGCGCGGCGAAATACAGCAGCAGGCCGCGATCGATGATCGCGCCGTCGCGGTCAGCAAAGCTCGCCCAGTGCGCGTGGCGCTCGCGCGGCACGCGGCCAAGCAGCTGCGCGGCAATGGCCGGTGCGAGTGGCCCGGAGATGCGCACCACGCCGATGCCGGCATGACCGGCGGCGGTGGCGATCGCCGCGATCGTGTCGGCCGCGGCGTTCATGGCATCAGGCAGCCGCCTTCTCGTGCGCCTCGATGCGCCGCGTGATGATCCACTGCTGCAGCACGCCCAAGCCGCCGTTGACGACGTAGTAGAGCACGAGACCGGCGGGGAAGAAGGCGAACAGCACCGAGAAGATCACCGGCATGATCTTCATCATCTTCGCCTGCAGCGGATCCATGCCCGCCATCGGCGTGAGGTATTGGGTGGCGATCATCACCGCGGCATTGAGCACCGGCAGCACGAAGTAGGGATCGGGCGCGCTGAGGTTGTGGATCCAGGCGATGAACGGCGCCTGGCGCAGCTCCACGCTTTCCAGCAGCACCCAGTACAGCGCGAAGAACACCGGAATCTGGATCAGCATCGGCAGGCAGCCGGCGAGCGGATTGACCTTTTCCTTCTGGAACAGCTCCATCTGCGCGGCGGCAAATTTCTGCCGGTCGTCGCCGTAGCGTTCCTTGAGTGCGGCCAGGCGCGGTTGCAGCTTGCGCATGCGCGCGCCCGAGCGGTATTGCGCTTCGCTGAGTTTGAAGAACAGCGCCTTGATCAGCAGCACCAGCAGGATGATCGCAAAACCCCAGTTGCCGGTGAGCTTGTGGAATTGCGTGAGCAGCCAGTGCAGCGGCTCGGCGATCACCTTGAACATGCCGTAGTCGATCGTCAGCGACAGGCCCGGCGCAATCTGGTCGAGCGAGCTTTGCAGCTTGGGGCCGATGTACAGCCGCGCGCTCTCGCTGCGCGACTGACCGGGCGCAACACTGAGCAGCGGCGACATCGCGCGGATCAAGTAGCGCGGACCGTGCGGATTGGCGATCTGCAGCGTGCTGTAGCTGTCGGTTTCGCTGGTGGTGGGAATCCACGCGGCGAAGAAGTAATGCTGCAGCATCGCCGCCCAGCCACCGGCAAAACTCTTGGCCAGCGGTTCCTTGTGAAAACCATCGAACTTGAGCTTCTCGAACTTGTCCTCGGGGCTGTAGATCGCCGCGCCGGCAAAGCTGTAGCGCTCGATGTTGCTGAAACCCTTGATGCCGCTGGTGTCGATCACCGGCGGCACGCGCTGCAACTGGCGATAGGCATTGCCGTTCCAGGCCTGCGTGCCGTGGTTGCTGATCTCCTCGCGCTGCTCGATCACGTAGCTGCCGCGCTTGAACACGAACACCTTGCGCACCGCCAGGCCATCGGGCTGGCTCCAGGTCAGCGGCACTTCGAGCGTGTCGCCGCCGTCGAGCTGGTAGCTCGCCTGCGCGCTCTGGTAGAGCGCCTGATGGTCGGGCGCGACGAGGCTGCTGCCCTGCGCGCTGAGCAGGCCGCTCTGGGCGACAAAGAAGTGGGCGTCGCTGCGGTCGAGCAGGCGCACCGGGTTGGCGAAATCCTTGGGCTGCCTGGGATAGGCGAGCAGATCGGCGACGACGATGTTGCCGCCGCGCGGATCGATCTCCACGCGCAGCACGTCGGTGCTCACCACCACCGGCGCGACCGCGGGCGCGCTGCTCTGATCACTGGCCGGCGCGCTCGAGGGCGTGGCGGTGGTCGGCGGCGTGCCCGCCACCGGCGCGGGTGTGCTGCCGTCGGCGGCGGGCGTCGCCGCGGCGTCGGTTGTGCTGGTGCTGGCGACTGGCGCGGTGGCCGGTGCCGGGCCGTAGTCCTTTTCCCATTCCATCCACAGCAGGTAGCTGATGAACAGCAGGGCGATGAGGAGGAGGTTGCGGGTGCTGGTCATGAAGGTCCGGATACGGCTGGTGGAATGCGGCGGCCGTGCAGACGCTGGTCAGGCTCGCCAGCGGCAAGGAATGAAGCGCGGGTCGGCATGCGGAACGGCTGCGCCGGAAGCGCGCGGATCAGCCGCGCATTGTGCCGGTCGCACCCGGCGCATTCAATGTCGCAATGCGCTGCCAGAGCTGGTCGAGTTCGGCATGCAAGCTCGCGTTGTCAGCCTGCGCGGCGCTCGGATTGGCGATCAGGAGGATGTCGCGCGCGCCGAGCAGGTGGCGATGGCGGCGAAAGCTGTCGCGGGCGATGCGCTTGATGCGGTTGCGCTCGACCGCGAGTTTCGACACGCGACGTGACACGGCCAGCCCGAGACGGGCACCGGAACCGCTGGCAGGCTTGCATTGGGCGGTGTAGCAGCGGCCGGACAGGCGTCGGCTGCCGCTGCGCAGGGCCGCGAAGTCAGCGGCCGAAAGCAGTCGCGCCGAACGCGGAAAGCGGGCCGGCGCGTTCACTCCGCGCCGCGGTTCAGACCGCGAGGCGCTTGCGGCCCTTGGCGCGGCGCGCGTTGATGACCTTGCGGCCACCGCGGGTCTTCATGCGGGCACGGAAACCGTGGTCGCGGACGCGCTTGAGATTGCTGGGCTGATAGGTGCGCTTGGTGGCCATGGTCGTGGCATGTGAGGCAAAAAAGGGCACAAATCATAGGCTTCCAGCAGGCACGAGTCAAGATCGAACCGCTTCCAATGACCCCTGCGCCTGAAGCCGGTCGTGCTCGGGTCATGCCTGGCGGATGCTCGCGTCCCTCGATACCGACCCGCTTGGTACGCTCGCGGATCTGCCTGCCCTTTTCGAAGGCAATTCGTCGCTCGGGTTTTCCGTGCCGTCGGGTTCCGCCCAGCGGGAGCGGGTGGCGCGTGCGCTCGTCCGCGATTTGTTTGCCGTTGCAGGAGGGCCGGAAGGCCCGACCAATCGGCATAGAGCAATCGTGCGTTCTGGTAGGAGGGCCGGAAGGCCCGACCCACGTTTCATCACTGCGCGGTGCCCGGTCGCGGCTTCCGCCGCTCCTACACCAAGCCGGTGCATGGCAATGACACCGCTGCTTTCGTAGGAGGGCCGGAAGGCCCGACCAATCGGCATAGAGCAATCGTGCGTTCTGGTAGGAGGGCCGGAAGGCCCGAACCACGTTTCATCACCGCGCTGCGCCCGGTCGCGGCTGCCGCCGCTCCCACACCGCTCATGGGCGACGTGTGCGATCGTCCACGATTCGTTTGCCGTTGTAGGAGGGCCGGAAGGCCCGACACACGTTTCATCATTCCGTTGCACCCGGTCGCGGCTTCCGCCGCTCCTACACAGCTCATGGGCGGCGCGTGCGCTCGTCCACGATTCGTTTGCCGTTGTAGGAGGGCCGGAAGGCCCGAACCACGTTTCATCACCGCGTTGCACCCGGTCGCGGCTGCCGCCGCTCCTGCACCATCACGATGCATGGCA
>NZ_JAHCAP010000003.1 GCF_019634815.1 Dokdonella sp. | reverse complement strand
GCAAGGCCAGGCCGACAGCGTCGAACGACGGCTGGAGATCTGCGAGCGATCCTACCGCCTGCTTACCGAAAAGGTCGGTTTCCCGCCCGAAGACATCATCTTCGATTCCAACATCTTCCCGATCGGCACGGGCATCGACGAGCACGCCGACAACGCGGTGAACTTCATCAAGGCGGCGAGCGAACTGCGCCGGCGTTTCCCCCATTCGCACGTCTCCGGCGGCGTCTCCAATGTCTCCTTTTCGTTCCGCGGCAACAACCCGGTGCGCGAGGCGATCCATTGCGTGTTCCTCTACCACGCGATCAAGGCCGGCATGAACATGGGCATCGTCAATGCCGGCGCGCTGGCGATCTACGACGACCTCGATCCGGAACTGCGCGAGCGCGTCGAGGATGTGGTGCTCAATCGCCGGTCCGACTCGACCGAGCGGCTGATGGAAATCGCGGATCGCTACAAGAAGGGCTCCAGGGACAAGGACGACGGCAGCGCGCTGGCCTGGCGCTCGCTGCCGGTCACCAAGCGACTCGAGCATGCGCTCGTGCATGGCATCGACCAATTCGTGACCGAGGACACCGAGGAAGTGCGCGCGCAGTCCACGCGCACGCTCGACGTGATCGAAGGCCCGCTCATGGACGGCATGAACGTGGTCGGCGACCTGTTCGGTGCCGGCAAGATGTTCCTGCCGCAGGTGGTCAAGTCCGCGCGCGTGATGAAAAAGGCGGTCGCCTACCTGCTGCCCTTCATGGAAGAAGAGAAGAAGCGCAGCGGCGAAGTCAGCAAATCCAACGGCAAGATCGTGATGGCGACCGTCAAGGGCGACGTGCACGACATCGGCAAGAACATCGTCGGCGTGGTGCTTGCCTGCAACAATTTCGAGGTGATCGATCTCGGCGTGATGGTGCCGGCGCAGAAGATCCTCGACACCGCGATCGCCGAGCAGGCGGACATGATCGGCGTGTCCGGCCTGATCACGCCCTCGCTCGAGGAAATGAGCCATGTCGCCAAGGAGATGGCACGCCAGAATTTCCACATTCCATTGTTGATCGGTGGCGCCACCACCTCGCGCGCGCATACCGCGCTCAAGATCGAACCGCACTATGAAACCGCCTGTGTTTGGGTCAAGGATGCATCGCGTGCGGTCGGCGTGGCGCAGTCACTGGTGAGCAAGGAACTCGTCGACGGCTTCCTGGCCAAGGTGCGCGCCGAGTATGCGGAAGTGCGCGAACGCCACCGCACGCGCACGCCGGGCAAGCGCCTGGTGTCGTTCGAGGCGGCCCGCGCCAATGGCAGCAAGCTCGACTGGAGCAGCTACCGGCCACCGGAACCGCGCCAGCCCGGCATCACCGTATTCGACGACATCCCGCTCGGTGAACTGTTGCCGGTGGTCGATTGGACGCCGTTCTTCCAGGCCTGGGAACTGCATGGCCGCTATCCGGCCAACCTCACCGATCCGGTGGTCGGCACGCAGGCCACCGAACTGTTCAACGATGCGCAGGCGATCCTCAAGCGAGTCATCGACGAGAGATGGCTGCGCGCACGCGCGGTGGTCGGCTTCTGGCCGGTCAACCGCATCGGCGACGATCTCGAACTGCGCGCTGGCAAGGAGACGGTGATTCTGCATCACCTGCGCCAGCAGGCCGACAAGCCGGTCGAGCGCCCCAACCTGTGCCTGTCCGACTTCATCGCACCAAAGGACACCGGCATCGACGACTGGATTGGCGGCTTCGCGGTGACTGCGGGTCTTGGCATCGAGGAACATCTCGAGCGTTTCCATGCGCAGAATGACGACTACTCGGCAATCATCCTCAAGGCGCTGGCCGACCGCCTCGCTGAAGCGCTCGCCGAGTACATGCACCGCAAGGTGCGCACGGAAATCTGGGGTTACGCACCTGATGAAGCGCTCGACAACGAAGCCTTGATCGACGAGAAGTATCGCGGCATCCGACCTGCTCCGGGCTATCCGGCCTGCCCCGACCACACCGAGAAGGCCACCTTGTTCCGCCTGCTCGACGCCACCCGCAATGCCGGCGTCGAACTCACCGAAGGCTTCTCGATGTATCCGGCCGCCGCGGTCTCGGGCTGGTACTTCAGCCATCCCGACAGTCAATATTTCGTGGTTGGCAAACTCACCCGCGACCAGGTCGAGGATTACGCCAAGCGCAAGGGCTGGGAATTGCGCGAGGCCGAGCGCTGGCTATCGGCCAATCTCGATTACGATCCGGACTGAGGCCCGCGCCGTCGGGCAGGCTCAGCTCGCGCCACTGCCTGATTGGGGCGCTTCGCGGTGCCTTGCATGCACGTAGAGGTTGTACGAGGCGACGAACATCGGGAATGCATTCTGCAGGATGCCAACCGAATCGTTCTTGCCCCATATGAAATAGCTCAGCGTCATCATGCTGCCGACCATCGACAGGTACCAGAATGCCATGGGCACCGCGACGCGCTTGAGCTTGCGGGTGGCATACAACTGCACGAACCAGCGTCCGGTGAACAGCAGTGCACCGCCATAGCCGACCAGTTTCCACGGCGTGATCGTCGCGCTGTGGATCTGCAGGATGACCTCGTTCATGAAGCTCATGGGTGCATGCCAGATGTGGAAAGCGGCTAGTTTAGCGGCCGCCTGCCTTTCGCCCGCATGTCGAAAAGGAAAAAGGCCGCAAGTTCGCGGCCTTTTCACTGCGCCCGGACACGGCCGGGTCAGGTTCGCGCAGCCAACCAGTCGTGGATGGCCGATGGCACCTCACGTTGGGCGCGCCCGGAAACATAGATTCCGATGTGCCCCCCGCGGAATGCGACCTGGGTATAGTCCTTGGTGCCAACGTGATCGGCGAGCACGCGCGAAGCGTTCGGCGGTACCAGATGGTCCTGCTCGGCAAACACGTTGAGCACGGGCATCGTGACATTGCCCAGATGCACCTCACGGTCCCCGATCTTCAGGCCGCCCTTGATCAACTTGTTGCCCTGATAGAAATCCTTGAGGAACTGCCGGAACGCCTCCCCCGCCTGATCGGGCGAGTCAAAGATCCATTTCTCCATGCGCAGGAAGTTTTCCATCTCGACCTTGTTGTCGAGTATGTCGACCAGGCCGATGTACTTCTGCTGGTTGAGCCGAACCGGCTTGAGCATGAGATAGCACAGGTTCATCAGATCGGCCGGCACGTTGCCGAGTGTGTCGACGAACAAGTCGATATCGAGCTTCTGCACCCAATTCGACAACATGTTGTCTGGCGTCTGGAAATCGACCGGCGTCACCATCGTGATGAGGTTCTGCACCTTGTGCGGATGCAGCGCCGCAAAGCACAAGGAGAAGGCACCACCCTGGCAGATACCGAGCAGGTTGATCTTGCGCACACGCCGATGTCGCGCGACCGCATCCACCGCACGCGCGATGTAGCCGTTGATGTAATCATCGAGCGTGAGCCAGCGGTCGGCACCATCGGGATAGCCCCAATCGACGAGATAGACATCCTCGCCCTTGGCGAGCAGGTTCTTCACCAGCGAGCGGTCATCCTGGAGATCGACCATGTAGGGTCGGTTGACCAGCGCGTAGACGATGAGAATCGGCACTTTCGCGGTCGGCGCGCGCTCGCCCCTGAAGCGGTACACGACCACCTTGTCCTCACGGTAGATTTCTTCCTTGGCGGTGACGCCGAAATCAACATCGTCCATCGAACGCAAGGTATTGAGCGCGGCCGCCAGCTTGCGCTGGGCGGTGAGGACTTCTTCGGCAGCCTTGGCAGGCTGGATATTGACGGCTTGCATGGGGTCCTCGCTCAGCTACGTGCGCGCTGGCCGCGCGGGTTGGTCGCGGCCTTGGCGCCACGGGATGACTTTGCCGGTGCGGCCTTGTCGCCACGCGCCTTGCGCTTGCCACCCAGTGATGCGTCGGCAAACTGCGCGATGCGCGTGGCAAACCCTCCGCTGGCCGCCGCAGCCGCCCGGCGCGGCAAAGGCTTTTTCGGCACCGGCTTCTTCGACGCCGCTGTGCGAACGCGTCTGGCTGCCGGTCCTGCCGTCTCCGACTGTCCCTTGGCCACAGCGGATGGCATCAACGCGCGTTCACCCAGAGCCTGCTTGACCGCCGCCTGCGCCAGCGCTTCGAGTTCGCCGCGCAAATTGGCAACCTCGTCGATCAGGGCATCGCCGCCGCGCAAATTGCGAACTTCGCGGCGTACGGCCTGCAGACGCTGACCAATGCTGTCGACCTCGCTGCGCGTGGGCATGCCCAAGTCCCCGCTCAGGCGCTCCACTTCCTTTTGCACATTGGCACGCACGCGCATCTGCGCGTTGACCAGTTCGCCATAGACTTCACGATATTCCTGCGACAAGGCGATGTCGGCGTAGGCTTCCTCGATCGCATCAACCCACAGATCGTAGAGTGCACGCAGCGATTCGATCTGGCGACCCGGCTGCTCGCGCTCGGCGAGCTTGCCCTCGAACACTTCGAAGCCGCGCTTGGCGGCGCGCATCATGAGCTCGTTGTGGCGCTGGATTTGCTGCTGGTAGTCCAGCCATGCCAAGGCAGCCTGCTGCTGGCTCACCTGATGCTCGCGCGCCGGGCCGAAGGTCGGCAATGTGAGCCAGGATTTGAGATCGCGCAGATCCGGAGTGGCGGCCTGCCCGAAGCCTGGCACGCCCAGCGCAAACGGATTGGCGCCTGCAGCCGAACCCGGCCAAAGCTTCGCGAACGGATGCTCGAACGCACCCGCCATGCCATCAGGTGCCGCGAACATGCGCTTGAGAGGCTCGACCCAGCCTGTCATGCCATCGGCATTGGCGCCGCCAGCGGTGATGCCGGACTGAAGGAAGGCAAGGTAATCGCGCGCACCCTGCACGAATCGCTGAATCGTTTCGGTCGGCGTGCCACCGCCGCCGAACATCGTCGTCCATTGTTCGAACGCCGTGGGCGGCTGCGCATTCGCGCGCATCAGTTCAGCCCACGGCCCGGCGGACTGCTGCATGAGCGTCTGCCACTGTCTGGTTGCATCGGAAAAGAACGCTTCGGACACGATCCGCCCTCGCTGACAAGATGGCACATGATACCGCGCCGCAGCATCCCGATCAGGCACAAACGGATTTCAGTCGGCGCGACGCGACAACTTGTAGACGAAGGCTGGCGGCAAATTGAGGGGCGCGAAGCCGACGCGCGTTGCGGTCAATCCCAATTCCTCGAGCAAATCCTGCGGAATCGGCGCCTTGGGTCCGTAGGTGAACTGGATCAGGCTGCGCCCCTTGCCGAGCACCGCAAAGACCGCTTCGAGGATCTGCTTCTGGATTTCGCGCGGCATGGCAAGAAAGCCCAGCCCGCTCACCACCGCGTCGACGCCGGCATCCATTCCCGCGCGTGCGACGATCGCCTGCAAGTCGCGCGCATCACCATTGATGATCTCGAGTGCGGGAAACCGCCGGCACAACAGGCCATGGAACTCGGGGTTGAGCTCGACCACGAGCAGATCCTCGGGCGCGATGCCATGCTCGATCAGCGCTTGCGTAAATACTCCGGTTCCGGCGCCCAGTTCCACCACGTGGCGCGCATCGGCCGGGAGCTGACGCATCATCTGGCGCGTGAGCTGCCGCCCGGAAGGCACCATCGAGGCAGTGGTCAGGGGATGCTTGGCCCACTGCAGGAAAAACGTCCATGCAGCCACCTGATTCGGCGGAGCCGTGGAAACGCTGCTGCTGTCTTGTTCGCTCATGCAGATGCCAATGCTCACCGGGCGCGCATCATAGCCTGCCGGCGGCCAGCTTCGTGCGCCGTGTCGTCAATCGGGGCCGGAAATAGAAACCCCGCAACGATCAGGGGAACCGTTGCGGGGCGGGCGCGGGCGGCATGAAAGGGAGGGGAGAGCCGCCGGCGTGGAACCGGATCAGCGACGATAATATCCGCTGCGGTCGTAATAACTCGCGCGATGCCCGTAGTCACCGCGGTATGGGTCGCGAATGTGCCTGCGATGAACGACGCGGTGGCTGCGATAACCGTAGTCATCGTAATAGCGGGCGCCGTACCACGCGGGATAGCTGTAGTACGCCGGCATGTAGTAGCCGCTGTAGTAGCGTGGGCTGTAGTAAGCCGGATAGCCGTAGTTGCCGGCCCAGCCATACCCGTAACCGCCGTACCCGTAGCCGTAACCGCGATACGCATGTCCCCAGCCGCCGTAGCCGATGCTGGCGTTCCAGCCGTTGTAGCCATGGCCCCAACCACCATGACCGCCGGAATAACCGATGCTCACGCCCGGGAAATTGAAGCCGACGCCCCAGCTCACGTGGCCACGGGCAAACGCCGCAGGCGCAAACGCCATGCCGGCAACGATCAGGATTCCAAACACCCAATTGCGCAGTCGAGTCGTCATGGTCCTTGCCCCGTCGATTGACGGCTCCATCCTAGGCCACGGCGCTGAATCGGATGTGAAACGAAAACGACCCAATCGTTAAATTTCCGCTACTAAGCCACCGCGCTGCCGCAGCTCGAAACTGTGATGCACATGAACATTGCGGGAGAAGTCAAAGGGAATCGACTGCGCCGTGGTGTCGCGCACTTCGAATTGCCCAGCCAACAGTGGATCCAATCGGAAGCGCCGCAGATTGTTCGAAAACAGGATCACGCCGCCGGGTGACAGTCTTGCACCACACAGGCGCAGCAGTTCGACGTGATCGCGCTGCACATCGAAGTCCTCGGCGCGCTTGGAGTTCGAGAAGGTCGGCGGATCGACGAAGATCAGATCGTACTGGCCGCGCGCATGCCGCAACCACTCCAGCGCATCGGCCTGGATCAACTGGTGCTGCGGCCCGACGATCCCGTTGAGCCTGAAGTTCTCGGTCGCCCATTCCAGATAGGTTGCCGAAAGGTCCACGCTGGTGGTCGACGCCGCGCCGCCTGCCGCGGCGTAGATGCTGACGGCTCCGGTATAGCAGAACAGGTTGAGGAAACGCTTGCGCGCAGCCAGCTCGCGCACCTGGGCGCGGATCGGGCGGTGGTCGAGGAACAGCCCGGTGTCGAGATAGTCGAACAGATTGACGCGAAAGCGCAGCCCGCCTTCTTCGACTTCGAGAAACTCGTTGCGCTGGGCAAAACGGCCGTACTTGGAACCGCCCTTGGCCTTGTAGCGCGTCTTGAGCGCAATGCGCTCGCGCGGCACCGCGAGTGCCTGCCCGGCCGCGCGCACCAGCTCGCGCAAACGATCACGTGCGACCTCCTCGGGTATCTCGCGCGGCGGCGCATATTCCTGGATGTGCAGCCAACGTACCGGCTCGCCTGAATCCGCGCTGGTCGTGTACACGTCGACGGCAGCCGCATACTCGGGCAGATCGGCGTCATAGACCCGCCAGCAACTGATGCCTTCGCGCTGCAGGCGCTTGCGCAGGTGGCGCAGCGTCTTGCCGATGCGGTTGGCTACTGCCTGCCCTCCCGCCGAGAGCGGCTTGGTCGCACGATCCGTCGGCTCCGTCGGCACATTCAGGTCGAACAACAACAGGCGACATTCGAGCGCTCCGTTGTAAAGCGTGTAGCGCTTGTGCGCGCGCAGACCGAGCACGTGACCCAGTTCGTCATCGGCGACGATGACCCCGCCTTGCCAGCCCTTGAAGTGCTCACCCAGGCGCTGGCCAAAAGCTCGATACAGGGAAGCCAGTTCGGCAGCTTCGCCCAGGCGCTCGCCATAGGGCGGATTGCAGACGACCAGCCCGTGCTCGATGCCTGCAGGTCGCCCCAGGTGCTCGACCGACTGGCGCGCCAAGTGAAGAAATCCCGCCACGCCCGCAGCCTGCGCATTGCGCCGTGCCTCGGCCAGGACCTGTGGATCGACATCGAAACCGAAGAACACCGGCTGCAGTGCTCGCAGCCCCTCTTGCGCGCGCGACTGCGCTTCTTCGAGCAATCGAGTCCAAAGGGCCGCATCGTGTGCGCGCCAACCTGAGAAACCGAAATATCCGCGCCGCAATCCAGGCGCCACATCGGCGGCGATGTGCGCGCCTTCGATCAGCAGCGTGGCCGAGCCGCACATCGGATCGAGCAGCGCCCCGCCCTGCTGGGCAATCCGGGGCCAGCCTGTGCGCAGCAGGATGGCCGCCGCGAGCGTCTCCTTGAGCGGCGCCTCGCCGGTGCCCAGCCGCCAGCCGCGCCGATGCAGTGGCGTGCCCGACAGATCGAGTGCGATCCCCGCCCGTCCCTTGTGGAGGCGCAGGTTGATCCGAATCGCGGGTTGATCGACTTCGACATCGGGACGCGCACCGCAGCGCTCACGGAACTGATCGACGATCGCATCCTTGACGCGCAATGCCGTGAACTGCGAATGGCGCAGACCCTCGCCGCCTCCGACCGCATCGACAGCGAAAGTGCCATCGACGGCCAGATGCGCGCCCCAGTCGATCGTACGCACACCGGCATACAAGGCATCGGCGTCGCCCGCCTCGAACTCGGCAAGCTGCAGCAGGACGCGGCTCGCCAGACGCGACCACAGGCAGGCCCGATAGCCGGCTTCGAGTGAACCGCTGAAATGCACACCCGCAAGCGCCTCACGCGCATCGGACATGCCCAGTCCGATGAGCTCATCGCGCAACAGGTATTCCATGCCTTTGGCGCAGGTGGCGAAGAAGTTCTGCATTTCAGCCCAGCCCGCCAAGGAATTGTCCGAAAAACTGTGCGCAGGCTTGCACATGCGCGCCGAGGCGATGATCGTCGTCCACCAAGTGCAAGGTGGCAGCACGCGCGCGGGCGAAGGCGATCACCGGCTCGACCGCACACAACTCGTCGCGCCAACCATGCACCAGCGTGGTCGGCACCGTCGCTGCATCGAAGGGCAGCGAAAAACCTCTGACCTCGATCGGCACCGCAAGCAGGAACAGGCCCTCGCAGGCGGTTCGCAGCGATGCGAGGCCGGAAATGAAGGCCCCCATGCTCGAACCGGCGAACACCAGGCGTCCCGGTGTCGGAACGTGTTCGAGCAGGCGGCCGACCCGCGAGTCGATCTCGCGCGGATCGCGGAGGGCGTCGATATCGCGGTAGTCGGGACGCACGCTGGCCCAGCCGAGCGCATCGCAAACCTGCGCCAGCGCGCTCACCTTGGTCGCCTGCGGCCCACTTTCGAGGCCATGCGAAAGAATCACGGTGCCTTTCATCGGGAATCTGGATTCTGGAATCGGCCGAGCATACCGGTTTGGCACCTGCACCGGTTCACCCCGCGGGTGCCGGCATGTCGCGAAAGCCTGTAGGCTGCGACACGACCTCCGTTTCCCCATACCCACCATGCCCGCACTCTCGATCATCGACTGGCCCCTGCCCTACGAGTCCCGCCTGGCGGTGCGGCCAGCGAGCGCAATCGATCTGGTCGTCATCCACTGCACCGAACTGCCCGACATGAAAATGGCGCGCGAATTCGGCGAGCGCATCCGCTACGAATCCTCACAAACCGGCAACAGTGGTCACTACTACATCGACACTGACGGCAAGGTGTTCCGCTTTGTCGCCGACACCCGCGTAGCCAATCACACTTTCGGCTACAACCCGCGATCGCTCGGCATCGAGCTCAGCAACATCGGCCGCTATCCCAACTGGGGTGACAGCCGGCATCAAAGCTTCACCACGCCCTACACCGCGGCGCAAATCGAGTCGCTGCGCGCCCTGCTTGCACAGCTGCGCCACGAACACGCGAACCTGCGCTGGATTGCCGGCCACGAAGATCTCGACCGCCGCTTCGAGCCGGCCAGCGACAATCCCGCGATCCCGTTGCGCCGACGCCAGGATCCCGGTCCGCTGTTTCCCTGGCCCGAGGTCCTCGACGGCAGCGGGTTCGAGCGATTCGAACCACCCGCATCGTGAACGGCCACGGGCGACGCCTCGCTATACTGCTGCGCTCCCCGGCCACCACATGGATCACGATGTCCTCTGCCGTCGAAGAACTGCTCGACTTGCTGCGCCTCGAACGCCTCGAGGACAACCTGTTCCGCGGCCAAAGCCGCGACATCGGCACGCGCTTCGTGTTCGGCGGCCAGGTGCTCGGCCAGGCACTGTCAGCCGCACAACAAACTGTCGATGGGGCGCGCTCCGCGCATTCGCTGCATGGCTATTTCCTGCGCGCGGGCGACATCGAGCATCCGATCATTTTCAATGTCGAGCGCACGCGTGACGGCGGCAGCTTCTCGGTGCGTCGCGTCACCGCGATCCAGCACGGCCAGCCGATCCTCAATTTCTCGGCCTCTTTCCAGATCAGCGAAAGTGGATTCGAACACCAGTTGCCGATGCCCAGCGTGCCCGCACCGGGCGATCTCAAGCCTGCCGAACCACTGCCAACCGATGTCTATGCGCGCTTGCCGATCAAGTTGCAGCGCTGGTTCGGCAATTCAGGACCGTTCGAGTTCCGTCAGGTCTATCCGCGCGACGAGCTCAATCCGCCCAAGCGCCCGCCGTTCCAGCACGTGTGGTTCCGCCTGGTCGAGCGCGTGCCCGATGACCCGGCCTTGCAACGTGCCCTGCTCACCTATTCGTCCGACTTCCACCTGATCGGCACTGCGATGCTGCCGCACGGGATTTCCTTCCTGCAGGGTGATGTCCAGGTCGCGAGCCTCGATCACGCGATGTGGTTCCATCGCCCGTTCCGGGTGGACGAATGGCTGCTGTACTCCTGCGACAGTCCCACCGCGCAAGGAGCACGCGGCCTCGCCCGCGGCATGATCTTCAGCGAGGATGGGCGTCTGGTCGGCTCGACCGCACAGGAAGGCCTCGTGCGTTTGCGGGCCGACAAGGGGTAGGATGCGCGCATGCGCCAGATCTACACATCACCCCGCATGGAGAACATCGAGCGCGTGGTTGCGCTGATGGCCGAGCATGGGATCGATACCTCGATCGGCAATCGCCGTGCGTATCAGGGCGCCGACTGGAAACGGTTTTCCTACAGTGAACGTGGCGACCGCGACAGCTGGCCCTACGTCTCGATCGTGCGTTCGCAGGACCAGACGCTCGCGCGCAAGCTGCTGCGCGACGCCGGCATCGAACCGGCGACACGCTTTGCCGAGGAACTCGCCGCAGCGCGCGGCGCCGGCGATCCCGCTCAACACCAACGCACCTCGGCACGCGTGAAAATGGTGGTGCTGGCAATGATCTGCGGCATCTGCGTGTTGATTGGATTGCGACTGTTCGCGAACTGAGCCGGGATACACACCAGGGCAAGCAGGCCTCCCACCATGCGCTCGGACGTCGTTCGCCTGTTCCAGACCTTGCCGCATCCCTGCGGTTACTACGGCGAGCGCACCGCGCAGAATCTCGTGATCGACCCGAGCGCGCCGCAACTGGCCGCACTCTACGACCAGGCCATGCAACGCGGCTTTCGCCGCGCCGGCGGCCATGTCTATTTGCCGCAATGTCCTGCCTGCCGCGCCTGCATCGCCTGCAGGGTCGCCGTTGCCCACTTCACGCCCAATCGCTCGCAACGACGCTGCCTGGCCCGCAATGACGATCTCGAGGTGCGCGTCACGCCCGCGGGCTTCACCGAGGAAGCCTTCAATCTCTACCAACGCTATCTATCTGCCCGCCATCCCGATGGTGGCATGGACGACGCGAGCCCCCTGGATTTCGCACGCTTCCTTTACACCACCTGGAGCCCGACCCAGTTCGTCGAACTGCGCGAGGGCGATCGCCTGGTGGCAATCGCGGTCACTGATTTCTGCGGCGATGGGCTGTCTGCTGTCTATACCTTCTTCGATCCGGACCTGCCGCGCCGCAGTCTCGGAACCTACGCGATCCTCAGCCAGATTCGCATCGCCGCGCAGCGAGGCCTCGACTATGTCTATCTCGGTTTCTGGATCGCCGGCCATCCGAAAATGGACTACAAGAAACACTTTGCCGGCCTGGAGATCCTCAGGAACGGCAATTGGCAAGCCTTGACCTGAACCTGCCGCCTGTCACAAGAAGCCGATCTCGTGCTCCCCATGCATCGACATCACCAGCTTGATCATCTGCAGCGGCAGCATGATTTCAAGCTCGAGCGGCTCCTGCCGGGGCCCGTTTCCTGTCAGGGTCATTCCGAACAGCGGCCCCGATGAATCGACCTCGCTGCACACGATGTGCGGCCCAGCCGGCCCCTCGCGCAAATACGGCTTGATCGCACTGCCCAGCGCTTCAATCGCCTGCGGAAACAGGAATACCGCGTAATTCACTGCATCAGGCATCGACCGTTCCCCTGTTGTGGCGCATCGCTGGCGATGCGGGATTTGTTCGAATCAAGTCTGGCCACGCCACGACAGGCATCAGAGCTCGACCGATATCGCGCTGGCGGCGCGCACCGCCTTGGCAACCGCCGCTTCGATGCTCGCATCGCGCGCGAGAGTGACGGCCATGCGCCGTTCACCGTCGACTTCGGGCTTGCCGAACAGGCGCAACGCCGTATCGGGTTCGGCCAGCGCGCCGGCAACACCGCGGTAGCGCGGCCGATTGCCCGTGCCGTGCGCAAGCACCGCGCACGAAGCCGAGGGACCGAACTGACGAATTTGTGGAATCGGCAGACCGAGGATCGCGCGCGCATGCAGCGCGAATTCCGACAGATCCTGCGAAATCAGCGTGACCAGGCCGGTGTCGTGGGGACGCGGGCTCACTTCGGAGAAGATCACCGCATCGCCCTTGACGAAGAACTCCACGCCAAACACCCCATGCCCACCGAGCGCGGCGGTGATCGCGCCTGCCTGACGACGCGCCTCGGCCTGGGCGGCTGCGCTCATCGGCTGCGGCTGCCAGGATTCGCGGTAATCCCCATGTTCCTGGCGATGACCGATCGGCTCGCAGAAACTCGTGCCACCGACGTGGCGCACCGTGAGCTGGGTGATCTCGTAGTCGAAATCGACAAAGCCCTCGACGATGCAGCGACCCTTGCCGGCGCGGCCGCCCGATTGTGCGTAATCCCAGGCGGCATCGATATCGTTCTGGCTTCGCAGCGTGCTCTGGCCCTTGCCGGAACTGGACATCACCGGCTTGACCACGCAGGGCAGGCCGATCTGCGCAATCGCGGCGAGGTAGTCCTCGCGCGTATCGACGAAACGATAGGGCGAAGTCGGCAGACCCAGTTCCTCGGCTGCGAGACGGCGGATGCCTTCACGATCCATCGTCAACCACGCCGCGCGCGCGGTCGGGATCACGCGCACGCCCTCGCCTTCAAGCTCCACCAGGGTCGGCGTATGGATCGCCTCGATCTCGGGCACCACCAGATCGGGCCGCTCCTGCTCGATCACGCGGCGCACTTCCTTGCCATCGAGCATGTCGATGACGTGACAGCGATGGGCGAGCTGCATTGCCGGCGCGTTGGCGTAGCGGTCGACCGCAATCACCTCGACCGCGAAGCGTTGCAACTCGATCGCCACTTCCTTGCCCAGTTCGCCGGCGCCAAGCAGCAGCACGCGGATCGCGGTATCGGTGCGCGGTGTTCCAAAGGTCTTCATGCGATCGCGAAGTTTGTGGTGAACCCGTGATTCTATGCGAAAGCTTCCTGGCGGGGTTCAGGCACACTATGGCGCTCATGCCATTGCCGGACCCTGCCATGCGCCTTGCCGTCCTCGCCCTGCTTGCCCTTGCCTGTACCGCCCACGCGGCGCCACCCGCGCAGCAGTGGTACACGGTGCTGCTCGATGGCCGCAAGATCGGCAGTTTCCAGAGCACGCGCACGATCCGCGGGGATCAAGTGCAGACCACGCAAACGCTCGACATCAAGTTTGATCGTGCCGGAATTTCGATCGGACTTCGCAACAGCGAGAGCAGCACCGAGACACTCGCCGGCAAACCGCTTGCGTTCAGCAGCACGGCAAGCATGTCGGGGATCGAAACCCGCATCGACGGCCGCGTCGCAGACGGCCGCATCGAGGCCACCACCGCAGTCGGCGGCGTCACTCGGAAACGCGAATTGCCGTGGCCTGAGGGCGCGCTCATGCCCGAAGCGGCGCGCTTGATGGGACTGCGCAAGGGGCTGGCAGAAGGTACGCACTACGAGGCGCTTGCGTTCCAACCCTCGGCACTGGAAGGCGTACGCATCGACACCCGCATCGGCCCGCGTGAGACGGTCGAGCTGCCCGGCGGCACGCGGCAACTCGTGCGCGCCGAGCAGACGATGACCGTCGCGGGCACCTCGATGAGCTCGCGCAGTTGGGTCGACGCCGAAGAAACCGTGTACAAGCTGGTGATGCCGCTCATGGGCGTGGATCTGGTGCTGCTGGCCTGCGACCGCGCTTGCGCCACCGCACCGAACCAATCCAGCGACGTGTTCGAGCGCACCCTGCTGGTCGCGCCACGCGCGCTCAGTCCAGCCGAACTCGCCAAGCCGATGCGTTACACGCTCGACTGGCGCGGTTCGGGCAAGTTTGACGGCCTCATCAGCACCGATGAACAAACCGCCAGGCTCGAGGGCGCCGTGCAAGTACTCTCCGTGGATCCCGCGGCCCATGCAGCCCGCGGGGCCGAGCATCCAGGCAAGGATGAATGGCGTCCCAGCGACTATCTGCAGAGCGAGGCCCCGGAAATCCTTGCGCTCGCACGCAAGGCGGTCGGTGACGCCAAGGATCCACAAGAGAAGATGCGGCGCATCGAGACGTTCGTACGCGGCTTCATCAGCAACAAGAACCTCAACGTCGGTTACGCCTCGGCGCTCGAGGTCGCGCGCAAGCCGGAAGGCGATTGCACCGAACATGCGGTGCTGGTTGCGGCGCTCGGCCGCGCCAGCGGCGTCGCCACGCGCGTCGCCACCGGCCTTGCCTATGCACCGGGGTTTGCCGGCAAGAATCAGGTGTTCGTGCCGCACGCCTGGGCGCAAGCCTGGATCGACGGCCGTTGGCGCAGCTTCGATGCCGCGCTCAAGGGCTTCGACAGCGGTCACATCGCGCTCGCCGTCGGCAATGGCGATCCATGGAAGTTCTATGCCGGGCTGGAGCTCCTCGGCAACCTCGAACTCAAGGCCGCCGAGCCTTTGCCGAGTCCAACGGCGGCGTCTGCGCACTGAGCGCAGCAGTTCGGGCGCGTCCGGTTCTTCCAGCGTGTCGCAGCAGCCCCGGAAATGCGACGCCAGGGGAGCAATCTCGCGGATAAATCTCTTCAGGAATGTCGCGCACCTATTTGTTTTAATTGTTATTTGCATGGAGGCGTCATGCGCTCGGCGGGGACGTGAGTGGGTTTCGGTAGCGACTCTCTTGACGGTGATATCGTTTTGATATCTACTTGCGGCGAACCTTGAAGGAGGCCCCGCCAATGAACCAACGCCCCGATCTCAACGAAACCGCCGCCTTTTCCGTCGCCGGAATTCCGGCCGCCGTCATCATGGTCCTGATCGCACTCGCCGATGTGGCATGGATCATTCACTCACTCAAGGCTCAGCCCGATCCCAGCCCGGCACCACTCATCGCAGGCAGCCTGCTGATCGGCCTGCTCGGATTTCTGGCCAAGGGCTTCTTCCAGGTGCAACCCAACCAGGGCCAGGTACTCCAATTGTTCGGTCGTTATGCCGGTACCAGCCGTGAGACCGGCTTGCGCTGGACCAATCCGTTCTACGGCAAGAGCGCGATCAGCCTGCGCGTTCGCAATTTCGAGTCGAGCAAGCTCAAGGTCAATGACGCCGACGGCAACCCGATCGAAATCGCCGCGATCGTGGTCTGGCAAGTCGTCGACACCGCCGAAGCCGTGTTCTGCGTCGACAATTACGAGAACTTCGTGCAGATCCAGTCGGAGTCGGCATTGCGTCAGATGGCGCAGAGCTATCCCTACGATGCGCACGACGATGGCAAGCCTTCCCTGCGCAGCCACGGCGATCAGATCAATACCCATCTGGCCAACGAAATCCAGCAGCGTCTGGGCAAGGCCGGCGTCAAGGTCACCGAGGCGCGCATCAGCCACCTCGCCTATGCGCAGGAAATTGCCCAGGCCATGTTGCAACGCCAGCAGGCCAGCGCGATCGTCGCGGCGCGCGAGCGCATCGTCGAAGGCGCGGTGAGCATGGTCGAAATGGCGCTGGCCGAATTGGGCAAGCGCGGCGTGGTCGACCTCGACAATGAACGGCGCGCAGCGATGGTCAGCAATCTGCTGGTCGTGCTCTGCGGCGAGCGCGCGACGCAGCCGGTGGTCAACACCGGCACGTTGTATGGGTGATCGTCCCTGATCACGAACATCAGGAAGCGGCCATCCGTGGCCGCACTTCTCACGAAGAGCGTTCTCGATGGCTGAGAAGAAAGCCTATCCGCTGCGCATCAGCGCGCAAGTGCTCGGAGCCGTGCAGCACTGGGCTGATGATGAACTGCGTTCGCTCAATGCGCAGATCGAGTATCTGCTGCGCGATGCGCTGCGCAAGGCCGGGAGGCTCAAGTCACCCCCCACCGACCCAGTCGAGGAGGATCCCGCATGAGTTCGCGCCAACCGCAACTGCGCATTGCGCTCGTGCTCGGCCTTGTCAGCATCTTCGCCACCGCGCTGCTGTTTCCCTATCTGCTCGCCTTGCAACCCAAGGCGCTGCAAACGGCGAGTGCGGCCAGCGGCCTTCCACAAGCCGTGATCATCGGCGCGCAGTCGCTGCAGGCAGGCGTGATCATGTTCCTGCTCGCCTGGGCGGGTCTGAAGCTCGGCGCACCATTGGGACTGGGCGCGCCCTGGCTGCGCGCGTGGCTGTATCGGCAGCCGGCACCCGCACATTCGGCTTGGGCGCAGGCGGCACTGCTGGGCGCGATCACCGGCGGCGCCATCCTCGCCGCGATTGCGCTCTTCGGCGCGCCGCTTGCTGCGCCGGCCGCCTCGGCGCCCGCGTCACTCGCATTTGCCGGCAAGGGATTGCTGGCCTCACCCTACGGCGCGATCCTCGAAGAAGTCGGCCTCCGCGTCTTCGTGATGGGTGGAATTGTCTGGCTGCTGAGCCGCTTCTGCGACGGCCAGCCGCGCACGTGGGTGATGCTCATCGCCATCACGCTGGCTGCCCTTGCCTTCGGCGCTGGCCATCTGCCGATGGCGGCGCAACTCGCGCCACTCACGCCAGTCCTGATTGCGCGTGTGATTGCCTACAACGCAATCGGCGGCCTCGTGTTCGGCTGGCTCTACTGGAAGCGCGGACTTGAGCACGCGATGCTCGCGCACTTGTGCACTGACCTCGTGTTGCACGTGATCGCGCCGCTGGCGCCGCCTGGCGCTTGAACAAGCGCCCTGCCGCAGAGAACCCGACCCGACTTGGCCGGGCTCGGGCAAGCTTTCAATCGAAACCGTTGCGGAAAACAAGATCGGCATTGACTTGAATCGTCCAGGTGCGCGTGCGTGTGGGCAATGGACCTGGCTTGACGTAGGCACTGGTGTCGCGCACCCGCACCTGCAGCGTTCGCGTCGTCGGTGTCGGCATGCTCTGCGTGAATGCATGGCTTTCAGTCGATGGCCCGGACAGGCGCACGCCGTCGAGCCACCATTCAAAGGCGAGGCTGCCGACTGACGGCCGCAATGCAACGATGCTGAAGGTCTGCGTCGTCCCTGGCGCATACTGCACCGGTTGCGCGGCCGGTGGTGATTCGCTGCCCGGCTCGATCAAATCGATGCCTCCCGCCGGCACACCCCAACCTCCTGCGTAGAGTCTGACCACATATTCCTGACGGCAGGCGGGGCAGAAGTTCATCCCCAGATAGCGCATTTCGCACTGGTCCACCGGACGATACATGCCCACGCTCTGGTATCGGGCGCCTTCGAACAAGCCGACTCCTGCCGTACCTCCCGGCGTGGGAATCGGATTGCCCGGCGTGAGCCAGGCCTTCCATTTGACCAAGGCCGGATTGGTCTGGTTGGTTACATTGGCCTCGCAGGGCGGGCCACCGGAGACGTCGTTGCAGGCCGGGAAGCCCGGATAGGCCGTATCGTATTCATCGGCAAGACCCGTGAAGGTGTGGCCGTACTCGTGCAGGATGATCTCGCTTGCATACTGGTTCATCGACGTCACCGAGACGCTTCCTCCCGAGCCGCCATACACCGTGTCATTGGCCACCACGAGGATTTCATCCCAATCCGGATACGCCGCCGCTGCCGCCAGCACCTTGCTGTCATTGACCGTGAGCAGCCGGTGGATCTGCCAGTCGCAGAACTTGCCGTCGAAGGCGGTGTTGACGAACTGCCCGGCATGCGGATCGGTTTGCGCCTCGCTATCGGCGCAGCAATTGGAAGAATTGCAACCAGCCTGGTAGGGCGGATGGTCGACACCGGACTGGCTCGATGCGACGAACAGCGTCGCCCAATTCACGAAACTCTTGTACTCCAGATACGGCGTGACACCGAAGAATTGATTCTCGAAGGTCGCCGCATTGCTGTTGAAGAGGTTCTGCTGCGCGCTGGTGTAGCCCTCGCCGATCACCAGAATGTCGACACGGTTCGATGGCGGCCCGGTGACCGCCGTCGGCGCGAGGACCGGCATCGCGCTCGTCACGCCGCGCGCATCAGGCACCCGCGCCGCGATGGCATCCAGGTCAAACGCCTGCCGCGTACTGCCCTTGCCGAAGCTGACCGTGTCGGCTTCATCGAGCGGTATGCGCAGCACGAAGGCGCGCGGCTCGACCGCGTCGATACGCGTGGAAACGAGGGTCCCGTCAACGCCTGGATCACGCGCAAATTCGCCGCGCAGCTGCGGCAGGCGCACGCGATGGGCACCCAGATCGACGCTGTGCCGCTGCAGGCGATAGATGATGTCGTCGTCGCGCAGGTCCTGCGCGCCTGTGGCGTCAGCGCGCTGGCCCGGTGCTGCACCATCGAGTTCGACCTGCGCGTAATAGACCGGATCGACCCTGCCCGTTCGATCGACTTCGAACACGATGTAATGAGCTGGTACTGCCAACGCGATCTGCGCGCACAGGGCAAGACCTGCGGCCAGCGTGATTCTCAGCAGTGACGGATTCATCGGATTTTTCCCACAAGCGCCCCGCGCCAAGGATCAGCCGCCCATTCGCATTTGTCCAATGATTTTCGGCATTGGGCCGCGGATTGCGTTCAGCGGTGGCACCGCTGGGCATGCTAATGTCCTGCGCATCGTGGCGGCGCTTCGCGCGAACAAGCCCAGCGCAACCCCAACCGCACCTTGAAACCGAAATGGATCTCGCGTCATGAGCCTGCGCCTGCTGATTGCCTGCGCCCTACTCTTCTGCACGCCTTCGACCTTCGCGGCGCAACCCGACAAGGCGGCCGAACCCCGGCCCAGGGAGGTCGCGCCGCAGGACATCGACGTCGATGCACTGGCACGTGCCAAGGATGTCAAACATCCACAGCACGGTTCGTCCAAGGACACGTCGAGCCAGGCACTGCCCGGACCTGCTGCCGACGCAGCCGGGAACGAGTCCAGCCCCGCCCAAACGGCCAAGCCAAAACCGACACCTGCGCTCGCCAACCATCCTGCATCGATTCGAGCCGCGAATGCCCAGGGCAAAACAGAGCCGGAAGTTGCGCCTCAGGATATTGATGTCGATGCGCTGGCGCGCGCCAAAGACGTCAAGACAGGTGCGAGCGAGCCGAGCCCGGCCGCGGAGGTGAAGACAGCCCCGATTGAGGCGGCCGCTTCAGGTAATGCAGAAGACGAGCCGGAGAAGCACACGCCTCCGACGGCGGCACACAGACCCGCAAAGTCCAAGGTGAAGAAGCCCGCCGCGAACAAGCAGCCAGCCAATGCTTCCAAGCTGCGCAAGAGCGCGGTCGATGCGAAGGCAGGCAAGGAATCCGCGCCCGCCGCAGCCGAGCTCCTTGGCTCCGCAAGCGAAACCCTTGCGCCCGAAACGCCTGCGCCCGAAATGCCTGCGCCCGAAACGCCTGCGCCCGAAGCCCCTGCGCCCGAAGCCCCTGCGCCCGAAGCCCCTGCGCCCGAAGCCCCTGCGCCCGAAGCCCCTGCGCCCGAAGCCCCTGCGCCCGAAGCCCCTGCGCCCGAAGCCCCTGCGACATCACAATCCGCAGCCAATCCATCCGCAAGCGGCTCGGCGCCAAGGGCAATCCCTTCGCGATCCCCAGCCGAACAGCAGGCACAAGCGCTGCAAAAGGCCTGCACGGCACGCGCCACCGCCTTGCTCGATGCGGCTCAAAAGGGCGACTTCGACGCGGCCACGCACGACTTCGATGCACCGATGCGCGCTGCACTGCCGCCAGAAAAATTCAAGGCTGCCTGGGAATCGCTCGCCCGCTTCGGCAGCCTGCAGGCACGCGGTCAGAGCCATGCCTCCGAACTGCAGGGGTATCTGGCGATCACGATTCCGCTGATTTTCGACAAGGTCAATCTCTACGCCCAGATCGCCTGCGGCAGTGATGGTCGCATCGCGGGTTTTTACGTCAAACCGCTGGAAACGCCGGCGCAATGATCGACGGCCCGCTGCCCGCACGTTGCGACCGCGACGAGCGTGCCGAAGTCGTCGCGCGCTCCCGCAAACTCGGCGTTCCGGCCGACCATGCGCGCCGAAATCAATTGCGCCTCGTGCGTGAACCCGCTCAGCTCGCTTCGATCGGCGCCGATATCCATGGCCGCGAGCAATGGCTCACACCGCGCGCCGCGCTGGCCTTTGCACGCATGCGCGCCGCGGCCCACGCGCAGTCGATTGAGCTTCAGGTAGTCTCGGCGTTCCGCTCGGCGCACTACCAACTCGGCATCATCGAACGCAAACTCGCGCGCGGCCAATCCATCGAAGAGATCCTGCGTGTGAGCGCGGCACCCGGCTACAGCGAACACCACAGTGGTCGCGCGCTCGATCTCACCACGCCAGGCTACGCAGCACTCGAAGAAGAGTTCGCGCAGTCGGCCGCGTTCAAGTGGTTGCGCCGCCACGCGCTCCGCTTCGGCTTCGTGATGTCCTATCCGCGCGGCAATCGCCACGGCATCGCCTACGAACCCTGGCATTGGTGTTGGCATGCGCTCGCATCCTCGACGCGGCGCTGAATCCTCAGACCACGCGCCACCAGCGCACGCCGCGGCCACGTCCCTGCGCTCGCAGCCGCCCCTCGTCTCGCAATTGATCGATCACGCGCTTGATCCGTGTCGGCTTGATGTCGGTGAACTGCTGACGCAGCAGCCCGATCTCGAAGCCATCGGGCAGATCGCGCAGTACGGCGTGACGAATGCGCACCTCGACGCCACCTTCACCGCGAGCCTCGTAGCGAGCAGCGACTTCGGCAATCTGCGGCAGGCGTGGCTGCATGGCAGCCGCGCGCACCGCCGCAAACCAACGCTGCGTCCAGACGTTTGCCAGCTTGCGGTTGCCGGCAAATACGCATGGCATGGCAGGAAACAAGGCACTCAGTTCAGCGAGCACGCGCAGCAGGTGGGCTGCGGGCCACTTTCCGATCTTGGCCGGATCGGCGAAATCCGCATACTGCGCCTCGATCACCAAGGCGGCATGCGGCCACGCCGATAGCTCGGCGAGTTGTTGGTGCAGCCCCTTCAACTCGGAAAGATCGGCCAGCAGATTGGGCAGCGTCTTGCGCTCGACGAGCGCATACGGCCGCTCATCGAGAATCAGCGCGTAGTCGCCAACCGGCAACTTTCGCCGCTGCAGCTTCGCACCGGGAAAGGCCCATGGATAGCGCTCCATGCTGTCGACAACGATCTGCAGATCCTCACCGGTACGCACGGTCAGTTCGGCGCGTTTGCTGCTGCGGTGCGCCCGCACAGCGGCCTCGGTGCGAAAGAACACCTGCTCGTAGCTGCCGCTGCCATCCTTGCGCGGCTTTTCGACGATGAGGAACTCGCATCGCTTGCGCTGCGCGCGGTCCAGCGTCACCGACAGCTTTCGCCCAAGGCGCGCGAGGTGCGCTACCGGTACGCGCTCGAGCTCGGCCACGGCCGGCACCGGCTCGGCATCACGTTCGCGCAGGCAGAACACCTGTGAACCGGGACCAGGCCACGCAGACTTCGCGCGCACGGCCAGCAAGCTGCGCCCATCCTGCTCAATGCGGATGCGGATCGGAAATCGCGCATCCTCGATGCGCTGGACGATCCAGGTCGCGCTCATCAGGCCGGGGCACCGGGCAAGCCCATCGTCAGCGCCTTTCCACTCAGGCGAATGGGTCGCGCAGGATGATGTTGGCGTCGCGGTCGGGCCCGGTGGAGACGATCGCCAGCGGGCAACCGGCGAGCTCTTCGAGCGCACGCAGGTACGCACGCGCCGCGGGTGGCAGCTTGTCCCATTGGGTGATGCCGTGGGTCGATTCGCTCCAGCCGGGGAACTCCAGATACACCGGCGTGCAATCGTCCCAACCCGCCGCATCGAGCGGCGCATATTCGGTGCGCTTGCCGCGATATTCGTAGGCGATGCAGATCTTGAGCTTGTCCATGCCGTCGAGCACGTCGAGCTTGGTGATGCACAGGCCGGAAATTCCGTTGATCGCCACCGCGCGCTTGAGCGCGACGATGTCCATCCAGCCGCAACGACGCGGGCGACCGGTGGAGGCACCGTATTCCTGGCCACGATCACGCAAGCCCTGCCCGACCGCATCGTCGAGCTCGGTCGGGAACGGGCCGCCGCCGACACGCGTCGCATACGCCTTGGCAATGCCGAGCACGTAGTCGATCGCGTCGGCACCAATGCCGGCACCGGCGAGCGCACCGCCGATCGTGGTGTTGGACGAGGTGACGTAGGGATAGGTGCCGTGGTCGATGTCGAGCAGCGCACCCTGCGCGCCTTCGAAGAGCACGCGCTGGCCCTGCTTGCGCAGCTCATGCAGGATGCCGGCCACGTCGGATTTCATCGGCTCGACGTAGTCACCGAACGCCAGCGCCTCATCGAGCGTGCGCTGGAAGTCGATCGCCTCGGCACCCAGATACCGGGTGAGCACGAAGTTGTGATAGTCGAGCGCGCTGCGCAACAACTCGCTCAGTTGCTTCGGATAGTGCAGGTCGGCGATGCGGATGCCGCGGCGCGCAACCTTGTCTTCATAGGCGGGGCCGATGCCACGCCCGGTGGTGCCGATCGCCTTGCCGCCGGCCGCCTTTTCGCGCGCCTGATCCAGCGCGATGTGATAGGGCATGATCAAGGGTGTCGCCGGGCTGATCTTGAGCCGCGAGCGCACTTCGACGCCGCTGCTTTCGAGTTCCTCGATTTCCTTGCGCAGCGCCGCCGGCGAGAGCACCACGCCATTGCCGATCAGGCACAGCGCGCCCTCGCGCAGGATGCCCGACGGGATCAGGTGCAAGACGGTCTTCTTGCCCTGGATCACGAGCGTGTGGCCGGCATTGTGGCCGCCCTGGAAGCGCACCACCGCGCCGATATCCTGCGTGAGCAGATCGACGATCTTGCCCTTGCCTTCGTCGCCCCACTGGGCACCAAGCACTACGACCGACTGACCCATGACTGCACCTTGTTCAAACTGCCGGCCACGCACGGCCGGCGATTCGCGGAGGATTCCGCACAAAGGAAAAGCCGGCGGCGCGCGAGGCACCGACCGGCTTTTGTGCATTATCCGGATTTGAGGGCTTGCGGGCCAGTGCGCCGGAGCTATTTGCTTTCCTGCAGGTAATGCAGGAACTCGGATTTGGGATCGAGCACAAACAGACCGTTGTCCTGCGCAAAGACGTCGCGATAGGCCTCGAGACTGCGATAGAAGCTGTAGAACTCGGGATTGCGGCCATAGGCGGCAGCGTAGATCTGCGAGGCATTGGCATCGCCCTCGCCGCGGGTCGTTTCGGCATCCCGATACGCCTCGGCCTTGACCACCTGCACCTGGCGCTGAGCATCGGCGCGGATCGTGCGCGCGGCTTCCTCGCCCTCCGCACGCAGTTGCGAGGCCACCTTCTTGCGCTCGGCCTTCATGCGCTCGTACACCGAATTGATCACGGTGCCGTCCTCGGGCAGGTCGATGCGCTTGATGCGCAGGTCGACGATCTGGATGCCAAGGTCCTGCGTCGCCTTGTTCGACTCGACCACCAGATCCTTGGTGAGGTCGACCCGCCCGCCAGCAACCAGTTCCTGCAGCGTGCGTGCATTGATCGCCCGCCGCAGGCCTTCCTTGACCTTGGGCGCAATTCGATCGCGCGCCTGCACCTCATCACCCGCCACGGCGACGTAGTAGCGCGCGGCATCGACGATGCGCCATTTGACGAAGAAGTCGATGGTGACGTCCTTCTTCTCGGACGTGAGCGAGCGCTCGGGTTGCGAATCGAAAGACAGCAGTCGCTTGTCGAAGCGCTTGACCTGCTGCATGAACGGGATGCGGAAATGCAGGCCCGGCTCGATGTCGGATCTGACGATGCGGCCGAACTGCAACAGGATCGCGGTCTGCGACTGATAGACCACATAGGCCGAATTCGCGCCGATCAGCAAGGCCAAGGCGCCGATGACGACAGGGATGGTACGCATCAGTTGCCTGCCTTGCCGGTTTCCGGCGTGACCACGGTGGTGCCGAGGCTCTTGGCGCTTACCGCGGGCACCAGCGGCGACGGCAGATTGATGAGGTTCTTTCCGCCCGTGGCATCGATCACTTTCGCCACAGGCCGGAGCACTTCGCTCATCGTTTCCAGATACAGGCGCTTGCGCGTGACCTCGGGCGCGGCACGGTACTGCGCCTCGACCAGGTTGAAGCGCTGCGCGTCACCCTGAGCGCGAGCGATGCGTTCGGCCTTGTCGCCTTCGGCGCGGGCGCGAATCTCGGCGGCGGCACCGCGCGCCTCGGGCACGATGCGGCTGGCTTCGGCGCGCGCGTCCTCTTCCAGGCGCGATTTGTCTTGCAGCGCGCGACTGGCATCGTCGAAGGCGTCCTTGACCTCGGTCGGCGGACGCACGTTCTGGATGTTGAGGTCGAGCAGCACGAGTCCGGTTTGGTATTGCTCAAGCGTGGCCTGCAGCACCTCGCGCGCCTTGACGACGAGTTCGTTGCGCTGCCCGGACAGGATCGTGTCCATGTCGTTGTTGCCGACCACCGAGCGCACCGCGCTTTCGGCCGCCTGGGCGAGCGTCTCGTTGGGATCCTTGACGTCGAACAGGAAGCGCTGCGCATCCCCGATGCGATACTGCACGTAGAAATCGACCAGCACGATGTTCTCGTCCTTGGTCAACATGCGCACCTGATCGCTGGTCTGCAGCGTCTTGCCGGTGTTGACTGCAACCACGGTTTCGATCGGACGCGGAAATTTGAAGCCCAGACCCGGCTGCACCAATCTGGCGACCTTGCCAAAGCGCAGCACCACACCGGTTTCATCGGCATTGATGCGCATCACGCTATCCCAGGCCGCCCACGCCAGCAGGATGCCGAGCACGGCGATTCCGGCGCCACCGCCACCACCAAAAATGCGTCCGAAGCCGTCGCGCAGCTTGTTCAACCAAGCATCGAAATCCGGCCCCGAGCCACCTCCGCCGCTGTCTTTCCACGGATCACGCTGTTTGCCGCTGCCGGGTTCGTTCCAAGCCATTGCTCTGCCTTTTCGCGGCGCCGCCGACGACTGGATGTCGTCTGCCGCAACGCGGTTGGATTGCCGATGTCCGCCTTGGCGCCCGAGTTGATCTGGCACCGCGTCGCAGGATCAGCGGGACGGAATTGCCTCTGGATTGTAGGTAGGGCCTTCCAGTGCGGCAAGCAAGCGTTCGCGCAACCACGCGCCGTCACCATCCGGCAGGCCGAACAAGGGTTCCACCAGTGCGCGCGGAGCGTCGATGTGGATGCGCCAGCCGTCTTCGCCCACCTGTTCCCGCGCGATCAACCCCTGGGCATGCAGTCGCGCGCGCAGACGTCCGGCCGCGGGCGGCAACAACAGGTGGGCTTGCACGCGCTGTGCGCCCAGACTCTGCGCGATGGCTGCGCGCAGGCCGTCCAGTCCGACTCCGGTCTTGGCCGACACCCAGGACCGCAAGCGCGTGCCGCCGTCGATGCGATCGACACGGTTGGCCGACACCGCCTCCGCGGCGCCAGCATTCGAGGCCTGTGGCGCAAGATCGGATGCGGCTTGGGCGGTGACCCCGTCGAGCAAGTCGAGCTTGTTGTAAACCAGTACCTGCGGCAGCTCACCTGCCCCGATCTGGGCAAGCACCGCCTCGACATCGGCGATGCGCTGGTCGCGCTCTGGATCGGAGGCATCGACCACGTGCAAAAGCAGATCGGCCTCGCGCGCCTCGGCCAAGGTGGCGCGAAAGGCTGCAACCAGATCATGCGGCAGGTCGCGAATGAAGCCGACCGTATCGGCGAGCAGGATCGCACCGCAATCAAGACCATCGAGGCGGCGCAAGGTGGGGTCGAGCGTCGCGAACAATTGGTCGGCGGCGTACACCTGCGCACCGCTGAGGGTGTTGAACAGAGTCGACTTGCCCGCATTGGTGTATCCGACCAGGGCCACCACCGGCATCGCATGGCGCTGGCGCGCGCGGCGCGCGGTCGAGCGCTGGGTTTCGACCTTTTGCATGCGCTTCTGCAACTGCTTGACGCGTTCGCCGAGCAGGCGACGATCGAGTTCGAGCTGGGTTTCACCGGGGCCGCGCAGGCCGATCGAACCACCGCGCTGGCGCTCGAGATGGGTCCAGCCGCGCACCAGCCGCGTGGCCATGTGCTTGAGCTGTGCCAGTTCGACCTGCAACTTGCCTTCGTGCGAGCGCGCACGCTGGGCAAAGATGTCGAGGATCAGACCGGTGCGATCAACCACTCGACACTGGGTGAGCTTTTCGAGGTTGCGCTCCTGCACGGGCGAGAGCGCGTGATTGACGAGGATGAGGTCGGCGTCGAGCGCAAGACGATGTTCACGCAGTTCCTCGGCCTTGCCGGTACCGACGAAATAGCGCGGGTTTGCGCGCTCGACGCGCGCATTCAGGCTGCCGACGACGCTGGCACCTGCCGAACGTGCAAGCTCGGCGAACTCCTCCAGCGCTTGCGGATCGGCATGCCCGGGCGCCTGCGGCTGCAGCAGCAAGGCGCGTTCACCCTTTTTGGATCTTTCAAACAGAAGCGTTCACCCTTCGCGGTCGCGGCCTCATCAATGCGGCCATCGAGCCCGGGTTTCAAGCCATTGCCTGCGCGTCTCAGGAATCGGCTTCACTGCCCGCAGGCTCGGCCGCCGCGCCGCTGCCCGAATGGCCTGCCTCGGGGCCTGCCATGCGCACATTGCGCGAGGGCACGATCGTCGAAATTGCATGTTTGTAGACCATCTGGCTCACGGTGTTGCGCAACAACACCACGAACTGGTCGAAGGATTCGACCGTGCCTTGCAGCTTGATGCCATTGACGAGATAGATCGACACCGGCACGCGTTCGCGACGCAACGCATTGAGGAACGGATCCTGCAGAGACTGCCCCTTGGACATGAGTCTTGTTCTCCCTGGTTCGAATTGCGGGGAATCGGAGAAATCGCGTGTGCGAGGTGAGCCGCAGCACGCCCGATTCCAAACCCCGGTCCGATAGTAAGGCTTTGCCCGGGCAAAGAGAAATGGGGATCGACGCGAACGCCGATTGGCTCACGCGGCCACACTGAGGAAGCGTCCGAGGCGGGCACTTGCAGCATCGACCAGGTCAACCCGCTCGCTGTCGAGGTTCTGGGCATCGATCTCGCCGCGCAGCCAGGTGAGCTGGCGCTTGGCGAGCTGACGGGTGGCGAAGATCGCGCGCTGGCGAAACTCGGCCAAGCTGGACTGCCCGGCCAGATACGGCCAAGCCTGACGATAGCCGACTGCGCGCATCGCCGGCAGATCAGGATGCCAACCCGACAATTCACGCAGGCGCCGTGCTTCCTCGACCAGTCCCGCATCGAGCATCACGTCCATGCGCTGCGCGATCCGCTCGTGCAAGACCTCGCGCTGCACCGGTTGCAAGGCGAGCTTGAGGATCCGGAAAGGGGGCCGCTGCATGCCATGTTCGAGCAGGCGCGAGGGCGGCTCACCCGTCAGTTCGGCAATCTCGAGCGCGCGTTGAATGCGCTGCGCATCGTTGGGTGAGAGCCTGGCTGCGCTGTGCGAATCAAATGCAGCGAGCCGTGCATGCAGCGCCGGCCAGCCCAAACGCGCCGCCTCGTCGCTCAGACGCTGGCGCAGTTCCGGATCGGCATCAGGCAGCGGCGCCAGTCCCCAGGCGAGCGCGCGAAAGTACAGGCTGGTGCCGCCGACCAGCAGCGGCACGCGGCCTGCCACGGTGATCTCGTTCATGGCCAGCAAGGCGTCACGGCGGAATTCGGCGGCCGAATACGGAGCGGTCGGCTCGCGGATATCGATCAAGCGATGCGGAAAGCGCGCCAACGTCGTCGCATCGGGCTTGGCCGCACCGACATCGAGGCCACGATAGATCAGCGCCGAGTCGACGCTGATCAGCTCCAGGTCAAAGCGTTCGGCGAGACGGCAGGCGAGCGCGGTCTTGCCGCTCGCGGTCGGACCCATGAGAAAAATCGCAACTGGCCGTCGATCCAAGCCTGACATTGGCACATTGCAACCGCGCTCGGCGCAGGGGTCAAGCAGGTGGGTCGCGGCTGCGCAGGCGATGCGATTGGCCACCGCGACCGGTACGCCTATTTCACGAAATCCCCTTGCGCATGTTCCACTGCGGCTGGTGGGCGACGGCGAGGCATCAACGACACATCGAGCAGGCGCTCGATGCGCGAAAACAGCTCGGCGCGGGAGAATGGCTTCTTGATGAAATCGTCGGCCCCGATGCGCTGCGCATAAAACTGCTCGGTTGCCTGCTCGTTGCCGCTCATCATGATCACCGGCACCTCACGCGTGCGCAGGTTGCGCCGCAACTGGCGCAGCGCGGCAAAGCCATTGATCCCGGGCAGGATGATATCGAGGAAGATCAGATCGGGCGGATCGTTGACCGCAAGCTCAACACCCTTCTCGCCGTTGAGCGCCTCCTCGACTTCGTAACCGTTCTGCTCGAGCATGCGCCGCAGCGTGGCGACCACCGTGGTCGAATCATCGACCACCAGCACCCGCATGCCACTGCGCGCGTTGACGCGTTGCTTCTGCCGCCGCGTACCGTCGACGCTTTCCGCCTTGGCGGCGCCGAACCATCGCTTCAGAAATCCGAACATCCCGACAGCCCCCTGAGCGGCCCTCCCGCGGCCTTCCCGTAGTGTCCTGCGGAAACCCCGTGCAAACAAGGGGCCGGTGCATGCGCCGCGCCAGCCCGACTCGCGCACATCATGATTCCGCAGTGCCCGGGCGACGTATAATCGGCGGCCTCACCCGAGAAGTGATGACCATGTCACGAATGATGAAGGCCCTGGTCAAGCGCGAAGCCGCGCGGGGCATCTGGATGGAAGAGGTGCCGGTTCCGGAGATCGGTCCCAACGACGTGCTCGTCAAACTCGAGAAGACGGCAATCTGCGGAACCGACCTGCACATCTACAAGTGGGACGAATGGTCGCAACGCGTGATCAAGCCCGGCCTCGTGATCGGCCACGAGTTCGTCGGTCGCGTCGTCGAGATCGGCGCTGGCGTGCGCGGCTACCAGCTCGGCCAGCGCGTCTCGGCCGAAGGCCACATCGTCTGCGGCGTGTGCCGCAATTGCCGCGCGGGCAAGCAGCATCTATGCCCGCACACGGTCGGCATCGGCGTCAATCGCAATGGCGCATTCGCCGAATACGTGGCCGTTCCCGCCTCGAACCTGTGGCCGATCCCGGACCAGATCCCAAGCGAACTGGCGGCTTTCTTCGATCCCTACGGCAATGCCGCCCATTGCGCGCTCGAGTTCGACGTGATCGGTGAAGACGTGTTGATTACCGGCGCCGGTCCGATCGGCATCATCGCCGCAGGCATCTGCAAGCACATCGGTGCGCGCAATGTCGTCGTCACCGACGTCAACGACTACCGGCTCAAGCTCGCCGCCGACATGGGCGCAACGCGCGTGGTCAACGTCTCCAAGCAATCGCTCAAGGACGTGGTCAAGGACCTGCACATGGAGGGCTTCGATGTTGCGCTCGAGATGAGCGGCAATCCGCGCGCCTTCGCCGACATGCTCGACGTGATGTACCACGGCGGCAAGGTCGCCCTGCTCGGCATCCTGCCCAATGGTGCCGGCATCGACTGGGACAAGGTGATCTTCAAGGGGCTCACCATGCACGGCATCTATGGTCGTCGCATGTACGAAACCTGGTACAAGATGACGCAGATGGTGCTCAGTGGATTTCCACTGCAGAAGGTGCTCACCCATCAGATCCACATCGACGAGTTCCAGAAGGGCTTCGATCTCATGGATGCCGGCAACTGCGGCAAGGTGGTCTGCTCTTGGAACTGAGCCTGGGCCGCGGCCCGCACAAGGCCTGTCGCTGATCGATGCAAACGCGCGACATCCTCCATCTGCTCGAGGAATCCCTCGCCGCGCTCGCGCCGGGTCCGATTCTGGTTGCCTTCAGCGGCGGACTCGATTCAACCGCACTCCTGCATGCGCTCGCCCAATGCCGATCCGCGCGCGAACGCGGCCTGCGCGCTGTCCACGTCGACCACGGCATCCACAACGACAGTGCGCAATGGGCCCGTCACTGCCAGGCCTTCGCCAGTGCACTTGGAATCGAACTGCTGGTGCGCCGCGTCGAGGTGCCACGACGTTCCGATCTCGGCCTCGAAGCCAGCGCCCGGCGTGCCCGCTATGGTGAGATTGCCGCGCTGCTGGTCACCGGCGAGATTCTGGCCCTCGCCCATCACCGCGACGACCAGACCGAAACCGTGCTGCTCAAGTTGCTGCGGGGTGCGGGCCCCGAGGGCATGGGGGCAATGCGGCCCCTGCGCCGGCTGGGCAATGGATGGGCTTGGCGCCCGCTGTTGAACCTGCCGCGCGCGGCCTTGCGCGAGTACGCAATCGGGCATGGCCTGCATTGGCTCAGCGATCCGAGTAACGAGGACCCGGGGATCGATCGCAACTACCTGCGCCTGCAAGTGCTGCCGCGGATCCTCGCCCGTTGGCCCGAAGCCGGCGCCAGCATCGCCCAGAGCTCGAATTGGGCGCGCGAGGTGTCCAGCTTCGTCGATGCCGAAGCCAGCCGGGCGCTCGAGCGCGTTCGCGGTCTCGACCCGGCCACACTGCGTTTCCGCGACTGGCTCGATCTGCCCGCGGCCTTGCGTGATCCGGTCATGCGGCAATGGCTGCGCGCAATCGATCTGGCCGAACCCACCCATTTCCAGGCCGCCGAGTTGTTGCGCCAGATTCGCGAGGCGGGCGAGGACCGCCAGCCCTGCGTGCGATGGCCGGGCGTCGAAGTTCGCCGCTACCGGGATCTGCTGTTTGCGATGCGTCCTGTGCAATATCCACCCCCCGATTGGCACGCACCGTTCGACGGGCGCGAATTGCAGCTTCCACTCGACCTGGGCGTGTTGCGTTTGGCTGCACCAGGCAGCGATGTTCGATTGCCGCAGTCCCTGTACGTGCGTTTCCGGCGCGGTGGCGAGACCCTGCGCCTGAGCGGCAATGGCCCCAACCGCGAGTTGCGCGACCTGCTGCAGGAATCGGGCGTGCCGCCGTGGCAACGCGCGCGCCTGCCCCTGCTTTTCGATGCCGACGATCGCCTGCTTGCGGTGGCCGGGCTCTACCTCGCCGCCGATGCATCGGCCTTGCTTGAACCGCTCGGTGCGCAGATCGAATGGCATGCGCCAGCACGCGCCCATGCCAGCAGGCGATCTGCTTCGGTTGAACTTGCCGATGGCCTGGGTTAGCGTTCGCGCCCATGCCGAACAAGCCTGCACCCCAACCTGTCGAGCAAAGCTTCGAACACTCGCTCGACGAGCTTGAGCAGCTGGTGTCACGCATGGAGCAGGGTGATCTCAGCCTCGATGATTCCCTGCGGTCCTTCGAGCGCGGCATCGCCCTCTACCGTGACTGCCAGGGCGCACTCGACCGTGCCAAGCTGCGCGTCGACCAGCTTCTCGATCCCGACAACCCCGCATCGGCGCAGCCATTCGATGACGACCAAGATGGCCATCCGTGAACACTGCGACCACCGCCGCAAGGCCTGAATCATTCCCGCATGACCCGACGATGACGTGCATGCGCCCATCGTCTGGCACGGCACGGACTGCACAAACTTGAAGCAACTTTCCGCCGAGCTGCTCGCGCTCTCGGCGCGTGCGGATGCCGTGCTGGCCCGCGCCTTGCCGGCTGACGATCTTGCGCCCATCGCATTGCATCAGGCGATGCGTTATGCGGTGCTCGGCGGAGGCAAGCGTCTGCGTCCCCTGCTCGTATATGTCACCGGGCTCGCCTTTCGCGCGCCGCTGGAAGTCCTGGATTCGAGCGCGGTGGCGGTCGAAGTCATCCATGCCTACTCGCTCGTGCACGACGACTTGCCGGCGATGGACGACGATGACCTGCGTCGCGGCCGCCCCACCTGCCATGTCGCGTTCGGCGAGGCGATGGCCATCCTTGCCGGTGACGCCTTGCAGGCCCTCGCTTTCGAGATACTCGCGGCGGACACTGCGCTGCGCGCTGCGCCGCTGCGCCATCTGGACATGCTGCGCACACTCGCTGGCGCGTGCGGATCGCACGGCATGGCCGGCGGTCAGGCGCTTGATCTCGCCGCGACCGGCCTGCCACTCACACCGGCCGAACTCGAACGCATGCATGTGCACAAGACCGGCGCCCTGATCCGCGCCAGCGTGCGCCTGGGCGCACTTGCCGCCGGTTGCGAAGACGAACCCATGCTTGCCGCACTCGAAGACTACGGCCACGCCATCGGCCTGGCCTTCCAGATCCGCGACGATCTGCTCGATATCGAAGCCGGCACGGCGCAATTGGGCAAAACTGCCGGAAAGGACGTGGCTGCGAACAAGCCGACATATCCCGCGATTCTGGGCGCTGACGCATCGCGCCGGCAGCTGGCGGAGCTCACCGCACGGGCGCAGGAGGCCGTCGCCGCCTTGGGGTCAAACGCGCGCAACTTGTGCGAACTTGCGCGTTTCGTCGCTTTGCGCGAAAGCTGAACCCACGCCCGTCCACCCTGACCGCCCATCCTGCCAATCCGCGGCGGCACGACGGGCAGCCGTGCCGTTCGCAGTTCCGGCATCGCGCAGCTACTTGACCAGTCGCAAGGTGAATGGATAGCGGTAGGCAACGCCTTCATTGGCCTTGATCGCGGCAACGATCGTGAGGACCAGCCAGGCGAAAAACAGAACGACGCCCGCCGGCCATGCCAGCAGCAGGCCGATGCCGAAGGTGACGATCGAGAAGATCAACAGGACCACACCGACCAAGGCGACGGTGATGTTGAAGTTGAGCGCCTCCTTGGCCTGATCGGCAGCAAACGCCTGGGTATCCTTCTTGATCAGCCACACGATCAATGGCCCGACGATGCCGCCGAAACCGGTGACGAAGGCACTGAGTGCCGACAGATGACCGATCAGGGCCCAGGTGCGCTCGTCGCTCGACGGCGGCGTGCCCATATCGGGCGGCGGCGGCGCCGCTGTGAGGTTCTCGAATTCACTCATGGGCCGACTCCGGTGTGGACGATGCGCCAATCTTGCATCGGGCCACGTTGCAGTCAATGGCCGCCGCCGGCTGTGCGCACGACCGCACAGCCGCGCCGCGCGCCGCAGCCTCAGCCAGCCAGCTTCTTCAGCGCGGCTGCGACGCCCGCGCCGTAAGCTGGATCGGCCTTGCTGCAGTTTTCGACATGGCGCTGCTTGATGAAGTCCGGGGCGTCGCCCAGCGCACGCGCGGTATTGTCGAACAATGCCTGTTGCTGCGCCGGTTTCATCAAGCGGAACAGGTCACCGGGCTGTTTGTAGTAGTCGGCGTCGTCCTGACGGAAATCCCAATGGTCGGCGTTGCCATTGATCTTCAGCGGCGGCTCGCGGTACTGCGGCTGCTGCTGCCACTGCTGGAAGCTGTTGGGCTCGTAGTGGGGTCGGCTGCCGTAGTTGCCATCGACGCGGCCGATGCCGTCGCGGTGGTTGCTGGACACCGGGCAACGCGCGGCGTTGACCGGGATCTGCTGGTAGTTGGTGCCGAGGCGGTAGCGCTGCGCGTCGGCGTAGTTGAACAGGCGCGCTTGCAGCATCTTGTCGGGCGAGACGCCAATCCCGGGCACCAGATTGCTCGGTGCGAACGCGCTCTGCTCCACGTCGGCGAAGAAGTTTTCCGGATTGCGGTTGAGCTCGAATTCGCCGACTTCGATCAGCGGATAGTCGGCGTGCGGCCATACCTTGGTGAGATCGAACGGGTGATACGGCACCTTCTCGGCATCGGCCTCGGGCATCACCTGCACGTACATCGTCCACTTCGGGAAGTCACCGCGTTCGATGGCGTAGAACAGGTCACGTTGATGGCTTTCGCGGTCGTTGCCGATCAGCACGGCGGCTTCGGCGTCGGTCAGGTTCTTGATGCCCTGCTGGGTTCGGAAATGGAACTTCACCCAGAAGCGCTCGCCGGCTTCGTTCCAGAAACTGTAGGTATGCGAGCCGAAACCGTGCATGTGGCGGTAGCTGGCGGGAATGCCGCGGTCGCTCATCACCACCGTCACCTGATGCAGCGCTTCAGGCAGCAGCGTCCAGTAATCCCAGTTGTAGGTGGCACTGCGCAGGTTGGTGTGCGGACAGCGTTTGACCGCCTTGTTGAGGTCAGGGAACTTGAGCGGGTCACGGATGAAGAAGACCGGCGTGTTGTTGCCCACCATGTCCCAGTTGCCTTCTTCGGTATAGAACTTCAGTGCGAAGCCGCGGATGTCGCGCTCGGCATCGGCCGCGCCACGTTCGCCGGCGACGGTGGTGAAGCGGGCAAACAGTTCCGTCTTCTTGCCGACAGCGCTGAAGATCCTGGCGCGCGTGTATTTGGTGATGTCGTGCGTCACCGTGAAAGTGCCGAACGCGCCGGAGCCCTTGGCGTGCATGCGCCGCTCCGGAATCACTTCGCGCACGAAGTTGGCCAGCTTCTCGTTGAGCCACACATCCTGCGCCAGCAGCGGGCCGCGCGGGCCGGCAGTCAGACTGTTCTGGTTGTCCGGCACGGGCGCGCCGAAGTCGGTGGTCAGCGGACTGGCAGGAAGAGCATCGTTGGGCTTGCGCATGGCGGGATCAGCCTGTGTCAGTCGAAGGTGGCGACCACAATGCAGACATCCGCTCGATTAGTACAATTGATTCTTCTGAAGCCGATCATAGATGGTTACTATCGAGCGACAGGCGCGCGCCGTGCCGGCCTCAATCGCCCGCGATCGTCATGCGTTCGAGCAGGATCGAGCCGGTGAGGATGTGCGAACGTGGATCGACATCGTTGCCGACGGCAACCAGGTTGGCATACATCTCGCGCAGGTTCCCGGCAATCGTGATCTCTTCAACGGGGTAGGCAATTTCTCCGTTTTCGACCCAGAAACCGCTGGCGCCGCGCGAATAGTCACCGGTGATCAGCGAAACCCCCTGCCCCATGAGTTCGGTCACCAGCAGCCCCGTACCCATGCGGCGCAGCAGCGCCTGCTGATCTTCGCTTCCGGGAGCAACCACGATGTTGTGCACACCGCCGGCATTGCCTGTCGATTTCAGGCCAAGCTTGCGCGCCGAATAGCTGCCGAGGATGTAGCGCGTGAGCACGCCATCGGTGACCAGCTCGGAATCATGCGTGGCGACGCCTTCGCCATCAAATGCAGTCGAGCCATGACCGCGCCTGATGTGAGGCCGTTCGCCGATCTGCAGCCAGTCAGGCAACACCTGCTTGCCGACATGGTCGACGAGGAAGCTCGCGCGCCGGTACAGCGCACCGCCACTGACTGCGGAAAGGAAATGACCGATCAGGCCGCGCGCAACTTCGGGCACGAACAACACCGGGCACTGGCGGGTCGACAGTCGGCGCGCATCCAGCCGCGCCAACGTGCGCTGCGCGGCCTTGCGCCCGATCGAGGCGGCGCTGGTGAAGTCCGCGGCGCAACGTACCGTGTCATACCAGTAGTCACGCTGCATGCCCTGACTGTCCTCGGCGATCAGCGCCACCGACAGCGAATGATGGGTGCCGCGCTCGGTGCCGACGAAACCATCGGAGTTGGCGTAGCCGATCAACGAGGCGCCAACCTGCACAGCCGCGCCATCGGAATTGCTGATGCGTCGATCGAAGGAGCGACCGGCCTCCTCGATCTCGATGCCCAGCGCGATCGCCGCCTCGGGCTCGATCGACCACGGGTGCCAGAGGTCGAGATCGGGCAAGCTGCGCGCGAGCAACTCCGGATCGGCGAGCCCGTTGGCGGGATCTTCCTCGGTGTGACGGGCGATGGCGCAGGCATGTTCGACCGTCTGCTCGATCGAGGCACGGTCGAGGTCGGCAGTAGTCGCCGAACCCTTGCGCTTGCCGAAATACACGCACAGCGACACACCGCGGTCGCGGGTACGCTCGACCGTTTCGACCTCGCCCAGGCGCACGCCGACCGACAGGCCCAGATCGATACTCGCCGAAACGTCGGCGGCACTGGCGCCCCTGGCCTTGGCCAGCGCGACCACGTCCTGCGCGATCTGCGCCAGACGGTCAAGCTCGTTCGAGCTGGTATCTTTGTCGATGAGATGCGAATTCACGGTCACTCCTGAAGATCCCGATGCACGATACAGATTCTGATTCCGATGCCGGTGCGCCGGCATTAGATTCCCCCAGCCGCAGCCAGTTGCGCCGTGACGCGCTCGACGTGCTGCACATGGCCGAAGCGCTCGCGCGCATGAGCCCGGCGCAACTCGCGCGCGTTCCGCTCGACGAGGAACTGCGTGCCGAGGTCGAACGCACGCGCGCGGTGACCTCGCACATTGCGCGCAAACGCCAGCAGCAGTTCCTCGCCAAGCAGATGCGCAAGCTCGGCGAGGAGGAGCTCGCCGCAATCCGCGCCGCGCTCGTCGACGACCGCACCCGCGCTGTGCGTGAGGCTGCCGCATTGCACCAGCTTGAGCGTTGGCGCGAACGCCTGCTCGACGGCGGCGACGAAGCGCTTGCCGACTTCATTGCCGAACACCCCGCAATCGACCGCCAGCAGTTGCGACAGCTGATCCGCAATGCCTGTGCCGAACGCAAGGCCGGCAGGCCGCCGCATGCCAGTCGTGAATTGTTCCGCCTGCTGCGCGAACAGCAGGCACCGAACTGAATCGGGCGTCATGAAGCTGCGACGCCTGCCGCCTGGACAGGCTCACGCCGTGCCGCCCACCGTCATCGCATCGATGCGCAGGGTCGGTTGGCCGACACCGACGGGCACGCTCTGGCCGTCCTTGCCGCACACGCCGACGCCTTCATCGAGCGCGAGATCGTTGCCGACCATCGACACACGCTTGAGTACCTCGGCGCCTGCGCCAATCAGGGTTGCGCCCTTGACCGGTCGCGTGATCTTGCCATTCTCGATCAGGTAGGCCTCGCTGGCCGAGAAGGTGAACTTGCCATTGGTGATGTCGACCTGACCGCCGCCGAAGTTGACCGCATACAGACCTTTTTCGACCGAGGCGATGATCTCGCCCGGATCGCACTTGCCCGGCAGCATGTACGTGTTGGTCATGCGCGGCATCGGCAGATGCGCAAACGACTCGCGCCGGCCATTGCCGGTCGATGCCATGCCCATCAGGCGCGCATTGAGCTTGTCATGCAGGTAGCCCTTCATCACGCCGTTCTCGACCAGCACCGTGCATTGGCTCGGCGTGCCTTCGTCGTCGATCGACAGCGAACCGCGACGACCGGCGAGCGTGCCGTCATCGACCACGGTGACGCCGTCGGCGGCGACGCGCTCGCCGAGCTTCCCGGCAAAGGCAGAAGTGCCCTTGCGGTTGAAGTCGCCTTCGAAACCGTGGCCGATCGCTTCGTGCAACAGCACGCCCGGCCACCCCGGTCCAAGCACCACCGTCATGTTGCCGGCCGGCGCCGGCACTGCATCGAGGTTGATCAGCGCGGCGCGTACCGCTTCCAGCGCAAAGGCCCGGGCACGACCGTTGGCCAGCAGTTCCTCCAGACCGTAGCGCCCACCGCCACCGGCGCTGCCGGATTCGCGCCGACCCTCGGCCTCGGCGATCACCTGCACGTTCATGCGCACCAGCGGTCGTACGTCGGCCGCGAGCGTGCCGTCGGAATGGGCGATCAGCACGGTGTCGAGCGTGGCGGCAAGACTCACGATCACCTGCCTGACACGCGGGTCAGCGCTGCGGCAGATTGCGTCGACCTCGCGCAGCACATCGATCTTGCGTTCGTTGCTGAGCGTGTCGATCGGATCGATTGGTGGATACAGCGCGCGCGTGGTCGCAATCGCGAGCGGCCTGCCCACACCGTTCGCACCGGCGCGCGCGATAGCCCGCGCCGAACCGGCAGCCTCGATCAGGGCCGGCAGGATGATTTCATCGGAATAGGCGAAGCCGGCCTTCTCACCCGACAGCGCGCGCACGCCAACGCCTTGCTCGATCGAGTGACTGCCATCCTTGACGATACCGTCCTCGAGCATCCAGGACTCGCTGCGGGAATGCTGGAAGTACACATCGGCGGCGTCGATCGACGGCCCCATGATCCGGGCGAAAATCGCATCGAGATCGGACGTGGCGAGGCCCCCGGGACTGAGCAATTGATGTTCGGCTAGGCGAATGAGATCGGTCATGGAAGGCAGGCTGCGGGTGTTGGCTCGAACATGGGGGCGCGCATGCTGCGCCACAAGCCGCGTCGGGGCAAGCCGGCGCGGAGTCAGGATTTCTTTGCCGGCGCCTTGCGTCGGGCTGCCGCCACCGGCGTGAACACCGGCTTTTCCCAGCTCCCCGTCACCACGTACTGGCGCGCGACTGCCTTGCTGATCGGCTTGTTGAGTATCCCCTGCACCACCAGCCCGGCGGCGGCACCGACCGGACCGCCGGCCGCAGCACCGATCAGGGGCAGCGCCGCGCCGGCACGTGGCTGCACATCCAGACGCTGGTCGTAGTCCCTGGCACGCAGCCCGGTTCGCCCGGTGAGCACGATTTCGGCGGCCGGGCTGTCCAGATGCAGGCCGTCGGTGTAGGCGTTGCCGTCGGCGAGATTGAACTTGCCCTTGATCGAATTGAAACTCAGGCCGCTGCGAAAGAAATCGCTGAAGTCCAGACTCAGGCGGCGCGGGATTTCGGTGATCGAGAGCAGACCGAAGATGCGCCCGGCGCCGGGATGGGCGTCGGGAATGCGCCCTTCGGCAATGTCGATGTCGAGACTGCCGTCGAGATTGGCCAAGGCAAAGGCCGTGGGCGGGCCGGGCCAGCTTGCATCGATGGTGGCGCGCGTCTTGCCGCCGTCGATCAGCCCCGGATAGCCGAGCGCGTCCATCATCTGCCCAAGGCTTTGCGCCTGCAGCAGGATCTGCATGCGCGACTGGTTCGCCCCTGCAGTGCCAGACCACTCACCACTCGCCTTCATGCTCACGTTCGGCGACTGCGTTTCGATTGATTCGACGACCATGCGCGATCCGTCGGGATGGCTCTTGAAGCGTGCCCTGCCGAACATGGCTTCACCCAGACGGAAATCCTCGACCTGCAGGTCGATCGGCGGCACCGACGCGGGCGCCACCGCGGCCATCATGCTGCCGTCTGCGGCACCGGGCGGCGCATCCGGCCAATGCACGCGCGCAAGGCGGGCGACGATTCCGCGTGAGCCCGCGCCGTGCGGAAAATCGAGTTCGCCGGCAATCGCGGCCCCGTCGAGCGTGACGCGCGTGGCCGTGAGCGAATTGTCGATGTGCAAGCCAACGTCCTTGAACTGGCGCCCGCCGAGCAAGGCCTCATCGGCGCGCACATCGACCTGCGGCAACAGCAGGCCTGCACCGGTTTGACCATCGTTGAGCAGAGCAATCCAGCCACCGGCATCGAACTGGGTGATGCGGCCATCGATGAGCATGCCGGCAGCCGGCGGCGCACCCGCATCCCCGGCGCCGAAGCGCAGGCGCATTGCAAAGGCCTTGTCGTCTGCAGGCAACTGCGCACTGATCGCCAGCCGATCGAAAAGCTGCACCTGGGCAAGTTGACCCGCATAAGGCAGGTTCAAAGCGATGTGCAGCGGCCAGCTCGCAGCAGCGAGTTTGTCCAGCGGCGCCGGCAGATCGATCGCCGTGCCGATCAGATTGCTGTCGATGGCCAGTCGTACCGCCGCCTCGCCGCTGTCCAGCGGCGCGACCGAAACCAGGGCGTTCCACACCGACTCACCGCGAAGACGCGCGACCACGGGCGCCAGCACCGGCATGTCGGCAAACACTTCGGAAGCGGGAAACAGACCGGACAAGCGCGCCTCGAACACCTGCGCCGGATCGACGACGAAACTGCCGACGTCGATCGAAAGCTTGGCGCGCCGGCCACGGAAACCGACATCGAGCAGATCCGCGGCCAGACCGCTCTGGCTGAAACGCACCGAGCCGCTGACATCGACGAAATGCTGGTCGTAACGCAACTGCTCGAGCTTGCGTGCGTTGAGCACGGCGTTGCCCACAAGCGTCATCTGCTGCGTGTCGTGAACCGGCAGAACCAACTTGAAGCCGCCATCGAACTTGCCATCCACAACGAGATCCTTGAGCGGCTCGGCATAGCGCCGACCGATTGGCGTATCACGCAGGAAGTTCAGCAAATTGCCCGCGCTGCCCGCAGCCTTGACTTCGAGCTCGAGCAGGACATCGCCGAAATCGGCGATCGTTGCGCTCGCCGACTGGATCGAATTGCCCATCGTCTTGCCGGCCTGGGCATCGACCTGCATGCCGGTGTTGATGAATTGCGCCACGGCATGGATGCCCTGCGCGCGTGGCCACTGCGGGTGATAGACCAGTGTGGTGTCATCGACTTCGGCGCGGGCGATGAAATAGCCGGCCTGGTTGTGGAACGGCCAATCGGCAAGATCACCGCGGAACGCAACGCGACCATCGACGACCTTGCCGTCGACCAGGCCGCGATCGAGCCATTCCACCGCTGTTGGCGGCATCACGTTGACTGGCCAGAAGCGCTTGGCCGCAGCAACATCGGCATGCCGCGTGACTGCATACAGATCGAGGAACGGCCGCCGCCCCGCAGTGATTTCGACGCCCCCGCGCAGCTCGCCGCCAAAATCGACGGCATCGAAGGCCAGCGCATCGGTCTCGACACGCCACGCGCCGGCATCAGTGCGTCGCAGGTCGATATCGCCGCCAATCCGGGTGAACTCGAACGGCCAGCGGAACACCTTGGGCACGCTCACGCGCGCGGCTTGCTCCGGGATCTGCACCAACACCGCCTGGCCATCGCTAAATACGTCCAGGTCGAGGGCCGCAACGCCCGGCACGCTGCCTGCCGCGGCGATTTCCGCGGAGCGCACATGCAGATCCAGGTCATGGTCTTCGGCCGATCGCCATTGCAGCGTCGCCGACTCGAGCTGTCCGCGCGGATGGGCCAGGTAGAGCCACTGGCGCAGCGAATCGGGCAACGGCTGCGCGAGCATTGCCAAGGCACCCAAGGGCTCCAGCGGCAAATCGCGCGCAACCGCAATCCATTGGGGCTGGCCACCGTTGTCGCGGCGCTCGATGCGCAAACGCGCAACCGGCCCCTTGTCTTCAGCCGTGGCAATCAAGTTGGCGACGTCGAGCGTCCATCCCGCATCGCCACGTTGCCAGCGCGCAACCAGACCCAGGCGATCGAAGGCTGCTCGTGGTGCGATTTCGACCTTCGCGGCGGCCTTGAGCGGCGTTGCTGCCGCGAAACCGGCATTGCGCAGATCGATGCGTGCATGGGCACTTTCAGGCACACCACCCTTCAGGCCCAGCCACAGTTGCACGACGCCGCGTCCCCGCGTCACCTGCACGCCACCGGGTGAAAGTGTGCCAAGCAACGCCGCGAGATCGACATCGCGGCTGCCCAGGTACACGGTTCCGGAATTGGACCCCGGATCGAGATCGGCAACGAGATCGAGCATGGCCGCCTCGGCCGCGCGAGGCGCGACCCGCGCCAACACGCGCGTGCTGGCGCCGTGATTGACCAGCCGCAGCACCGGCACCACCAAATCCAGTTGCAGGCCATGCGCCGCATCTTCGATGCGCACGCGCGCCGAATTCACCTGCAAGGCACCGAGCGCGCCCATCGAAAACGACTCCGCACGAGGTTGCGTGTCGCCGAGGTCAAGCCCGTGCAAGTGCCAGGCATCGGCCTCCTTGACCAGCTGCATATCGAGGCCTTCGACATGGAACTCGGAAAAGGCACGCCCCCGGCGCAGCGGCGCGAGCAAATCGAAGCTGAGCTGCGCACTGGGAATCCTGATTGGTGCCTGCGCCGGATCGGCGCCGCCGATACGCACGTCCTTGAGATCGAGCCGCGGGCCACCGCCGACCCATCCCCCTTGAAGCTGACCAATTGTCACGCTGCGGCCAAGACGCTCGCCCAGCCAGCGCGCCACGCTCTGCGGGTGACTGGCCAGCCAGGGCATTGCCAGATGAGTGAGTCCGGCCAGCACGCCGAGCAGGATCACCACGCTCGCGACAAGGCCGAGTACGGCGAAGCGCAAGCGGCGCAGGCGTGCGCGCACCATCACGATCAGGGGCGCTCCGCAGCCGAAGCGGTCGAATCAGGCGCCACGCGGCAACACTGCCGAATCAGCTCACAGCAGCACGACATCGTACTGCTCCTGGGTGTAGTGCTCTTCGGGCTGAAAGCGGATGGTCTTGCCGATGAACTCTTCGAGTTCGGCTACCGCTGCCGAGTCTTCCTCCAGGATGCGGTTGACGATCTTGGGCGCCGCCAGCACCAGCAACTTGGCCGACTCGAACTGGCGCACCGCGCGGGTGATTTCGCGGAAAATTTCGTAGGTGATCGTCTCGGCGGTCTTGACGCTGCCGCGTCCGGAACAGGCCGGGCATGGCTCGCACAACTGCCGCTCGAGGCTTTCGGTGGTGCGCTTGCGCGTCATTTCCACCAGCCCAAGCGGCGACATTTCGTAAACCGTCGCCTTGGCGTGGTCACGCGCCATCGACTTCTGCAACTGGCGCAACACCTGACGCTGATGTTCCTCGTCAGTCATGTCGATGAAATCGATGATGATGATGCCACCGAGGTTGCGCAGCCGCAGCTGGCGCGCAGCCGCCTGCGCGGCTTCGAGATTGGTGCGGAACACCGTTTCCTCGAGATTGCGTGAGCCGAGGAAGGCGCCGGTGTTGACGTCGATGGTGGTCATTGCCTCGGTCTGGTCGACGATCAGGTAACCGCCCGACTTGAGCGGCACTTCCTTGCGCAGCGCCCTCTGAATCTCGTCCTCGATGCCATACAAATCGAAGATGGGACGCTCGCCGGGGTAATGTTCCACCCGATCGGCCAACCCGGGCATGAACTGTCCAACGAAACGCTGCGCACGCTCCAGCGTTTCACGCGAGTCAATGCGCACCTTCTCGATCGATGGCCGCATCAGGTCGCGCAGCGTGCGCAGCGGCAAGCTCAGTTCCTCGTAAATGCGCTCGCCCGCCCGCGTGCGCGCCATCGATTCCTGCACCGCGCCCCACAGCTTGCCAAGGTAGCCGATGTCGTCCTCCAAGGCCTCGCGCGTCATGCCTTCGGCATTGGTCCGCACGATGTAACCCATGCGTGCCTCGCCGACCAAATCGGCGAGCGTGTCCTTGAGCCGCGTGCGCTCGACTTCATCCTCGATGCGCACCGACACCCCGAGCGCCTTGCTGTAAGGCAGCAGCACGAGGTGGCGCGAGGGAATCGACAAGTGGGTGGTGAGGCGCGCGCCCTTGCTGCCGATCGGGTCCTTGACGACCTGAACCACGATTTCCTGACCGTCACGGACCAGTTCATTGATCGCAGGCATCGGCGCGGGCGTCGCCGCCTCACCGTTTTCCTCGGCAGGCAATTGCGGCCGGATGATGTCGGATGCATGCAGGAACGCGGCGCGTTCGAGGCCTATCTCGACAAATGCAGCCTGCATGCCGGGCATGACCCGACTCACCTTGCCGCGGTAGATGTTGCCCACGTAGCCGCGCCGGGTCGGCCGCTCGACCTGGACTTCCTGCAGCATGCCGTTCTCGACCACCGCGACGCGGGTCTCCCGTGGCGTCACGTTGATCAGGATTTCTTCGGACATGGCAAGGACTTGGCGCTGGACTCGAATGCGGTTTATAGCTTTCCGGCAGGTTGCTTGTCGAATCCATCCTGCGCCGTGCGAGGTCTTGCACTCAATCCGGCGGCATCAGGGTGAAACCCCGAAGCGCGCAAGCAACCGGGCGGTTTCACGCAGAGGCAAGCCCATGACCGAGGAATGACTGCCATCAAGGTGCCGGATGAAGGCGGCCGCACGCCCCTGTATCGCATAGGCGCCAGCCTTGCCAAACGGCTCGCCGGTGGCAACGTAGGCGGCAATCGCAGCCGGTTCGAGCGAATCGAAGCGTACCGTGGAGACCTGCAGTGCGGATTCTTCGCGGTCGGCCGCGAGCAGCCACAGCGCCGACGCCACCTGATGCGAGCGGCCCGACAGCCGCCCCAGCATTGCGATCGCAGCTACGGAATCGACTGGTTTGCCGAATACCTCGTCGTCGAGGATGACTTCGGTATCGGCACCGATCACCAGCGCGCCAGCCACACCGGCCACCTGCATCAATCCCGCGGCAGCCTTTTCGCGCGCAACCCGACGCACGTAGTCGAGCGGCGCCTCGCCGGGCGCGCGCACTTCGGCGATATCCACGTCGAGGACCTGGAAGGTCAGTCCGAGCTGGCGCAGCAAGTCTTGCCGGCGCGGGCTGCGCGAGGCAAGAAACAACCGATGGTTCATCGTTTCGGGATTGGCAGCGGCGCAGCGGCGCCGAAGCTGCCTAAGATAGCGCGCATTGCATTGCCGCCCGGCGCGCCAATGGTGCAAGGCGGCAAAGGCCACCCGCAAGCGTCGTCAGTGGCGCGGGATCTCGCACGATTCGCCGGGCTGGCGCGGATCCTCGCACTGCAGGCTCAGCAGGGCCTCACGCTGCATGCGCTCAAGCGTCTCCAGAAAGTCCGGCGAACGCGTGTCGATGTGCTCCAGGCCGAGGCTCTTGAGAATGTCGTAGCTCATGTCGGTCTCGCTCTTGCCAATCCCCCGCTTCTTCCGAAGCAATTGCCGTGCCAGCCGCAAGACGCATTCCACCGTCCCTTGGCTGCCATTGAGTGCGCGAATCTGACAGGCCCGACCCCAAGACAACACGATCGTCCCCAGCCCAGTCGCTGCAAGCTTCGAGAGGCCCGGTTCCACCGCGCGCAGGGTGAAAGCCCCGCGAAAGACGTTCCGACCAAGCTGCGCCCGTGCGAATTTCCGCCTGCTTGTGCCCACGGCCGCAAAAGCCGAAGTTTCGATGATCAAACCTTCCGAATTCCGTCTGCGCGGTGGCCGCACCGGCGTCCTGCTGATCCACGGCCTCACCGGTACGCCGACCGAGATGCGTTATGTCGGCAACTGCATGCAGCGCGCGGGGTTCAGCGTGCTCGGCGTTCATTTGGCAGGACACTGCGGCGATGTCGAGGACTTGCTCGCCACCGGCTGGCGCGACTGGGTGACCAGCGTGACCCAAGCCGCCGACCGCTTGCGCGAGGATGTCGATCATCTGTTTGTCGCCGGCCTGTCGATGGGCGCGGTGCTTGCGCTCAAGCTGGCGATCGATCGCCCGGCTCAGGTCGACGGCTTGGGCCTGTACGGCACCACCTTCTTCCATGATGGCTGGGCCACGCCACCGATCGGCCGACTTGCCTTCCTGCTGCCGCTGGCGACCCGACTCGGCTTCGGTCGCACACGCATGTCGGCCGAGGTCGAACCCTACGGGATAAAGGACGAGCGCATCCGCCAGCGCATCGTCGGCGCAATGTTGGCCGGCGACAGCGAAGCAGCCGGTCTCGCCGGTTTTCCGTGGCCGTCGCTGGCGCAGTTCCAGACGCTTTCGGCCAAGGTGCGCGCGAGCCTCGGCCGCGTGCGTGCGCCGTGCTTTGTTGCCCATTCGACCCACGACGACATCGCCTCGCTGCGCAATGTGCGCACGATCGAGCGCGGCGTGCGTGCGCCGGTGCGCAAGTTGCTGCTCGATGACAGCTATCACCTGGTCACGATCGACCGCGAGCGCGCCAAGGTGATCGACGGCACGATCGGCTTCTTCCGCGAAATCGTCGCCCAGCGCGAAGCGGCCTGGGTGCAGCACGCACCGCTTGCCATCGCCAAGTGAGTGCGCCGATCGCGCACGCTCTGGCCGCACCGCTGTGCAACCTGCTCGAACCGCGCACGCTGGTCGAACAATTCCTGCGGCATCCGCCCGACGAATTCGATGCGCTGACCACGGCCTCGGGCACGCCCGCGTTCGTCGCCCGTTTCGACCTTCTGACCACCGCCGACGCCCCCTTGCGCAAGCGCGTGCAGTCGATTCCCGGATTCGGCTGGTGGGGCCGCCTGCTGCGCCCGCGCACCTGCTTCATCGGCACCACGGTGTCCGAATACGCGCTGTTTCCAGCCACCGTCGATCCCGATGCGCTTGTGCGCGAATGGCTCGCCGACCATGCAGCCCAACCGTTTCTCATCATCAAGGACATCCCGCAGGCCTCGCCGCTGCTCGATGCCGCAAACAATGCACATGCGCAGTCGATCTGCGATGCCGCCGAGCGCGCCGGGTTCGTGCTGCTCGAAGGTCAGGCGCTGGCGTGGGTGCCGATCGACTTCGCTTCGGGCGATGAATACCTTGCACGCCTGTCGGCCTCGCGGCGCAAGGACATCCGCCGCAAGCTGCGTGCGCGTGACGGTCTGGAAATCGAAGCGATTGCGACCGGCTCGGCGTTTTTTGCCGATGCCGGCAACCGCGCGCTGTTCTTTTCCCTCTACCTTGAAGTCTTCGCGCAGAGCGAAATCCATTTCGATCGCCTCGGCAGCGTCTTCTTCGATGCCGTTCTGCAGGATGCCCGCAGTGGCGGCATCGTCTTCGTCTATCGCCGCGAGGGCCGATTGATCGGCTGGAATCTGTGTTTCGTGCAGGGCGATGCCCTGGTCGACAAGTACGTCGGCTTCAGCTATCCGGCCGCGCGCGACAACAATCTCTATTTCATCAGTTGGATGCACAATCTCCAATACGCCTGCGGCCACGGCCTGCGCCGCTACGTCGCTGGCTGGACCGATCCGCAGATCAAGGCCTACCTCGGTGCGCAGTTCACCTTCACGCGCCATGCGGTCCGGCCGCGCAGCCGCTTGCTGCGCTTCGCACTGCGCAAACTCGCGCGACATTTCGAAAGCGATCGTGCCTGGGCCGATGCCCACGGAGCCAAAGATGCCGCCGCTGATACTTGATTTCGACCGTTCGGTCGGCGCATTCGATGGCGCAATCCGGATCCACCTCGATGCCTGGCAGGAACGCATCCGCTTCGGCTGCAGCCAGCGCAAGCTGCGCACCTGCTTCGCCTACATCGCGGCGCAACTGCCGCCAACCCATGGCACGGTGATGCTCGGCAGTGGCGATTATCACCACCTGTCGTGGCCCTTGATCGAGCGCGTCACGAGCAAGCAGCCGTTCGATGTGATCGTGTTCGACAACCATCCCGACAACATGCGCTTCCCTTGGGGCATCCATTGCGGATCGTGGGTGCGGCGCGTCGCACTGTTGCCGCAAGTACGCAAGCTGCGCGTGCTCGGCATCAGCTCCGGCGATGTCGGCGCCGCGCATGCCTGGGAGAATTACCTGATGCCCCTGCGCCGCGGCAAGCTCGAATACTGGACAGTCGGCGTCGATGTCGGATGGGCACGTCGTTTCGGCCTGGGTGAGGCATTCCAGACCTTCGATTCGCCCACCGCCTTGCTCGACCGCTTTGCCGAACAACAGCGCAATGCGGCCACGCCGGTCTATCTGTCGATCGACAAGGACGTACTCAGCGCCGAAGTCGCACGCACCAACTGGGACCAGGGCCAACTGCTAGAAACCGATCTCGTGCGCGGCATCGACAGCCTCGCCGGGCGCATCATCGGCAGCGACATCACCGGCGAAGTCTCGCAATATCGCTACACGACCTGGTGGAAGCGCAAGCTCAGCGCGCTCGACGAACAACCGCAAATCGATGCCGCGCAACTGGCGCAATGGCAGGCACAACAGCACGCGCTCAACCTGCGCCTGCTGCCGAGAATTGCCGCGGCGACCCGCTGATCAGGCAGCGGCCCGCTCAAGCACCTCGACGATCCGCGCAAAACGCCCGTCATCGAGCCAGGGGCTGTTGCTTATGCTCAGCGTACGTGCCGCGAACGCGCGCGCATTGGGCACCTCATGCTCACCAACGAGCGTGCGCAGGTAGGCGTAGTCGGGCAGCGCATGGATGAACAGGCGACTCACGCCCAGGCCCGCGCCCCACAACTCGCGCAAGATCGCATCACGCCGCGCCTCGCTGGGCAGGCGCAGCATCAGGAAGGGCCAGATGCCCTGCGCGCCTTCGACATCATCGAACACCTCGATGCCATCGATTCGAATGAGACGCTGCCGGCGGCGCCGCGCCTGCGCGCTGCAAGTCTCGAGGAAGTCAGGCAGGCGCGCGAAAGCCCTGGCGGCGACCGCCTGTCGCCAGCGTCCGAGCGTGTGCAGCGGAATCGTGGAGGAAAAATCGTCTCCCACCGCGGCCACGGGATTGCCGGCACGCAAGGCGCGACGCAGGGGCATGCCATAAGCGAGCCCGAGCAGGGCCGGACGATAGACCAGGTGATAGCCCAGCAGTTGCAGGCAGCGCTTGAGCTCCCAGCCGAATCGAAACGGCGCCACCTCCCCGGCGACGCGGGCGAACTCCGCACGCAGCTCATGATCTTGGGTAACGAGGATGCCGCCTTCGAAGGTGGTCAGGCCCTTGCCGACCGCGAGGCTGAAAAACCCCGCATCGCCGGCGAGCCCGACACTGCGGCCATCGCGCCGCGCACCCAGTGCTTGCGCCGCGTCCTCGATCACATGGGCACCGACCGCACGCGCGACCGCGATGGCGGCGCCGACATCGGCGACGCGACCGCCCAGATGCGTAACCGCCACGGCGAGGGTGTCGTGATTGCACAGGCGCGCGAGCGCCTGCGCATCCATGTCGATCGAATCGGCGGCGAGATCACACACGCGCAGATGCAAACCGCAATGCGCCACGGCCAGCGCCACCAAAGGGCAGGTATAGGCCGGCACCACCACCGTGCGGCGGCCCGTGCGCCGGTGCAAGGCGGTCAAGGCGATCACCAGAGCCGCCGTGCCCGAACACGCCAATTGCACCGCATCGATGCCGATGAACTGCGCCGCACGCTGCGCCAAACCGACGCCGCGGCGCGGCCACAGATCACCGCAGTGCGGTGGCAGGCCCGCGGTTGGCGCGACTTCAGTCATCGGCTGGCGGTTTTTCCGCCTCGGTTTCGCTGATTGCCAGGCAGACGATGCCGGCGATGATGAGGGCGCTGCCGATCAGCTGCGGTGCGCCGATTCGTTCGTTGAAGATCACCACCGACAAGGCCAGAACGCTCACCACCTCAAGGTGCGAGGCAGCAAATGCCGGGCCGATCGGCGCGTGTTCCAACAAGGTCATCCAGGTGACGAAAGCACCGATGTAGCAGGCGATCGCGGCATACACCCACGGCGAGGACGCCACCCGCAGCACCCAGGCGAGATTGGTTTCGGGCGGCATCGCATGGTTGGCGGTGAGCTTGAAGCAGACCTGGGCGAAGGTGTCGAAACACACCAGCACGAGGAAGCCGATCAGGTAGAAACGACGCATGTGCTCAGCCTCCCAAACCAACCACGGCCACGCCGCTGGCAACCAACAGGATGCCCAAAGTGCGCAATGGCGAGAATTTCTCGGCAAAGAAGATCCGCCCGGCAATCATCACCGCAACGATGTTGATCGAGCCCAGCAACACGCCTTCCGACAAGGGCACCAGCGAGAGGAAGGCGAGCCAGACCAGGAATTCGCCGACATAGCAGACGATGCCGATCCAGATCCACGGTCGCCGCGCCATCGCCTTCCAACGCTCCAGTCCAGCACCCAGAGCCGGCGCCGCAGCCGCAGCCTTGAAGGAAAGCTGCCCGAAAGTGTCAAGAACTATGTTGGCAAGCCAGAGCAGGACGACGGTCGCGGGCATGGGGGCGCAGATGCTTGCAAGGACGCGCAGTATGCCCGCGCGGCGCCACGCAGGGAACGCATCGAGCCATCGCGTCAAGCTGCGCACCGCGCCCGCACAGCTTGAACAACGAGCGGCAGACGGCGATCATTCGACACTTGATGCGCGGCCAGTCCGCCCTACCCCAGCTTGCGGAGACACTTGATGGCCAGCGTCCAGGACACCGTGTTCGACATCATTGCCAAGGAAGCCAATATCGATCGGGGGCGAATCACCCCGCAGGCCACGCTCAAGGACCTGGAAATCCAGTCGCTCGATGTGGTGCAGATCATTTTCGAGATCGAAGACCACTTCAAGATCAACATGCCCGACCACGACCCGACCCTTGATACCGGATCGCTAAGTCAACTGGTCGAGGCCGTCGAGAAGCTCGTCGCCGCCAAAGACGCACCGGCTGCCTGAACCGTGCGTCCCCTGCATCGCGTCGTCATCACCGGCATCGGCGCGGTCACGCCGCTTGGCCTCAACGCCACCGACACCTGGAGCGCGCTGCGCGAAGGCCGCGTGGCGATCGGACCGCTCGAAAGCTTTCCACGCGAGGGCCTGCGCTACGGCATTGCCGCCGAAGTCCGCGGCTTCGATCCGGCAGCACATTTCGATGACAAGAAGCTGGTTCAATACGACCGCTTCACCCAGTTTGCGCTGGTCGCCGCCCGCGAAGCGATCAAGCAAGCGGGCATCGATTTCGCAGCCGATGGCCTGGGTGAAGACACCGCCGTCATCATCGGTACCGGCGTAGGTGGCGAGCAAACCCATGATGAAGCTTCGCGCCGCCTGTACGGCGACAACAACCCGCGCCTGCATCCGCTCACGATCGTGCGCCTGATCACCAACGCGGCCACCAGCCACATCTGCATCGAGCACGGCCTCAACGGCCCGGCCTTCGCGACCTCGAGCGCCTGCGCGTCGGCCAATCACGCGCTAGCGCAGGCCTTTGCGATGGTTCGCAGCGGCATGGTCGGTGCTGCAGTCGCCGGCGGCAGCGAAGCCTGCATCACGCGCGGCGTGGTGCGTGCCTGGGAAGCGATGCGGGTGATGGCCGACGACACCTGTCGGCCATTCAGCAAGCAGCGCCGCGGGATGGTTCTGGGCGAGGGCGCCGGCGTATTCGTGCTGGAAACGCTCGAAAGCGCACAACGGCGTGGCGCAACCATCCTCGCCGAATTGGCTGGCGCCGGCATGTCCGCCGACGCCAGCGACATCGTGTTTCCCTCGCAGGTTGGCGCTGCGCGCGCGATCACGCGCGCGCTCGCCGACGCCAGGCTCGCGCCTGAGGACATCGACTACATCAACGCGCATGGCACCGCCACGCCGGCCAACGATCCGACCGAGACCAAGGCGATTCGCCAGGTATTCGGCGCCCATGCCGACCAGCTCATGGTCAGCTCGACCAAGTCGATGCACGGGCATGCCCTCGGCGCTGCCGGCGCGATCGAACTCGTGGCGACGATCGGCGCCCTGCGCGATGGCGTGGTGCCGCCGACGATGAACTTCATCGATCCCGACCCCGAGTGCGATCTCGACTACGTGCCCAATGCCGCACGTGAACGCCCGGTTCGCGCCGCCTTGAGCAATTCACTGGCCTTCGGTGGCCTCAACGCGGTACTGGCCCTGCGTCCGGCTCCTTGAGCGCTCGCGGCAAGGATCGATTGCGCCGTCGATCGCGCAGCGATTGCGCCGATTTCGCAAACGACTGCCTGCCGCGCACCGACGCCTGCCGGCATTAGGCCATGCCTTCGCGTCATGGCCGCGAGACGGCGTGCGCCTTACACTGCATTTTTTGCCGCCGCCACGCTCATGTCATTCAGTCACCTGCGACGCCTCGAAGCCGAGAGCATCGACATTTTCCGCGAGGCAGTTGCCGAGTCAGAACGCCCGGTCATGCTCTACTCGATCGGCAAGGACAGCTCGGTCCTGCTGCATCTCGCGCGCAAGGCCTTCCACCCGGCACGCCTGCCGTTTCCGCTGCTGCATGTCGACACCACCTGGAAATTCCGCGCGATGTACGAGATGCGCGACCGCTTGGCGCGTGAAGGCTGCTTCGAGCTGATCGTGTTCCGCAATCCCGAAGCCGAGCGTCTGGGCATCAACCCGATCGAGCACGGTTCGGCGCGTCACACCGATCTGTGGAAAACGCAGGGGCTCAAGCTCGCGCTCGATCATTACCGCTTCGATCTCGCCTTCGGCGGTGCGCGGCGTGACGAGGAAAAGTCGCGCGCGAAAGAACGCGTGTTCTCTTTCCGCAACGCACAGCATGGCTGGGACCCGAAGAACCAGCGCCCCGAGCTGTGGCGCCTGTACAACGCGCGCAAGAACCCCGGCGAGAGCATCCGCGTGTTTCCGCTGTCGAACTGGACCGAACTCGACGTGTGGCAGTACATCCGCGCCGAGAACATCGAAGTCGTGCCCTTGTATTTTGCCGCCACGCGCCCGGTAGTCGAGCGCGACGGCGCGCTGATCATGGTCGACGACGCGCGCTTGCCGCTGCACAAGGGCGAACAGGTGCAGCAACGTCGCGTGCGCTTTCGCACGCTCGGTTGCTATCCGCTCACCGGCGCGATCGAGTCCGATGCCGACACGCTCGACGCGATCATCACCGAAATGGAACACGCACACACCAGCGAACGCCAGGGCCGCATCATCGATCGCGATGGCGGCAGCTCGATGGAACGGAAGAAGGCGGAAGGTTATTTCTGATGAGCACGCAAACCGCCAGCACCCAATCCAGCGATCTGCTGCGCTTCATCACCTGTGGCAGTGTCGATGACGGCAAGAGCACCCTGATCGGGCGCCTGCTGCACGCGGCCCATGCCCTGCCCGACGATCAGCTCAGCGCGCTCGCCGACGAGTCACGTCGTTTCGGCACCCAGGGCGACCAGCTCGATTTCGCCCTGCTCGTCGATGGCCTGTCGGCCGAGCGCGAACAAGGCATCACCATCGACGTCGCCTACCGCTTTTTCGCCACGCCGCGACGCAAGTTCATCGTCGCCGACACCCCCGGCCACGAGCAGTACACGCGCAACATGGCCACCGGCGCATCCACCGCGGACCTCGCGGTCATCCTCATCGATGCACGCAAGGGCGTGCTCACGCAGACACGCCGCCACAGTCATCTGGTGTCCTTGCTGGGCATCAAACAGGTCGTGCTCGCGGTCAACAAACTCGACCTCGTCGACTGGTCACGCGAGCGTTTCGAGGAGATCGAGCGCGACTACCGCGAGTTCGCCCAGCGCCTGGACTTCGAGCACATCGTCGCGATTCCGCTCAGCGCCCTGCATGGCGACAACATCGCCCAGCGCAGCCAGCACACACCCTGGCATGCGGGGCCGAGCCTGCTCGAACATCTGGAGTCGATCGAAATTTCCACCGCCGATGCCAGCGGCCCACTGCGCCTGCCGGTGCAGTGGGTGTGCCGACCGGATCTGGATTTCCGCGGCTATGCCGGCCGCATCCTCGGCGGCAGCGTGCGCCCCGGCGATGCGGTTCGCATCCTGCCTTCGGGCCGGCAGACGCGCATCGCGCGCATCGTCGGCTACGCGGGAGACCTCGCCGAGGCGACGCGGGGCGATTCGGTGATGCTCACGCTCGAGGACGAAGTCGACGCCAGTCGTGGCGACGTGATCTGCGCCGCCGCCGAGCCGGCCAGTGTCGCCGACCAATTCGAAACCACGCTGGTGTGGATGGACGATGCGGCGATGCTGCCAGGCCGGTCGTATCTGCTCAAGCTCGGCGCCGCCACCGTCGGCGCCTCGTTCAGCCAACCCAAGTACGCGATCGACGTCAACAGCTTCGACAAGCTCGCCGCGCGCACGCTCGAGCTCAACGGGATCGGCGTCGTCAATGTCTCGCTCGATCGCGCCGTGCCCTTCGATGCCTATGCCGACAACCGCGACATGGGCAGCTTCATCGTCATCGATCGCTACAGCAACCAGACGGTCGGCGCCGGCCTCATCCACTTCGCCCTGCGCCGCTCGCAGAACATCCACTGGCAGGCGGTCGACGTCGACAAGCAGGCGCGCGTGCGCCAGAACGGCCACCGCCCCTGCGTGCTGTGGCTGACGGGTCTTTCCGGCAGCGGCAAGTCGACGATCGCCAACATCGTCGAACGCCAGTTGCATGCCCTCGGTGTGCGCACCTACCTGCTCGATGGCGACAACATCCGCCACGGCTTGAGCAAGGACCTGGGCTTCACCGATGCCGATCGCGTCGAGAACATCCGCCGCGTCGGCGAAGTCGCGCGCCTCATGGTCGATGCCGGTCTGGTCGTGCTCACCGCCTTCATCTCGCCGTTCCGCTCCGAGCGTGCCCTCGCGCGCAGCATGGTCGGCAGCGAGGAATTCCTCGAGGTCTTCGTCGACACGCCATTGGCGGTGGTCGAGGCGCGCGATCCCAAGGGCCTGTACCGCAAGGCCCGGCGAGGCGAACTGAGCAATTTCACCGGCATCGATTCGCCCTACGAGGCGCCGGCCACACCCGAACTGCACATCGACACCACCCGGCAGACCCCCGAACAGGCGGCCAGCCGCATTGTCGATGCCCTGTTCGAACGCGGCATCGTGCAGCGTCACGCCTGAAACCCCGTCCACATCCGGCTGCCGGCGTTGGCACGTCGGCAGGTTCCGGCCGCAACGGCCGGGCCGCGGCGACCACGACTTCCGGCGCAGGCCACGCGCGCACGATCGCGCTATCGTCGGCAGCGCAACGCGTGCATCCGCCGCCGGGGAATCCTGCCATGAAGAACCGCTTTCATCTCGTCCTGCTTGCCGCCTTGCTCGCAGGCCCGGCCTTGGCTGCGCCCGCGCAGCAGGCCTCGCGCGTGCTTACCGGCGCCGATCTGTTCAATCTCGAGGCGGCCAGCGATCCGCGGATTTCCCCCGACGGCAAGAGCGTCGTCTACGTGCGGCGCAGCAACGACATCATGACCGATCGCGCGCGCAGCAGTCTGTGGACGATCGATGTCGCCAGCGGCGCGCAGATGCCGCTGGCAGCAGGCGCGGGCTCGCACAGCCAGCCGCGCTGGTCCCCCGATGGCAGCCGCATCGCCTATCTGTCCAATGCCGAAGACAAGGCCGGCGCGCAGCTGTTCGTGCGCTGGATGAAGACCGGCGCAACCGCGCGCATCACCAGCCTGCCGAACACGCCGTCCGGAATCAGTTGGTCGCCCGATGGCAGCCGCATCGCGTTTTCGATGTTCGTGCCCGACGAAGGCCCGCAACTGGGCAAGGCGCCGACCAAACCGGACGGCGCACACTGGGCCGAACCCTTGCAGGTCATCGACAAGGTGGTCTACCGCACCGACGAAGGCGGCTATTCCAAACCCGGCTACCGGCAGATCTTCTGGGTCGCCGCCGATGGCGGGGCGCCAGTGCAGCTCACCTTCGGCGCGCACAATGCCGGCGGATCACTGGCGTGGTCGCATGACGGCCGCGCCCTGCTGTTCAGCGCCAACCTCACGCCAGACTGGCAACGCGACATGGTCAACAGCGAGATTCACGAGGTCTCGCTCGACACCCACGCAGTACGCACGCTCACGCGACGCAACGGACCCGACAACGGCCCGGTGGTCTCGCCCGATGGCACGCTCATCGCCTACGTCGGCTTCGATGATCATTTCCGCAGCTATCAGAACCTCGAATTGTCGGTCATGAAGCGCGATGGCAGCGATCCGCGTGTGCTCACCGCCAAACTCGACCGCAACGTCGAATCGCCGACGTGGAGCGCCGATGGCCGCGCGCTCTATGTGGGCTACGGCGAAGGCGGCGGCATGCGCGTGGCGCGCATCGGCCTCGACGGCAAGCTCGGTACAGTCGCCGACAACCTCGTCGGCAGCGAACTCGACCGCCCCTACAGCGGCGGCGAATTCAGCCTCGCGCGTGACGGCACGATCGCCTACACAGGGGGCGATGCCCTGCATCCGGCCGATGTCTGGATCGCGCGTAACGGCAAGACGCGCCAGCTCACCCATCTCAACCAGACCCTGCTCTCGACCAAAGCCCTCGGCAAGACGGAAAAGCTCGCCGTGACCGCCTTCGACGGTCTGCCGATTGATGCCTGGATCGTCACGCCGCCCGACTTCGATGCGACGAAGAAATACCCCTTGATCCTCGAAATCCACGGCGGCCCGTTCGCCGCCTACGGTCCTTCGTTCGCCACCGACTACCAGCTCTACGCCGCAGCCGGCTACGTCGTCGTCTATGCCAATCCGCGCGGCTCGACCGGTTATGGCGAGAGCTTCGCCAACAAGATCGACAAGGATTACCCGAGCCACGACTACGACGACCTCATGAGCGCGGTCGACGCGGCGATCGCCAAGGGTTTCGTCGACAAGGATGAACTGTTCGTCACCGGCGGGTCGGGCGGCGGCGTGCTCACGGCCTGGATCGTCGGCAAGACCGATCGGTTCCGCGCCGCGGCCTCGCAGAAGCCCGTGATCAACTGGACCAGCTTCGTGCTCACCGCCGACATGACGCCCTACTTCGCGCGTTACTGGTTTGGCAAGTTCCCGTGGGAAGACATCAACAGCTATTGGTCCCACTCGCCGCTGTCCCTGGTCGGCAACGTCAAGACGCCGACACTCGTGATCGTCGGCAGCGAGGACCACCGCACGCCCGACAGCGAATCGGAGCAGTACTACGAAGCCCTGCAACTGCGCGGAATACCGACCGCCTTGATCAAGGTGCCCGGCGCCAACCACGGCGGCCTCGCCGAGCGGCCCTCGCAGTCAGCCGCCAAGGCCGCAGCGATCCTTGCCTGGTTCGAGCGCTATCGCAAGACGCCTGCGGGCGGCTGAGGCAGGTCTTGAACGCCCTCTCCCTTCGGTGAGGGCATGACCCGAAGGGAGGCAGGCAAGGAACAATCGACGTTGCCGCATTCGCCGCAAGACCTCGCGCTGAATGCTGAACGCTTGATGCCGATCAGCTGGCAGCTTCCCCGTCGGCCACGCCGCAAGGCGCGTCCGGCGGATCCCGATTCAGCCGATCGAACAGCCCGCCGCTGCGCTGCGCTTCGGTGCGCACCGCGGCTTCCAGCACCGCGCTGGTGCTCCAGATCTCCAGCGACTGCCGCGCGCGCGACATCGCGGTGTAGAGCAGTTGCCGCGAGAGGATGCGGTGCGTCGCGTCGGGCGGCAGCAGGACCGCAACCTGGGCGTATTCCGAGCCCTGACTCTTGTGGATCGTGAGCGCAAACGCACTCTCGTGCGCGGGCAGCGACTGCGGCAGGAAGCTGCGCGGCCCCGCCGCTTCGGCTTGGCCATTGCCATCGAACCAGACGCGCAGGTTCCCGGCGCGGTCGGCCAGACACATCCCGACGTCGCCATTGGCCAAGCCAGTACCTGCATCATTGCGCGTGATGATCACCGCGCGCCCCGCAAACCACGGTCCTTCGCTCGCAACATGCCAAGCCTTGCGCAACGAGGCTTCGATCCGCGCATTGACCGCGACCGTACCGAAGGCGGTTTCGCGCAGCGCGCAGAGCAACTGCCGACCCGCGAGCGCAGCGAGTGCGCTGCGCGCGCCGGCGAGATCCTGCGCATCGGCGAGTGCCGGTGGTCGCAACTGCAGCGCGAGCGCATCACTCCAGCGCTGCAAGCTCGCACGCAGCTTCGTCTCGTCATCCACACAGCGCCAGCGCGCCTTGCCTGCCGAATCGGCGAGCGCACTCGTGAGGCGCGCGGGATCGCCCACGCGCACCGCTTCGTTCACGGCCACCAGTTCGCGCTCGGCGCGAAAACTGTGGGTGAGGCGGACCAGATCGCCGCGCGGCTTCGCCTCGCAAGCAGCCACGAGATCGGCGAGCACCGAGCCGGTCGCCACCGATGACAACTGATCGGCGTCGCCGACGAGAATCAGACTCGCGCTCGGGCGCAGCGCGCCAAGCAGGTGCCGCAGCATGGCCAGATCGACCATCGAGGCTTCATCGACGACCACCACATCAGCCGCCAGCGGCGCATGCTCGCTCCGCGCAAAGGCATTGCGCCAGGGCTGATAGCCGAGCAGGCGATGCAGGGTGGTCGCGCGTTCCTCGGCGATGCGATCGAACCAGACTTGCCACGCACCCGAAAGACGCGCCGGCGCGTGTTCGCGCAGATCCTGCTTGCCGATGCGCAAGGCCTCGGCGAGCCGTCGCGCGGCCTTGCCGGTCGGCGCCGCAATCTGGATGGTCAGTGCTTGCGTGGCCTGCATCTGCAACATCAGCAGCATGCGCAGCACGGTGGTGGTCTTGCCGGTGCCCGGCCCACCGGTGAGCACGAACAGCGACTTGCCGGCCACGCTGCCGACCGCCGCGCGCTGCAGTGCGACAGCCTCATCGCGCTGGCCATGGAACAATGCGTCGATCGACGCCTGCAGGTCCGCCTCGGCAGCAGTCGACGCCGCGCGTCGCGCCAATACCTGCGCGGCGACCCCGACTTCGTTGGCATGGTTGCGCCACAGATAGAAGCGGCCGCACGCATCGAGCACGAACGGTCGCTGGCCCTCGCCGACGCGGCTGGCGACCAAGGGCGAAGCACGCAACTGCGCAAGCTCGGCAGCCGACAGCGCAACCCTGTCTCGCCGAGCGACATCAAGACGCAGCGCAGTATCGCCCTCGCCATCGGCCAGGCTCGCCCATGCTGCGCAGCGTGCGAGCAAGGCATCGCCTCCATGCGCGAGCACCCAGCGATACACCGCCTGATCGAGCGGGCGCCAGCTCGCCACCGCGCGCTCGCCTTCGCTGCGCTGAAAGCCCATCGCGTTCATGCCGGTTGCCCCTCAAGCCAAGCCCCGGCGAATACCGCATCGACCGCATCGAGCAGGCGATCATCGAATCGCCGCGCCCAGATGCCCGCTTGCGGCGCAAGACCGGCCGCGCGCACGAACAGATAAATCGTGTGGCCCAGATGCCGCGCACGCTGGTACTCGTGCAGCCGCTGACGCAGGTAGCGTTCGAGCGCGAGCGTGTACAGCAGCGCCTGGAACGGATAGTGGTGCTGGGCCATGATCGCTTCGATCCGCTGCGGCGCATAACCCGAAAGCAAGCGTCCATCGCCGGCGCGGTTGGTCTTGTAGTCGAGCACGTGGAAGCGCCCGCGATGTTCGAACACCAGGTCGATCTTGCCGTTCATCAGGCCATTGAGGTCGTGCTGCGAACCGCCGGGCACGAAATCGCAGACTTCATGCAGGCGCCGCAGCGAGACGGCATCGAGGCGGAAATCGAACTCCATCTCGGCCCGCAGCGCCTGTGCCGGCAGCGCGGCGAGCGTGAGCGTGTCATCGATGCCCGGCAACAACGCGGCATCGAGACTGCCCTGCAGGCGCGTCACCAAGTGCCTGACCACCTCGTCGGGCGCGCGATCATGCAAGTCCACACGCGCATCGCGCAGGCATTGACGCACCAGCGTCTGCTGCTCGCTCAAGGGCTGGCCGATGCGGCGGTGCTCGAAAATCGCATGCACGGCATTGCCGAAATCGGTGCCCGCGATCGGCGCGAGCCAGGCCAGGTCGGGATGTTCGACTTCACCGCCTTCGCCGTCAGCGGAATCATCCACATCGCTGTCCGCCATTGTTTCGAACTCATCGCTGGCTGCACGTTCCTCGCCCGCCCAAGCCGCACCTGCGCGCGCGAGCGCCGAAAAGCTCCAGCGATACTCCAATGGCACGCCCGCCGGCTCGAGTCGTAACGCAGACACTATCGGCGATGCCTCGACCGCGCGCGTCCATCCGCGCAGTTCGATCGGCCACGCGTCATCGTCCCAATCGACACCCGTGAGCTTGGGCGCCTTGCCCGCGCTCAGCACCCGCTCAAGCTGCGCATCCAGCGGCGCACGCTGCGGATCCGCGAGGGCGAACTTCCCGCCCTTCCGCGCCGACCGCGCCGGCGGCAGCGCGTAGACATGCACGGCATGGCGCGCGCGCGTGAGCGCAACGTAGAGCAGTCGATGGCGTTCCTCCTGATCCTGTTGCGCCTGTTGCGCCGCCGCTTCGGCATCGAAACGCATGACCCGTCCCTGCCCGCCTTGCTCATGCAGCACGGGGATCTCACTCCCGCGCGCGATGTTTGCCCACTGCAGCGGCAGCATCACCACGTTGAACTCCAGTCCCTTGCTCGCATGCAGGGTCATGAGCTGCACGCGTGCCGCGTCGGATTCGATGCGCAATTGCCGCTCGCCTGCGGCTTCCTCCCCGACCGCATCACCCGCGGACTGATCGGCGAGCCATTCCAGCAACAGGTCGCGCCCATGCAACTCGTGCGCCTGCATCTGCAGCAGCTCGCCCAATTGACGCAGATCGGTCAAGGCCCGCTCGCGCTCGCTCGCGGCGCACAGCCGCGCACCTGCGCGCCCGATCAGGGCAAGCACCACCGCGAGCACGCCCTGCTTCTGCCACATCGCATCGAGCTCGTGCGCGCGCGCGACTTCGCGTTGCCAGGCCGCATCATCCGTGGCGAGTGCGCGCAGACCTTGCCAGTCCAGGCCCCACAAGCGCGTCGCCAGCGCCGCCCGCAGCACGCCTTCATCGCGCGGATGCAGCAAGGCGTAGAGAACCACGCGCAGTTCAGTCACCCACGGCGATGCGAACACGTCCTCGCGTCCCGACGACACACACGGCACCTTGCACTGCGCAAGCAGCGTGCGCAGCGCGACGATATCGGCATGCCGCGGCAGCAGCACGGCGATATCGCCCGGCTGCACGAGCGCCGCGCCAATCCGGTGTCGCCCCGAGAGCAGCTCGACGATCTGCGCGGCGCAGGCCGCGAGCGCGAGCGCGCGGCGTTCGTCCTGGCTCTCGGGCGTGTCCGCAAGCGGCAGGACGTGCAGGTGCAACGGTGTGCGGCAGTCCTTGCCGGCGATCGTGTAGCGCGCATCGAGCCCGTGGGCGCTGACCGTCTCGTAACGGATTCCATGTTGATCGTTGCTGCTGAGTACCTCACCCGACGCCGCGTACCATGCATTGAGCGCGCCGACCAAGGCCTGCGACGAGCGGAAATTGACCGTGAGCTTGAGGATTTCTGTGGCGCTCTTTCCAGCGTCGAGATAGGCATCGATGTCGCCGCCACGGAAGCGATAGATCGCCTGTTTGGGATCGCCGATCATCAGCAGGTGCCCGCGCAGCTTGCGTTCGCTCGCGCGGTAGATGCGATCGAGGATGCCGTACTGCAGGCCATCGGTATCCTGGAACTCGTCGACCAGAGCCACCGGCCAACGTTGGCACAGCCGCTGGGCGAGAACGCTGTCCGCGCCCTGCAGTGCCTCATGCACGCGCGCAATCACCTCGTCGAAACTGAGTTGCGCGTTGCGTGCGAGTTGCGCGCGCAAGCGCTCGCCCAGCTTGGCCTGATAGCGCGTCAGAGCACGCAGGAACGGCAGGTCGGCGATGCAAGGCAACAGCCGGGCCGCTTCGCTGGCGATGTCGCGGATCGCTGGCCAACTTGCCTCCGCCGAATCATCAGGCTTGAGGAACTTGTCGAGCGGCTCGGCAATGAGCCTGGCCAATTCCTTGCCGAGTTTGCCTGCTGGCTCGACGTCAATCCCCTTGGCTTCGATGAAGTCTGCAAGCTCACGCAAGCGCGAAGCGAGCGCGGCATTGCTTCGCTGCCAAGGCGCGCTGCCGACCCAAGCACGGATCCGCTGCGCATTGCCCGCATCCATCAGCTTGGCGATTCGCTGCTCCGAAGGCGCCTCGATCTTCACGCCGGGCGCGAGCAACAGTTTCAGGTGGCTGTTGAGGCGCTTGCGCCCTTTGGCCCATGCCGCAGCATCTTCGTCATCCAGATCACCCGTCGATTGTTCGAGATGTCGCCAGAGGTCGTCGAACAGAACCCCGCGCAAGGCCGCGCCATCGACCATTTCCCTGATGCCGAAACCAACGCCGCACTCGAGCGGAAACTCATTGAGGATGCGCCGGCACACGGAGTGCAGGGTGCCGATCGGCGCAAGATCGAGTTCGGCCAAGGCGATTCGCAGGCGATTGCGGTCGGCGCGCACGCGGGTCTTGTCGATGACGCCCTGGGCGCGCCGCCAACGCCCATCGAGCCAAACCTGATCAGGCGTGCGCCCGGCATCCTCGTCCCGTGCGGCCGCATTCGCCTTGCCATCGCCTGCGAGCAGCGCATTGGCACACTGCAAGGCCCACTCGATGCGAGCACGAATGCGTCCACCCAATTCCTGCGCCGCCGCGTTGGTGAAGGTGGTGACGATGATCTGCTGCGGCGTGAACTCCTGTTCGAGCAGGATGCGCAGATACAGCATCGCGATCGTCCAGGTCTTGCCGGTGCCCGCGCTGGCCTCGACCAGACTGCGACCAGCGGGCGCGAGCGTCAGCTGCGCCCATGAGGCCGCAATTGCAGGCTTCAGCGCCTTGCCACTCATGCGCCTTCTCCCTCGTCCGCGAGCGAGATCAAGCTTTCAAGGTGTTGCGCATGGGCCTGCAGTTCGCGCCAGTCGGCGCCCTCGTCGAATTCACGATCACCCGCCAGCAGGCGTGCGTAACCGGGGGCGTAGTCGCGTTCACCCAGGCTGTACTCACCGCCGATCCACACCTGGCGCGCCGCTTCCATGTCGCCCGCGCGCGCGGCCCAGGAAGTGCGCGGGAAATACCAGAGCGGCGTTTCGAGCGCGGCGTTGCAGAAGGTGAGCAGGCCATCGATGCGGCGCTCGAGATCGGCACGCAGCGTCTTGCGCTCAGCGAGCTTGGCGCCCGTGAAACGATCGTCCCAGGCGTTGAAGCCTGCTTCGAAACCCTCACGCTCGCCACCGAGCAGAAGCGCGACACGCAGCGGCGCACGTCCGTCGGCAAGCTGCAAGCGCAACAGGCTCCAACGCAGGAACAGATCGATGCGGACGCGAAAATCCACGTCCGCTTCCGCGCGTCCGGTGATCCCGCCGCCGCGGGCTTTGCCTGGCTGCACTTCGAGCAACCAGTGCGTCTTGCCCTTGAGGTAGACCTGAGCCAGCTCGCCGCCGAGCAGCCAGGCACCGCGGCCCTGGCGCATCTGGATGCGACGATCGATCGGCACCGACTTCGCCGTGGGCAGGCCACCGGCAAACAGCGGATGGCCCGCGGACAGCGCCAGCAGATCCCGAATCTTCTCGCGCTCGCTCGCCCAGGCCGACTCACCGCCGCGCCCCGGCGGCAGCAGGCCGCGCAGACGCAAATCCGCGGGCGGCTCGACCTCTATCTCCTGCTGCCCCGCGCTCGCAAGTTCGAGGAAGCGCGAGCGCGCGACCTGATCGAGCGCATCGAAACGCGCATCGAGTGGCTCGCTCTCGCGCAGCCGTCCTTCATCGAGCGCATCCAGACGCAGGCCCAGACGCTCACGCAACACCTGCTGCGCCGGATTGCGGTAGTAAGCCAGCACCGAGGCGAGCGCGATCGGCGTATCCGCTTCCGGCGCCCTAGGCGTCGCTCGCCGGGCGCGCGGGGCGACGAAAGGCGCAGCATCACTGGCTGCCGCGCCCAGGACTTCGAGCATCGCCGCGCCAGCGCGGTTGAACGAAAACAAGGCTTCGTCGCTGCCATCGAAGTAGCGGCGATCGAAGGGTTGCAAGGGATGACGCACCCACCACGGCCGCTCGCCAGCGCCCTTGCCTGCGGCATCGAGTGCCGCAATCAATTCGGCGAGCGGCGCCGCGGGATTGCGCGGCTTGCCGTCGTGGACGCCCTCGCCCACGTGCGACAGGTGCAGGCGCCAGCGCGCCGACATCAGGGTTTCGAGAAACAGGTAACGATCGTCATTGCGCACATCGCGGTCGCCCAGGCGCGGATGCTTGGCCATCGGATCGAGCGTGCGGTCACGCTGCGCGCGCGGAAACTGGCCATCGTCGAGGCCGAGCACGGCGACTAGCTCGAAAGGAATCGCGCGTTGCGGCACCATGCCGCAGAAAGTCACCCCGCCAAGCAGGAAAGGTTGGCGCTCGGCGACGCCATCGAGCTGTTCCAGCAGAAGGTCGCGCACCAGCGCGAAATCGAGTTCGGGATCGAGCCCCGCATCGTCGGGTTCGGCGCCGAGCGTACGCAGCATTTCCTGCACCTGCGCAAGGGCCTCGCGCTCGCCCGCCTCACTGCGATCGATGCGCAGCATGCCTTCGATGCGTGCTTCGAGCCATTCGACCCAGGCGCTCGCGCGTCGCCGCCGCTGTGCACCCACACACCACTCGCGCAATTCGACCAGGAGCGCATCGAGCGCACCGAGCGCTTCGGCCTGTGGACCTTCGATGCCGGCCAGCGGCGCCACCGCATCGCCTTCGCGCAAGTGCACGATGCGAGCTTCGTCGCTGTGTCCGAGCACATAGCCCGCGAGCATGCGATCGAGCGCCCAGGCATGGGTGTGCTGGGCAATCGGCGGCACTTCAAAGCGCGCGCGAAACGCCCCATCGAGCGCCCACGCCGCACGGCTGTCCTGCAACCAGCGTTCGATCGTCTCGATATCGGACTCGCCCAGCCCGAAGCGCCGCGCCACCGGCTCGGCCGCAAGCAGGTCGGCCAGCTCCGGCGCGCTCAAGCGCGACTGCGGCAAGTCGAGCAGTCGGCGCAGCAAGGCAAACAGCGGGTGCGCAGCTGCCACCGCGACATCGGCCGCATGCCAGGGCAAGGGCCCCTCGTGGCGACCGGGTGCGCCGAACACGGCAGGCAAGAGCGGCAGATAGGCGTGGATGTCGGGCATCATCACCACGATCTGCGAAGGCTTGAGATCGGGGCGCGCACTGCGTGCATCGAGCAAGGCATCGCGCAACACCTCCAGCTCGCGCAGGCGCGTATGGCAGGCGTGGATGCGCAGTGAGGCATCGGCGCGCGGCGCTGCCGCGTACTCCCCGATCAAGCCCGTATCGAAACGGCGGATGCTCTCCTGCACGCCGGCGAGGCGGTCGCGTGGACGCGCATCGCCTTCATCCTCGAAATGTCGCGAGTCCACGCGCGCACCGATGTCGTCGAGCGCGAGCACGAAGTGCTGACCCATGCGGCCCCATGCGCCAAGCAAGGGATGGCCCTGATCGAGAAAGCGGCCTTCGGTATCGGCCGCATCCGGCGCCATCTCGACCTGCTCGCGCAATTGCGCGAGCGGCGTGCGCAAGCCGCCCCAATGCGCGCGACACGGATCGGGCACGTACAGGGCGACCATGCGCCGCTGCGCCACCGCCTTGAACACCGCAAGTTCCGCGGGCGCGAGTTGGGCAATCCCGAACACATGCAGCGGTTCGCGTGCCGCCTGATCACTGCGTCCCAGCGCACCCAGCAACTGCGCGATGCGTTCGCCGCGATGGGGCGCGCCGATCTCGCGTCGCAGCTCGCGCCACAAGGGCGCGAGCAAGCCCGCCTCGGCCGGCTTGACGCGGCCCGCGCTCCAATCGGCGAGCCAGTCGGGTCGATAGACCAGATATTGCGAGTACAAGCGCGCGAGACGGTCGGCCAGTTGGAAACTGCGTTGCTCGCGCGTGGCCGCGTCGCCATCGAGCCATGACGCAAGCTGCGCATCGTCGAGCGTGCGCAGCCGTGCATGGATGCGCCAGCGCAGCAGTTCCCGGCGATAGGGTCGCAGCGCGATGGCCTCCTCGCCGAGCACTTCGCGTGCGAGTCGATCGAGCCAGGAACTGGGCAATTCGATGCGCAGGTTCGCCGCAATCCCGCGCGGACCCGCCCGCCGCGCCAGCTCACGCCCGAGCCAGCGTCGCATGCCCGGATGCGCCGCGATCACCTCGTGCGGCGCCAGCACGTGCTGCGGCGGCGCCGCCTGCAACAGGCCGACCAGCGGATCGAGCAAGGCCTCGACCCGGCTTGCGCGGAACACGACGAGGCCGTTCGCCTCGTCCGCGAACCTTGCCCCCGCCTGCTCCCCTGTCTTGCCTCGTGCTGCCACGCGATCCCCGAGTCCCGTTTTGCGCGCCTGCGGGCGCCAGCCGAAGCTCGACGATAGCAGCGCGCGATCTCGCCAAGTGAGACAACCGTGCAACACCCTGCAATCGGCCAGGCAAAATGGCCGCACGAATTTGCAGCTGCCCCGTGCCAGGCGTCTGCACGGGTCGGGCAGACTACTCCGCAAGAAGGGGCAACCGCATGAGTGCGATTTTCCGAGTGATGCTGGGGCGCCGTAGCGCGCACGCGGCCGAATGTTTCCAGGGCGGGTTCATCGGGGCTGACTTCGATATCGGACAAGACTTGACGACCAAACTGCCCGACCAATGGCGGGACTTCAACGCCAAATTCATTCCGATATTCCTCGCTGGCCACCCCGACAAGACCCGAATCGGAGCCGGATTGGCATGCGGTGCGCTCTGGACGATCAGCAAGGGCATCCAGATCGGCGATATGGTGCTGTGCCCGGACGGCAGCGGAAACTACCGGGTCGGCGAAGTCATCGGCAACTACACCTATGCACCGGACCAAGTCCTGCCTCACCGCCGAAAGGTGCGCTGGCTCGACCGGCCCATTCCACGGGCTTCCATGAGCGAGGCGCTGCAGAATTCTTCTGGATCCATCGGCACTGTGTGCGATCTTTCGACCTACGCCGAGGAAATTCGCCGGCTCATGGGTGTGGACGCGACGCCCATGATCATTGCATCCGATCCCGTGATCGAAGACCCGGTCGCGTTCGCGATGGAAAAGCACCTCGAAGCTTTCCTGGTCGCGAACTGGGCGCAAACCGAACTCGCACGCGACTTTGCCATCTTCGAGGAAGACGGCGAGCCTGTCGGCCAGCAATACGCAACCGATGCCGGGCCGATCGACATTCTGGGAGTCAGCCACGATCGCAAGCGCCTACTGGTGGTTGAACTCAAGCGCGGTCGCGCGAGCGACGTGGTCGTGGGTCAGATCCTGCGCTACATGGGATACATCAAGGAGCAGGTGGCCGAACCCGGACAGTCCATCGAAGGCGCCATCATTGCACTGGAAAACGACCAGAAGCTCCGCTGGGCGCTCGCGGCCGTGCCAAACATCAAGTTCTATCGCTATCAGATAAGTTTCCGGCTGGTGCCGGGGTAATCCACGCGGTTTGTCGGCGAGACTCCATTGGAATCCAACTCCGTTCGCGGTACCGGTCGCGCGCAGCCCTTCGAAGGGACGCTCCGAGCGCCACGTACGCCCATGGACGATATGGCTTCGCCACCATAAGGCCTTTGAGTCTGGCTCAGGCGATATGACCGGCTTCGCAGGTGAAGATCAACCAGCGCCCACGCCCAAACTGGCGCAGCGCGCGGTCGAACGATGCGAAATCACCGCCGATGTGACCGTAGTGGCGAACCTCGCCGCCCGCGGTGGCGACCGCCAGCGCGCTTTCGATCGATTCCTTGTGGACATCCAAGCCGACGTACACGGTATGCTTGTTCATGGCCTGCCTGCGCGAATGAGCGTTGTTGCCTTGTGCCTACGGTGTGGCTCTGTGCGCCATGCGCACAATCCACGGTACCCCGGCGGCAGGCCGCCTGGATCAAGCCATTCTGTCTAGCCCGTATGAGACACAGTAGCTTCTACATGAAGGTTGCGGACGCCCTTGCCGGGTGCCAATTGCTTGAGCAAGAGCTAAGGCTATACATCGCGGCGGCTCATTCGGCCATACGAAGAAACCTGCCCGCCCATCTACCGTACCGAGTTCCCGACAAAGACTGTGCCGGAGACTCTCTGGGGCAGTTAATAAGCAAGTTCGAAAAGCTCAGCAATGACGACGAGCTCATCGCCGCACTCAAGGCGTTCAACAAGAAGCGCAATAAACTGGCCCATCGTGCGATTGCAAGCTGCATAAACCCGGACGGCGACCTGGACACACCACCAGCAGGCTTCATACCCGATGGCATGGATATGGATGAATGGCTATCTGAAATCAGAGTCGACGCAAATACCCTACAGAACAAAGTGCTTTCATCTGGCGTAGCTCTCGAGTTTGACCCCATCCAGAGTACGGGCTAGCAATTCTGTAGGGGACTCCCGTAAACCCCGCCGGACAGTGATCCTGGCGTCGAAGCACGAAGTTCGCTCGCCAACTCGCGGTTCGCACGCCTGGCATCCGAGACGTGGAGAGCGGTTGATAGCGCCGGCATCAAGCGCGGGGCCCGGTCAGACCCAAGCCACCACGCCGTGCACCGACCGGGCGCAGGCAGCGCGCGCCGCGGCAGGCGACTGCGCTAGACTTCGCAGTCCCCCGTTGCAGCCCTGGGCGCCGCCATCAACACGGCCGAACACACCCCGCTCATGCGCCAGTACTTCGCCGCCAAGGCGGAGCATAAGGACATGCTGGTGTTCTTCCGCATGGGCGATTTCTACGAGTTGTTCTACGAGGATGCGCGCAAGGCGGCGCGGCTGCTCGACATCACCCTGACCCAGCGCGGGCAGTCGGCGGGCGCGCCGATCCCGATGGCGGGCGTGCCGTATCACGCGGCCGAAGGCTATCTGGCCAAGCTCGTGCGCCTGGGCGAATCGGTGGCGATCTGCGAACAGATCGGCGATCCGGCGCTGGCCAAGGGACTGGTCGAGCGCAAGGTGGTGCGCATCGTCACGCCGGGCACGGTCACCGATGCGGCCTTGCTCGATGAGCGTCGCGACAACCTGTTGCTGGCGATCGCCGCGGGCAGTTCGGGTTTCGGGCTGGCATGGATCGATCTCGCCAGCGGCCGCTTCGTGCTCAGTGAAGTGGCCGATGCCGAAGCGCTCAATGCGGAACTCGCGCGGCTCGCGCCGGCCGAAACCCTCATCGGCGAGGACGTGGCCTGGCCGCGCTTCGTCACCAACCTGCCCGGCCTGCGCAAGCGCGGGCCCTGGCATTTCGACACTGCCACCGCGCAGCGCGAACTGGCGCGCTTCTTCCGCACGCACGACCTGTCGGGCTTTGGCGTCGAAGGCATGTCCGCGGCGATCGCCGCGGCCGGCGCCCTGCTCGCCTATGTCGAGGAAACGCAGAAGGCCGCGCTGCCGCACCTGAGCGGTCTCGCGGTCGAAAACGCGAATCAGACGATCGCGCTCGATGCCGCGACGCGACGCAACCTCGAACTGGACACCCACGCCAGCGGCAAGCTCGAATTCACGCTGTTTGGTGTACTCGATGCCACCATCACGCCGATGGGCGCGCGCCTGCTGCGGCGCTGGCTGCATCGCCCCCTGCGCGATCGTGCGGTATTGCGCGCACGCCAGCAGGCGATCGCGGTGCTCGGCGAAGGACAGCGGCTGACGCAGTTGCGCGAAGTCCTGCGCGGCGTCGGCGATCTCGAACGCATCCTCGCCCGCGTGGCCTTGCGCTCGGCGCGGCCACGCGATCTGTCGACCTTGCGCGATGGCCTGCTGCTCGCGCCGCAGATCACGCAGGCGCTCGTTGTCGGTGCCGATTCTGCACCCGCGCCCGACCGCGAGCTCGCAGTCGCTGCAAATGACAGCGCGCTGCTGCGCGCGCTCATCGCCAGCATCGGTGATCACGCACACATCGCCGCGCAACTGGTCGCGGCAATCATCGAATCACCACCCCTGCTCGCGCGCGATGGCGGCGTGATCCGCGCGGGCTTCGATGCCGAACTCGATGAACTGCGCCTGCTCTCGACGCATGCCGATCAATTCCTCGTCGAACTCGAAGAACGCGAGAAGGCCGCGACCGGCATCGCCACACTCAAGGTCGGCTACAACAGCGTGCACGGCTACTACATCGAGATCAGCAAGGCGCAGGCCGACAAGGCGCCCACGCACTACACGCGACGGCAGACGCTCAAGGGCGCCGAGCGCTACATCACCGAGGAGCTCAAGACCTTCGAGGACAAGGTGCTGTCGGCACGCGAGCGTGCGCTGATGCGCGAGCGTCAGCTCTACGAGGGCGTGCTCGATCTGTTGATCGGGCAACTCGCAGCCTTGCAGCAGGCCGCCGCCGCGATCGCCGAACTCGACGTTCTCGCCACGCTCGCGCAGCGCGCCGAGGCACTGCGCTGGACCTGCCCGCAACTGCTCGATGCCGGCGGCATCCACATCGTGCGCGGTCGCCATCCGGTGGTCGAGCGCGTGCGCGAGGAGCCGTTCGAGCCGAACGATCTCGAACTCGACGAAGCTCGGCGCATGCTGGTCATCACCGGCCCCAACATGGGCGGCAAATCGACCTACATGCGACAGGCGGCCTTGATCGTGCTGCTCGCTCACATCGGCAGCTTCGTGCCCGCCGATTCGGCAAGCATCGGCCCGATCGATCGCATCTTCACGCGCATCGGTGCGGGCGACGACCTCGCGCGCGGGCAGTCGACCTTCATGGTCGAGATGAGCGAAACCGCGAACATCCTGCACAACGCCACGGCTTCGAGTCTGGTGCTGATGGATGAAGTCGGCCGCGGCACCAGCACCTATGACGGCCTCGCGCTCGCGCGCGCCTGCGCGGTCGCGCTGGCCACGCGCAACCGCGCGTGGACGTTGTTCGCGACCCACTATTTCGAACTCACTGAACTGGCCGGCGAAGTCGAGGGCATCGCCAACGTGCATCTGGATGCGGTCGAGTTCCACGATCAGGAACGCGGCGAACAACTGGTGTTCATGCACGCGGTCAAGCAAGGCCCGGCCAATCGCAGCTTCGGTCTGCAGGTCGCCGCGCTGGCTGGTCTGCCGCGTCCGGTGATCGAGGATGCACGCGCCACCTTGCGCGCACTCGAAGCCGGCCCCGCAACCGCTGCCCTGCCCGCCGTCAGCGACTCACCGCAGCTTGGCCTGTTCGCGCCACCCGCACCCTCACCCGCGGAGACCGCGTTGCGCGCGCTCGACCCCGACGCGCTCAGCCCGCGCGAGGCGCTCGCGCTGCTGTTCAAGCTCAAGGACATGTGCCAATGAGGCAGGCAAACACAACGGATTGTGCCTCGTACCCGGCGACCGGTGGCGCGCCGACACACCACTTTGCCCATATCGACGGTTTGCGCGCCATTGCAGTTCTTGCAGTGATCGCCTTTCACCTGCGCGAAACCTGGCTCCCTGGCGGTTTCCTGGGCGTCGATGTCTTTTTCGTGATCTCCGGTTTCGTGGTGAGTCATTCGGTAGCGAACTGGAACGGTGGTCATCTTGGGCATTTTCTTGCCTATTTCTATTCCCGCCGGATGCTGCGCATCCTGCCGGCGCTGCTCGTCTGCCTGCTGGCGACGATGCTGCTGACGACGCTGTTCGTTCCTCCGGTTTGGCTCGGGACAGCCGTGGAAAGAACCGGAGCCCGTGCCTTCTTCGGCATCAGCAACTTCTTTCTTGCGAGCAACCGCGAGCAGTACTTTTCAGCAACCATCGACTACAACCCATTCATGCACACCTGGTCGCTGGGTGTCGAGGAGCAGTTCTATCTGCTCTTTCCCTTGCTGTTTTTTGTCTGGACGCGCGGAGCTCGCTGGCGGCTGGCGGCCACCGCGGTCACCACGGCAGCCTTGTTGGGGTCTTACTTCTGGGCAACGAAGCTGGCACGACACGATCCGACCGCGGCCTTCTATTTGATTGCGCCACGTCTTTGGGAGCTTGCCGCCGGCGTGTTGCTGTTCCAGTGCGCCGCGGCAGTTGTCCGCATTCCCGCATGGGCCCGCAGCGCGATCGCATGGTTTGGCGCGCTGCTGCTCGCCTACACCTTGGTCAAGGCCACCACCAGCCCGGTTCCTGCCCCGCATCCGCTCCTTTCAGTCATCGCGACCGTCGCGCTGATCGCGGGCATGCACGCAAACACCGGCACTTGGCTGAGCCGCATGCTTGGCACCAAGCCGTTGACCTGGATCGGCCGTGCGTCCTACTCGCTCTATCTGTGGCATTGGCCGGTGTTCGTGCTGATGCGCTGGACGCTTGGAATCGACACGCCCTTGCAGATGCTGGTCGGCATCGGCGTCACCTTTGCGCTGGCTGCATTGTCCACTCGCTTCGTCGAACGCCCGTTGCGCTATTCGACCTTCCTGATGCGCTGGCCGCGACCCGCCATCGTCGCCTGCGGACTGCTGGTGATGATTCTGGGCTGGTCGACCGGCAATGCGATTCACGCGGCGCAGTCACGCATTTCACTCAGCACAGTCGCCCACAACATGGACGATTGGCAGTCGAATCTGGATTCGACGCTTCCGGAGCGCCCGGGCTGCGTCCTGGTTGCGCAAAACGCGCAGATCGGCCAAGTCAAGCCGATCACGATCATGACCCTTTCGCGGCAAGGCTGCCCCGCTCCGCAGCCGGCGCCACCGAGAATCATCGTGATGGGGGATTCGCACGCCACGGCCCTCTGGAAGATGATGTCGCGCTACGCGCTGCTCACCGGCGCAAGTGTTGAGTTCCACCAGAATTTCGCGTGCACCTTTGCTAGCCTGCAGCCCGAACGAGAGGGCGGCCTTTGCCCGCAAGGCAACGCGACATCCATCCAGCACATCATTGCCGACGCCCGACCAAACGACATCCTGTTGCTGGCGTCGTTGCGGGTGGCCAGGTGGACGGACCAATTTGCGCTGCGCGACGAGGCAATCGCCTGGTCAATGATGACCAGTCCTGCCGCACGGCAATCGCGCGAAGGGGCGACTGCTGCCCTGGTCGGCATTCTCGGTCCCGTCGTGGCTCACGGCGTCCGCGTCATCTTGACTTCGCCCACACCCAACCTCCATGCAACGCCGTATCGCTGCGCCGACTGGTTCAACGCAGGCAATCCGATCTGCCAAAGGGGCCTGACGGTGCCCCGCGATGAAACGCTGCGCTACGGCGCTCAAGTGCGCGACAGTCTCGCTGCGATCACCCACCGCCTGGAATCGACCTACGTCTGGGACCCGCTGCCGATCCTGTGCCCGGGCACGACCTGCGCTGCCTGGATGGATGGAAAGCCACTGTATGCGGACGGCGATCATTTGAGCGGCTATGCCAACCTTCTCCTGCTGCCCGACTTCGAGCGCTTCGTTGCGGCGCTTCCACCGCCACGCCTGCCGGAGTTGGGCGATGCGATCTTCTCCGCCGCCAAATGAAGCAGCTCCAATCCAGACAGACGCAGCAGGAACCCGGATTTGCAAGGGCATCTCCACCACCCCATCGCGCATTCGGGATCGCGCCCGGCCCGGCCGGCGTCCCATCGCCCGCGCAAACGCATCAAGGTCAGCCTGACCTGCCCACAGTTCCCGGACAATCGTCACGACGCCGCTCATCTTGATCACATCCAGAAGGCCCCGCATGAATGCACAGACAGCCCATGCCCTGATCACGGGCGCCTCGGCCGGCATCGGTGCCGCGTTTGCACGTGAACTGGCTGCGCGCGGTCACAATCTCGTGCTGACCGCACGACGCCTGGATCGCCTGCAAAGTCTCGCCGATGAACTGATGCGTGCGCACGCGGTGCGCGTGGAAACCATTGCCTGTGATCTCGCGGCGCCCGATGCGGTAGCCAAGCTGGTCGCGGAAATCGCCCGTCGCGGGTTGCATATCGACTATCTGGTCAACAACGCAGGATATGGCGTTCCGGGCTATTTCCTGAGCCAGCCGTGGTCTACGCAAGCGGACTTCATGCAAGTGCTGATGCGCGCGCCGACCGAATTGTGTCATCGGCTGCTGCCGGCGATGCGCGAGCACGGACTTGGCCGCATCATCAACGTGGCTTCGCTCGCAGGCCACGTACCGGGATCGGCTGGACAATCGCTGTACGCAGGCGCCAAGGCCTATCTGATGAAGCTCTCGCAGACCCTGCATCTGGAATATCGCGGCGATGGCATCCACACCTGCGCGCTGTGCCCCGGATTCACCTACTCGGAATTCCACGACGTCACCGGCTCGCGGCAGATGATGTCGAAACTGCCGCGATGGATGTGGATGGATGCCGCGACGGTCGCGCGTCAAGGGGTCGATGCGGTGGAACGCGGTGAGGCGGTCCACGTCAACGGCCGCATCAATCGCCTGATCAAGACCCTGTTCAAATTGATGCCCGACCGCATCGCCTTGCGCCTGATCGCCCGCCAGTCACGCAGAATCCGCAAGCAAGCGGCGAATTGATGACGCAGCGGGCGCAGGACCTTTCCCGCACAAGCGCCGGCACGTGGCGCCCACGCTCAGGACATGTCCAGATCACCGAGCGCGAGAATCAAGCGCCGCGCGCGCTTGTCGGGTCGCTTGCCAGGATGCGCCGGCGCGCCGCCCTGCAGACGCCTCTGCTCGGCCACTGCCTGACGCGCAGCGAGACTTTCCGCGGATTCGCGGTAAAGCGTTTGTGCAACGCTCGCCGGCCCGCGGCGATCGGCCAACACGAGCAGTTCGATCTCGAAATGCTCCTCGCCGCGCGTGATGCGCAGGCGGTCTCCCACGTGCAGGGCCCGCGACGGCTTGCCACTGGCACCATTGACCTCGATCCGGCCGCCGTCGGCGGCCTGCTTGGCCAAGGCGCGGGTCTTGAAGAAGCGCGCCGCCCACAGCCAGACATCCAGACGCACGCCCGCCGCTGTCGGGATTGCACTTGCCGCGCGCGCCGCAAGATTCACGCGAACGGGCCCGCAGCGGTGGTGCAAGCGGCGACCGGGAATCGAGTCGAGAGACGAACCGGGAGCTGGGCAAATGCACGCATGCGGACATTCTAGCGGCGAGCCCTGCTGTCGCGCGCCTGAACCGCCGTGGATCGTCGGCGCAGTCGCTCGGAAAATCCCGTACAATGCGCCGCGTTTGTAGCGCCGCTTTCGCGATCTTCCCTCGGGTGTCCCTGCCGGCAAGCGTTTCACGCAAGCCCGTCGACATCACGCCGTTCGGCCTTCGTCGCCACAAATCCGGAATCCGCGGCCATGTCGGTCGACGCGATCCGCCCATCCAGTGTCTGCAGCGCGGTCATCGGGAACGCTGCGACATCGCCGGTCTTCGTGACCGGCCCACCGCGACCCATCGCGCGACCTGCTTCAGGCAGGCCGCTGCCGTGCGCGCGGTGTTCAATCTCAAGGAGCAACACCATGTCATTCCAGACCCTCGGCCTTGCGCCCGCCCTGCTGCGCGCGCTCAACGAACAGGGCTACAGCGAACCCACGCCGATCCAGGCTGCGGCGATTCCGCCCGCGCTCGAAGGCCGCGACTTGCTCGCCGGCGCACAGACCGGCACCGGCAAGACCGCCGCCTTCGCCCTGCCCCTGCTCGAGCGCCTCTATGTCAGCGCGCGCCAACCGACGCAAGCGAGGGCACCGCGCGCCCTGATTCTCACGCCCACACGCGAGCTCGCCGCGCAGATCCAGGACAGCATGCGCGCCTATGGCAAGCACCTCGGCGCGCGTTCGACCACGGTATTCGGTGGTGTCGGCATCAATCCGCAGATCGACGCGCTGCGTCGCGGCGTGGACATCCTCATCGCCACGCCGGGTCGCCTGATCGACCACATCCAGCAGCGCACGGTCGATCTCTCGCGCATCGAGGTGCTGGTGCTCGATGAAGCCGATCGCATGCTCGACATGGGCTTCCTGCCCTCGATCAAGCGCATCCTCGGCCATCTGCCGCGGCAGAACCGCATCACCTGGCTGTTTTCGGCGACCTTCGCGCCAGAAATCAAGGCATTGGCGAGCGAATTCATGCGCACGCCGGTCGAGATCCAGATCGCCAAGCCCAACAGCGTCGCAGCGACGGTCACGCATCGCGTGCATCCGGTCGACAGTGCGCGCAAGCGTGACCTGCTGCTGCACCTGCTGGAGAACGACGCGCGCCAAACCCTGGTGTTCGGTCGCACCAAGCATGGCGCCGACAAACTCGCCAAGATGCTCGACAAGGCCGGCCTGCGCGCCGCCGCGATCCACGGCAACAAGAGCCAGAACCAGCGCACGCGCGCGCTGGCCGATTTCAAGAGCGGCAAGATCCACGTACTGGTCGCCACCGACATCGCCGCGCGCGGCCTGGACATCGACCAGTTGCCGCTGGTGATCAACCACGATCTGCCAATGGTTGCAGAGGACTACGTGCACCGCATCGGCCGCACCGGTCGCGCTGGCGCAGAAGGCATGGCGATATCGCTGGTGAGTCACGAAGAAGAAGGTCTGCTGCGCGATATCCGTCGCCTGCTCAAGCAGGACATCGAGATCGCGCCGATCGCCGGCTTCGAACCCTCGCGCCCCATTCGCACCGACGATGGCGCCAGTGCCCGGCCGACGCAGAAGCCGCGCCAGGGCCGCCCCGGCGGTGGCAACCCGCGCCATGCACATGCCGCCAAGGTCGCCGCGCCAGCCAAGGCCGGCACGCGCAAGCGCCGCCGCGCTCGTGGCGACCAGCGCAATTCACGGCCGGCCTGAACGCAGGTCGCGCACGGGCGATCGCGGCTGAAGCCGACAGCGAAGGCGGTTGCGAGGTTGGTCGCGAAGCCGGTCGCGACTTCCGTCGCTCCTACATCGCCCCTACATCGCTTCTACATCGCTCCTGCATCGCTCCTGCTCCGGCCGGTTGCGAAGTCTGTCGCGACTGCCGTCGCTCCTACACCGTTCCTGCTCCGGCCAGTTGCGAAGGTGGTTGCGAGGTTGGGCGCGAAGCCTGTCGCGACTGCCGTCGCTCCTACATCGCTCCTGCATCGCTCGAAGGGTGGGCGCGCAGGGCAATGCGGGGTCAGCGATGGACTTCGAGCGTGCGCAGGCCGGGCAAGGCGCGGAGCGCACCGGACAACTGCGCAAGCCGGCCGGCATCGATGCCGCGCGTGAGCAGGAGCTCGACTTCGTCGGCACCGTCGAGCCGGCGCAGCGTCATCTTCTGTGGCAACTGGCCGTCTGCGGCGAGCACGGCCTGGATTGCATGCAGGTCGGCGCCGGCATCGAGCGTGGCGAGGATGCGCACCTTGCCCGGCCGCGCGAGGAAACGCCGCTCGAGCGGTTTGATCGCGGCCAGCGTGATCCAGGCGATCGCGGTGGCGACGCCCGCGGCCAGGTACATCCCGGCGCCCACGGCGAGGCCGACCGCGGCAACCACCCACAATCCGGCTGCCGTGGTGAGGCCGTGGATGACGTTCTCGCGTTCGAGAAAGATGATCGTGCCCGCGCCGAGAAAACCGATGCCGCTGATCACGCCCGCGGCAATGCGCGACGGATCGAGTACGACCGCGGGCGTGCCGAGTACGTCACGAAAGCCGAACGCCGAGACGATGATCGCCAGCGCCGCGCCCAGGCACACCAGCATGTGCGTGCGCAGGCCGGCCGCCCATTCATGACGTTCGCGCTCGATGCCGACCACCGCGCCGAGTGCGGCGGCGAGCAGCAGGCGAATGACCGTGTCGGTGGCTGAGAGCATGGCAAAGGCATCCATCCGCCGGACCCTGACCGGCTCGGCGCATGGTACGCGCGCCGCGCCTCAGCGGGTATCAGCGGCGCGCAAGGCTGCGCGCAACAGCGCAGCGAATGCGCTCGGCGCGCGCTGCCCGAGCGTGACCCGCGGCGTGGCGTGCCAAGCCGCGCAATCGCTGATCGCACGCGCCAGCGCATCGGCCAATGCGGCATCGGCGACCACGCCCTCTTGCAGCGACAGCGACTTGATCTCGAAGCGGCCTTCCCCGCGATGCGCCTTGGCATCGATACGGCCGACCAAGCGACCGCGATGCAGGATCGGCAGTACGTAATACCCATGGCGGCGCTTGGAAGCCGGCGTGTAGCATTCAATCCGGTAGTCAAAATCAAACAGGCTCGCGGCGCGTTGGCGATCCCAGACGACCGGATCGAAAGGCGACAACAGGGTCGTATGCGTCGCGCGCAGGCGGCCCGCACGCGCGGCGACGAGCAGGGCGGCGTGATCGGCATGCACATAGGCCGGCGCGTCCCAACCGGCCACTTCGACGCGCAGCAAGTCGCCGCTTTCAACGAATTCGACGAGATGCGCATCGCGCAGCCTGCGACCGCTGCGAAAATAGTCGTTGATCCAGCGCGCCTGGCTGATTCCCAATGCCCGCACCGCGCCGAGCACGAAGGCACGCTCGCGCGCATGCGGATCCATCAAGTCGTCGGCAACAGCGTGAGAGCGGCTCGCATTGGCGAGCACCCGCTCGCGCAAATCGTAGACGCGTTGAAAGTTCTCGCGTCGCGCGATCATGAGTTCGCCGCGAGCGAACAGGGCCTCGAGCCAGCGCTTTTCGTCCTTCCAGCCCCACCAACCGCCGCCGCTGCCGTGCTCACGCCGAAAATCCGACGACTTCACCGCGCCGTGCGTGCGGATGTGGACAAGCAGTTCCGTCAGCGCCTGCGGTTGTCGTGCATGCGTGCGCTGCGCGCTGCGGATCGCCCAATGTCCCGGCCGCACGCCCTCACCGACTTCGGTCCGATGCAAGGCAAGATCGGTGATCGGTGCGAAACAGGCCTCGTGTGCCCAGCATTCGAAGATCGCGCCTTCAGCGAGCGTTTCGTCAAGCCACTGCGATCGGTAGTTGCCAAGGCGCGAGAACAGCACCAGATACGGGCTGCGCGCCACCACATGGATGGTATCGATCTGCAAGACGCGCATGCGCGCGATCGCGGCTGCGACATCGGCCTTGCGCGCGCGCCGGCGTGGCGGCGCGGCCAACGCCTGCGCCGCCAGGTGCAGGTTGCGCGCCTGCTGCAGACTCAATGGGCGCTGCAACCCCGTTGCGCCGGCTGCACGTCGGCCCGTCATCGATGCGCCCCTTCCCGCGCCTTACCTGCGCGGCGCCAGAATCGCGCTGAGGCGGTCCGGCACGCCATCAATGCGCTGCAGGCGCGGATACTTGAGGCCACCGTGATAGTCGATGCGAACGCTGCGATATCGCACGCCGTCCTTGAGCAGCAGTTCGATTGGCGCCGTGCCGGTCTTGGCCGCGGTCACTGCATCCTTGAGCACGTCAGGCTTGTAGGCGCGGCCATCGACCGCGACGATCGTGCTGGTCGGAGTGACGCCGGCATTGAAGGCCAGGCCATCCCAGAGCACGTCGGTGACCACGCCGCCGTCGCCCAGCGAAAAGCCGAGCGAGGCCGTGTAGTCGGCGCTCTTGCGTTTGGCCTCGGCATCCTTCTGGAACGCACTGGGCGTGTCCGTGTACACAAGCTTCCAGCCGCTGGCGGCAACACCATCGAGTGGCGCCTGGTGGGCATCGAGTCGTTCGCGCAGAAAGCCCGCCCAATCGTGCGGCGCCACCTTGTCGAGTGCCGCGATCACGTCATCGAACTCGTAGGTGCTGACCTTCCAACTGCCATCGTCGACGCCGAAGAACGCGCGCGCGAAGTCATCGAGCGAGCGCTTTTCACGCGTGATCTCGCGCAGCTTGGCATCGACCGCGAGCCAGATCAGCTGACCCGCGCTGTAATAATCCTCGCTCATCTGCCAGTTGCGGTAGGGCAAGGCGCGCCGCGCGGCGATGGTCGGATCGTTGGTGGTGTCCTGCACGTTGCGCCAGGCAAATCCCGGACGGTTGTCCGAATAGGTGGCGACCACCCCGGCGAGCGCATCGCGCGCCTGCTCGGCGCTCCACAACCCCGAGCGGGCGGCGAGAACGAAGCCCCAGTATTGCGTCTGCCCCTCGTAGACCCATAGCAGGTCATCCTGCATCGGCACGCTGAAATTGGCGGTGCTCAAACCTGCCGGGCGGCGGAACTTGCCATTCCAGGAATGCGTGAATTCATGCGGCAGCAGGCCGCGGCCCGGCGCGTTCCTGTCCCACTCGGTGAAATAGCCGGGATCGCCCGAATTCTCGCTCGAACGATGGTGCTCGAGGCCGATGCCACCGAGCTGATCGGTGAGCGCGAGCAGGAAGTCGTAGTGATCGTAGTGCTGCGAGCCGAACAGCTTGCGGGCCTGCTCGACCATGCGCACATGGGCCTTGACCTGCTCGGGCTTGGTTTCCAGCGACTTGGCCGAGTCGGCAACGATGTTGAGATGCACGGGCTTGCTGGTCGCCAGCTCGATGCGCTTGAAATGGCGACCGGCAAACAGCGGCGAGTCGACCAGCGTCTCGAAGGACACCGGCTTGAAACGCGCGACGCCATCCGCGCCAGCCTGATTGGGTTTCTCGCCATCGGCGACATCGAGTGCGCCGGCGAACTGCCATCCCGCGGGCAACTTCACGGCAGGATTGACGATGATTGCCCGCGCCGCATGTCCGGCCGGATAGAGGGCAACCGAGTCCCATTGAAGGTTGAGCATCTCGGGCGTCATCACCACGCGGCCCTGTGCGCCCTGTTGCGGCGAGAGATACTGGAAATCGAGCTTGAGCGTGTCGACGCCGGGCGGAATGTCGAAGTGGAATGCGTAGACGTCCAATGGATCGCGCTGCCACTCGATCCGCTGCCCCCCACCGCTGGCAACCAGACCGGCCAGACTCGAGATCGGTCCGCGCGGCGCATGCTTGCCGGGCAGCCACTGCGGATAAAGCAAGGTCAGCGGGCCGGCCGTCACGGGGATTTCCTCGTGCACGCGGAAAATGTGCCGCTGCAAATCGGTTGCATCGACATCCAGTCGGATCGTGCCGGCATATGGCTGATCGATCGGCGCCGGAATCCTGGGCGATTGCGCGCAGGCCGCGCCGGTCATCGTCGACAACACCATGCCCAGGACACTCATCTGCCGATTCATCTGCTGGCTCCTCACACCGACGCGCCGTCGGCAAAGCCCTCATTTTCGCATGCATGTCCAGGTTCACCGTGTGGCTTTGGTCATGGCACTGCGCCCTCGGCGCAGCAGTTGCGCCCAATGCGCACCGTTGCCCTAGAATGATGCGTTGCCACAAGAGGCCCTTGCGCCGATGCTTTACCACTTCCACGAAATCAACCGCGCCCTGCTCAATCCCTGGGTCGCGTGGTCTGGGGCCGTTGCGAACGCATTGACCTCACCCGACAACTGGACCGGCCGCATGCCGGGCGTGGAACGCATCAGTGCCGGACTCGAACTGTTCTACCGGCTTGGCAAGGATTACGAGAAACCCGCCTTCGGCATCACCTCGGTCCACGCGCATGATCGCGATGCCGCGGTGATCGAGGAACGCGCGCTGGAAACGCCGTTCTGCCACCTGCTGCACTTCAAGCGCTACAGCGATGATCCGACAACGCTCAAGAAGTTGCGTGCCGATCCCGTCGTGCTGGTGGTGGCGCCGCTGTCCGGACATCACGCAACCCTGCTGCGCGACACCGTGCGAACCTTGTTGCGCGACCACGATGTCTACATCACCGACTGGATCGATGCGCGCATGGTGCCGCTGGCCGACGGCCTGTTCGGACTCGACGATTACGTCGCCCTGATGCGCCGCTTCATCACCCATCTGGGCGCAGACAAGTTGCACGTGATGTCGGTATGCCAGCCGACCGTGCCGGTGCTGGCCGCGGTGTCGCTGATGGCCAGCGCGGGCGAGCCCACACCGCGCTCGCTGGTCCTCATGGGCGGGCCGATCGATCCACGCAAGGCGCCAACCCAAGTCAATGACCTGGCCACGCGCAAGCCGTACTCGTGGTTCGAAACCAACGTGGTGTTCGCAGTACCGCCGAATTACCCCGGCAGCGGCCGACGCGTCTATCCGGGTTTCCTGCAGCATGCCGGCTTCGTGGCGATGAACCCGAGTCGACATTTTTCCGCGCACTGGGATTTCTACCGGAATCTCTTGCGCGGAGACCTCGACGATGCCGAGGCGCATCGGCATTTCTACGATGAATACAACGCCGTGCTCGACATGCCGGCGCAGTTCTACCTCGACACCATCCGCACCGTGTTCCAGGAATTCTCGCTTCCGCGTGGCAACTGGCACATCAACGGCGAGCGCGTCGCGCCCGAGGCGATTCGCCGCACCGCCCTGCTCACGATCGAGGGCGAGCTCGACGACATTTCCGGCATAGGCCAGACCCGCGCCGCACATGAGCTGTGCCCACGCATCTCGACCAGTCGTCGCCAGCATCTGGAAATCCAGGGGGCCGGTCATTACGGCATCTTCAGCGGACGCCGCTGGCGTGACGTGGTCTACCCCGAGGTGCGTGCCTTTTTCCGCCGTCACGCCGCGCGCTGAAGCACGCGCGTACCTCGACCGGGCAGGGTCGCATTGCTCCTGCTACGCTGCGGCGCTGCTTGCCGACCGCACGGAGATCGCCCATGCACGCCCTGCCCTTGATCCTGCTGACGGCCGCAGCCGTCACTGGCACCGCGAGCCAGGCCGCGCAAGCGGCCAAGGCGCGCACGATGCAGCAAGTGCTCGAGACGACCACCGCCGCCGACTGGCGCCAACCCGACCCTGCCAGCACGCTCTATCTCGACCTCGCCAGTGGCCGTGTCATCATCGAACTGGCACCGGGCTATGCGCCGCTGCATGCCAGCAACATCAAGACTCTCGTGCGCGGCCACTATTTCGATGGCTTGGCGATCCTGCGTGTGCAGGACAACTTCGTCACCCAGTGGGGTGATCCCGATGCCGGCGATGCCGCCAAGGCGCGATCGCTCGCTGCGGCCAGCAAGACGCTTGCGCCCGAATTCGAGCGCGCGATCGATGCCAGGCTCGCGTTCACGCGTTTGCCTGACGGCGACGTCTATGCGCCGGAGGTCGGCTTCAGCGACGGCTTTCCGGTTGCACGCGACCCCAAGGCCGGCAAGACCTGGCTTGCGCATTGCTACGGCATGGTCGGCGCCGGCCGTGACAATGGCGTGGAGACCGGCAATGGTTCCGAGCTCTACGTGGTGATCGGTCAGGCGCCCCGCCACCTTGATCGCAACATCGCCCTGGTCGGTCGCGTCGTGCAGGGCATGGAACTGCTCTCGGCCCTGCCGCGCGGCAGCGACGCAATGGGCTTCTACGACAAGCCCGAACAACGCCTGCCGATCAAATCGGTGCGCCTGGAGGCCGATGTTCCGGCAGCCGAGCGCACTCCAATCGAACTGCTGCGCACCGACACGCCGGCCTTCACGGCGCTGATCGAGTCGCGCCGCAACCGCAGCGACGAGTGGTACAAGCTGCCGGCCGGAAAGATCAGCCTGTGCAACGTGCCATTGCCTGTGCGCAGCAAATGAACTGGAGACTTGCCAGTGACCCAAACCAAGCTTGCCGTCCTGATTGATGCCGACAACGCCAGTCCCAGTGTGATCGAAGGTCTGCTCGGGGAAATCGCCAAGTACGGAACTGCGCACGTGAAGCGGATCTACGGCGACTGGACCCTGCCCAACCTCGGTGGCTGGAAGGAAGTCCTCCTGCGCCACTCGATCCAGCCAATCCAGCAGTTCCGTTACACGGTTGGCAAGAATGCCACCGATTCAGCGATGATCATCGATGCGATGGATCTGCTCTACGGTGGCCGCTTCGATGGTTTCTGCCTGGTATCGAGCGATTCAGACTTCACCCGCCTTGCCGCACGCATTCGCGAATCGGGCCTTATCGTCTATGGCTTTGGCGAAAGGAAGACGCCCGAACCTTTCCGGACCGCGTGCGACAAATTCATCTACACCGAAGTCCTGGCCATCGAAAGTGGCGAAAAAACCGCTCCAGCGCCCGTGCGTCGCACCGACAAGGAATTGCGCGGCGATACGCAACTCATGAACCTGCTGCGCAACGCGCTCAGCGCCTGCTCGGATGACAATGGCTGGGCGGCACTTGGTCCGCTGGGTGGAATCGTCAACAAGCAAGCGCCGGATTTCGATCCACGCAACTATGGGTACGCCAAGCTCAGCGAATTGGTCAAGGCAATCGCACTCTTCGAAACCGAAGAGCGCCAGATCGGCAACGGCAAGCACATCTTCGTGCGCCAGCGCAGCAGCGCCAAGCCGCCTCGCAACGACAGGGGCGCAAGTCCCTGAACGAAACCGATCGAACCGCGCTTACAACTGCGCGGCGCTGAAGGTGTCGCAGCTCTTGATGTTGCCCGCGGTGAAGCCGGTCTTGAACCAGCGCACACGCTCGGCCGAGGAGCCGTGCGTGAACGAGTCGGGCACAACGTAGCCGCGTGACTGCTTCTGCAGCGCGTCGTCGCCGATCTGGTTGGCGGCATTGAGCGCGGCTTCGATGTCGCCGGCCTGCAACCAGTTGAGCTGCTGCTGGGAATGATTGGCCCACACACCGGCGAAGCAATCGGCCTGCAGCTCCTGCCGCACCGACAGGCCCTCGGCGCCCTGCATCGGCGTGCCGTTCCGGGCGGCCTGTTCGACCTGATCCATGATGCCGATGATGTTCTGCACATGGTGGCCGACTTCATGCGCGATCACGTAGGCGCGCGCGAAATCTCCGGCTGCATGGAAGCGCGTCTGCATCTCCTGGAAGAAGGTGAGGTCGAGATAGACCTTGCGATCGCCGGGGCAATAGAACGGCCCCATCGCCGCCGACGCCGCGCCGCAGGCCGATCTCACCGAGCCGTTGAACAGCACGAGGGTCGGCGCCGGATACTGCTGGCCGCTGGCCTTGAACATCTGGCCCCAGACATCCTCGGTGCTGCCGAGCACGGTTTTCACGAACAAGGTTTGCTCATTGTCGGCTGGCGCACTCGTTCGCTGTTGCGTGGGCGCAGCCTGCTCGCCTTCCATCGTGCCGAGCATCTGCAGGATCTGCCCGGGATCCTTGCCGAACAGCAGCCCGACGATGACCACGAGGATGATGCCGCCCAGACCCAAGCCGCGACCGCCGCCGAAACCCCGGCCACCACCGCCGCCACCCGTGTCCTGCACCACGTTGTCGCTGGCGCGACCCTTTCTCCACAACATGCGCGTTCTCCGCTCCGGCGCCAATCATTCCGGGCGCGCCGACACTACCCGCCGAGTCGGCGCATCGCAAGCCACGCGCGGACCTTCGCCCTGGCGCGCAAGAAATGTTTGCACACGGCCACCTGCCGCCGTGCCAGCCGCAGCCGCCGGGCGACTTGCTATCCTGCGCGCATGAGTTCTTCCTCGCGCGCCATGACGATGGCGCATCGCTTCCGCGGATTCCTGCCGGTCGTCGTCGATGTCGAAACCGGCGGCTTCGACTGCAATCGGCATGCCCTGCTGGAAATTGCCGTCATCCCCATTCACATGGATGGCGAGGGCTGGCTGCGGGCAGACGCTGTCGTCTCCACCCACGTCGAGCCATTTCCCGGCGCCGAGCTCGATCCGCGCTCGCTCGAGGTCAACGGCATCGACCCGCAACACCCGCTGCGCGGCGCCGTGCCCGAAAAAGTCGCGCTCGACCTGATTTTCAAACCGGTGCGCGCGGCGATTCGCGCCGCCGGCTGCCAGCGCGCGATCCTCGTCGGCCACAATGCAGCGTTCGACCTCGGCTTCCTCAACGCGGCGATCGCGCGCACCGATCACAAGCGCAGCCCGTTCCATCCGTTCAGCTGTTTCGACACGGTCTCACTGGCCGGCCTCGCCTTCGGCCAGACCGTGCTCAGCCGTGCGGTCGAAGCCGCCGGCCGGCGCTGGGATGCGCGCGAAGCCCACTCGGCGGTCTACGACACCGAGCGTACCGCCGAACTGTTTTGCGACATCATCAACCGCTGGAAGGCTTTCGAGGATCAGGTCGTGCCCATTCCTGCCTGAAAGCCCGCACTCGACCTCACGCAGCCTGCGCGCGACAATGCCGGCTCCATTCAACCCGCCCGGGATCCTCATGTCTGTACTCGCCCCCCGCGTTGCGGCTGCCGCCGCCAGCCTTGCCGCCCTGCTCGCCTTCGCTCCGGCACTCGCCGTGACGCCGAAGAATCCGCCGACCAAGGAACCTGCCAAAGCTGCGGCAGCCAAGCCCGAGACGCTGAAGTTCTCCGCTGAAGGCAGCGCCAAGGCCAAAGGCGCGTTCAAGGGTGGCAAGGGCCACTTCCGCGACTACAGCGTACCGATGAAGGCCGGCCAAACCCTCGAAGTCACGCTCACCGACAAACCTGGCACGACCTTCGCCTACATCTATCGCCCGGCTGCGCCGCAGGTTGAAGGCGAAGGCCGCAAGCACTGGAAAATCAGCCCGACCGTCGATGGCGAGTACGTCGTCCACGTGTTCCTCACCAAGTCGGCAGCCGACAAGGGCGAGTCCTCGACGTACGAACTCACCGTCTCGCGCAAGTAGGCACGGGCGGCAGGCGCGCAGGGCCGACGACGATGGCAATCCACGAGTACTTTCCGGCACAAGGCAGGGGCTGCGCGCTGTGCTGCTATGGCTTCGAACGCCTGCACGCAGCCGGCGAGGCACCTCTGGAAACCTGCCCCGCCTGCGGTGCCGCGCTGCGCCGCGCGCTCGCCGCACCGGCAATCGTCGAAGGCGGCGCGCATCGCCTGAATGAAGCACATCTGGCCAAACACGGCTACACGCAGTACCGACGCGTGGAGAAAGGTCGTTACGAAAAGACCGTGGGCGAAGGGCCCGACGTGCTGGCGTCCTGAGCGCAACACCCGGCGCGCTCAAGCGCCGGCTGCATCTCGCTGACGCAAGGCTTCGAACAGGGCGATTCCGGTCGATACCGACACATTCAGGCTCTCCACATCGCCGCGCATCGGGATGCGCGCACTGAAATCGCAAGCCTCGCGCGTGAGTCGGCGCATGCCCTCGCCTTCGCCGCCAAGCACCAGCGCAATCGGGCCGCACAGGTCGATAGCATGGATCGGCTGCGTTGCCTCGCCGGCCAGCCCCACCAGCCACACGCCCGCTTCCTTGAGTGTCTTGAGTGTGCGCGCCAGATTGGTTGCGCTCACGATCGGCACGCGGTCGGCAGCCCCGGCAGACGCGCGCCGCACCGTCGGCGTGACTCCGACCGCACGGTCCTTGGGCACGATCACCGCTGTGACGCCGGCGGCCTGGGCACTGCGCAGGCAGGCACCGAAATTGTGCGGATCGGTCACGCCATCGAGCACCAGCAGCAGGGCTGCGCGACCCGCCTGCTCGATCAGGTTCGGCAGCGCGCTCTCCGCGAGCGGCGGCGGTGCCTTGTAACTGGCAACCACACCCTGGTGGCGCGCGCCACCCGTCATGCGGTCGAGCGCGGCACGATCGCGCGCATGCGATTTCACGCCAAGATCGCGCGCACGCTCGGCCAGTGCCTTGATGCGCGCATTGTGGCTGCCGCTCTCGAGGTAGATCTCGACCAGATTGGCGACATCGTGGTCAAGGGCGGCCTCCACGGCGTGGATGCCGATCAGCAGGTCGTGGCTCATGTGCGCACTGCAGGCGGTTGCGGGCCGCTAGTGTAGCGGCCTCGCAGCAGCATCAGCGTCCGGAGACGAGGCGGAAGTCAATCTTGCGGTCCTCCAGACTCGCCCGCAGCACCTGCACGCGTACCGCATCACCGAGGCGAAACCTCAGGCCCCTACGCTCGCCCTCGAGCAGACGCCGGGTGGCATCAAAGTGGTAGTAGTCGTTGGGCAACTGCGTGATGTGCACGAGCCCACTGATCTTCGACTCATTCAGTTCGACGAACAGGCCGAACGAAGCGACGCCCGCGACGATGCCTTCGAACTCGCCGCCCACGTGTTTTTCCATCCACGCGCACTTGTAGCGCTCGTCGACGTCGCGCTCGGCTTCGTCGGCACGCCGTTCGTTGTGCGAGCAATGCACGCACAGGCTTTCCATCTGACTCGGACTGTATTCGTAGGCACCGGGTTTGCCGCCGGCAAGCGCGTAGCGGATTGCCCGATGCACCAGCAGATCGGGATAACGCCGGATCGGCGAGGTGAAATGCGTGTACCAAGCCAGACCCAGACCGAAATGACCTGGCTCGGTGGGCTGATAGACCGCAAGACTCTGCGAGCGCAACAACACCGATTCGATCAAACTGGCATCGGCGCGCTTGCGCACTTTCTTCAGCAGCGCGGAGAAATCAGCCGGCGTGACCTTGTCGTGCGGCGGCAGGCCGAGCTTGAACTCGCGAAGGAACTCGAGCAGATCGTCGTACTTGGATGCCGGCGGCGGCGCATGCACGCGATAGGGAGCGGGAATGCGCTTGCCATGCAGAAACTTGGCCGCCTCCACGTTGGCCGCGATCATGCACTCCTCGATCAGCTTGTGCGCATCGTTGCGCTCGTGGCTGCCCATCTGCACGACTTCGCCATTGGCACCAAGGCGGAACTCCACTTCGCGGCTCTCGAACTCGATTGCACCGCGTCGCGTGCGCGCCTTGGCCAGCCGCTTGTACAGCGCATGCAGGTGGCGCAACTGCGGCAGCACGTCGGCGTATTCGGCCAGCGCGTCGCGATCCTTTTCGCCGATCGCCTGCCAGACGCGGGAATAGGTCAGACGTGCATGCGAACGCATCAGCGCCGGATAGAATTTCGAGCGCGTGACTTCGCCATTCTCGTCCACCTGCATGTCACAAACCATGCACAGGCGTTCGACTTGCGGATTGAGTGAACAGATGCCGTTGGACAGTGTCTCCGGCAGCATCGGCACGACGAACCCGGGGAAATACACCGAGGTCGCGCGGTTGTTCGCTTCGGCATCGAGTGGCGTGCCCGGTCGCACGTAGTGCGAAACGTCGGCAATCGCGACCACCAGCCGATATCCCTTGCCATTCGGCTCGGCGTAGACCGCATCGTCGAAATCGCGCGCGTCCTCGCCGTCGATGGTGACCAAGGGCAATTCACGCAGATCCACGCGCCCCTGCTTTTCGGCGGCAGTGACTTCGGGCTCGACGCGCGCGGCATCGCGCAGCACCGTTGCCGGCCACTCGTTCGGGAGATCGTGACTGGCAATGGCCATCTCCACCACCAGCGAAGGCGTGAGGCGTTCGCCCAGCACGGCAAGGATGCGACCCAGCGGGCCACGCTGCGCACTCGGCGGATCGGTGATCTCGACGACCACGATCTGTCCGGCACGTGCGCCGCGTTCCTTGCCCGGCGCAATCAGCACGTCCTGATGCAGGCGGCGATCATCGGGCGTGACCAGCACGAGTCCGTTTTCCTCGACCACACGCCCAACCAGGCGCGAAGAACGGCGTTCAAGCACCTCGACGATTGCGCCCTGGGCGCGACCGCGCCGGTCGACACCGACGACGCTCGCCAGCACACGGTCGCCATGCAGCACCTTGCGCATTTCCGCGGGCGACAGGTAGAGGTCTTCGCCACCGGCATCGGGACGCAGGAAGCCGAAACCTTCGGCATTGGCGATCACCGCGCCGGGGATGAGGTCAAGCTTGCGTGCAACGCCGAAACCGCCGCGGCGATTCTGGATCAGTTGGCCGTCGCGGAGCATCGCGGTGAGGCGTTTGCTCAGGGCATCCAGATCGGCCGCAGCCGACAGGCGCAGCGCCGCCGAAACGGCCTCGATCGTCATCGGCCCGCCCTGCTCGCCGAGCAGTTCGAGAATCGCCTCGCGGCTTGGAATCGGTCGCGCGTAGCGCTGCGCCTCGCGCTCGGCATAGGGATCGGCGAACCCCGGCCTGCGCGTCCTGGCGGCGGGTGCAGCGGTCGCGCCGGCCCGGTTCGGCCTGTTGAACGCACGTGGCAGCGGCGGCAGGGGCTGCGGCATGAAGCCAGGCAGTGCGGCCCGCTTGCCCGGTTTGGCCTTGGCCTTGGTTGGCGCGGCCGAACGGGGCGCGGGCGTGCCCGCTTTGCCGCCCTTGCCGCTTGCGCGTTTGCCGGGCCCGCGGCGCGTGGTCGGCCCCTTGGGAGGGCGCGGGGCGCCGGTGCGAGTCTTTTTCACGTTCGATGTCCTTCCATGCGGATGCGCTCACGATACCGCACGCGGCGAGCCGCAGGCGGCTTCGCTGCGCGCATCGGCACAAACGCGAGAGATGCCGCGCAGCGAAGGCGCGGCACGCTTCACTGCAGATCGGGGAGCGGCGATTCCAGTTCGAGTTCACCGTCGTCGATTGCGGCGGTGGTCGAGAAGGCCGGATCCTCGACATGGAACGTCGCCAGATCGATGCGGCTATCGGCACCGATCAGGGTCACGGCAACCTTGTCCGCCGTCAGCGGCGCGCCTTCCACCAGACTCCTGTCCGTGGCCTGCGGTCGCACCAGCCAGGCATGGCCGGCACTGCCGGAAAAGACGCGGCCAATGCCGTCGGCGTCGATGCACAGCGCAGTATTTTCGTCGACACCAATGCCGATCGGCTGTTCGACCAGACCATCGTGCTCGGCGCGCGCAAGAAAGGCGACCAGTCTCCCAAGCCGTTCGCGCTTGCCGAAATGACTGTCGGTGATCACGCGCGCCAGAAACGGCAGATGCAGGAAATCGTCTTCGAGGGTAACCGCGGCACCGAGTGGATCGGCCAAAGCGTGCGACGAGCTGATGCTGCCGCCGTCGAGCGCGCCGTAACTGGTGCGGCCGAGAATTGCCAAACCTGCGCTGGTGCCACCGAGTGGCTTGCCCTTGCGCACATGGCGATCGAGCGCGGTGTTGAGCGGCGTGCCCTTCCAGAAACGAATGTAACGCGATTGGTCACCCCCGGCGATGAAGATGCCATCGGCCTTGGCCACCGCGGCAAGCAGGAAGGGATCGCTGGCGCCTTCGCGACGTTCGAAGACGAAAGTCTGCACCGAGGCGATATTGCCCAGATGCTCGTAGAACTCGTGCTGCAGTGCGTCGCCGCCCGAGGCGCTGAGCACGACGATATGGCCTTCGCCGGCACGCTCGATGAACCAGCCAAATGCCTCGTCGACGTAGTCGCCGCCCCCCATCAGCATCAAGCCGAGCCTGGGCGGCAGCGGTGTGCGTGCCTGCAGGTCGCCGGCGGCGTAGTAGCGGTAGCCGCGTTCGGCCGGCCGCATCACCTCGGCAGCCTGTGCCGTCGGCAGGCCATGGGGCGCCAACATCGCAAGCAGGCCGAAAAGGATCCCCTGGAAGGCTATGCGTTCAATCATCGACGGACACCTCCAACCACCACAGACCACGGACGCCCGAGACATCCGTGCAAGGCCATTGTTGCCAACTTTCCGCAGTAGCGGCAAGTCATGCAAACTGCCAAGATCGAATCGCCAAATCGGGGAGGCGCAGCGCGCGACGCTGTGCGGACTCCCCTGCGACCGGCGGGCCGGGCACCCGTTTGAAAATTCGTTTGGGGGAATACCGAAATGCGCAAGACCACACTGGCCGCAGCCATCGCCTGCGGCATCTGGGGCAGTATCACATTCGCGGCCAGCGCCAACGCGCAGGACCAGGCCGCCACCGAGGACGCAACGAGCAACCAGGCGCAGGCGATGGAGACCGTGACGGTCACCGGTTCACGCATCCCGCGCGCACAGGTTGAAGGTCCGGCGCCGATCACCGTGATGACTGCCGCCGACATCAAGGCCAGCGGCCTGATGAGCGTGCCCGACATCCTGCGCGCGATGACGCAAAACGGCGGTGAGACGCAAAGCCAGCAATCGGCCAGCGGCGCGGATTTTTCACCGGGCGCGCAACAGGTTGACCTGCGCGGCCTTGGCCCCAATCACACCCTCGTGCTGGTCAACGGCCGCCGCATTGCCGATTTCCCGATGCCGTTCAAGGGTCGCAGCAACTTCACCGACATTTCCAACATTCCAGTCGGCCTGATCGATCGCATCGAGATCCTCACCGGCAGCGCCTCGGCGGTGTATGGCTCGGACGCGATTTCCGGCGTGGTCAATTTCATCCTCAAGGACAAAGCCGACGGCACCACCCTGAGCCTGCGCTACGGCGACACCCAACACGGCGGCGGCAATTCGACCAAGCTCGACATCACCACCGGCTTCACCCATGGCGATTTCAACCTGATGTTTGGCGCCGAGCTGCTCGATCAGAAGCCGTTGTGGGCCTACGACCGCAAGATCCAGGATTCGACCCTCGACGGTCCGACTTCGCGCTCGCGCCTGGCTCGCCGCGTGTTCCTGCGCACCGACTACTACGACACCTATCTCGACCCCGGTCAGGCAACCTGCGACGCACTGGCCTATCTGAACCACGGCTCCACCTTCCGCGCCTCGCGTCCGGGCTACGGCGAATATGATCCTGATCTGGATGACTACGGCCCCGGCTACTACTGCGGCAGCAACGCCTCGATCGGCTACGGCACGATCATCAGCCAGCGCCAGGGCATCAACACCTACACCACGATGAACATGCCGCTCGGCGATGACCTCAAGTGGTTTGCCGACATCCAAGCCGGCTACAGCAAGGTCAAGCTGTTCCGCGATGTAGAGCAGTGGAGCTACATGCAGCCCGACGGCAACGAGGAAGGCTATTTCTACAATCAGGCCACCGAGCAGGTTGAATACTGGCAGCGCCAGTTCACGCCCGAGGAAATGGGCGGCCTGCGCAAGGGCTACATCGAAACCACGCAGAAGACCTTCGCTTTCACCACCGGCCTCAAGGGCACCATCGGCAGCGCCTGGGATTGGGAAGGCGCGCTCAGTCACTCACAGTACGGCTCGACCATCAGCTGGCCACAGATCGTCGCCGCGCGTGCCAACGACCTCTTCCTCGGCCCGCAATTGGGTATCGACGACGACAGCGGCTATCCGATCTTCAATGCCGATCCTTCGCGCCTGTACTCCCCGCTCACACGCAGCGAGTACGAGTCGATCTTCGCGCGCACGGTCTACCATCCGAAGTCGCAGACCGACACGCTCGCGTTCTCGTTCTCCAACCTCGAACTGTTCACCCTGCCTGCCGGCCCGGCTGGATTCGCCGGCGTGGTCGAGTACGGCTACCAGTCCTACAACCTGCGTCCCGATCCACTCGCGACCCAGTACTACTACTACAGCTGGAAGGATTCCGACGGCAAAGGCAGCCGCAACCGCTGGGCCACCGCGGGCGAACTGCGCATGCCCTTGCTCGACAACCTCAGCCTCAGCGTGGCCGGTCGCTACGACCAGTACCGCTTTGCCGGCAACAGCACCGGCAAGCCGACCTGGAGCGCCGGTATCGAATGGCGTCCACTCGACAGCCTGCTCGTGCGTGGTTCCTACGGCACCGCCTTCCGCGCGCCCGATCTGCACTACGTGTTCGCCGGCATCGGTAATGACGAGACATCGGGCACCGACTATTACCGCTGCCGCACCGAGGAACCCGGCACGGACATCACCGATTGTGACTACAGCGACGAGGGCCTGATCCGCACGCGCCAGGGCAATCGCAAGCTCAAGTCCGAAACCAGCCGCTCCTGGACAGCCGGCTTCGTATGGTCGCCACTGGCCGAGTTCGATGTCTCGCTCGATTACTTCAACATCGACATGCGCAACCAGGTGCAGGACCTGAGCACCGATCGCCTGCTGCAACTGGAAGCCAACTGCCGCATCGGCTCCGACGTCAATGGCAATCCGGTCGACCCCAACTCGCCCAGTTGCGTCGACGCGATCAGCCGCATCACGCGGCTGCCCAACGACCGTCTCTATGGCGTATTCGTCAACCCGATCAACGTCGCGCGCGAGCGCACCAGCGGCATCGATCTGAGTGCGCACTACAAGCTCGAGACCGGCATCGGCGATTTCCATTTCACCGGCAACTACACCTGGGCGCGCATGCATTCCTTCCAGCAATATCCGGGAGATGCCACGCTCGACGAGTTCGCAATCAACAGCGGCTACGACATCCCGCGCAACAAGGCGAGCATGACGGTGACGTGGGTGCACGATCCGTTCACGGTCTCGCTGCATGGCCAGCGCCTGGGCAGCCTGCCCAATTCCGATTCCTACGACCAGATCGTCGACATTGCCGCCGGCGAGAAGGCGTGGATTGGTGCCACTTATCGATACAACGCCTCGGCGCAATACCGCTTCAACGACCATGCCCAGCTTTCGCTGTCGATCGACAACCTGTTCGACAAGATGCCGCCCAAGGATCCGACCTACACGGCCTATCCCTACTACGACATCTCCTGGTTCGATTCGGTCGGCCGCAGCTATTACGTCGAATTCACCTACAAGTTCGGTGGCTCACCACTGTCACAATGAGAAATGCGGTTCCGGCCATGCCCTGCGCGCGTTGACAGGCGCAGGCGCGGCCAGTATGGTTCGCGCCCCGGTCGCATGCGGCCGGGTTTGGCCCAGGTGGCGGAATTGGTAGACGCACTAGTTTCAGGTACTAGCGGGTAAAACCGTGGAGGTTCGAGTCCTCTCCTGGGCACCAACATGGCTTTTCAGGGAATCCGGCCAGTTTCCGGAGACCGCGCAAAACCCGCACGCCCTGCGGGTTTTCGTGTTTTTGGCGGACGCGCCCATGCATTGGGTGCTTGGCGATCCAGGATGTGCCCTGCAAAGCCGCGTTCCGCATGGCTTGAAAGAAGACCTGCAGCGCGATGATGCCTGCGGCGCTCGCCAAACCCAGGTTGCGTGCCGACGCGCTTGATTGCACAGGCCCTCACACCCCATCCCGGCCTCCTTGCGACGCCGGAGTCCCGTCGCCTGCCGCAGCTTCCGAAGTCGGGGCGCGACGGCAGGGATTCGCTCGCCCGCGCAACGGCCGGCCATTCCGGGGCTTTTGGCACATCGCCCGACGGCGTTGGCGCGCTAGGCTGGCTGGCGCCAAATCCCCTGGAGATTCGTCGATGTCCATCCTCCGCCTTGCCGCGCTTGCCTGCGCGTGTGTCGCCATTGCCTTCGCCGTGCCCGTCGCGACATTTGCGGCCGAAGGCAAGCCCGGGGCGGAGGGCAAGGAAGCCGAGTTCAAGCTGCCCCCGTTCCCGGCCGACAAGACCATCAAGCAGTCGACGACGATTGCCGGACGCAAGATCGACTACAACGCAACCGTGGGCTCGCTTCCGGTACTCGATGACAAAGGCAAGAAAATCGCCGAGGTGATGTTCTTCGCCTACACCGTGCCCGGCAAGGATCGGCCGGTGACTTTCGCGCTCAATGGCGGGCCGGGCGCTTCGTCGGTCTATCTCAACCTGGGGGCACTGGGTCCCAAGCGCGTGCAGTTCGGTGCCGAAGGCAACAGTCCGTCCGATCCGGCCACGCCGATCGACAATCCGGGCAGTTGGCTCGACTTCACCGACCTCGTGTTCATCGATCCGGTCGGCACCGGCTTCAGCCGCGCCCTGGTCGATGAAGATGTGGCCAAGAAGAAGTTCTACTCGACCCAGGCCGACATCGAATATCTCTCGCGCATCATTTACGACTGGCTGGTCAAGAACGAACGCCTGGAATCGCGCAAGTATCTGGTCGGCGAGAGCTATGGCGGCTTCCGCGGCCCGCGCATCACTCATTACCTGCAGACGCGGCTGGGCATCGCCATGAACGGATTGGTGCTGGTATCGCCGTATCTGGATCCGGAAGCGAGCGACAACGGCGACCTCTCGCCACTGCCGTGGATGCTGACTCTGCCGAGCATCGCCGCGGCCAATCTCGAACGCCACGGCAAACTCAGCGATGCAGCGATGAAGCAGATCGTCGACTACACGCGCACCGACTATGTCACCGACCTGCTCAAGGGTCGCTCCGATCCGCAGGCGCTCGAGCGCATCGTCAATCGCGTGACCGAACTCAGCGGCCTGGATCCTGAATTCGTGCGCCGCTCGGGTGGCCGGCTGGAAACCCAGGCTTTCCTGCGCGAGGTGTTCCGCAAGGAAGGCAAGCTCGGCAGCCGCTACGACTCCAACGTCACCGCCTGGGATCCGTTTCCGTTCTCGCCGCGCCAGCGCACCAATGATCCGATCCTTGACGGCATCATCGCGCCGACCACCACGGCGATGGTCGATTTCATCACGCGCACGGTTGGCTGGAAGTTCGATGGCCGCTACAACGCGCTCAGCTACGAGGTGAATCGCGCCTGGGACCGCGACAGCAAGGAGTCGGACAAGGGTTCGGTCGATGCCTTGCGCCAAGCGGTGGCGATCGACTCCAAACTGCAGGTGCTGATCGTCCACGGCTGGGCCGACCTGTCCTGCCCGTTCATGGCTTCGGTGCTGATCGTCGACCAGATGCCGGTGATGGGCGATCCGCAGCGCGTGCAGGTCAAGTCATACGCGGGCGGCCACATGTTCTACAGTCGCCCCGACAGTCAGGAGCATTTGCGCAACGACGCCATGCGCGTCTATGCCGCACACTGAAGGCAAGCGCCCAGACACGCGCGCCCAGCTGCCCTGAACGCAGCCACAGCCGCGATCCGCGAATTGACCCCGCGACCGCGGCCCATGCGTTTGAGCAGGTCGATCCGGCGATGGCGAGAAACCCTCCCGATGCCTTAACCTCGCATGATGGCGCCGGAAGAACCGACCGACGAGGATCTGATGCTCGCGTATGGCGGAGGCGACATGCTCGCCTTCGAAACCCTCTATCGCCGGCACCGCGGCGGGCTGTATCGCTTCCTGCTGCGCAGCCTGCGTCACCGCGCCGACGCCGATGAACTGTTCCAGGAAACCTGGAGCCGCGTGATCAGCGCGCGCGAGCGCTATCGCCCCGAGGCAAAGTTCAGCACCTGGCTGTTGCAGATTGCCCACAACCTCGTGATCGACCGCTTCCGGCGCCAGCGTCCGCAGGCTTCGGTGGAAGAAACCGAAACGATCATGCGCAATCTCGATGCGCCCGAAGCCGAACAACCCGAGCGCATGCTCAGCGAATTCGAGCAGCGCCGCCGCCTGCAGCTGGTGCTCGAGGAAATGCCCGACGAACAGCGCACCACGTTTCTGTTGCGCGTCGAGAACGGCATGGGCCTTGAAGAAATCGGCGAGATCACCCATGTCGGGCGCGAGACCGTGAAGTCGCGCCTGCGCTACGCGCTTGCGCGCATCCGCGCGAGGATGCAGTCATGAGCCTGCCCGACGACGACCGCGAACTGCAGCGCCTGCTCGATGGCGATGGCGGCGAGACGGCGGCGCTGTATCGCAAGCTCTCGCGCGTGGAGCCGCCGCGTCGGCTCGATCGCAACGTGCTCGGTGAGGCCGCGCGCGCGGCGCGTGGTCATGCACCACGCCGACATCGCTGGTTGGTTGGCCTTTCCTCGGCTGCCGGCATCGTGCTCGCCGCGGGCGTGGCCTGGCACGTCGGACAAGACGCATTGCATCAGCCCGAGCCTTCCGCGTTCAAGACCGCACCGCCTGCCGCGCAACAGCGTGTCTATGTACCCGTGCATCCGTTCGAGAGCGCTCCCGCGCGCAGCGAGCACGAAGCGACAGACTCTGCGGCCACATCGGCCGCAGCAGCAGCGCCCGCCGAGCCGGCACGCGAGCTCGCGCCAGCCGTCACCAAGACGAACACGGTGCGTGCGCGCGCCAAGGATGCCCGCTCGCAAGCGGCGCCGGTTCCGCCACCTGCGCCTGCAGCACCGCCCCCACCGCCGGCCACTGCACCTGCACCCGCACCCACGGCGCAGGCCGCTCCTGCCGCCGCAGCGATGAAGACCGAGTCGGGCGGCGCTGTTCGCCAGGACATCCGCAGCAGCGAATCGGCTGACACCATTGATGCGCAGGCCACCCGGCGGGATTCCGCGGCGACCACGCCGGAAAGCCTCAAGCGCTCGGCCGAGATACGCAACGACAGCAAGCTCGCACCCGATGCCTGGATCCGCCGCATCCAGTGGTTGCTTGAACAGGGGCGCGACGTGCAGGCACGCGAAAGCCTCAACCTCTTGCGCCGCATGCATCCCGACGTCGAATTGCCCGACGATCTCAAATCCCTGCAATGAGCACGCCTGTACCTGATTCCGTGTCACGGCATGGCTGACACGCAGACCCTGCAAGGCCCGGCGCGATTGCAGCAGGAGATCCGCAAGAGCCGGTTTCTTGTGCAGGCCGCACCAATCGAAGACGCCGAAGCCGCACTCGCCTTCATCGGTGCGGTGAGCGCACGCGATGCAAGCCACAACTGCTGGGCCTACCGATACGGCGACCAGTATCGCTTCAACGATGATGGCGAGCCCGGCGGCAGCGCCGGACGGCCGATCCTGCAGGCGATTGATAGCCAGGGTCTCGACCATGTGGTGGTGGTGGTCACGCGCTGGTTTGGCGGCATCAAACTCGGTGTCGGCGGTCTCGCCCGCGCCTATGGCGGATGCGCCGCTGAATGTCTGCGTCTTGCACCACGCATCATGCGGCTTGCCCAGACACGCCTGCGTGTCGAATGCGATTTCGCGCTCGCGCCCCTGCTGCACGCGCGCCTGCGCGAGTTCGGTGCACGCAAGCTCGCCGAGGCCCATACCGCGCAGGGCCTGAGCCTTGATTTCGAGCTGCCCCAGACCAAGATCGAAGCCTTTACCCATTTCGTGCGCGAAGCCAGTCGGGGACGTGCCGACATCAGGCCAACGCCGATCGAGCTGCCTTGGCGCTGACTTGATCGCAGCGCGCAAGGCGCTACCCTGCACTGTCCTGCCTCAAATCCGCATTGATGACGACCGACGACTCCCGCTCCCCGCGCAAACTGCGCCTCCTCACGCGCCTGTTGCCGCTGCTGCGGCCGTATCGTGGACTCATCGCCGGTTGGCTCGGTTTCCTCGCCCTGTCGTCGACTGCGACCCTGGTACTGCCGCAAGCGGTACGCGTGATGATCGACAACGGCTTCGTCAAGGCCAATGCGGAAGCGATCAACGCGAGCTTTCTGGGCTTGTTCGGCGTCGCCGCCGTACTCGCGGTCGCCACCGCGGCGCGCTTCTTTTTCGTCACCCTGCTCGGCGAACGGATTGCAGCCGATCTGCGCAAGCGCCTGTTCGACCACTTGCTCACCCTCGACCAGACCTTCTACGAAAGCACACGCACCGGTGAACTGGTGTCGCGTCTGGCCGCCGACACGGAACTGGTGCAGACCGTGGTCGGCTCGACGCTCTCGCTCGCGCTGCGCAGCGTGGTGACGATGGTGGGCGGCATCACCGCGATGGTGCTGACCAGTCCGCGCCTGGCCGGAATCACCCTGTTGGTCATTCCGGCGGTGGTTTTGCCGATCATCGTGTTCGGGCGGCGCGTCTCACGATTGTCGCGACAAAGCCAGGATCGCATCGCCGATGCCTCGGCGATTGCCGGCGAATCGATCAACGCGATGCACACGGTGCAGGCTTACACGCGCGAACCGCAGGAATCCAGGCGCTATTCCGACGCCGTGATGCGCGCACTGGCGACCGCACGCCTGCGCATCGCCACCACCGGCACGCTCACTGCGCTGGTGATCCTGCTGGTATTCGGCGCGATCACCCTGGTGCTGTGGGCGGGCGCCAAGGCGGTGATGGCGGGCACGATGGCGCCGGGCGTGCTCAGCCAGTTCGTGCTCTACGCCGTGCTCGCGGCCGGCTCGGTCGGCACGCTCAGCGAAGTCTGGGGTCAATTGCTGCGTGCCGCTGGCGCGCTCGGACGCACCACCGAACTACTGGATACACAAGCCACCATTGCCTCGCCAAGCCAGCCGGAACCGGCGCCCCACCCGCTGCGTGGAGCGCTGCGCTTCGAGAACGTCGAGTTCCGCTATCCCTCACGCCCCGAGCGCAGCGCGCTCGCCGATTTCACGCTCGACGTGCAGCCCGGCGAGACCATTGCCCTGGTCGGCCCCTCGGGCGCGGGCAAGACCACGGTATTCCAGTTGCTGCTGCGTTTCCACGATCCGGCGCATGGACGCATCACGCTCGATGGCGTGGATCTGCGTGCACTCGCCCTGCCCGAGCTGCGCGGCAGCTTTGCCTTGGTGCCGCAGGATCCCGTGTTGTTTGGCGCCAGCGCCGCCGACAACATCGCTTTCGGTCGCACCAACGCAAGTCGCGGGGACGTGATCGCGGCAGCACGCGCGGCCGAAGCCGACAGCTTCCTCGGTGCCCTGCCCGAAGGCTATGACAGCTATCTGGGGGAACGTGGCGTGCGCCTGTCCGGCGGCCAGCAGCAACGCATTGCGATCGCGCGCGCGTTGCTGCGCGATGCCCCGGTGTTGTTGCTCGATGAAGCGACTTCCAGCCTCGACGCCCAATCCGAACATTTGATCCAGCACGCACTGGAGCGGCTCAAGAGCGGTCGCACCACCTTGGTGATCGCCCATCGACTGGCCACGGTGCAGCGCGCCGACCGCATCATCGTGATGGATGCAGGCCGCATCATCGCCCAAGGCACGCACCCGGAGCTCGTCGCCGCCGGTGGGCTCTACGCCCAGCTCGCGCAGTTGCAGTTCGCCACGTGAGTAGCGGGCGCGCGGATGGAGATGGCCGCGTGCCTCCAGCATCGGCGCAGACGCGGGCGCGCGTCACGGTAGTCCGCAATCTGCTGCGCAGCGGTGAGGGCGAGCGTGCGCTGGCGATGGCGACCGCCGAGGCCAGCCTCGCGCTGCCCGGCGCGGCGGATCGGATCGACATGGAGTTTGCCCCTTGGCCGCGCCTGCGCGCGCGCTGGCTGCAGGCGGTTGTGGCCCGATTCCCGCAAGATCCGGCGCCACGCGCCGCGCTGGCCGCTGTCTTGCAGACATTGGGCCATTCAAGCGCGGCCCTGGACTGCTGCGAAGCCGTTCTCGCACGATGGCCTGAAGATCGCGCCACGCGCGAGGTGCGTGCTCTCGCGCTGATCGAGCGCGGTGATGTCGAAACGGGCCTGGCAAGCCTGCGCGAATTGGTTCCGGGCAATCGTGAGACTGCCGCTCGGCATCTCGTGGTGATGCACTACGATCCGACGCAGAGCAACGACAGCCTGTTCGCCGCCCTGAACGACTTCGGCGCGCGCCATCTGCGCCGCTTTGGGCCGCCGTACGCGCGCCATGCGCAGGACCCACAGCGGCGCCTTCGCATCGGCTGGCTCTCGCCACGACTCAGCGAAGGCCCGGTTGCGCGCTTTCTCGAAGCGCCATTGCGTGCCTTCGACCGCACCGGATACGAGCATCTGCTGCTTGCCTTGCAGCCGCTCAACGACGAAGTCGGCCATCGCCTTGCCAAACTCGCCGATCGCTGTGTCCTGCTGCCGCATCTGGATGACGAGGCCCTGCTCTCTGCTTTGCGTGAACTCGAGTTGGATGTGCTGTTCGATCTCGCCGGCCACGCCACGGCCAACCGCCTGGAGGTGATCGCGCAGCGCGTGGCCCCGCTGCAGATCAGCTGGCTCGACTGGTTCAATACCACCGCCGCGCCCAACCTTGATGCCTGGTTCAGCGACCCGTGGCTGACGCCAGCCGACAGCAGTCAGGCCTATACCGAAAATTTGCTGCACCTGCCGGCAGGCCGCTTCTGCTACAGCCCGCTGGCAACGGCGCCCGCGCCCGACCACGACGGCGCGGCTCCTCTCGTGTTTGCCTCATTCAATCGCCTTGCCAAACTCAACGACACGGTTGTGGCCGCCTGGTCGCGCATCCTGCTTGGAGCACCTGGCGCACAACTGGAACTGCGCGCACGCATGCTCGAAGATCCGGCCACGCAAACACATCTGCAAGAGCGCTTTGCCAAACACGGGGTTGAAGCGCAGCGTCTGCGTCTGCACGCAAGCGTCCCTTACCGCGACCTGCTCACCGCCTACGCAAAGGTCGACATCGTACTCGACCCGTTTCCGTTCTCTGGCTGCACCACCACGTGCGATGCCTTGTGGATGGGGTGCCCCGTGGTCACTCTGGAAGGCGAAACCCTGGTCAGTCGGCAGAGCGCAAGCTTGCTGCAACGACTCGGTCGCACGGAATGGATCGCAACGTCGATCGACGACTACGTATCGCGCGCCCTGGCCTTGGCGGTGCAAGTCCCGTCGCTGCGCACGCAGCGCGTTGCGCTGCGTGCGGCCGTGCTCGAACGTCTGTGCGATGCAGACTCGCAAGCGCACGACATGCAGATCGCCATCCGCCAACTGTGGCAGAAGGCGTGCGCATGAGTGTGGCGGCGGCGCGTTGGTGCCGCCACGGCGAAACGGCGCGCCTACTCGGCCGTCTGGTCGCTGAGACGGCTCTCGTAGCGCTTGATGTTGGCGTTCTTGCGCAGTGAGGCAATGAACTCGGTAGTGGCGAGCATCGACAAGCCTTGGCGCAAGGTGTTGCCGGCCGCTTCACGCGTCTTGGCATCGAGCGTAGCGGGATTGCCCTCGGTAACGCCGGTCAGCTCGACCAGCGCATAGGCATCACCGCCCAAGCTCACGAGTTCGCGGCTCGGCTTGCCATCCTGCCCGCGCGGCATCGTGAACACGGCCTTGACCAGGGCGCTGTCCAGCGTGGCGGCATCACGACCGATGCCCTGCTTGTCCTCGACCTTGAGACCATTGCCGGCAGCCACGGCATCGAGGGTACTGCCCTTGCCCAGTTCGGCGAACAGGCTGTCGGCATGCGCCTTGGCTTGCTGCACAAGACGTTCGGCAAGAATGCGCGCACGCACCTGGTCGGCGACATCGGCGAGTGGCTGTGGTTTCGCTGCCAGATGTTCGGTGTCGCGCAGGACGATGATGTGACTTGAGCCCAGATCGATTGGATCGGAATTGTTCTTCTGCACCAGCACGCTGTCGGAGAACGCCGCCTTGATCACCGCCGGATTGCCGGCGATGCCGGCGCCGCCCATGCGCGGGAACGGACCCGCCTTCTGGATCGTGAGGCCCAGTTCCCTGGCCACGCCTTCGAGCGAGGACGGATCCTGATAGGCCATATCGGTGAGACGTCCGGCCTTTTCAGAGTACAGGCGGTCGCGCTCGCCATTGCGGTATTCGGTGAGCAGTTCCGGCTTGACCTCGTCGAAGCTGCGCGTCTTGCCTGGCCGCACATCACGCAGTTCGATGATGTGGTAACCCTCGCTGCCAAGCACGGGCGCAGAAATCTTGCCCTTTTCGAGCGCGAACAGGGCATTTTCGAAGGCTTCCTCGGTCACTCCCTTGTCGAGCCAACCAAGATCACCACCCTGGTTCTTCGAACCCAGGTCGTCCGAATACTGCTTGGCGAGCGCCGCAAAGTCCTTGCCTTCCTTGAGTTGCTTCTCGATGTCCTCGGCCTTGGCCAAAGCCGCCTTCTGCTCGTCTGGCCCGCCCTTGCCGCCGACCTTGATGAGAATGTGCGATGCCTCGCGCTGCTCGGCCGTGACGAAACGTGCCTTTTCCTTTTCGTAGCGTTCCTTGAGCACGCTGTCGTCGGGGGTATCATTGAACGGAATCTTGCTCGCGTCGAGTTCAACATACTCGATGGCTACGCGCTCGGGCACCATGAATTCGGCCTGGTGCGCCTTGAACCAGCTTTCGAGCTCGTCCTGCTTGACTTCCGTGTCCTTGGGCACGGGTTTGTCAAGCTTGATGAAACGGAAGTCGCGCCGTTCATCACGCAGGCGCAGGTAGTCGTCGATCTGCGCATCGGTAACGATCACCGAACCGGCGATCTGCATCGGCAATTGGCGAGCAGCGAGATTGCGGCGCACTTCATCTTCGAAACCGAGCGGGCTCTTGCCGATCGACATCAGGGCAAGTTTGTACTGCTCGGCATCGAACTTGCCGTCGACCTGAAAGGCTGGAATCTTGGCGATTTCGTCACGGATCGAAGCGGCAGGCACCACGATGCCGAGGGAATCGTTGGCTTCCATCAGCGCTTGCTCGTCGATCAACTGGTTGAGAAAGCCGGCCTTGACCTCGGGGCGATCGAGGACGCTCAGATCAGCGCCCTGTCCCATCTGCTGCGCCAGCATCTGGCGATACTGGCCGAAGCGCTCGCGGAAAACTTCCTGGCTGATCGAAACGCCATCGACTGTGGCAACGTCGGTATTGATGCGCGAAACGAAATAGCTCTCGACGCCGAAGAACGAGAATCCGATCGTGATCAATACAAGTACAATTTGCACCATCAGCTTGGAGTACTTGCCGCGAAGCATCTTCAACATGGGCTGGAAACCTGATTCTGGAAGTTCAACAAGCGGCCATGCGGCCGGGAAAGTTCAAGACAATCGCGCATTGTACGGTGTCGCCACTGCCTGCGAACGGACTTGCCACACAACAAAGGCGCCATCGCAGGCGCCTTGTCGCGATCGCCTCGTTTCGGGCGCGGGATCGCGGATGGTGGGTGCTGAGGGTTTCGAACCCCCGACCCTCGCCTTGTAAGGGCGACGCTCTACCGCTGAGCTAAGCACCCGCCGCAGCCGCAATTGTCCGTGGAGCGAAGATGCAAACCGATCTTCACCGACCTCGTCGCCAAGCAGGCAGATTGCGCCGACGGACCGGAAGTCCGCCGGCTGCGTCGGCTTCAGGCGACCGCGTCCTTGAGTGCCTTGCCCGGGCGGAACGCCGGCACCTTCGATGCGGGAATCGTGATTTCCTCGCCCGTGCGCGGATTGCGGCCGGTGCGTGCTGCACGTGGACGCACGATGAAGGCGCCAAATCCGACCAGCGAAACTTCACCGCCACCCTGCAGGCACGTCTTGATGGCGTCGATCATGGCGTCCAGAGCGCGCTCTGCATCGGCTTTGGACAGGCCCGAACCATCGGCCATGGCGTTGACAAGGTCACCTTTGTTCATTGAATGCTCCTGCGCGGAACGGTCGCTCCGCAGAATTCGATCAGAATCGGAGCGCGCAGTCGGCCAATCCGCACCAGACAATCAACGCGTCCATTTATCCGCAATCGCCCGGACACTGTCTGTCACCTGGATCGCAGCGCCGACTTTATACCAGTGACCCTGTGAGCACGCAACCGAAAAAGCCTGCTATATCAGGCGCTTTTCGCATCGCGGAGCGCTCTTTCAGCGCTTGCCGCAGGCCGGCGTGCACGGGTCCGGAGAGTTTCGGAGCGCTTGGCACGAGATCACGCCGGTCAATGCGCGCGGGCACCTTCCTGCGGATCAGTCGCCACACGCGCAGCCTCGGGCTCCACGCCTTCCGGCTTGGGCACCGGGTGTTCGAGTGCAATGTCGAGCACCTCGTCGATCCAGCGAACCGGGTGGATCTGCAGCGACGCCGTGACATTCTTCGGAATGTCAGCCAAGTCCTTGGCATTTTCCTCCGGAATGATCACGGTGGTGATTCCGCCGCGATGCGCTGCGAGCAGCTTTTCCTTGAGACCACCGATGGGCAGCACGCGACCGCGCAAGGTGATCTCGCCGGTCATCGCCACTTCCGAACGCACCGGAATGCGCGTAAGCACCGAGACCAGCGCGGTACACATCGCAATGCCCGCGCTCGGTCCATCCTTGGGCGTCGCCCCCTCGGGCACATGCACGTGGATATCGAGCTTCTGGTGGAAATCCGGATCGAGACCGAATCCGGAGGCGCGGCCGCGCACCACGCTCAGCGCGGCCTGAATCGACTCCTGCATGACATCACCAAGTTGACCGGTGTGCAGCAGCTTGCCTTTGCCGGGCACCACCGTGGCTTCGATGCTGAGCAGGTCGCCGCCCACCTCGGTCCAGGCCAGACCGGTCACCAGACCGATTTCGTTTTGCTGTTCGGCACGGCCATAAGTGAAGCGGCGCACACCGAGGTAGTTGTCTAGATTCTTCGACGTCACCGACACCTTGCGGCGACGCTCGCTTTTCTCCTTGCCCTTTTCCGCGGCCTTGCTCGCGGCAAGACTGATCTCCTTGACCACCTTGCGACAGATCTTGGAAATCTCCCGATCCAGATTGCGTACGCCCGACTCGCGCGTGTAGTAGCGCACGATGTCGCGCAAGGCTTCGGTGGCGATGGCGAACTCCGCTTCCTTGAGACCATTGGCCTTGAGCTGCTTGGGTACGAGATAACGCTCGGCGATGTTGAGCTTCTCGTCCTCGGTGTAACCGGGAATGCGGATAATCTCCATGCGGTCGGCCAGTGCCGGTGGAATGTTCAGCGAATTCGCGGTGGCAATCCACATCACCTCGGAGAGATCGACATCGACCTCGAGATAATGATCGGCAAAGGCATGGTTTTGCTCCGGATCGAGTACTTCGAGCAACGCCGCCGAAGGATCGCCACGGAAGTCCATCGACATCTTGTCGATCTCGTCGAGCACGAACAGCGGATTCTTCGAGCCGATCTTGGACAGGTTCTGGATGATGCGCCCGGGCATCGAGCCGATGTAGGTGCGCCGATGACCACGAATCTCCGCTTCGTCACGCACGCCGCCGAGCGACATGCGCACGAACTTGCGGTTGGTCGCCTTGGCAATCGATTGCCCGAGTGAAGTCTTGCCCACGCCCGGCGGGCCGACCAGGCACAGGATCGGCCCCTTCATCTTGTGCACGCGCTGCTGCACGGCGAGGTACTCGACGATCCGTTCCTTGACCTTCTCGAGGCCGTAATGGTCGGCATCGAGCACGTCCTGGGCACGCTGCAGATCACGCCGCACCTTGCTGCGCCGCTTCCACGGCACACCCAGCAGCGCCTCGACATAGTTGCGCACGACGGTCGCTTCGGCAGACATCGGCGACATCTGCTTGAGCTTGTTGAGCTCGGTCCGCGCCTTGGCCTCGACCGCCTTGGGCATGCCCGCGGCCTTGATCTTGCGCGACAACTCCTCGGATTCGTTGCTGCCTTCCTCGGTGTCACCCAGTTCCTTCTGGATCGCCTTCATTTGTTCGTTGAGGTAGTACTCGCGCTGACTCTTCTCCATCTGCGTCTTGACGCGACCACGAATGCGCTTCTCGATCTGCAACACGTCGATTTCACCATCGACAAGACCAACCAGCTGCTCCTGTCGGTCGGCGACATCGCAGGCTTCGAGCAGCCTCTGCTTGTCAGCGACCTGCACACCAAGGTGGGTGGCAATGGTGTCGGCCAGGCGTGACGGATCCTCGATGCCGCCGAGCGTGGACAGCAGCTCCGGCGGAATCTTGCGTGAAAGTTTGACGAGCTGTTCGAAATTGCTGATCAGCTGGCGGCCGATCACGCCGATTTCGCGCTCGCTGCGCGTATAGGCGGGCTCAAGCGTGTGGACGTGTGCAGCGAGTAGACCATCGCGCATCCCGAAAGCGACGATTTCGGCGCGATCGAGCCCTTCGACCAGCACCTTGATGGTGCCATCAGGCAACTTGAGCAGCTGCAGCACGCTGGCCACGGTGCCGATCTTGTACAGATCGGCCTCACCGGGATCATCCACGTCGGGGCTGCGCTGGGCGACCAACAGGATCTTCTTGTCGCCGGCCATCGCACTTTCCAGCGCGCGCACCGATTTCTCGCGCCCGACAAACAGTGGCGTCACCATGTGCGGAAACACGACCACGTCGCGCAGCGGGAGCACCGGCAATTCAACGGGATCGGTGGGACGGTCTGGTCTGGCGGTTTTCTCGCTCATCTGCGCAAAAGACTCCAAGGGACATGTGCGATGCCGGGGCCAGCCTGTCGCCAGTCCGGTCATTCGTCAAGTGAGGATTGGTGACGGGGATTGCAAGCCTGAGCGGCCGAAGCGGAGGTCAATCGGGAGGCCCGGCAGGACCCGGCAGGCAGATCAGCGCGTGTTTGCCGGCTCAACCGAACCGCAACCCGCGCACTGCGCACGGCACGTGGCGAATCCGGCCCATCGTCGGGATCACTCGGAGGCGGCGCGGTTCTGCATGTTGCCGCGATAAATCAGGTAAGGCTCGGCCTGACCATTGATCACGGCCTCGTCGACCACGACCTTGCTCACGTGTTCGAGCGAAGGCAGGTTGAACATGGTGTCGAGCAGCACCTGTTCGAGAATCGTGCGCAAACCACGCGCGCCGGTCTTGCGCTTGATCGCCTTGCGCGCAATCGCGGTGAGCGCGTCGGGGCGGAACTCCAGTTCCGCACCTTCCATTTCGAACAGCTTCTTGTATTGCTTGGTGATCGCGTTCTTGGGCTCGGTGAGGATCTTCACCAGAGCCGGCTCGTCGAGCTCCTCGAGCGTGGCCACCACCGGCAGGCGCCCGACCAGCTCGGGAATCAGGCCGAACTTGACGAGATCCTCGGGCTGCACATCGGCGAGCAATTTGACGGCGTCGGATTGGCGATCCTTGCTGCGCACTTCGGCATTGAAGCCGATGCCAGTCGCTTCGGAACGCTGCTGGATGATCTTCTCGAGTCCGGCAAACGCACCGCCGACGATGAACAGCACGTTCTTGGTGTCGACCTGCAGGAACTCCTGCTGCGGATGCTTGCGCCCGCCCTGCGGCGGCACCGAGGCGATGGTGCCCTCGATGAGCTTGAGCAACGCCTGCTGCACGCCCTCACCCGAAACGTCGCGCGTGATCGACGGGTTTTCGCTCTTGCGCGAAATCTTGTCGATCTCGTCGATGTAGACAATGCCGCTCTGCGCCTTGTCGACGTCGTAGTCGCACTTCTGCAGCAGCTTCTGGATGATGTTCTCGACGTCCTCGCCGACGTAACCGGCTTCGGTCAGCGTGGTCGCGTCGGCAATCGTGAACGGCACATTGAGCAGGCGCGCGAGCGTGTCGGCGAGCAAGGTCTTGCCCGAACCGGTCGGGCCGACCAGCAGGATGTTCGACTTGGCCAGCTCGACATCGTCGCTGCGGCTGCGCGATTCGAGTCGCTTGTAGTGATTGTAGACGGCGACTGCGAGCACCTTCTTGGCGCGCGCCTGCCCGACCACGTACTGGTCGAGCACCTCGAGAATCTCGGCCGGCTTGGGCAGGTCGCTGCGCGAAGTCGAGGCCTTTTCCTCGAGTTCCTCGCGGATGATGTCGTTGCACAGTTCGACGCATTCATCGCAGATGAACACCGACGGGCCCGCGATCAGCTTGCGGACTTCATGCTGGCTCTTGCCGCAGAACGAGCAGTACAGAATCTTGCCGCTGTCGCCCGCTCGGCCTTGCCGGTCTTCGGTCATGCGTTGCCTCTGGAACTTGTCGCAAATGCGGGCGCAGGATAACACAGCGCGCGAGCCGCCCCGGGCCCGCGTCTGCAAGGGATTACAAACGCCGAATCAATCGCTTAGGCGGTCGGCGCGGCTTCCGCCGGGCGTCGATCGAGCACGGCGTCGATGAGGCCGTAGGCCTTGGCAGCCTCTCCGCTCATGAAACGGTCGCGCTCCATGTCGCGCTCGATCTGTTCGATCGGCTGGCCGGTGTGCTTGACATAGATGTCATTGAGCCGGCTGCGCAGGTAGAGAATCTCGCGGGCCTGGATTTCGATATCCGTAGCCTGCCCCTGCGCCCCGCCCGACGGCTGGTGGATCATCACCCGCGAATTGGGCAGCGCATAGCGCTTGCCCTTGGCGCCCGCCATCAACAGCAACGACGCTGCGCTGGCCGCCTGACCGATGCACATCGTGCTGACGTCACAGCGGATGTACTGCATGGTGTCGTAGATCGCCAGTCCGGCGGTGACGACACCGCCGGGACTGTTGATGTAGAGGTTGATGTCCTTGTCCGGATTCTCCGACTCCAGGAACAACAGCTGCGCGACGATCACATTGGCCATGTAATCGTCGATCGGGCCGACGCAAAACACCACTCGTTCCTTGAGCAGACGCGAATAGATGTCGTAGGCACGCTCGCCGCGCGAGGTCTGTTCGACCACCATCGGCACGAGGTTGAGACTGGTGGCAGGCGTGATCAGGCTGGACATGGTTCTCTCCCGGGCCGCAATCGCACTCAGGCGCCGGGCCGCATGACGTCGTTGAAGCTCAGGGACTGTTCGCTGCATTTGGCGTGCTCGGCCAGCCATTCCACGACTTGGTCCTCCATCACGCGGTTCTGCAGCGCATTCATCAACTGGGGATCACGTGAATACAGTTCAATGACCTGCTGCGGCTCCTCGTAGGTCGAAGCAATCATCGTCAGAGCCTCGCGCACGCGCTGCGCTTCGAGGCGGATCTGGTTTTGCTTGGCCAGCTCGGCGATCAGCAGGCCAGCACCCACGCGACGACGTGCGGCAGCGTGATAGTCGGCCACGGCTTCTGCCGATTGCGCGCCGGCCTGCTGTGCCAGCTGGCGCGCCTCGGCTTCGATGAGGCCCTGCGGGATTTCCAGCTCCGGATGCGCGGAGACCAGCTTGTCGAGCGCATCGGCCTTCAGGCGCGACATCAACACGCCCTTGAGCTCGCGTTCGAGATTGGCACGAACGTCTTCGCGGAAGCGCTGCATGCCGCCTTCCTTGACGCCGAAACTCGCCACGAAGGCATCATCGATCGCTGGCAGGGCTGCTTCCTGCACGCGCACCAGATGCACCTCGACATCGGCGCTCTTGCCAGCCAATGCCGGAGTGCGCGCGGTTTGCGGGAAGTCCACATGCGCCTTGAAGGTTTCGCCCGCGCTGCGGCCGACGATCTTCTCCTCGAGGTCCCGCGCGTATGCGCCGGAGCCGAGGATCGCTCCAACCCGATCCATGCCGCTTTCGGGATGGCGGAAGCCGTCACCCTGGGCGCTGTATTCGAACAACACCATGTCGCCTTCGCGGGCCGCACGCTCAACCTGCGCCCAAGTGCGGCGCTGCAGCCGCAGGGTCTCGATCATCTGATCGATGTCGGCATCGGTCACGCTGGCCACCGGCTTGGCGATCTCAATAGTCGAAACATCGAGTTTGCCGATCTCCGGCAGCACCTCGAATGTGGCGGTGTATTCGATTTCGCCATTCTCGGGACGCCCCGTGGTCGCGATCGACGGCTGCATCGCCGGACGCAGCTTTTCCTGCGCGATCGCTTCCTGGAAGCTCGATCCGATCATGTCCGACAGCGCTTCGTTGCGGACCTGGCCGCCAAAACGCTGCTCGATCACCTTGGCTGGCACCTTGCCGGGGCGGAATCCCTTGATGCGCGCGGTGCGGCTCAACTCGGTCAGGCGCGAGCGCACGCGATCTTCGAGGCGCTGCGCAGGGAGACGGACGGTGAGCTTGCGGCCAAGCGAGCCGAAATTTTCGATCGAGACTTGCATGTTGTCCTCTGGGCGTACTTCGTTCAGCAAGGACGACAGCGTTCCGGGCCGGCCGGAGCGGTCGCAGCGACAAGAGCGCGCAGGAGAACAGTGGTGCGAAAGGAGAGACTCGAACTCTCACGGGTTGCCCCGCCAGAACCTAAATCTGGTGCGTCTACCAGTTTCGCCACTTTCGCCCGATCGGACTCTGTCGCGTGCATCCCGTCCACAAAGCACCGGTACGCAGCGTCAGGAAAATGGTGGGCCGTCTAGGACTCGAACCTAGGACCAAGAGATTAAGAGTCTCCTGCTCTACCAACTGAGCTAACGGCCCACATGAAAGATCAATTGTAACGAAAATGGGGTGGGCGATGGGATTTGAACCCACGACCACTGGAATCACAATCCAGTACTCTAACCAACTGAGCTACGCCCACCATCAACAAACCGGATGGACTTGCGTGCATCCCTGCAGGGTTCTCCGTTCGGCATCCTGCCTCACCCGCTTTCCGCCCGAAGGCGGCAAGCGACCAAAGAACTCCGCAACCTCACCCACCGTCACGCAGCGCCTGATCACAACCGGTGGCGCGCCCGACAGGACTCGAACCTGCAACCGTCGGCTTAGAAGGCCGATGCTCTATCCGGTTGAGCTACGGGCGCATCGTCAGCCTTGCATTGTTCCACCGCACACCGGCACGCGGCGCCAGCCAAGTTTGGTCGGGGTAGAGGGATTTGAACCCCCGACATCCTGCTCCCAAAGCAGGCGCGCTACCAGACTGCGCTATACCCCGGCATGCCGATCTACCGCGCAACTTCATGCGTGCAAACAGCCCGCAATGGTACGAACCACCGCGACCAACGTCAATCGACCCGCAACGGCGCGGATCATCCGAATCCGCAACAAAAAGGGTGCCGAAGCACCCCTCGTGTTGGATGGCGCGCCCGGAGAGATTCGAACTCCCGACCCCCAAGTTCGTAGCCTGGTGCTCTATCCAGCTGAGCTACGGGCGCAATTTTCTTGCGGACTCGAAACGACATCGACGATGCCGCCCTTGTCCACTTCATCGACCACCGCCGATGAAGGCGCGCGATTATTCTGATTGCCTCCGCGCGCGTCAACCTTTTATTTCGTCGGCTGCGGCAGCAATGCATTTCGCATCACCTTGCTGCCATCAAACCAGCACCGAAGCGCGACATTGGAACTGGCGGAGAGAGAGGGATTCGAACCCTCGATAGAGCTTTTGACCCTATACTCCCTTAGCAGGGGAGCCCCTTCGGCCTCTCGGGCATCTCTCCGTTTTCCCAACTTGTCGATGCGACACGACGACCGCACTGCACCGCCGCGACGGGCTGCGGAGGATACCGTCGAAACGACGTCGGGTCAAAGATCAGGTGGACTCGGCGCCTTCGCCACCACTTGGATGCTCGCCGGGAGCAAGCTCACGCTTGATCCGCTGGTAGATCTCTTCGCGATGCACAGCCACGTCCTTGGGTGCGTTGATACCGATGCGCACCTGGTTCCCCTTGACACCCAGAACGGTGACTGTCACCTCGTCACCGATCATCAACGTCTCGCCAACGCGGCGAGTCAAGATAAGCATTTGGATCTCCTTGCCTCGGCTTGCTCCAACGTCACCTGCGCAGCGGGATCACCTGAATTGCCGCCGACATCTGTGTGCCGATCAAGCAGGGGCGCAGACCGCCAAAGTGGAGTGATGCGTGTCGCCGCAAGCGCGACGCCAGACGCGGTGCCAACCGAACATTCGTTACTGTGCGGCGATACTAACCAAGGCAATACCCCTGCGCAATGAACGAAAGTTCCGGTTGGACCACGATGGCAGGTTCCTTACGACAATTTGGATTCCAGCCAGGCGGGCAGATTGGCAAGCGCTTCATCAAGCGCTGGAGTGTCCACCCCGCCCCCCTGCGCCATGTCGGCCCGACCACCACCCTTGCCGCCAATCTGCGCGGCGACATGTGCAACCACCTCGCCTGCCTTGACCCGCGCCAGCGCCGCGCCATGCACGCCGCCTATCAGCGCCGCCTTGCCCTCCGCACCGGCCGCAAGCAACACGACGCAGTCGCCGAGCTTCTGCTTGAGCACGTCGATGCTTTCGCGCAGCGCCTTGGCATCGAGACCATCGACTCGGGCAGCGACCACGGCAATGCCACCGATCCGCCGCGCCGCTGCGGCCAGATCCTGGCTTGCCGAGCTGGCTGCTTTTGCCTTGAGCGACTCCAGCTCGCGCTCCAGCTTCTTCTGTCGATCGAACAACTGACGCAGCTTGTCGACCACGTCCTCGCCATGGCCGGAAAGCAAGGTGCCGATTTGGTCCAGACGCGCCTCCTCGTCAGCCACGAAGGCAATGGCCGCGGCGCCGGTGACCGCCTCTATGCGCCGCACACCAGCGGCAACGCCACTTTCGGCGATGATCTTGAATAGTCCGATGTCGCCAGTGCGCGACACGTGCGTGCCGCCACACAGTTCGGTCGAAAAGTCTCCCATCTTGAGCACACGGACTTCGTCGCCATACTTTTCGCCGAACAGCGCAATCGCCCCGAAGTCGAGCGCTGCCTGATAGGCCATCTCGCGCGTTTCCGCGACCGCGTTGCCGCGGATCTGCGCATTGACGATGTCCTCGATTCGGCGCAGTTCCGCTGCCGTCACCGGCTGGAAATGCGCAAAGTCGAAGCGCAGGCGATCGGGCGCAACCAGCGAGCCCTTCTGCTGCACGTGCGTGCCCAGGATCGCGCGCAAGGCGGCATGCAACAGGTGTGTGGCCGAATGGTTGAGCACGGTGGCCTGGCGACGTGCACCATCGACTCGGGCCAGGATCGTCGCACCCAGCTTCAAGGGCGCGCCGCTCCAGCAACCCAGGTGGGCATGGAAGACACCGCCGAGCTTGATCGTGTCGGCCACATCGAAACGCCCGTCCTCCGCGATCAACTCGCCGCGATCACCGACCTGTCCGCCGGATTCGGCATAGAACGGCGTGCGATCGAGCAGGATCACCGCCGTCTCGCCGCTCGCAAGCGTCTCGACCGCCTTGCCCTCGCGCACGATCGCGACGACCTTGGCCGCATCCGCGGAAAGGGTCTGGTAGCCGAGAAACTGCGTCGGCGCGAGTGTGCTGGCAAGTTCGGCCGGCAAGATCGCCTTGCTGTCAAACTGGCTGGCCGCGCGCGCGCGCTCGCGCTGGCGTTCCATTTCGGCTTCGAAGCCGGCCATGTCCAGCGTCCAGCCCCGCTCACGCGCGATGTCGGCGGTCAGGTCGACCGGAAACCCGTAGGTGTCATACAAAGCGAAGGCGACTTGGCCTGGAATCCTGCGCGCCGGATCAGTCGCGGACCGGCCTGGCTGCGATTCATCCTTGAGCACGGTTTCCAGCAGGCGCATGCCGTTTTCAAGCGTCTCGCCGAAACGCTCCTCTTCCTTGCGCAAGGCGTTCTCGACCAGCGCCTGCTTCTCGGGCAACTCCGGATAGGCCGCGCCCATCACCTCGACCAGCGCCGGCACCATCGCGTGGAAGAAGGGTTGTTTCCGGCCGAGCATCCAGCCATGCCGCAAGGCGCGACGGATGATGCGCCGCAGGACGTAGCCGCGCCCCTCGTTGGACGGCAACACGCCATCGACGATGAGGAAGCTGCACGCGCGAATGTGATCGGCGATCACGCGCAGTGATTTGTTCTCGAGGTCGGCGGTGCCTGTGAGGCGCGCTGCCTCGCCGATCAAGCGCTGGAACAGGTCGATCTCGTAGTTGGAATGCTTGTGTTGCAGCACCGCCGCAAGGCGCTCCAGACCCATGCCGGTATCGACACAAGGCGCCGGCAGGGGCGAGAGCGTGCCATCGGCGGCACGGTCGAACTGCATGAACACGAGGTTCCAGATCTCGATGTAGCGATCGCCATCCTCGTCGGGGGAACCGGGAGGCCCGCCGGCGATGTGCGCGCCATGATCGTAAAAAATCTCGGTGCAAGGTCCGCACGGACCGGTGTCGGCCATTTGCCAGAAATTGTCCGAAGCGTAGGGCGCGCCCTTGTTGTCGCCGATGCGCACAATGCGTGATGCAGGCACGCCGACCTGGTCGTTCCAGATCGAATACGCCTCATCGTCCGTGTGGTACACCGTTACCCACAACCGTTCCTTGTCGAGCTTGAGCACCCCGGTGAGGAATTCCCAGGCCCATTCGATCGCCTCGCGCTTGAAATAATCGCCGAACGACCAGTTGCCAAGCATCTCGAAAAAAGTGTGGTGCCGTGCCGTGTAGCCGACCGAATCCAGGTCGTTGTGCTTGCCGCCGGCGCGCAGGCAACGCTGCACATCGGCCGCACGCACGAACTTGAGCTTCTCGCTGCCGAGAAACACGTTCTTGAACTGCACCATGCCCGAGTTCGTGAACAACAGGGTCGGATCGCTGGCTGGCACCAGCGAGCTCGATGGCACGATGGTGTGATCCTTGGCGCGGAAGAAATCGAGGAAGGCGGAGCGGATTTGCGCGGTTTTCATCTGGAATCGGCTTGGAGAGTTCGATGGTGACGCCGTCGGGCACGCCAACGATGCGGCGGACGATTCGAGCCTTCAACCCAACTCGAAGTCGTCGTCGCTGCTGGTGGCGCGCGTGACGGCGCGTACTGTCGCCGCATCGAAGCCCCGGCGCAAGAGAAAGGCGGCATTGCGCGCCCGTCCGGCCGCGTCCCTGGAAGTTCGCGAGCCGGAATGGCGACACAGTTGTGCAGCGGCCTGTTCGGCCCAGTCGACCTCGAGCGCAGCCAGCGCCCGGCCGACCTCGGCCGCATCGATCCCATGGGCCTTGAGCTCGGCGCGAATCCGCAGCGGGCCATAACCCTGGGCCGCGCGACGGCGCGCCAGTGCTTGCGCAAAGCGCTCGTCGCTCTGCAGTCCGCGCTCGCGCAGCTCTTCGATCACTGCCTCGGCTTGGGACTTGGCATGGCCGCGCCGCGCCAGCTTGGCGTTGAGTTCCTGCGCGGAATGCTCGCGCCGGGCCAGCAGCGCCAGCGCGTCTTCCCCGCCACTGCGGCCGCTCGCGTGCCCGCGCCGCATCATCATCCGGACTCAGCGGCCTGGTTGGATGCGCGCGCGCTCCTGCGCGCGGTCCCAGGCGCGCAGTTCATCGCGCAAGTGAGCAATGCGCTGCCGGCCCAGTGCGCTGCGATCCTCATCAAGCACCTGGGCACCGAGCAGCTCGGCCAGGCGCTGCGCCGTTGGCAGCATCATTTCCCAGGCGTCGAGTGCGGGCAATGGACCGGGCAAGGTCATGAACAAGGTGATACCCGGCGTCACCACTTGATCGAGCCGCGCCATGTCGAAGGTGCCAGGCTTGACCATGTTGGCCATGCTGAACACCGGTCCATCGACCTTCTTGCCAAGCACGAGACGGTGGAAAATGCCCATGTCTCCGAATTGCAGTCCGGCCTTTTCCGCCGCGACGACGATGTCGGCGCCATTGAGCTGATCACCCGCACGCGCCGCCACGAACAAGGTGACGATCCGCTCGATCGGCTGCTGCGGACGCGCGCCGACCGCCGAACGCGGCACCCCGAGCGAGGCCGAGGCCGCGGTCGAATCATCCAGCGACACATCCAGTTCACCCTGCGTCGGCCCTGCATCGACAGGGTCTTGATCCTGGAAACTCTCGCCGAGCGTCGGCTCGATCCGGGTTGCGTCGCGCTCGCGCGGCATCTGCGGACGCCGCTCGCCCTGCCCCGGCCGCTGCGGGCGGCCGAACCAATAGATAAGCGCGAGCACGACCAGACCCGCCAGCAGCAAGGGGACGCCAACCGCCGCATTCCAACCCATGCCCAGTCCTCCGCTCGCGGCTCAGGCCGCGCCTGCGAGTTTAGCCGCTTCTTCGAGATCCACTTGCACCAATCGCGACACCCCGGGCTCGCGCATGGTCACGCCACACAACTGGCGTGCGGCCTCCATCGTGCCCTTGTTGTGGGTGACGAAGATGAATTGCACGTGCGCGCTCATCTCAGCCACCATCGACGAGAAGCGTCCCACATTGGCCTCATCGAGCGGCGCATCGACCTCGTCGAGCAGGCAGAACGGTGCCGGGTTGAGGCGGAAGATCGAGAACACCAACGCCACTGCAGTCATCGCCTTTTCGCCGCCCGAAAGCAGGGAAATCGAGGTCACCCGCTTGCCCGGAGGCCGCGCCATGATCGACACGCCGGTTGACAGCAGATCCTCGCCAGTGAGTTCCAGATACGCATGCCCGCCGCCAAACAGGCGCGGAAACAATTCCTGCACGCCGGTGTTGACGCGGTCGAAAGTCTCCTTGAAACGCGCGCGCGTCTCCTTGTCGATCTTGCGGATCGCCCCCTCGAGCGTCTCCAGTGCGGTGCCCAGATCGGTGAGCTGCGAATCCAGATAGGTCTTGCGCAACGCCTGTTCCTCGTACTCGCTGATCGCGGCAAGATTGACCGGTTCGAGCCGCCGGATCTTCTGTTCGAGATCGACGAGGTCGCCCTGCCAACGCTCGGCATCGGCTTGTTCGGGCAGCGCGCCGAGGATCGCTTCGAGTTCGAAACCCGCCTCGGCGATCGCGCCGGCCAAGGCCTGCGCACGCAGGCGATGCTCCTGTTCGCGCAGGCGCAACTCGGCCACGTGCTCGCGCTGCTCGGTCAGGCTCTGCTCGAATTGGTGGCGATCCTGTTCCAGCTTGCGCAGCTGGGCGTCATGCTCTTGCACGCTCTGGCGCGCCTCGACCATGCGCTTGTCGACTGCCAGGCGCTGCTCCAGATGCATTTGCCGTTCGTCTTCGAGGCCGGCCAGCGGATCGCTTGAGGATTGAAGTTGCGCGGCAATCTCGCTGCGGCGTGCATCCAGCTGGGCGAACTGCGCCTGCATGCGGGTGAGCGATTGATCGAGCGCAGTGACCGCGCTGCGCCGGGATTCGATCGACAGCGCCAATTGATGAGCGGCATCGGCCGCCTCGCGCGCATTCATGCGCGCTTCCTCGCGGGTTTCAAGCAGGCTGCGCCGCTCGCCATCGAGTTCGTGACGGCGGCGTTCGAGCTCGCCCATGCTGTCGAGCGCACCCTGCAGGCGCTTGCGCGCCTCACGCGCCTGCTCGCCATCGGCATCGAGTTTGCCGATCACCTCGTCAAGTTCCTCGTCGATTCGTCGCAGGCGCTCGTTGGTGCTGTCCATGCGGCCGCGCTGGCTTTGCACCTGACCGGCAACCTCGGCCAGTCGCCGGTGCGCGGTGTAGAGATCGCGCTGGGCTTCCTCGCGCGCGTGCTCGGCATCGATGCGCTGCTGCTTGCAGACTTGGAGTTGGTCAATCTGCTGCGCAATCTCGCCTTCGAGTGCTTCCAATTGCTGACTGGTCTCGCGGATCTCGCGCTCGCGCGCAAGTACGCCGACCTGCGCGCCGGCACCGCGCTGTACGCGCACGAAACCGTGGCCGAACCACTCACCGGCCGGCGTCACCAGCGACTCACCCACTGCAAGCTCGGCGGCCCTGGCGCGTGCCGCAGCCAGCGTGTCGCAGGTACGCACGCGGGCAAGCAAGGCGCGCGCAGGTGCCGGACCGGCGACTTGCTCGGCCAGCGATCCCGGTGGCGCCTGGAACGATTCGCCATCAGCCATCAAGGCAAGGTCGGCAGCCTCCAGCGAGGCGAGCTCGGCGGCATGCCGCGCAGGCTCATCCACCAGCACCGCATCGAGCCAGCCGTCGAGCACGGTCTCCACGGCGCGCTCCCAACCGGCAGCCACCTGCAAGGTGCCGCCGAGTCGGCGCGCCTGCCCCAAGCCGGCGGCTTCGAGCCAGCCCCGCGCGGCGCCGTTCTCGCCCAGCGCCGCATGTTGCAAGGCCTCCAGCGACCCAAGCCGACCGCGCAAGCTTTCCAGCTGGCTGCGATTGGCCGACAAGGCCGCCTGCAAGCCACGCTCGACTTCCAATGCCGTCTCGGCGAGACTGCGGCGCTCATCCAAACTCGCGGTGTTCTCTTCGACCCGCTCGCGCAGCAGGGTGTGCTCTTCTTCCAGCTGTGCCAGCGCCTGGCCCAACTCATCGAGCCGCGTTGCGCCGCGCTCGGCTTCCAGCGTGCTGCGTCGCTGGTCGGCCGCGAGCACTTGTCTGTCGAGATAATCCAGACGCGTGCGCTCGACTTCGGCCGCCTGTCCCGCGGTCGAGGTCGATTGTGCGTGCGCGTCCCACAGTATCTGCCAATCTGCGAGCCGCGCCTCGGCATCGCGCAGGTTTTCGACCGCGCTCGCGTCGGCTTCGCGCAAGGTTTCCATCCGCGGCTCGGCTTCGGCCAGATGGGCACGTGCCTCATCCAGGCGCTGGCGGTCGGAATCGATGTGCTGGCCCAGTTCCAGATGCGCGCGATCGGTTTCAACGCGCGCCCGTTCCAATTGCTCGGACAGCTGTCGAGCGTGCTGAATCTGCTGTTCGATGCGCGCTATTTCGGCACCAACCCGATAGACCTCGGCCTGCACCGAATTGAGGTTTTCGGCCACCACCGCATGCCGTTCCCGGCCCTGCTCCAGCGCGAGCTCGACATGTCGCTGCTCAGCCAGTCGCTCCTCGATGCGCAATTCGACTTGGCGCAGCGCGGCGCTGTGGCCATCGAGCTCGGCCTGTGCGCCGCGCAGTTGCAACGCCTTGACCTGCGCTTCCTTTTCCTTCTGCTCGGCCTTGAGCTGCTGCCAGCGTTCGGCAGTGCGCGCCTGGCGTTTGAGATGTTCGAGCTGCTTGTCGACTTCATCGCGCACGTCGCGCACGCGATCAAGGTTCTCGCGCGTGGCCTTGATGCGGCTTTCGGTTTCCTTGCGCCGCTCCTTGTATTTCGAGATGCCGGCGGCCTCTTCCAGATGGTGGCGCAGCTGTTCGGGATCGGCTTCGACGATTTCCGAAATCATCCCTTGCTCGATGATCGAATAGCTGCGCGGCCCCAAACCGGTACCCAGGAAAATATCGGTGATGTCACGGCGACGGCAACGGACGCCGTTGAGGTAGTACTGCGACTGGCCGTCGCGGCTGACCACGCGCTTGACCGAAATCTCGTTGTAACCCGCGTACTCGCCGCCAATCACGCCATCGCTGTTGTCGAACAACAGCTCGACCATCGCGCTGCCCACCGGCTTGCGCCCGGATGACCCCGAGAAGATCACGTCGGTGAGCGCATCGCCGCGCAGCCGGCTGGCTGCGCTTTCGCCCATCACCCAACGGATCGCATCGATGATGTTGGATTTGCCGCAGCCGTTCGGCCCGACCACGCCGGTCATGTTGGTGGGCAGGTGCAGGACCGTCGGATCGACGAAGGACTTGAACCCGGACAGTTTGATGGTGCTCAGACGCATGCCGCTTCTACCTTGAAAACGCGAACGCCGCTTGCGTCCGCCCTGTTGTGTGACAGTGCCACGATACCCTCGGGACCCCGCCGTTCAGGTCTGCGCAGGGACCTGGGCGTCGATGCTCAGCGCATGAATGTCGGTTTGCATGAGATCGCCCAACGCGGCATAGACGGCGCGATGACGCGCCAGCGGCAGCATCCCGGCGAACGCCATGCTGACGATGCGCACGCGGAAATGACCGCGACCATCGCGTGCGCCCTCATGCCCGACATGGCGGTGACTTTCATCCTCGATCTCCAGTTCGGTCGGTGCCAACGCCGCCAGCCGCTCACGGATCAGGCTCACGCGTTCACTCATGGCAGGACCTTGCGGAATGGCCGCACGCTCACGTTGGCATAGACCCCGGAGGCGACGTACGGGTCGGCATCAGCCCAATCCTGCGCCGCGGCGAGATCGGGAAATTCGGCGACGATCAGGCTGCCGCTGAAGCCTGCAGGTCCCGGGACGACGCTATCGATCGCGGGGAAAGGCCCGGCCAGCACCAGCCGCCCTTGTTCGTGCAGCTCATGGAGACGCTGCAAGTGCGCAGCTCGTGTGGCTCCGCGGCGCGACAGTGAATCGGCAACATCGATGCCGACGATGGCATACAGCATGCGCAATCTTCCTCAAATAACCGGGAGCACGGACTCCATCACGTGGTGGCGGCCCATTGGATCGGTAAGACTCAAAGCTGCCGACTGCTTCATTTCGCGACCGGCGGGGCCGCCGTACCGACTGCCCGCGGCAAGCGGCTACGGGTCGGACGGCCGGCCATGTTACCCGATGCCTTGCCAGCCCGAGTGCCCGCCGCGGACAGAATCACCTCCGGCAGGCGATTGCACCGCCACGCATTTGCCCGTAGGCTATGCGCGTACTGATCGGTCGGACCCATCGTTTGCGACGATGGCGCTTGCTCCACGAACCGATCCCGTCTTGAGCTTGTTTTTACTCGCCGGGCTTCCGACCCGGCCCCGAATCGTTGTGGGCGTTTGCGCGGATCCCCTGGTCCGCTCCATAGCCCGCAATCGGCAATGACCTGTGCTCATCCGCGTCGTGAGGCGCCGGGCGTCATGGGGCGAGCATGAACCAGACCTTCCAGCCATCCAACGAACCTGAATCCGTCACGCCGTTCGCGCCGCAGCCGCAGCAGCAGGAAATCCCGCTGGCGCTGGTACGTGGTCAGCCCGTGCTCGAGATTCCGCAGGATCTGTACATTCCGCCGGACGCGCTGGAAGTCATCCTCGAAGCTTTCGAAGGCCCGCTCGACCTGCTGCTGTACCTGATCCGGCGCCAGAACCTCGACATCCTCGACATCCCGATTGCCGAAATCACCCGGCAGTATGTCGATTACATCGAAATGATGCGCGAGATGAAGCTTGAACTCGCGGCCGAGTATCTGGTGATGGCCGCGATCCTCGCCGAGATCAAGTCGCGCCTGCTGCTGCCCCGGCCGCCGCAGGAAGAAGGCAGCGAGATCGATCCCCGCGCCGAACTGGTGCGGCGCCTGCAGGAATACGAGCGCTTCAAGCAGGCCGCCGAGGACATTGATGCCCTGCCGCGCCAGGACCGCGATTTTGCGCTCGCCCATCTCGTCGTCGATGATCGCAACGTGGTCCGCCTGCCGCCGCCGGTCGATCTGCGCGAATTGCTGCTCGCACTCAAGGACGTGATGAAGCGCGCCGAGCTGCACGGCCACCACGCCATCCAGCGCGAGACACTCAATGTGCGCAGCCGCATGAGCGACGTGCTGGCCGCGCTTGGTGATGGCGGCTTCCACCGCTTCGAAAGCCTGTTCGAGGTCAGCGAAGGGCGGCTGGGTGTGGTCGTCACCTTCCTGGCCATGCTTGAACTGGCCAAGGAGCAGCTGGTCGAGATCATTCAAGAAGTTGCACTCGCGCCGATCTACCTCAAGTCGATGGCGGTTGGCGATTCCGACGATTCCGACACCGCCACCGCCTGACCAACGCCATTTCCCAGCCGACATCCCATTGATGGAATTGCCCCTGATCAAACGCATCATCGAGGCCGCCCTGCTCGCGGCCTCGCATCCGCTGACACTGCCGCAGCTGGGCGCGCTGTTCGACGAGTTCGACATGCCCGCGCCCGACCAATTGGCCAAGGCGATCGAAGCGCTGCAGGCAGACTGCGCCGAACGCGGCGTCGAACTGGTCGAGGTCGCTTCGGGCTACCGCTACCAGGTATGCGAAGACGTACATGCCCATGTCGGCAAGCTGTGGGCCGAGAAGCCTTCGCGCTACTCCCGCGCCTTGCTCGAAACGCTGGCCCTGATCGCCTATCGCCAGCCGATCACGCGTGCCGAAATCGAATCGATTCGCGGCGTGGCGGTCTCGACCAACATCGTGCGCACGCTCGAGGAGCGCGATTGGGTTCGCGTGGTCGGTCACCGCGACCTGCCCGGCAAACCTGCCCTGCTTGGCACCACCCGCCAGTTTCTCGACTACTTCAAGCTCAAGTCGCTCGATGAGCTGCCGCCGCTGAGCGAGATCCACGATCTCGAGGAAATCGAGCGTCAGTTCGCCTTCGACGAAGCGATTCCCACCGCGCCACTGGATCTGGCTGCTGCCGATGCCGATGCAAACGCTGATGCTGATGCCGATGCAGACGATGACGCCGCGCCCGCGGCACTGCTTTCCGCATCCGCCCCGGATCACCCTGCCGAGCCCGATCTCGAGCACATCAAAGAACCACCGGAAACCGCCGCATGACCACCTCCTCCCGCTCCATCCTCTCGCTCAAACGCGGTGCCGATGCACCTTCGGTTGAGGAGCGTCTGCACAAAGTGCTCGCCAACGCCGGCCTGGGCTCGCGGCGCATGCTCGAAACGCGCATCGAAGCGGGCGAGGTTCAGCTCAATGGCGCCACCGCAAACATCGGTCAGAGCGTGCGCAGCGGCGATCGCATCGAGCTCGATGGCAAGCGCTTCGTGGTCGTGGCGGACAATGCCGAACACGCGCAGGTGCTCCTCTACAACAAGCCCGACGGTGTGGTTGCCACGCGCGAGGACCCGGAAGGACGCCCGACCGTGTTCGAACAGCTGCCGCAGATCAAGGGCGCGCGCTGGATCGCCGTGGGTCGTCTCGACATCAACACCACCGGGCTGCTCCTGCTCACCACCGACGGTGAACTCGCCAATGCGTTGATGCATCCGCGTTCGGAGATCGAGCGTGAGTACATCTGCCGCGTGCATGGCGAAGTTCCCGACGAAGTGCTCGAACGTCTGCGCAGCGGCGTCGAGCTCGAAGATGGCCCCGCCCATTTTGACGATATCGGCGTGATCAGCCGCGGCAGCAGTCACTCCTGGTTCCGGGTGGTGATCCGTGAAGGTCGCAATCGCGAAGTGCGCCGCATGTGGGAATCCCAGGGCCTGATGGTCTCGCGCCTCAAGCGCATCCGCTACGGCAGCGTCGAGTTGCCACGCGGCCTGCTGCGCGGCCGCCACCAGGAACTTGATCCCGCACAGATCATCGAATTGCGCCAGCGCAGCGGCATCCCCAAGGCGGAGCCCCGCCTCACCCTTGCGCCGGTGATTGGCCAGCGCCGAGTCGCACCCACGGAATTCCGCCCAACACCGAGCGCGCAGCAAGCATGGACCGGGGCGCGCGGCGAGGAAGCACGTGAATTCGCTGCCTTCGATCGCATGCGCGACGACGGGTGGCGGGCGGGCGCAGGCAAGCCCGGACGCGGCAAGCGTGGCGCCAAAGGCGCCGGCCCCGCCCGTCAAGGTCGTGGCGGTCCCGGCGCTGGCAAGCGTGGTGGTCCGGGACAAGGGCAAGGCCGCGGCCCCGGCAATGCCCAAGGCGCAGGTCGCCCGGGCCAGAATCGTGGCGCCCAGGGACAACGCCCGCAGCGAGGGCAGGATCCGGCACGCGGCAAATCGGCTGGCGCTGGCGGGCCCTGGAGCGAGCCGGGGTTGAGCCCAGCCGTATTGCGCAGCTGGTTCCCTGATTCGGCCGCCCAACCGGGTGGCCGCAAGCGCCGCGGCGCACGACCGGGTCAGGAAGTGTCCTTCCACTCGGGCCAGTTCCAACCGCAAACGCCCAAGGTCCACGGCAATCGCATTGCACCCGCTCCAAAGGCCTGGCCCACTGGCAATCGCGCCCCGCAGTCGGGCAATCGCGCCCCGTCGTCCGGCAACCATGCTCCGCATTCAGGCAATCGCGGAACACCCGGCAATTCGATCTACGAGGGTCCGGGTGGCGGCAATCGCCGTCCCGGTGGCGGTCGTGGCGGGCGCCGCGGTCGCTGATCGAGACGCGCCTCGATTACGCAAGAAATCGGCGGGCAATGCCCGCCGTTTTCCTGTCATGCTGGTGCGCGCGATCAGTCCAGCTTGAGTGCCTTCTTGGTTCCGGCACGGCGCTTGGCTTCCTTGGCGTCGTACTCGGCTTCGCAGTTGCCACGCACGACCATCTTGCAATCGAGGTATTCGCTGATCTCGACCAGCGCGGCACCGATCGCCTTGCCGGCAGGCGTGTTTTCCTCGTGGCCCAAAGCACCACCGAAGCCGCCGCGGTAGACGCCGACGCTGATGCCGCCACCCGAGCTGCGACCTTCGATTGCGCGCGAGAACTCGATGTCACCCGTGGATGAATTGACCACGCGCACATCGACGCGCACGTAGGCTTGGCTCTTCTTGCCGCCCAGCGAAATGCCGCGGAAGCTGATGCCGCCGCCCGTGCTTGCGGTGTTCTCTTCGTAGTCGGTGACTGTACCGAACACCAGATATTCGGCACCGGTGACCTGCCCCATCTTGGCGGCGGTTCCCGAGCGCACGCGACCGGAAGCGCCGAGATTCTGTTCCTCAAGGACTTTTTCGAGCTTGTTGCGTTCGACGACCCGGAAATGTCCGCTGCTGGCCAGTTCGTTGGAGAGCATGCCGGAAAGCTCCCAGCCCACGCCGCCACGCCACCAACCCGCCCCTGATTCGTTCTTGAACTCGGCAACGCCGATCGAGGGCCTTTCGGCCAATGCACTGGCACTGGCGGCAAAACCAAACAAGGCCACGACCACTGCGAGATGCGACTTCTTCATCTGTTGTCTCCCGACTCCGGTTGTTTTCGACACTGACACCCGTACGCCGCCACGCCCCAATTCGGATCGGATGCGAATGAATGCCCGTATCCGGCCTTGCGAAGCAACTCGGCGCGCAGTCTAACAGGTGTGATCCAACGCCAGACCGGCACCATCACGCATCGAGATGCGGAATCAGCTCACGGTTTCATTGCGATGCAATACACGAAATTCCGGCTCGGCAGAGGCCAACCACTCGCTTGCTGCAACGCAAAACAAGGATGGGATTGGCGATGGGAGCGGCAAGCCAAGCACGCTGCCGTCAAGGGTCTTGCCACGGCGTGGTCGCCAGCGCCGCTCGCAGCAAGTCCACAGTTTCCGCATCGGCTTCAAAGACGAGATCATCGATGCATGCCAGCGGCATGCATGCGCACGCGGCGTTGGTAAAAAATGCGCTGCGCATGCCACGCAGGTCCGACAACCTGAGTGGGCGTGTCATCTGGGGGACGCCCAGTCGCGCCAGCCCCTCCTTGAGCAACTGCATCGATATCCCGTCAAGCATGGGCGCAGCCGGCCACACAATCCGCTCGCCGTCGTGAAAGCCGAGGTTCCAGGTCGTGCCTTCGGACACGCAACCGTCGACGCCCAGGAACAGCGCATCATCGAACCCGCGCTGTTGCGCCAGACGACGCTGATTGAACAGGCCGAAACTGCCCAGATGCTTGATGTGCGGCGCTTCACGCTGATGGACGACGCTGCACACCCGCAGCGGTCCCGTGCTGCGAACACGGGGCGGATGGAGCGCAATCAGCACATCGGGCGTGGCCGCACGCGACGGCCGGTCACGATCGAACGCACGCGAAAACACGCTGATGCGCACTGCGGCATCCTGCCCGCGCAGGGCATCGTGCAACCAGGCACGCAACGGTTCAGCGGCAAGCTCCTTGCCGAACAGCTCGCGCGTTGCTGCCTGCAGCCGCGCCAAATGCAGCGGCCAAGCCTGGATGAGCCCGGCACGCGCCTGCAGTGCGGTGAAATGGCCATAGTTGTTGCCGGCCAGACTGGCGATGGCTTCGAGCGTGGCGGTTTCGCCATTCAAGGTCCATCGAGGTGGCCACATGCGCAAGCTCCCGCTGCGCTACGATGCGCAGCCCTGATTGCCGCCATTGTCCCGATTCGTGAGCACCCTGTCGCCCGCTGCGAAAGCTCAATGGCAAATCCACTTCTGCGTGCTGCTGTGGGGCTTCACCGCAATCCTCGGCAAGATGATCACGCTGGAGGCGTTGCCGATCGTGTGGTGGCGCATGCTGATCGTGGTGGTCGCGTTGGCGCTGGTGCCGAAAATGTGGCGCGGCCTGCGCGCGATTCCGACGCGTCTGCTGGGCGCCTACGCCGGCATCGGCGTGCTGGTCGCCCTGCATTGGTTGACGTTCTACGGTTCGATCAAGCTTGCCAATGCCTCGGTCGGCGCCACCTGCATCGCGCTGGCGACGCCGATGACGGCCCTGCTCGAACCGTGGCTGGCGCGGCGCCGTTTTTCGTGGCGCGAACTGGTGATCGGGATTGCCGCCCTGCCCGGCGTCGCCCTGGTCGTCGGCGGCTTGCCCGGCTCGATGCGGCTGGGCCTGCTCGTCGGCACGGTGTCGGCGCTGCTGGTGGCGATCTTCGGATCGCTCAACAAGCGCTTGGTCGAACATGCCGACGCGATGGCCGTGACCGCACTTGAACTCGGCGCAGGGGCGCTCACACTGGCCCTGATTGCCCCTGCCCTGCCTTGGTTGTTTCCGCCGTTGGCCGCCGACATCCTTGCCATTCCGGGGCCCCGCGACTGCGCGCTTCTGCTCGCCCTGGGGCTGGCCTGCACGCTGTTGCCGTTCACGCTCTCGCTTGTTGCGTTGCGCCACATGAGTGCGTTCGCGGCACAACTGGCGACAAATCTGGAACCGGTCTACGCGATCATTCTGGCAGCGCTGCTCCTGGGCGAGCAGCGCGAACTCACGCTGACCTTCTATGCCGGTGCAGGGACGATCCTGCTTGCCGTCTTCCTGCATCCCTTGCTGGGCGGGAAGCGCACGGTCGCACATGCCGAGATCCTCGGCACCTCCGAGGCCAAGCAATTGGTCGATTGAAACCTTGTGCGAGCCACGAAGTCATTCGCATCCAGGGCGCCATTCCTCCTGAAGTGCGTCAAGCAATCCCTTGCATTGAATGCAAAAACAATCGGGCCGGCACGTCGCTGACATGCCGCCCCGATCGAGATCACATCGGAATCAGCGCGGTGCGCTCTTGCGCGAGCCCGGGCCGCCTTTGGGCTGTGGCCCGGCCGATGGCTGCGGGTCCAGATTGGTCAACAAGGCCCGCAGGTCGACTGAAATCGTCTTGCCGTTGCCGGCCAGGTCGAGCGCACCCATCGTCCTGCGCGACAGCGCGGCGCGATCGACGAAGACTTCGCGGTCCGGCTGCGGCGGGCGCGCGGCGCTGCACAAATCGCGTTTGAAGCGCAGGGTGGTGGTACCTGGGCGTTGCCACGGGTAACCCGGGGACAGTCGCTCGACCATGACGCTTTCCAACTTGACGACGACGGTGTCGTCGCCGATTTCCATGCAACGGCCAATGCCGATGTCGTAGGTCATTTCAACCTCGCAAATTCAGGACAGTCAACCGATCCAGCCGCAAGGCCAGTGCGCGAAGGTACGCAAGGGGTTGAACCAGGATCGGGAAAGGGATTATGCCCGGTAACACGTGAGAAAACTGTTACGCGCAATAAAGTACAAGATGCGGTATGTACGTTAGATAACTGTTTTATATCACTTTTTGTATGTGCAGGTTCGATCGATTCCACCTCGCACCCACCCTCACCGGAGCCATGACGGTCCTCGGCAGTCCTGCTGTCTCAGCAATCAACACGCACCAGGGCCTGCCAAGTCTGCTTGTCGAAGACCACCAAGCGAGGTTCGCGGCGATGCAGCTTCATCCACGCATTGCTGATCTTCCCGGCGCCGGAGGGACAGGGAATCACGATCATCCCGCCGTCCAGGTGCAGCTGGAGCGGACTGTCTCCGAGAACTTCCAGACTCATTCCGGCACGCGGCAGTAGTGGCAGGCGCACGCGTGCGCGCCAGATCCCTTGCTCGCCCGCGACCACCACCAGAATGTGATGTCGCAGCGACGATCCGACACCGACATCCATTGCGATCCGCAGGCGGTCCGCCTCACCGGCTGACGAGCTGGTTGGCGTCCATGCTGCGATCGCAAAACGCTCCGGGGCACGCGCGATCCGCTGCAGGCGGCCACGACTGAGGCCCAGCTGGCTGGCATGACACGCCAGTGCTTCGAGCTTGCGCTGCTGGCGTTCTTGCGCAGCGCTCGATTCACCGTATCCCCGACCAGGGCCGTGGACGAGATAAGTCAGGCGAACACAGGAATGCCCCGTCTGCAGCAGCGCAAGTTCGCTCAGGATGTGCAGGGCACTGTGATCGGGATGCCGATCGCCCAGCGCTGGCGCCACCAGGTGAGTCGGCGCGAAACCCGTTACCTCCGCGGCCAGAGCGACAAGCAGCGCATCATCATCCATCAGCGCTGCGGTCACGCTCTGGTCGGCAAATCCGAGAAAGCGGAACGTGATCGCGCCATCACCGAGCACCTTCAGGGCCGCGACGGCTTCTCCGCGCCGACGCTCACCCCAGCGCCGGCGTGCGGCGGCGTTGATCCACAGCCGCATTTCCATCCAGCGTTGCGGCCAGGGATTGTTCTCGCCGTCAGTCACGAACAACACGCGCACATGGGCGCCTGCCGCGAGTGCGAGCTGAATCAGTTCGCCACTGGCAAGGGTCTCGTCATCGGGATGGGGGGCAAGCACCAACAGGCGATCGCGTGGCGCAAAGCGAATTTCCGGCGACTGCGGTCGCATCGAACAGGCTACTCCAGGCGGTGCCCCGCAAGCATAGCCCAACAGCAGCCGCATCCTTGCGCGTCACGGACTCGACAAGGGATGCCGCACCTGTCCGTCGCCACGCACGACGAAGCGCTCGATCGTCAGCGCTTGCGCGCCCATCGGCCCGTAGGCATGCAGGCGCGAGGTCGAGATGCCGATTTCGGCACCCAGACCCAATTCACCGCCATCGCTGAAACGCGACGAGGCATTGACCATCACCACCGCGCTGCGCAGTGCATCGACGAAGCGCTCCACGGTTGCCGGATCCGAAGTGGCGATGACTTCGGTGTGATCCGAACCATGACGGCGAATATGGTCAATCGCGGCCTCGAAATCCTCGACCACGCGCACGGCGATGATGCGATCGAGGAACTCGCAGCCGAAGTCGGCTTCCCTTGCGGCGATCACATGCGGACCCAGCGCGCGGCTACGCTCGCAGCCACGCACTTCGACGCCACGCACATGCAACTCTGCGAGTGCTGCGGGCAGGAAGGCGGCGGCGATTTCGGCATGCACGAGCAGCGTTTCCAGCGCGTTGCAGACCGCGGGCCGCGTGGTCTTGCCGTCGATCAACAGACGCAGCGCAAGCTGTGGATCAGCGGCAGCATCGACATACAGGTGACACACGCCCTTGTAGTGCTGGATCACTGGCACGCGCGCGTGTTCGACCACGAAGCGGATCAGGCTCTCGCCGCCACGCGGAATCGCCAGATCGATCAGCCCGTGCAGTTGCAGGAGTTCGAGCACGCATTCGCGGCGTGGATCTTCGATCAGGGTGACTGCGGCGGGCGGCAGGCCTTGGCCATGCAGCGCCTCGCGCAGCGCCGTGGCGATCGCGCGATTGCTCTCCAAAGCCTCCGATCCACCCCGCAGCAGCACCGCGTTGCCGGCAAAGAAGCACAGTGCGGCCGCATCGGCGGTCACGTTCGGCCGGGCTTCGTAGATCATCGCGATCAGGCCGAGCGGGATGCGCACGCGCTCGATGACGAGGCCGTTGGGTCGCGATTCGCGATGGGTCAGCTGACCGACCGGATCGGGCAAGGCGGCCACCGCACGTACCGCCGCAGCCACCGCAGCGAGCCGTGTCGCATCCAGACGCAGCCGATCGATCAGGTGTGAAGCGGCGCCACGTGACTGCGCTGCCGCGACATCGCGCGTATTGGCGGCAAGGATCTGCGGCGCATGCTGTTCAATTCGATCGGCCATCGCCGCCAGCGCCACGCGCTTGCGCTCGCCAGACAGCGCGGCGATCTCCAGCGCTGCGGCGCGCGCCTGCAGGGCCAGTTCGCGCACCGAAACGCTCATGCCACGGCCTCGTCGAACAGCACGAGGTCATCGCGGCGTATCATTTCCTCGCCGTAAGAGTAGCCAAGCAAGGCTTCGATCTCGCGTGTGTGCCGACCGGCAATGCGCCGGGCCGAACCGGCGGCGTACTGGCACAGACCGCGCGCAAAGGCGCTACCCGCGCCATCGACGATGTCGACCAGATCGCCGCGCGCAAACTCGCCGTCAATCCCGACGACACCGCCGGGGAGCAAGGAAGCGCCGCAGCGCAGCGCCGCCGCCGCGCCCGCATCGACCCGCACCCATCCCTGCGTTCCAGGCGCATGGCGCAACCAGTACTTGCGCGCCGCGAGGCGCGAACCGGCCGCGGCGAAGTGCGTGCCACGCAGGCATCCACGCGCGAGCAAGGCGACCGTATCGGCATCGGCGCCATTGAACAGCGCCGTCGCGATGCCGGCCTTGCCCGCCTTGCTTGCGGCCTCGAGTTTTGTGCGCATGCCGCCGGTGCCCACCGCGCTGCCACTGCCGCCGGCCACCGCGAGCACGGCCGGCGTGATCGCATCCACCCGCTCGATCGGGCGCGCCGCGGGATCATGCAAGGGATGCGCGTCGTAGAGACCATCGACGTCACTGGCGATCAGGAGCAGGTCGGCATCGACCAGCGCGGCGACGATCGCCGCGAGATTGTCGTTGTCACCGAGCTTGAGCTCCTCGACCGCAACCGTGTCGTTCTCGTTGATGATCGGCACGGCATGCAGGCGCAGCAGTTCGAGCAAGGTATTGCGCGCGTTGAGATAGCGGCGGCGATCACGCAGGTCATCGTGACTGAGCAGGACCTGGGCTACCGGCATCGCGAGCAGGCCCTGCCAGAGTCCGATCATGCGCGTCTGCCCAAGCGCGGCCAAGGCCTGACGCAAGACCAGCCCCCCGCCCTTGCGCGGCGTGGTCGGCACCTGCGCACGTCCGGCCGCGACCGCGCCCGAGGACACCAGCACGACTTCGTGACCGACTGCGCGTGCGGCCGTGATGAACGCCGCGAGGCCGCGCGCAGTGCGATCGGACAGATTGCCGTCGCGATCGGCGAGCAGACTGCTGCCGACCTTGAGCACCGCGCGCCGCCAAGTCGGCAATGCCTGCTGCGTGAATCCGCTCCCCATGCTCTTCCCCCATGCCATGGCTGCCCGCAGGAGCCTCAATGACGTGATTCAGGTTTCCAGTGCGCGCAACCGCGCGCGCAGTTCGTCCAGGCGCAGATCCGCGGCGGCACCGGGTGAAACGCGCGCCGCGAGACTCGCCTGCGGTGTGCGACCCGCACCCGCCTTGCCGGCATCGTCCGCGGCCTTGCGATAGGCATCGCGAAACGGCACACCCGCTGCCGCCTGCTCGATCGCGACATCGGTCGCATACATTGACGGCTCGATCGCGCTGAGCATCGCCGACGCATTCCACTGCATTTGCGCCAAGAGGTCGGGAAGCAGCGCGAGCGCGGCAAGTCCGCGTCCGAAGCCATGCACGATCGCGCCCTTGGAGAACTGCAGGTCACGCTGGTAGCCCGACGGCAAGGACAGCAGTTGCTCGATCTCGCAGCGCGCCGCGGCCAGGCTTGCGTAACTCGCGCGCATGAGTTCAATCACGTCGGGATTGCGTTTGTTGGGCATGATCGAACTGCCGGTGGTGTACTCACCCGGCAGTTGCACGAAGCCGTACTCGGCTGTGGTGAACAGCGACAGATCCCAGGCCAGACGTCGCAGGTCAAGCAGCGCGCCGCCGAGCGCATCAAGCGCAGCGATCTCGAATTTGCCGCGCGAGAGCTGCGCGTAGATCGGATTGATCTGCATGCGCGCGAAACCGAGCGCGTTCGTGCTGTGCTGCCGATCGAGCGGCAGGTTGACGCCATAGCCCGCTGCAGTGCCGAGCGGATTGGCATCGACCCAAGTCAAGGTGTCGTGCGCACGACGTGCATTGTCGATGAAGGCTTCGGCAAAACCCGCAAACCACAGTGCAGTCGATGACACCACTGCGCGCTGCAGATGGGTGTAGCCCGGCAGCGGCAAGTCCTCTCCCGCGGCGCGTTCAAGACAGATGCGCGCGACCGCGCGGCAAGACTCCAGCAAATCGCCCAGACGTGCCTTCAGCCACAGTCGGGTCGCGACAAGAATCTGGTCGTTACGGCTGCGTCCGCTGTGAACCTTGCGTCCGGCATCGCCCAGTCGCTCGCTCAGACGTGCCTCGATCGCGGAATGGCCATCCTCGAAGCGCGCATCGAGCACAAAGCGGCCGGCGCGAAAATCCTCGGCCAGCGTGTCGAGTTCGCGCGCCAGCACGGCGTGCTCGTCCGCAGACAGCAAGCCGATGTTGAGCAGTCCGCCGACATGCGCCTTGCTCGCCTCGATGTCGTGCAGGAAAAACTCGCAATCGAGGATCACGTCATCGCCGGCGAGAAACTGCATGATGCGCTCGTCGGTACGCACGCCGGCCTTCTGCCACAGCAAGTCAGTCATGGGGAATGCCCTCCAGTTCGGGATGGCCCAGCGCGAGGTTGATGTTCTGCAGCGCCTGCGTCGCCGCGCCCTTGAGCAGGTTGTCGATCGTCGCAACCACCACCACGCGCTTGCCGCCTGGCGCCACGCTGAAGCCGCCGATCTCGACATGGTGACGGCCCGCGATCGCACTCACCCACGGCACCGATTCGGTGATGCGCACCAACGGCTCATGCGCATAGAAGCTGCGGAAAGCTTCCTCCACCTGCGCAAGCGTGACCGCCTGTTGCAGCCACAGATTGACCGTCATCGTGATGCCACGGAAGTGCGGCGCCACATGTGGCATGAATTCGACCGGCAGACCCAACTGGCGCGTGACTTCGCGCTCGTGGATATGATTGGTCAGCGCATAAGGCATGAGGTTGTCGCGCAGCTTGGCGGGATCGTTGCGCTCGGACGGCGTCGTGCCCGCGCCCGAATAGCCCGACACGCCGAAGCAGGCCGGAGGCGCGGCGAGTTGGTCTTTGACTGGCGCTATCGCCAGCTGTATTGCGGTCGCATAGCAACCCGGATTGGCAATGCGTCTGCGACCCGCAGCCTGCGCGCGCGTGAGTTCGGGAAGGCCGTAGTACCAGGTCTCGTCGAAGCGATGATCGGCCGACAGATCGACGATCAGCGTGTCGGGCTTGAGCGCATCGATCGCAGCGACAAATTCCTGCGACTTGCCATTGGGCAGGGCCAGCACGACGACATCGGCGCGCCTGAACGCCACCGCGTCATGCGCCAGGCTTTCGTAGCGCAGCTCGCCCGTGTATCCCGCGACCTGCTCGCTCACGCGCTCGCCGTCGAGTTCACGCGAGGAAACGAAAGCGAGTTCAAGCTGCGGGTGGCGCGCAATCAGGCGAATCAGCTCCGCCCCGGTGTGGCCGCGTGCGCCGACTATGCCGACGGTTGCCTTGTGCATGGATTCAGTCCATCAGGGTGGGTTGGCGGTCGCGGCAGTGCACCAGACACTGGTCGATCGCGGCGAGATCATCGATGCCATACCAGAACACCTTCCAGCGCGGCTGCTTCCAGCAGCCGTCGGACTCGGCGTAGTAGAACGGATTGATCGGATTGCCGTGGCGCGAGCGCCAGAACAGGCTCGGATTGTCGGCGCGCATCACCTGCCAGGCCGCGCGACCCAGACCCTCGCCCTGTGCATCATCGGCGACCGCGAACTTGTCGAGATAGGTCATGCCCGCCTCGCGCGTGAGGATCAGCGCGGCGCGGTAGTTCTCGCTCAAATACACCTTGCAGGGTTTGGTGCGCTCGAAATAGTCGGCGACGAGGCGACGCTTGAAGCTCGCTTCGATGAGTGCGCGCAGGCGTTCGCGGTCAATGCCATCCCAGTCCTCATGCACGTGCACGCGCTCGCCGCGCCGTACCAGCGTACCCGAACCCTTGTGCGTGAACAGCTCCTTGGCCAGCTCATCGGGTCGCGTGATCGACACCGACGAGGACAGCGGCAGATGATCGAGCAATTCCTTGATCTGCTCGATCTTCACGCGCATGCCGCCATTGAGCCATGGTTGTTTCACCAATCGCTCGTACTCGGTGCTCAGGTTGATCGAATCGATCACCTTGCCCTGCTCGTCAAGCAGGCCGCCGGTGCCGGTGAGGAAGATGATCTTGTAAGGGCGCAACACGCGCACCAGCTCGTTGGCGGCGAAATCGGCGTTGATATTGAGGATCTGCCCTGCTTCGGTTTCACCGAGCGAGGCGATCACCGGAATCGATCCGGCACGCAGGCTCGCTTCGATCGGTGCAAGGTTGACGCGGCTCACGCGACCGACGAGGCCAAGCGTCGCCGCATCGATCGCCTCGGCCTCGAACACGCCCGAGAGCACCGAGGTGGCGCGCGCATCGACCTGCTGCAGCGCCTCGACCAGATTGAGGTTCTGCGCCTGAAACACGCGGCGCACGATCGCCAACGTCTGCGCCGAAGTCACGCGCAGGCCGTTCACGGTCTGCTTGGCGATGCCGGCGGCAGCGAGCTCCTCGTCGAGCTGCGGGCCCGCGCCGTGAACGACGATCGGGGTCAGGCCGACCTGTTGCAGGAAGGCGAGCGAGGAAGTGAGCGCGTCGAGATCATCGCGGAGCACCGCGCCACCGACCTTGACCACCGCGAAGCGCTTGGCATCGAGCTGCGAAAAGCGCTTGAGGTATTGATCGATCTCGCGCGCGCTGGCCATGCTCGACAGCAGTCGCACGATGGTCTGGCGCATCTGCAGATGGGTCTGCTCATTCATGCTTGCAGGATCCGGTGGACTTGGGTGACGTAGGCCTGCAACTGATCGAGCGCAACCCACTCATCGGCACTGTGTGCCTGGGCGATGTCGCCCGGGCCATACACGAAGGCGGTTTTCCCGGCCTGCGAGAACAGCGCGGCTTCGGTCCAGAAGTCGACCGCGGCGCCGATCGGCAAACCCAGCGAATTGGCGAGTGCCTGCGCCCGGGCACGCGCCTCCTGCGCCTGCGCCGGCTTGCTCGCCGGCAGCGCCGGGCCGCGGAAGGTCTCGCTGAACTCGCTGCCCGCGACGGGCAACAGCGCACGAAATTGCGCGAGCAAGGCATCCACATCCATCGATGGCAACGGTCTGAAGCCGAAGCGCAGCTCGGCCTCCGGCGCGATCACATTGGCCTTGATGCCACCCTCGATGCGACCGACATTGAAACGCAGGCCGCTGAGTTCGCCAAAGCGTTCCTGCGCGAGTGCATCGACCTGATCGAGCGCACGCGCGCCCCAGCGCAGCGCCTGATGCAAGGCGCTCGCAGCCGGATCCTGACGCGCTGACGCATGCCCGGCCTGACCATGAAAGCGCATCAGCACCGAACTGATGCCGCGATGCGCGAGCACCGCCGCGCCATGCGTCGGCTCGGCAACGATCACGCCATCGAACCTGTCCGCTTGCGACCCGGCGAGAAACGCAGCGATGCAGCGCGGATCGTTGGCTTCCTCATCGCTCGTGAACAGGAACGCGGCATCACCCTGTGTTGCCTGCGCCGCCGCCAGCAAGGCGGCCGCCGCGCCCTTGATGTCGCAAGCGCCGAGGCCGACCGCACGTTCGCCATCGACGCGCAGCTCGAACGGACTTGCACTCCAGTGCGGCGAGTCGGGCACCGTGTCCAGATGCACGTTGAACAGCAAGCGCGGTTTGCCGCGAATCGCCAACAGGCTCACCGCACCCGCACCGTGATCGATCACGCGGCATTCGAAACCCGGTAGATTCGTGCGCAGCCACGCGAAAATGCCGCCGCCGTCGATCGCGCGCGGCGGGTTGCGCGTATCGAAGGCGACCAGCACACGCAGATGCGCCAGCGTGGTATCGAGCAATTGGCTCATGCGCGCCGATCCGCATTGACTTCGGCCCACAGCGTGCTGCTCATGCCGTAGAGCTTGATGAAGCCCTCGGCTTCGGCGACGCCCCAGTCGGCGCTCTGCGCATAGGTCGCGCCCTTGGCATTGAGGATGCGCGTGGAACGAATCTCGACCGCAGCGACGTTGCCACCATGCGTCTCGAGCACGACCTCGCCCTCGACGCAGCTCTGGCTCGAAGCGAGGAAGGCTTCGAGATCGGTCTTGAGCGGATCGTGGAAAAATCCCTCGTACACCAGTTCGATCCACTTGCGCGCGACATCGGGCTTGAAGCGGTTTTGTTGCTTGGTGAGCACTGCTTCCTCGAGCGCGCGATGCGCGGCGAGCAGAGCGATGAGGCCGGGTGCTTCGAAGATGATCCGACCCTTGAGCCCGATGGTGGTGTCGCCGGTGTAGATTCCGCGGCCCACGCCATAGGCTGCGAACAGCGCATTGAGCCGCGCGAGCAGCATTGCACCGGCGAGACGTTCGCCATCCAGCGCGACCGCTTCACCGCGCTCGAAACCCACCCGCACGCGCAACGGCGCCTCCGGCCATTGGGCGCGCGGCTTGCACCAGCCCTGCGCACCTTCACCGGGCGCAAGCCAACGATCGATCTCGCCGCCCGACATCGTCAGACCGAGCAGATTCTCGTTGATCGTGTAGGCCTTCTGCTTGGCGCGCACGCCGAATCCGCGTTGTTCCAGGAACTGCTGCTCGTAGGCGCGTGTTTGTGTGTGTTCCTTCTGGATCTCGCGGATCGGCGCAATGATCTCGCAGTCGCCCTGCGCCTTGACCGCAAGATCGAAGCGCACCTGATCGTTGCCCATGCCGGTGCAGCCGTGCGCGATCGCGCGTGTGCCCAGTGCGCGCGCGCGCTCGAGCGACGCATCGACGATCAGATACCGATCGGAAACCAGCAGTGGATACTGGCCTTGGTAGGCCTCGCCAGCCCACACGAAAGGCTTGACGAAGTCACGCCATAGCGCCGGCCCACCATCGATGGTGACGTGCGAGGCAACGCCGAGTTCTGCGGCGCGTTGCTCGATATAGGCACGTTCCTGCGCATCGACGCCGCCGGTATCGGCAAACACGGTATGCACGGCCCAGCCTCGTTCCTTCAGCCAGGGCACGCAGAAGCTCGTGTCGAGGCCGCCCGAAAATGCCAGCACGATGTCCTTGTTGGTCGTCATCGTCATTCACTCATCCGAAATTTGAAATGGAATGCGCAGCGCCGCTGCCGCGGCGCTGCGTGCTTATCACTGTGCCAATGCCGCCATCACCGCCTTCTGCACATGCAGGCGGTTCTCGGCTTCCTGGACGGCAATGCAGGCGGCCGAATCCATCACCGCATCGGTCGCCTTGATGTTGCGACGCAGGGGCAGGCAGTGACTGAAGACCGCGCCATCGGTGAGCGCCATCTTGGCCTCGTTGACGATGAAATGGCGGTGCGCATCGCGAACCGGTTTCTCCTCGTCCCAGCGGCCGAAATACGGCAGTGCGCCCCAGCTCTTTGCGTACACCACGTGGGCGCCGCGATAGGCCTGCTGCGGCTCATGGCTGATCGTCAGCGAACCACCATTTTCGGCGACATTGCGCGCGGCGAACTCCATGTAGCGGGAATCAAGCAGGTAGTCGCGATTCGGGCACAACAGGGTCACGTCCATGCCGTAGCGGGTGGCGATCTGGAGCGCCGAATTGGCCACCGCGGTATTGAGCGGCTTGGGATGATAGGTCCAGGTCAGCACGTATTTCCTGCCGCGCAGATCGCTGCTGCCGAAATGCTGCTGCAGGGCGAGGATGTGGGCGAGCTCCTGCATCGGATGGGTGATCGTCTCCATGTTGATCACCGGTACCGTCGCATGCCGGGCAAAGGCATGGATCACGCGGTCCTCGCGATCGACCGACCAGTCCCGGAATTTCGGAAACGCGCGCACGCCGATCAGATCGACATAGCGCGACAACACGCGCGCAACCTCGGCCACATGCTCCTCGGCTTCGCCATCCATTACCGTGCCCAATTCGAATTCGATCGGCCAGGCGTCCTTGCCCGGTTGCAGCACGACCGCGTGGCCACCGAGTTGGAACGCACCCAGTTCGAAGCTCGTGCGCGTGCGCATCGAGGGATTGAAGAACAGCAGCGCGATCGACTTGCCTGCGAGCTGCGTGCCGGCCTTGCAGCGCTTGAACGCCGCGGCCTGAGCCAACAATGCGTCGAGATCCGCGCGGGACCAGTCCTGGGTGGAGAGAAAGTGACGCATCGGCAGTGTCCCCTCGGTGCAATCGACAAACGGTGGAAAACAAAAAACCCGGCGCGGGCCGGGTTTTGGTCGTCAACTCAAGACAGCAGTACGCGACAGCCTACCCGGCGGAATGTCCAGCTTCCGGTCGACGCGCACGCGAAGTCATGCCAGCGGCCATGCGGGCGCTGCTGAGACCTTGCGGTGGGCGGGCGGATCGAAACATGCGTCGGAGTGCGTACAAGTGTTGACTCGGAGCGGGGCACCTTAGCGGCAAAGTTGCTGCAGCGCAATAGAACTTGCTTTCGACGGTGCAAAGGCGTCGCCGCACCAGAGTTTCACTCCACCGGCTCGATGCTCACGCGTACGCGCAGGCGATCGCCGGGGTCGTAACTCAGGCGCGACATGAATACATCGCCGCGGTAGCGGTACTGCACGTCATAGGCGACCACGCGTTCTTCGGCCGGCCCAGCCTCCATGCGGCAACGGCGTTCGACGCCCTGATAGTAGCCATCGTCGCCGCGCGCAACCTGATTGCCGATCGCACCACCGGCGACGGCGCCAGCCACGGTCGCCGCGCGACGACCATCCCCCTTGCCCACGGAGCTGCCGATCACGCCGCCGATGACCGCACCGACGACCGTGCCGGCAACCCGGTTGCCCCGCTCGTCGACGCGATGTTCGACCGGCACTTCCTCGCAGACTTCACGCGCAGCGCCGCGCGCACGGTCGTAGACCGGATCGACGCGCAAGACATCGGCCCAAGCCACCTTGAAATTGTTCGAAGCCTCGTCCGCGTAGCCGCGATCCTGCGCTGCCGCGATCCCGGTTCCCGCGAGACCCAGCATTGCCAACCATACCGCCACCTTCATGTCGCCTCCACCGCAGGCCGCCGCGGATCCTTCTCCGCATGACGACCATGACACCGTACCTGCCGGGATTTGAGCATGCAGTCGCTGAACCACGACAGAAGCCGAACCGACCGCCAGCGCGCGGCAAATGACTATCGCTTGCAACAGCGCCCGTGCCGTTCGGATGCACGCCGCTCTCCGGGGCATCCACTTCAGCAACCCGCGGCGACCACTGCGCGACCAGGAAAGCCATGTGTCGCCGGGCAGGACACACGCGACGAACGCCGCGCGACTCAGGGCGCAAGCATCTCGTCGATGCCGTAGCGCCCAGGCTCGCGGCCGGCGATCCAGACCGCCGCATGCAGGGCGCCTCGCGCGAAGATCGCGCGATCGGTCGCCCGATGCGTCAACTCGATCCGTTCTCCCGGCGTGGCCAGCAGGACGCTGTGCTCGCCGACGATGTCACCCGCCCGCAGCGCGGCAAAACCAATCGCGCCCGGTGCGCGCTGGCCGCCGCGCTCGATTGCCTTGACCGCATCCAACTCGACACCACGCGCATTCGCTGCCGCCTGTCCGAGCGCGAGCGCGGTACCTGAGGGTGCGTCACGCTTGGCGCGGTGGTGCGCCTCGAGGATTTCGAGATCCCATCCCGGCAGTATTGCTGCAGCCTGCGCGACCAGATGGCTGAGCAGGACCATGCCGAGGCTGAAGTTGGCCGCATGCAGCAGCGCAATTCGCTGGCCGGCGGCGTCCAGGCGCTGTTGCAAACCAGGATCCAGACCGGTGGTGCCACTGACCAGGGCCACGCCGTTCTTCTCGCAATGGGCGAGTGCGCGCACCAGGCCCGCGGGTGCGCTGAAGTCGACCATGACATCGATCGCCGTCAGCGCAGCGAAATCGGTCGCAGGCGTGCATGCCGCGACCAGTTCGAAGCGCGCGTCCTCGACAGCCAACGCGCACAGAAGCTGGCCCATGCGGCCCCCGGCACCATTGATGGCGAGGCGAAGCGGTACGTTCATGCGACTTGATCGGCTGCGGAGCGCGCATGCTACCCGATCCCGGGTGCGCGCCGACATCCGCGGCCATCGTCGTCAGGAGGTCACGCGATCCCAGAAATGCTTGACGCCATCGAGCCAGCTGCTGTTGCGCGGTGAATGCGCCGCGGCATTGTCACCGCCGAAAGTCGCCTCGAACTGCTGCAACAACTCGCGCTGCTCACCGGTGAGGCGCACCGGTGTTTCGACCACGGCGCGGCACAACAGGTCGCCGGTGCGACCACTGCGTACCGACTTCACGCCCTTGCCGCGCAGACGGAACAGCTTGCCGCTCTGGGTCTCGGCGGGAATCGTGAGCTGGGCTTCGCCATCGAGCGTAGGCACCTTGAGCACCGCGCCGAGTGCCGCCTGGCCGAAACGCAGCGGTATTTCACAATGCAGGTCATCGCCATCGCGCTGGAAGATCGCGTGTTCGCGCACGCGCACTTCGACATACAGATCGCCCGGCACGCTGCCGGCCGGGCCGGCTTCGCCCTGTCCGCTCAGGCGGATGCGATCGCCGTTGTCGACGCCTGCGGGAATCTTGACCTCGAGCGTGCGCTCATCGTGCACACGTCCTTCGCCCTTGCAATCCTTGCATGGATTCTTGACCACCTGACCACTGCCCCCGCAATGCGGGCAGGCCTGCTGAATCGAGAAGATTCCGTTCTGCATGCGCACGCGTCCGTGCCCCTTGCAGGTCGCGCAGGTGCTGGTCTTGCCGTCGGCCGAGCCGGCGCCGTGGCAAGTCGCACACTCGACCAGGGTCGGCACCTGGATCGTCTTGTCGACGCCGAACACGGCTTCTTCCAGATCCAGTTCGAGCAAGTAGCGCAGATCCGAACCGCGGCGCGCGCGCTGACGGCCACCGCCGCCCATGCCGAAGATGTCGGAGAAGATGTCGCCGAAGATGTCGCCGACATCCCCCTGGAAACCACCGCGACCGCCACCCATGCCGTGCTCGAACGCGGCATGACCATGCTGGTCGTAGAGCTGCCGCTTGTGCGGGTCGGACAGGACTTCGTAGGCCTCCTTGGCTTCCTTGAACTTCTCCTGTGCCTGCGGATCATCGGGGCAGCGATCGGGATGGCATTTCATCGCCACGCGCCGGAACGCCTTCTTCAACTCCTCGGCGCTGCTCGTGCGTTCGACGCCGAGCACCTCGTAGTAATCCGCCTTGCTCATTGACCTGACAATCCGTTTTCTATGCGTCGATCGGGGATGAACCACAGCGCCGCCACGACCGCGTAGACGACGCACGAAAGAATGGGGACGAACACCGCCAACACAACTGCGCCCAGATAGAGCGCGAGCGACAACACCGTCTTGCCGTCGACGCGGGCACCGATGGCCTTGGCCAACTTGCCCTGCGCGCCGCCATTGGCCGCGATCAGTGCGCGCCCCAAGGGCAGCCACGCGAGGGCGGCCATCAGCAGCACGAATCCGTAGGCGGCGGTGGGCAAGGGCGCGGGCAGCGGCTGCGCCTCGTTGAGCCAGGCAGTGGCGAATGGCAGGAGCGAGAGCCAGAACAGGAAATGCAGATTCGCCCACAGCACGCGCCCGCTCACGTGGCGACACGAGGCGAACAAATGATGGTGATTGTTCCAGTACAGGCCAACGTAGACGAAGCTGAGCACATAGCTGAGGAAGATGTGCCCGTTTTCGAGCAGCGCATCCCAATCCGCCGCATGCGGTGGCTTGAGCTCGAGCACCATGATCGTGATGATCACGGCGATCACGCCGTCCGAAAACGCCTCGACTCTGCCCTTTTCCATGCTCCCCCCGACGCTCCCCAGCGTCCGCTGCCGCGCGGCGACACCGTGCGTGCAAAAGCGCCGCCTTCAATGCGAAGGCGGCGCGAGTGACTCTTACTTGTTGTCGTCCTTGACCTCGGTGAACTCGGCGTCGACGACGTCGTCATCCTTGTGTGCGCCGGCACCGGAATGTGCCTCACCCTCGCCTGCACCCTGCTGCGCGGCGGCGAACAGCGGCTGGGCCGCCTGTTCGAGCGCATTGGTCCGCGATTCGATCTGCGCCTTGTCCTCGCCCTTGGCAACCTTCTCGAGTTCGGCCAGTGCTTCTTCGATACGACCGATCTCGCCCGGCACCTTGCCGCCGTGATCCTTGATCGCCGCGCGGGTGGCTGCGATCAGCTGGTCGGCCTTGTTGCGCGCGCCGATCAATTCGTGGAACTTCTTGTCCTCTTCCTTGTTGGTCTCGGCATCGCGCACCATGCGCTGGATCTCGTCCTCGGACAGACCCGAGCTGCCCTTGATCTCGATGCGCTGCTCCTTGCCGGTGTTCTTGTCCTTGGCCGAGACATGCAGGATGCCGTTGGCATCGATGTCGAAGCCGACTTCGATCTGCGGCATGCCGCGTTGCGCCGGCTGGATGCCGGTGAGGTCGAACTTGCCGAGCGACTTGTTGTAACGCGCCTGCTCACGCTCACCCTGAAGCACATGCACGGTCACGGCGCTCTGGTTGTCCTCGGCGGTCGAGAACACCTGGCTGGCCTTGGTTGGAATGGTGGTGTTCTTCTCGATCAGCTTGGTCATCACGCCACCGAGCGTCTCGATACCCAGCGACAGCGGGGTGACATCGAGCAGCAGCACGTCCTTGACCGCGCCAGACAGCACGCCGCCCTGGATCGCCGCACCGACCGCAACCGCCTCGTCGGGGTTGACGTCCTTGCGCGGCTCCTTGCCGAAGAAGTCCTTGACCACTTCCTGCACCTTGGGCATGCGCGTCTGGCCGCCGACGAGGATCACCTCGTTGACATCCGAAACCTTGAGCCCCGCATCGCTGAGCGCGGTGCGGCACGGCGCGATGGTCTTCTCGACCAAGTCGCCGACCAGCGCTTCGAGCTTGGCGCGCGTGAGCTTGATGTTGAGATGCTTCGGGCCCGAGGCATCGGCCGTGATGTAGGGCAGGTTCACTTCGGTCTGGTGCGAGGACGACAATTCGATCTTGGCGCGCTCGGCCGCGTCCTTGAGGCGCTGCAACGCGAGCGGATCGTTCTTGAGATCCACGCCCTGGTCCTTCTTGAACTCGTCGACGAGGTAGTCGATCACGCGCTTGTCGAAATCCTCGCCGCCGAGGAAGGTGTCGCCATTGGTGGCGAGCACTTCGAACTGCTTCTCGCCATCGACTTCGGCAATCTCGATGATCGAGATGTCGAAGGTGCCGCCACCCAGGTCATACACCGCGATCTTGCGATCGCCGCCTTTCTTGTCCAGGCCATAGGCGAGCGCGGCCGCGGTCGGCTCATTGATGATGCGCTTGACCTCCAGACCGGCAATGCGGCCGGCATCCTTGGTCGCCTGGCGCTGGCTGTCGTTGAAGTAGGCCGGCACCGTGATCACCGCCTCGGTGACGGCTTCGCCAAGGAAATCCTCGGCGGTCTTCTTCATCTTCATCAGCACCTTGGCCGAAATCTCCGGCGGCGGCATCTTCTTGCCGTCGGAAGTTTCCACCCAGGCGTCACCATTGCCGTGCGCGACGATGCCGTAGGGCACCATGCCGACGTCCTTCTGCACTTCGGCATCGGTGAACTTGCGGCCGATCAGGCGCTTGACCGCGTAGAAGGTGTTCTTGGGGTTGGTCACGGCCTGACGCTTGGCAGTGGCGCCGACGACGACTTCGTTGTCCTTGAAGGCGACCACCGATGGGGTCGTGCGATCACCCTCGGAGTTCTCGATGACGCGCGCCGTGCTGCCTTCCATCACCGCCACGCACGAATTGGTCGTGCCAAGGTCGATACCGATGATCTTGCCCATTGTGTTGTCTCCCGCGATTGATCTGGTTGCGGCCGAATGCCGCGCTGTCTCGAAAATATGGGGCGTATGGCCGCTTTCAAGCGCCGCGCAACGGCGCCCGACTCATTTGCTCACCGACACCATCGCCGGTCGCAGCAGGCGCTCGTTGAGCACATAGCCTTTCTGCATTACCAGCGCGACCTTGCCGGCACCCAGCCCGGGCGCCTCGACCATCGCCATCGCCTGATGGCGTTCGGGATCGAAGGCCTCACCGACCACGCCGACCGCGCACAGCCCATGCGCGCCAACCACCCGCTCGAATTCGCGCAGGGTCAGTTCCACGCCGCCGCGCAGCGCCGCCGCATCGCCGGTCTCGGCGGTGAGCCCGCGCTCGAGGTTGTCGAGCACCGGCAACAAGTCGGCAAGCAGCTTTTCGTTGGCGAACTTGCGCGCCTGATCCAGATCGCGCTGCAGGCGCTTGCGCTGGTTGTCGAGATCGGCGCGCTCGCGCAACACCGTCTCGCGCATTTCCGCGAGCTTGGCCTCGGCCTCGCCCAACTGGCGGCTGAGTGTCTGGATGCCCTGATCGACCGCATCGGTCGCATCCGCCGGCGTCGCCTCCGGCATCGGCGTGGTGCTTTGCATTCCTTCCTCCCATTCGATCGCGCCTGCCCCGCCAATGGCGGCAGCAGCCTGCGCTGATGTATCCGACCTGCACGAAACCGCTTAATGCGGCCTTCGGAACCAGCTTCAAGGCCGCTCTGGCCCATGGCCGGGCGCAAAGCCGCCGATGGTAGCCGATTCGTAGACCCGCAGGCGTATCAGGCGCGGCGCAGCGCGCTGGAAATGATCTGCGCGGTGGCCTGCACCACCGGGATCACCCGCTCGTAGGCCATGCGCGTTGGGCCGATCACGCCCAGCACCCCGAGCACGCGACTGTCCACGCCATAGGGCGCGGTCACGAGGCTGTAGCCATCGAGTGCGGGAAAACCGGATTCCTCACCGATGAACAGGCGCACCCCGTCGGCATGTGCGCAGCGCTCGAGCAGTTGCAGCAGGTCGCGCTTGCGCTGAAAAGCCTCGAACAGTTCGCGCAGGCGATCGACGTCGGCGCCGTCCTGACGGCCCATGAGGTTGGTCTGACCGGCCACCAGCATGTCGTTGCCGCTGTCCTGGAATGCCTTCGAGGCCACCTCGATGGTCGCGGTCAGCAAAGTGTTGAGGCGCGCGCCCTCGTCCTGCATCTCGCGCAGCAGGCGCGTGCGAATCTCGTCGATGCGCAGGCCGCTGAAATTGGCGTTGAGAAAGTTGGCGATCTGCTCGAGCTCGGATGGCGCATAGGGACGCTGCGGCACGATCACGCGGTTCTGCACCTGGCCGTCGGTGAACACCAGGATCACCAACACGCGGCCGCCATCGAGCGGCACGAAGTCGATCTGGCGGAACGGGAACTCTTCGCGCCGCGGCACGCTGACGACGCCGACGAAATGGGTCATCTGCGAGAGCAGCGCGCTGGCGCTGCCGAGCAGATCGGGGGTGGCCGCCTCGGTGGGCAGCTCGCGGCGCAATTGCGCCAGCTCGCCCTCGCCCAGCGGCTGCATTTCCAGCAGGCTGTCGACGAATACCCGATAGCCCTGCGCGGTGGGCACCCGTCCGGCCGAAGTATGCGGTGCGGCGACCAGACCGAAATCCTCGAGATCGGCCATGATGTTGCGAATCGTCGCCGGGCTCACGTCCAGACCCGAGGATTTGGACAGCGAGCGCGAACCGACCGGCTGGCCCTCGTGGATGTACTGGGCGATCAACGAACGCAGCAGATGGCGCGCACGTGCATCGAGATGTCGGGATACCGCGTTCATCAATCTCCGGTGCGTGTGCCCATCGACGGGACGCGCAGCTGCATTGCCTACACAATAAGCCCGCCGCCGGGTGATTTCCATGCCTGCGCGCGGCTTGGCCGCCATCGCCACGCGTGCTAGCGTGCGGCGCCTTCCGCAGCAACACCCATGCGATGCTGAAAAGCCTCTACGTCAAGGATTTCGCGATCGTCGGCGAGTCCGATGTCAGCTTCGGTCCCGGCCTCACCGTGGTCACCGGCGAGACCGGCGCCGGCAAATCGCTGCTGGTCGACGCCCTGCTGCTGCTTGCCGGCGGGCGCGGTGACGCGACGATGGTGCGACACGGCTGCGAGCGCGCCGAACTATCGGCAGAGTTCGACCTGACCGGCCGCGCCGACCTGCGTGACTGGCTCGTGGCCGAGGACCTCGACGAGGATGGCGCCTGCCAGCTGCGCCGCGTGCTGCGCAGCGAAGGCAGCTCGCGCGCCTGGATCAATGGGCGACCGGTCACGCTCGGTCAGCTCAAGATACTCGCCGCACGCCTGATCGAGATTCACGGCCAGCATGAACATCAGGCCCTGCTCGACCGCGGCCAGCAACTGACCCTGCTCGACACTTTCGGCGGTCATGCCGACGAACTGGTCGAAGTCGCCCGCCTAGCGCGTGCCTGGCGCGCGACCGCCGCCCGCATCGCCGAGCTTTCGCGCAGTGCCGACCCGGGCGAACGCATCGACTGGCTGGACCACCAACTTGCCGAACTCGACCGCCATGCGCTCGCGCCAGAGGCTTTGGCCGAACTCGAAGTGAACCACCGGCGCCTCGCCAACTCGGGACAATTGCTGCAAGGCTGCGCTGCGCTCGCCGAACGTCTCGACGGCGATCATGATTTCGCCTTGCTGCGGCAGGTCGCACGCGCCCAAGGCGACATCAATCAGCTGATCGCACTCGACCCAAGGCTGGCACCGATCGGCGAACTCATCGACGCGGCGCAGATCCAGCTCAACGAAGCCGGCGACAGCATCGTGCGCTACCAGTCGGCACTCGATCTCGACCCCGAACGGCTGGCCGGAATCGAGTCACAACTGGGCAAACTGCACGAACTCGCACGCAAACACCGCCTGCGCGTCGCCGACCTGCCCGCCCAGGCCCAGAGACTGCGCGAAGAACTCGAGAGCCTGCGCAGCGCCAGCGCCAGCATCGAGGCACTGCGGGGCGAGCAGGCTCAGCTCGGCGCCGACTACGCCAAGGCAGCCGCAGCTTTGTCGACACGCCGCCGCGCGACCGCCCGCAGCCTGGGCGAATCGGTCAGCGCCCTCATGTCCGAACTGGGAATGTCCGGCGGCCGCTTCGAGGTGCAGCTGGATGCCCAATCAGGCGATGAACCCGATGTGCAAGGCGCTGAGCGCGTCGACTTCCTCGTCAGCGCCAATCCCGGCCAGCCGCCGCGGCCACTGCGCAAAGTGGCATCGGGCGGCGAGTTGGCCCGCATCAGCCTGGCCATCGAGGTGGCCGCGCTCGGCAGCGACGAGATCGCCACGATGGTGTTCGACGAAGTCGATGCCGGCATCGGCGGCGCGGTTGCCGAAATCGTCGGCCAGAAACTGCGCGCGCTGGGCACGCAGCGTCAGGTGCTGTGCGTGACGCACCTGCCTCAGGTGGCCGCGCAAGGCCACGCCCATCTGCGCGCGAGCAAGCGCAGTGAGGGCGACAGCACGCACACACGCATCGAACCCCTCGCCAGCGCCGCCCGCGAGGATGAAATCGCACGCATGCTCGGCGGAATCGAGATCACCCGCGAAACCCGCGCCCACGCGCGCCAGATGCTCACCCGCGCCACGGGGGCGGATCGGTCCTGAGGGGCTTGCCGCAGCTGCGGCACCCGGCCCTCCGAAGTGGCCGCAGGTTTATTTCTTCTTCACCTGGCGCACGTAGAGCACGAGGCTGTGATCCTCGATCGTGTAGCCGTGCCTGGCCGCGATGTCGTGCTGCAGGCGCTCGATCTCTTCGCTCGCGAATTCGATCACCTTGCCGGTCTCGACATCGACCATGTGATCGTGGTGCTTGCCGCGATCGAGTTCGAACACCGCCTGGCCGCCCTCGAAATTGTGCTTGAGCACGATGCCGGCGGCTTCGAACTGGGTCAGCACGCGATACACCGTGGCCAAGCCGATGTCGTCGTCGTTGTCGAGCAATTGGCGGTAGATGTCCTCGGCCGTGAAGTGCCTGCCCTCACGGCTGTCGAGAATTTCGAGGATGCGCATGCGCGGATGCGTGACCTTGAGACCGGCCTTGCGCAACTCATTGGATTCCATCGACTTGTCCCCCGCGGATGCGTTCATCGGATGATGGCCTCCCAAGCTTGCGGATCAGGCTCGTAGTGTATCATCGCTGCTTTCGCCACCTCGGAAACCGCTTGCATGCGCCTGCGTTGGACCCTCCTGCTCGCCCTCGCCCCGCTGACCGGCTGCGGCCTCATCTACAAGGTCGATGCACAGCAGGGCAGCTTGCTCGACAAGGGCACGGTCGAAGCCCTGCAACCGGGCATGAGCAAGCGTCAGGTGCTGTTGGTGATGGGTTCGCCCTCGGTGATCAGCCCGTTCGAACAGAACCGTTGGGACTACGTTTCCACTGTGCGGCGCGGCCGCGGCAAGATGGACCGCAAGGACCTCGTGTTGCATTTCGAGAACGACGTGCTGGCCAGGATTGAAGGCGATTACTTCGAAGAGAACCCCGAACAACTGGTCAAGGATGCGCGCAAGTACAAACGCCAGTATCCCGACGAAAAGCGCAGCGACGAAGAGAAGAAGAAAAAGCGCCGCGGCCAGCAGCAGGGGTGAAACCACCTAGCGCCGGCGCTGTGCTCGCAGCCGACGCGCATCCTTCGGATCGATCTTGAGCGGCCGATACAGCTCGATGCGATCGCCCGCGGCCACCGGCGCATCGAGCGTCACGCGCCTGGACCAGATGCCCGCCTGCAGCGTGCCCGCATCGATGCCGCACTCGCGCTCCACTGCCGAAGCCGTGATTGCATCGCGCACCGTGCTTCCCGCAGGCAACTCGACCGCGCGCAGGACTTGAACCTCGGGCGTCGCCCAGGCCACTTCCACACGCAGCATGGGCGTTTTTTCAGCCATCGAGTTTCGATGCCGCCAGCACGAAGTCATCGACCATGCGCGTGGCCAGGCCCTGAAAGCCGAGCCGCAGCGCCGGCCCCATGAGCTTGCCGGAATAATCGAAATCCAGTGCCAGCGCGATCTTGCAGCCTGCCTCACCCAACGCCACGAAACTCCACTCGCCATCGAGCGTGCGCAAGGGGCCATCGACGAGTTGCATGTGCAGGCGCTGCGCGCGCTCGAAGGTGTTGCGCGTGGTGAAGCTCTGGGTGAAGCCGGCCAGGCGCAGGTCCAGCCGCGCGACCAGCGACTGCTCCGCACGCTCGAGCACGCGGCTGGCTGCGCACCAGCTGAAGCGGCTCGGGTATGCTTCCACGTCATTGACCAGATCGAACATCTGCTCGGGCGTGCGGCGAACGATGGCCTGGCGTCGAATCTGGATCATGCAAGCAACCTGGCAACCCTGATGGCAAACCCGAAATCCAAGGACAAATCCGCGAATGCGACGATCGCGCTGAACAAGCGCGCGCGCCACGAATACCACATCGACCAGCACTACGAGGCCGGTATCGCGCTGCAAGGCTGGGAGGTCAAGAGTCTGCGCGCCGGGCGCGCCAATCTGGGCGATGCCTACGCGATCGTCAAGGGTGGCGAGATCTTCCTGTTCGGTGCCTCGATCGTGCCGCTGATCTCGGCTTCCACCCATGTCGTCGCCGACGACCGCCGCACGCGCAAGTTGCTGCTGCATCGCGAAGAGATCGACAAGCTCATTGGCGCGATCGAACGCAAGGGCTACACCCTGATCCCGCTGGCGATGTACTGGAAGAACAACCGCGCCAAGATCGATCTTGGCCTTGCCCGCGGCAAGCAGGAACACGACAAGCGCGACAGCGAAAAGGAGCGCGACTGGAACCGCGAGAAGCAACGCGTGATGCGCGCGAAGAACCGCCAAGCCTGATTCGCGTGTTGCGACGGCTTGATTTCACCCGGCACTGCCACCACCATTGCCCTACCCCGGGGGCGACATGGTTTCGACGGGGGACGCGAAGTAGTCTGGAGCATGCCGAGGGCGTCATCTTCCTCGTTAATCCGGTGGCAAAAAACTAGACGCGAACGACGACGTCTACGCTCTGGCCGCTTAAGGCCTAGCCCCGAACCCACTTGTGCCTGTGCTCGTGGATGTAGGGTCACTATCACAGGATCGTCCGCGCCGGCGCCTTTCGGTTGCGGATCAAATCCAAGAGGCTGGTCCTGCGGTGCGCCTCGCACGTTGTGTTGCCGCAAGACGAGATCAAACAGCGTGACAAGCATGTAGCGCCGGGCACGGAGTGCCTTCGGACGCGGGTTCAATTCCCGCCGCCTCCACCAAACACGAAACGGCCACCCTTGCGGTGGCCGTTTTGCGTTTGGCGCGGGTGGTGTGGATGCGAAGCCCAGCGCACGCGCCGCGTGCCGCGGGTTCACTGCGCAGGCAGGATGCCGCAGCGGACAGCGCCGACGGCGCTGGCCCGCGCGCAAGCGCGGGCGAGGACCAGAACGGTCCGAGCCATTCCCGCCGCCTCCACCAATAGCGAAACCCCAACCGTTCTCGGTTGGGCTTTTTTCTTGCCTGATCGCGCCGGATCCCGCGTGTTGTTGGGGGTTCCTGCGGACTACGCAGGTCAGCCTCTCAGCCCGTTCCAGGCCACATTCCACACTCTCTTGACCATTCCTCGCTCCGACCTCGCTCCCTGGAACTGGCCCGAAGTCCGCAAGGGCCGCAACTCATACCCATACAGGTCAAAAGGTTACGCGCGGACGAATCAAGCGGTTGGGTTGCTCACCCCATCCCTGGGGATCGCCCCTGCGGGGCCGACTTGCGTCGTCCAAAATCGCTCCCGGCGATTTTGTGCAGCATCGGGGGGCGAAGGACACGCTGCGGGTGCGTTTCGTCGGTAGTCATCAAGTACTACCGACACATTGCGACGCGGGAGTACGTGCCTGGATGGTGACCAAGACAAGAAGCACCTTGTCAGGACAATGTCCGGACGCCTAAAATTAGGGCATCCAAGATCAGTCCGGAGGGGCACCATGAGCACCCAGAGTCTTTCCAAGACCGAACGCATTGACGTTCGTGCCAGCACGCCGGTCAAGCAACTGCTGCAGGAAGCCGCGCGTGCCTGCCACAAGAACGTCAGCGAGTTCCTGCTCGACGCGGGCGTGACGGCGGCCGCGCAGACGCTGGCGGATCGTCGCCAGTTCGTGCTCGACGACACGCAGTGGCAAGCCTTCCAAGAGGCACTGGACCGTCCGGTGCAACGCAAGCCGCGTCTGAAGAAGTTGCTGCGCGAACCCGGGGTGCTGGGTTGAGCAATGACTACTCACCCGTTCGCAAACTCGCTGCAACGGATCAGATCGATGCGTTCGACTGCGGCCAGGTCGCGCTGAACCAGTTCCTGCAGCGCTACGCGCTCATCAACCAGAAGGCCAACAGCGCGCAGACCTACGTCTGCTGCCAAGGTGACGTGGTGGTCGGCTTCTACAGCCTCGCAGTCGGCAGTGTCGATCCAGAGGCCGCACCGTCGAGAGTGATGAAGGGACTGGCGCGCCACCCGGTGCCAGTCATGATCCTGGCCCGGCTGGCGGTGGACAAAGAGCATCAGCGCAAGGGCTTGGGCCAGGCCTTGCTCAAGAATGCGCTGCTGCGCACAGCACAAGCCGCCGACATCGCCGGTATCCGCTGCCTGTTGGTCCATGCCAAGGACGACGCAGCACGGCAGTGGTACGAATCATGGGAGTTCGAGCCCAGCCCGACTGATCCGTACCATCTCTTCCTGATGCTCAAGGATCTCAAGGGCATGTTGAACTGAGTTGGGGTCTCCACCTCAGAGCCCGACTCTCTCGCGCTGCTCATCCCACAGCGCTGACGGATCGACCGTCAGCTCGAACAGCGTGACGTGGTTCGGCAATGCGTCGTCCAAGAAGGCCAGGCAGCGCGCCGAACTGGAACTGGACCTGATCAAGCAACTGGGGGGCGCACCAGGCGACGTGCTGGCCAAGTGCCGAGCTTTGTGGGCCTTGATCACGACGGGCAATGAGGAGGCGGTGGTCGCGCTTGCAGGGCCTGGACAACTGACTCAAGCTGCTGGCGCAGCCGGGTCACGGTGACTGCTCAGGATCAGGGACAAGGCTCGGAACAAGAATGGATCAACAAACCCAACCGCGGCGGCTGTCCTAAACCAATTCTTTGTCCGAAGAATGCCGGCAGGTCACTGCCATTCCATCACTCGGCTATAATCGCGCGGTTCATAGTTCGTGATGGGAGAAGCGGCCCCTCGGGTTCCGGGAGCCGCTGCCGAAGGCGCAACGCCCGTAATCGCTCAGGCTCGCAACCATCACGCACGGACACTCTGGAGAGACCGGTTCGAACCGGCGCCGAAGGGGCACGAAGCCGGCTTCCATGTGGAATGTCGCGCTTCCAAACTCTCAGGCAAAAGGACAGAGGGGCGCCTCGCCGTGCGGCTCGCACGGATTCCAGCGGAAGCCCTTTGCCATGAGCCAGACCACGCCGTCCCTGCGCGATCTCGAACAACACGATGCCTTCGTCGCCCGCCACATCGGCCCCAACGATGCCGAAATCGCGCAGATGCTGCGCGTGGTGGGTCACGCCTCGCTGGAAGCCTTCACCGATGCGATCGTGCCGGCTTCGATCAAATCCGCGCAGCCGCTGGCATTGCCCGAGGCGATGAGCGAAGTCGATGCGCTGGCGAAGATCCGCGCCATCGCCGACAAGAACCAGGTGTTCAGAAGTTTCATCGGCCAGGGCTATTACGGCACCCACGTGCCCAACGTGATCCTGCGCAACATCCTCGAGAATCCCGCCTGGTACACCGCCTACACGCCGTATCAGGCGGAAATCTCGCAGGGGCGCATGGAAGCGCTTATCAACTTCCAGACCATGGTCGCCGATCTCACCGGCATGGAGATCGCCAACGCCTCGCTGCTCGACGAAGGCAGCGCCGCGGCCGAAGCGATGACGCTGGCCAAGCGCAGCGCAAAATCGAAATCGAACACCCTGCTCGTTTCCGGCGACACCCATCCGCAGACGCTCGAAGTCCTGCGCACTCGCGCCGAGCCGCTCGGGCTGTCGATCGAACTGGCGAACTCGGCCGATGAATACACGGCCGCGCTTGCGCGTGGTGACTACTTCGCGGTGCTGGTGCAGTACCCGGCATCGAGCGGCTGGCTGCATGACTGGGGCAAGGATGCCGATGCGATCCACGCCAAGGGCGCCTTGCTGATCTTCGCCACCGACCTGCTCGCGCTGACCCTGCTCAAGCCGCCGGGCGAGATGGGCGCCGACATCGTGATCGGCAACAGCCAGCGTTTCGGCGTGCCCTTCGGTTTCGGCGGCCCGCATGCGGCCTTCATGGCCTGCCGCGATGCCTACAAGCGCTCGATGCCCGGTCGCCTGATCGGCGTCTCGGTCGATGCCGCCGGCAATCCCGCCTATCGCCTCACCTTGCAGACGCGCGAGCAGCACATCCGCCGCGAGAAGGCGACCTCCAACATCTGCACCGCGCAGGTGCTGCTCGCAGTGATGGCCTCGATGTACGCGGTCTACCATGGCCCCGAAGGACTCAAGCGCATCGCGCAGCGCGTCGCGCGCTACACCGCGATCCTCAAGGCCGGGCTCGCGCAGCTCGGCTTCAGGCACGACCACCATCCCAGTGCCTTTGACACCATCAGCCTCAAGACCGATGGCCAAACCGATGCACTGCTCGCGCGTGCACGCGCGCTGGGCGCGAACCTGCGCAAGGCCTGGGACGGTTACATCTGCATTTCGCTGGACGAGACCACGACGCGCGCCGACCTCGAACTGCTGTGGCGGATCTTCGGCGGTGATGACGCCAGGCTGCCGTCGATCGAGGCCCTCGATGCCAGCGCGCCGTCACTGATCCCCGCCGAACTGCAACGCAGCAGCGCCTTCCTCACCCATCCGGTGTTCAACAGCCACCACAGCGAGCACGAGCTCCTGCGCTACCTGCGCACGCTCGCCGACAAGGATCTGGCGATGGATCGCACGATGATCCCGCTCGGCTCCTGCACGATGAAGCTCAACGCCACCGCCGAGATGATCCCGGTGACCTGGCCACAATTCGGCAACATCCATCCGTTTGCGCCGGCCGAACAGACGCAAGGTTACGAGGAACTCATCAGTGGCCTCGAAGCCATGCTGGTCGAAGCCACCGGCTACGACGCGGTGAGTCTGCAGCCCAACTCCGGTGCGCAGGGCGAATACGCGGGCCTGCTCGCGATTCGCGCCTGGCATGCCTCGCGTGGCGAGAGCCATCGCAACATCTGCCTGATTCCCGAATCCGCGCACGGCACCAATCCGGCCTCGGCGCATCTGGCCGGCATGCAGGTCGTGGTGACCAAGTGCGATGCCAACGGCAACGTCGACGTCGCCGACATCCGCGCGCAGGCCGAGAAGCATTCGGCCCATCTCGCCGCGATCATGATGACCTACCCGTCCACGCATGGCGTGTTCGAGGAAGACGTGGTCGAGATCTGCGAGATCATCCACCAGCACGGCGGTCAGGTGTACACCGACGGCGCCAACATGAACGCGCTGGTCGGCCTCGCCAAGCCCGGAAAGTGGGGCTCGGATGTCTCGCATCTCAACCTGCACAAGACCTTCTGCATTCCGCATGGCGGCGGCGGCCCGGGCGTCGGCCCCTGCGCGGTCAAGGCCCACCTCGCGCCGTTCCTGCCCAAGGCCTTCGGCGAGGACGGCGTGCGCACGCAAGGCACCGGCAACGGCGCGATGGTCGCTGCGGCAACGTTCGGCAGCGCCAGCATCTTGCCGATCAGCTGGATGTACATCGCGATGATGGGTCGCGATGGCCTGCGCAAGGCGACCCAGGTGGCGATGCTCAATGCCAACTACATCGCCAGGCGACTCGAAGCGCACTACCCGACCTTGTACACCGGCCGCAATGGGCTGGTCGCGCACGAGTGCATTCTCGATCTGCGGCCGCTGGAAAAACTCTCCGGCATCAGCGCCGAGGATGTCGCCAAGCGCCTCATCGATTTTGGCTTTCACGCGCCGACGCTCAGCTTCCCGGTGGCCGGCACGCTGATGGTCGAGCCGACCGAGTCCGAATCGCAGCACGAACTCGACCGCTTCATCGACGCGATGATCCAGATCCGCGCCGAAATCCAGCAGGTGATCGACGGCAAGCTCGATCGCGCCGACAACCCGCTCAAGCACGCCCCGCACACCGCGCTCCAGGTGAGCGCTGGCGACTGGGCACATGGCTACGCGCGCGAACTGGCCGCGTTCCCCTTGGCGAGCCTCAAGCAGGTCAAGTACTGGCCGCCGGTAGCACGCGTGGACAACGTCTACGGCGACAAGAACGTGTTCTGCGCCTGCATTCCCTTGAGCGCTTACGCCGAGGGCGACCACGCTGCCTGAGTGGCTCAAGTCGGGGCGACACTGCAGCCTGCGGACAGTCCGCAGGCATCGTGTCCTGATTCGCCACCCTCGTGCGTATTGATGCAGCAGGCGTCGCCCCGCGTCGCCTGCTTTTCTTTCGCTTGCGGAGCCATCATGCGCAAATCGCTGACCTGTCTTGCCCTTGTCCTCGCCACGACGCTTGCCCACGCCGACACGCCGCAATCCCTGAGCGCACAGGTCGGCGATATCGCGTTCGCATCGGCCGACGAGGACATCACCCTCGTGCCGGTCAACGGCAGCTTTTCCTTGGGCGCGAGCACCGCGGGCGCTTCGGCCTGGCCTCCGCCGAAAACGCGCATCGATCGCCTCTCGATCACCTGCGATGGCTTCACCGACGGCAAGCCGCTCGTGCTCGACCACAAGGCCTTCGAGCGCAGCACCTGCGATGTGAGCTTTGCCAAGGGCACCAAGTCGATGGGGGGCGAACCCGATGCCGAGTATCGTCTCGACAAGAACAGCGCCGAGAACCACTTCGAGATCACCCGAGCCGAAGGCAAGGTCTACGAGGGAACGTTCAAGTTCCGGCTCAAGGATGCCGCCGGCAAGGCCATCACCGTGAGCAACGGCCAATTCAAGGTCGAAGACCGCCAGCTCTGAGGCAGGAGCACGCGTGAGCCCTGATCCAAATGGTCAGGGCCGCGGCGCCTGCACAAGCATCAAGCCCGACTCAACGCCGGCAGGTGTTGATGCCGAGCAGACGATAGACCGGGCAGAAGTTGAACAGGCCGGTGGCCAGCGGCACCACGCCAATCCACGCCCACAGCGGCCCCTGGAAGAACAAGGTCCACGCCATCAGGGCCAGGCCCAGGATGATGCGCAGGATCTTGTCGATGCCGCCCACGTTCGCTCTCATGGCACGCCTCTCGATGGCAACGCCGGCATCATGCGCCGGCACGCAGCCATTTACACCATGCGCCGCAGGGTGTCATCGCGCTTGACCCAGTGGTGCCATAGCGCAGCCAGGATGTGCACGCCGATTACCCAATAGAACGCATGACCGATTGCGCCGTGCAGATCCTCGAGCGAATGTGCCACTTCCTTGTTCGGTGCCAGCAGGGCCGGCAGGGCGATGTCGGTGAACGGAATCAGGATCGCCTTGCCATCGGTCCAGGCCGTGGCGAGCCCGAGCAGCGGCATGACGATGAAGAAGGCATACAAGGACAGATGCATGGCCTTGGCGATGAATGCCGTCCAGTGTCCGAGCGGCGGCGTGATCGGCGGCGCGCCATTGCGAAGGCGCGTGAAGATGCGCCAGAACGCGAGCACGAGAATGGCGATGCCAGCCCAGAAATGGCCTTGCATCATGACCACCCGCCCGCCACTGCCGCGCGGAAAATAACCGCGTTGCTCGATGAGGAGGTAGGCAGCGAGGATCAGCAGCGCCATCAGCCAGTGCAGACGGCGCTGCAGCGGGGTGTAGCAGGGGCGGGTTTCGGCGACCAAGGCACGCTCCGGTTTTGGCTTGCGAAATCGTATCGCGCAAACTGCGCGCTTCTCTTCGCCGATCAAGACGGCTTTGCAGTTTCTTGCGTGTCGCCGCCGAGCAGACCCGCGAGGTCGGCGTCCTTCTGCTCCCACAAGCCGTTCATCCACTTCTGGAAGCGCACGCGAAACTCCCGATCATTCTGGTAACTGCCACCCTGCAGGTGCGCCGGCAAGGGATGCCTGCGCACCTGCAACCGAACCTCGGTGACGCGCCCCTGCAACAGGTCGGCAAGGGACGGCACGCCATCCGGATAGGCAATGGTGATGTCCAGGACCGCCTGCAAGCCAGGCCCCATCGCATCAAGCACGAAGGCGACGCCGCCGGACTTGGGCTTGAGCAGGCGCCGGTACGGCGAATGCTGGGCATCGTGCTTGGCTGGCGTGAAGCGCGTGCCCTCGACGAAGTTCATGATCGAGATCGGAATCTCGCGGAACTTCTCGCAGGCGCGGCGCGTGGCCTCGATGTCGCGCCCCGCCAGTTCCGGATTGCGCGCAATCTGCTTGGGCGTGTAGCGGCCCATGAACGGAAAATCCAGTGCCCACCATGCCAGACCAAGCAAGGGCACCCAGAACAATTGGCGCTTGAGGAAAAAGCGCAGCAGCGGGATACGCCGATTGAAAGCCTTCTGCAGGGTGAGGATGTCAACCCAGCTTTGGTGATTGGCAAGCACGAGATAGTGGCCATCGCGGCGAAGATCGGCATCGGCCAGACCCACGATGCTCAGGCGCGTGCTGGTGAGGTGATCCCACATCCAGTTGTTCACACCTATCCAGCTTTCGGCGATCCCCGTGAGCAGGCCGTTGCAGATCCGGCGCACGCCCGGCAGCGGCAGCAGGGCCTTGACCAGGGTCAGCAGCAGCAAGGGCGTGATGTGCGACACCGTGCTGAGCGGAATCATCAGCACGATGAGGATCAGGCGAAGCACAGGCATGCGGCCACCGCGATCGGGAGCGGAAAGACGCATTGTCCATTACCGACGCCATCGGCGTCTCGCCGCAGCTCAACTGCGGCGATGAACGATGATCACACGCGGATCATCGGCATGCTCGAGCAGCAGGCGACGCACGCGCTCCTGCCACACCGCGCCGAGCGCAGCACGATCGGCATCGCTCGCTGCGGGTGACAACGCCTGCCCCATGAGCATGCGCATCTCGGGCGCGGGTGGCACGCTGGACAGATCCATCGCCACATTGACGGTTTCTCCGCTGTCATTGCGGCGCAGACTCGCGATCGCACCGCGTTCATTGCTGGCGTAATGCAGCAGACCGCGCCGCTTGTAGCGACCGCCGATGCCATGAAACCCGTTGGCAGCCGCGGCACCGGTGACCAGGGTGAATACCTGCGCCATGACGCCGGTGGTGCCTTCCGCCTCGGCCTCGCTCATCGTCACCGTGATCGCGCCGCGTTCGGCCGGGCCATCGGGGTACAGCGCACGCAGCGCCGCGCGCAGCATGAGCCAGGCACCGGCCACGGTCGGGCAGGAATGGCCAGCCAGTCGCACCGCATCGGCATAGCTGTATTCGATCAGGCCACCATCGGCCGCGCCGAGCAGATCGGCCAGATCATCGCGCACCTGGATGCGCGGCGCCTGGGCAAAGAATGCCGGAAAGCCCATTGCCCTACTCGTCCGGCAGGCCATCGATACCGAAATCGATCACGATCGGACCGGGATCGCGTTGTCGATAGGTGATGCTCAGGTAATCGCCATAGCGCTGGTTGAGCTGACCCAGCAGCGGTATCGGATCGTGATCGTTGATGAAGCGCATGGTTTCGCCGTTGCGCAGCGCACCGAGCGCACCGAAGATCGCCGAATGGCGGAAACGCCGCGCCACGCCACGCGCATCGAAGACGAAGACATTCGGTTCAGGGTCAAGTTGGCTGGACATGATCGGCTCCACGGATGAAATCGCGTGCCATGCTACGCCGCTGTCCCCGTTCCATTCTGATCCACGTCAAGGATGCACGCACACTTTCAACGCACGTCGCGCCAGTAGCCATTGGCCGCGGCAATGGTCTGGAAGTTGATCGCGACCACCTGTGACGAGGCGATCAGCGCAGCCGCATCCTCGCCGTACTGCGGACGCAGGCGATCACGCACCTCCGCCGAAGGCTGGGTGTACTTGACACCCATGCGCGCAAGTTTGATCGCCAGCTCGAAACCTTCCTGCGGGCTCGAAGTCAGCAGGGAACTCAACCAGACATCAGCCATGACGCGTCTCCGTCGGGTGAAAGCCCGATCCTCGCGCAATCGCATACGCGCTGCAAATCAGCATGCGGCGGCACACACGATGCGATCGCGCTCAGGGCCCCGCGCAGACGGTCAGCGCCAGCCTGGCCACCCGACTCAGGCCGCGCTCGCGCTCGGCCGCGCTCATCTTCTCGTGCCGATCCAGATGATCGCTGACGGCGAGTATCGAAAGAGCCTGCACGCCCTCGCGCATCGCCAGTCCATACAAGCCCGCGGTTTCCATTTCGATACCGCGGATGTGATGCCGGCGCAGGTGATCGTGCAGCCCGGGCGCACCATCGTAGAAGCAATCGGTGCTGAAGACATGGGCCACGCGGGCATCGACGCCCAATGCGACGGCCGCATCGACGGCACCACGCAGCAGGGCGAAATCGGCACAGGCGGCCAGATCGTGGTCGCCGAACTGCATGCGATTGAAGCGCGAATCGGTGCTGCCCGATTGCGCCAGCAGGATGTCGCCGAGCGCGATCTCGCCGAGACCGCCGCAGGTCCCGACCCGGATCAAGCGACGCGCGCCATACACGCGCACCAGTTCGGTTGAGTAGACCGCGGTCGAGGCGATGCCCATGCCGCCGCCCATCACCGTGATTGCGTGACCCTGCCAACGGCCAGTGAAGCCGAGCATGTTGCGCCGCGCGGTTACCTGCACCGGCGCGTCGAGAAACTCCTGCGCGATGAAGCGCGCGCGCAACGGGTCTCCGGGCAACAGGACCGTATCGGCGATCGCGCCGGCGGCGGCTTCGATGTGGGGTGTAGTCATGTATCAGTCCTTGAGAAAGCAGCGGCCCGCCGCCAACGGCGGCAGGCCAAGATGGCTGGCGATGCCCTGCCCCAGATCCGCGAAGCTCGCGCGCCGGCCGAGCGCACGCGGTTGCAAGCCCGGCGCGAATGCGAGCAAGGGCACGCATTCGCGCGTGTGATCGCTGCCCGGCCAGGTCGGATCGCAGCCATGGTCGGCACTGAGCACGAGCAGATCGCCGTCGCGCAGGCGGTCGAGCAACTGCGGCAGGCGCGCATCGAAACGCTCGAGCGCTGCGCCATAGCCAAGGGGATCACGGCGATGACCGTACACACTGTCGAAATCGACGAAGTTGGTCGCGATCAAGGCGCCGTCGGCAGCCTGCGCGAGCGCGGCGAGCGTGGCGTCGAACAAGGCCTCGTGGCCGCTCGCCGGGAGCTTCCGCGTGACGCCCCGCGCAGCGAAGATGTCGCTGATCTTGCCGACCGCGATCACGTCCTTGTCCGCTGCACAGACGCGATCGAGCAGGGTTGGCGCTGGCGGCGGCAATGCATAGTCACGGCGATTGCCGGTGCGTTTGAACCCTGCTTCCACCGTGCCGACGAAGGGCCGCGCAATAACCCGGCCGATGTCGTAGGGCGCGAGAAGGCGGCGTGCGAGTTGGCACAGGTCGAGCAGCCGCTCCAGCCCGAATGCTTCCTCGTGTGCGGCGATCTGGAACACCGAGTCAGCCGAGGTGTAGACGATCGGCTTGCCGCTCGCGATGTGCTGCGCGCCGAGCCGGGCAATGATTTCGGTCCCCGATGCGTGGCAGTTGCCGAGCACGCCGGGCAAATGCCCCTGCGCGATCAGCGCGTCCAGCAGCTCCCGGGGAAAGCTCTGCTCGCGAGCGCCGAACAACCCGAAGGGTCGATCCAGCACGACGCCCGCGCTCTCCCAATGGCCCGACGGCGTGTCCTTGCCGCAGGCGCGTTCTTCCATGCAGCCCCACTGGGCAGCGGGCATGTTCGACAACTCGAAACCCGGCGCGATGGAGCCCGTGGCGAGCTGATGCGCATGCGCAAGTCCAAGTCGCTCGAGGGCCGGCAATCGTAGTGGCCCGCGCGCAGCTTGCGCGCAGACGGCCGCGATGTGACCGAAGGTATCGGCGCCGGCATCGCCATAGGTGGTCGCATCGGCCGCACCGCCGATACCCAGTGAGTCCAGAACCAGCCAGATCGCACGGGCCACGGCCGCTTACCGCCGCCACGCAGGCAGCTTCGCCGCACGTCCACGGGAGAATTCCACGGCCGCCGCACGGTCCGGCCGAGCGACACGTTGCGCGCGAAGAAAGGCATGTTCCATGCTCCGCAGCCTAGGCAGATCCGTCCCCGCACGCCTTGACTTGTCTCAAGTTTCGCGCCGATTGCAAGTGGCTACGGGCACGGCCGCGAAAGCGATCAAATTACTGGACTTGCCAGTTTCCAATCCTCGATAATGATTCTCTTTTTCGCGCACCGCGCGTCCCGTCAAGCGGCCGCCGATCCCGTGCGCACAGGCATCTGACCGAGGGACCCGAACATGGCGCGAACCGAAAGCGGCAAGCCCAGCACCACCCGCCGCATGACGATCATGGTGATCAGCGTTGGCCTGCTCCTGGCCTTGCTGATCGGCTGGAACGTACTCGGCCAGATCATGATGAAAAAGGCCGCGCAGAACATGCCGGTGCCGCCGCAGACCGTGACTTCGATCAAGACCCGCTACGACGAGTGGCAACCGCAGCAACATGCGGTTGGCAGCCTGCGCGCGAGCCGCGGCGCCGATCTGGCCTTCGACGTCGCGGGCGTGATCGCTGCAATCAACTTCAAGTCCGGCGACTCGGTTCAACCGGGCGATGTTCTGGTGCAGCTGCGCAGCGAGGACGATGCAGCCCTGCTCAATCAGGCGGAGACCGCCGCAGCGCTGGCCAAGGTCACGCTCGATCGCGCCCAGCGCCAGATCAACGTCAAGGCAATCAGCCAGGCCGACTTCGACAGCGCCACTGCCGACTTCAAGGCCAAGCAAGCCAGCGTGCAGTACGCCCGCGCGGTGCTTGCCAAGAAGCAGCTGCGCGCGCCATTCGCGGGCCGCGTCGGCATCATCACGCTCAGCCCCGGCGCCTATGTTGCTGCAGGTTCCGCGGTGGTCACCTTGCAGCAGCTCGATCCGGTCTACGCCGATTTCAACGTGCCGCAGCGCAACCTCGCCGAACTCAAGCTCGGCCAGCGCGTGACCTTGCGCAGCGACGCCCATCCCGACCGCGAGTTCGAGGCAAGATTGACCGCGATCGATCCGAAGATCGACCTGTCCACACGCAATGTCCGCGTCGAGGCGAGCGCAGCCAATCCCGACGCGCTGCTGGTGCCGGGCATGTTCGTCAACGTCGCGGTCGACGTCGGCGCGTCGGCGCGCCAACTCACCCTGCCGCAGGCCGCGATCACCTTCAATCCGTACGGCGAAACGGTATTCCTGGTCAAACCACCCACCGGCAAGCAGGACAAGCCAACCGCACAGCAAGCCTTCGTGAAGACCGGCGCCACGCGCGGCGACCAGATCGCGATCCTCGGCGGCGTGGTCGAGGGTGACGAAGTGGTCAGCAGCGGCCAGCTCAAGCTCAAGAACGGCACCCCTCTGGTGATCGACAACAGTCATCCGCCGAGCGACCAGGCCAATCCAACGCCGCAGGAACACTGAGATCGTGATCGCCCGCAGGTCAGGACTGCGTCGTCCAGGCCTGCGCTGAACGCATCCACCTGCCCGTATCCGACCACCGACCGAATCTGCCATGAATTTCACCGACCTGTTCATCAAGAAGCCGGTACTGGCGATCGTCGTCAGCCTGCTCGTGCTCGTGCTGGGCTTGCGCTCGGCGACCGATCTCACGATCCGCCAATACCCCAAGACCGAAAACGCCGTGGTCACGGTGACCACCGCCTATTACGGCGCCGATTCCGCCACCGTTGCCGGCTTCATCACCCAGCCACTGGAAGGAGCCATTGCGCAGGCACAGGGCATCGACTACATGTCCTCGTCAAGCATGACCGGCGTGTCGACAATCACCGCCACGCTCAAGCTCAACTACGATTCCAACCGCGCGCTCACCGAGATCCAGACCCAGATCAGCTCGGTGCGCAACCAGTTGCCGGCGCAGGCGCAGCAACCCGTGATTTCGGTGCAGGTCGGTGAGACCACCGCAACGATGTACATGGGCTTCAACAGCACCACCCTTGCCGCCAACAACATCACCGACTACGTCGTGCGCATGGTCAAGCCCAGGCTCGATGCGATCGACGGCGTGCAGACCGCCGAATTGCTCGGTGGCCGTCAATTCGCGCTGCGCGCCTGGATGGATCAGACACGCATGGCCGCACACGGCGTGACTGCTGCCGACGTCTATTCCGCGCTGTCAGCCAACAACTACCTCACGGCCGTGGGCGCAACCAAGGGTCAGGCCGTCACGGTTGCCCTGACCGCCGACACCGATCTGCACAACGTCGACGAGTTCCGCAAACTCGTGGTCAAGCAGAAGGATGGCGCGCTGGTGCGCCTCGAGGATGTCGCCAATGTCGTGCTGGGTGCGGAGGACTACGATTCCGCAGTCGCCTTCGACGGCAAGCAGTCGGTGTTCCTCGGCATCAAGAGCTCGCCCGATGCCAACGTGCTCGACGTGGCGCAGCGCATTCGCGATGCCTTCCCGGAAATCCAGGCGCAGCTGCCCAATGGCATCGACGGCCAGATCGTCTATGACGCCACCAACTACATCAACACCTCGATCGAAGAGGTCATCAAGACGCTGATCGAGGCGTTGCTGATCGTGACCTTGGTGATCTTCCTGTTCATGGGCAGTTTTCGCGCGGTGATGATTCCGTTGATCGCGATGCCGCTGTCGCTGATCGGCGCCTTCTTCGTCATGCTCGTGCTCGGTTACACCATCAATCTCATCACCTTGCTCGCGCTGGTGCTGGCGATCGGTCTGGTGGTGGATGACGCGATCATCGTCGTCGAGAACATCGATCGCCACATCAAGGAAGAAGGTCGATCGCCATTCGAGGCCGCGCTGATCGGCGCGCGCGAACTGGCCGGGCCGATCATCGCAATGACCATCGTGCTGGTCGCGGTCTACGTGCCGATCGGCTTCCAGGGCGGTCTCACCGGTGCGCTGTTCACCGAGTTCGCCTTCACGCTCGCAGGCGCGGTCACGGTATCGGCCCTGATTGCACTCGCGCTGTCGCCGATGCTCGGCTCGCGCCTGCTCAAGAGCGAGCATGGCAAGAGTCGCTTCGTTGACTTTCTCGACCGCAATTTCGACCGCCTGCATCACGGCTACAAGCGTCGTCTCACAAGCACCCTGCAAACCTGGAGCGTACCGGTGGTCATGGGCCTGATGCTGCTCGGCGGCACTGCCTACCTGTTCACGCATTCGGCCACCGCCCTGGCACCGGAAGAGGACCAGGGCATCGTCGCCGGCATGGGAACCGCAGCGCCCAATGCATCACCCAGCCAGGTCGCGGGCTACCTGCCGCAGATGAACGCGATCGCCAAGTCGCTGCCCGAGGTCTCCCAGACCTTCCAGTTCACCGGGTTTGCCGGCCCCAACTCGGTATTCACCGGGGCCCAGCTCAAGCCCTGGTCGGAGCGCAGCCGCAACGCCAATCAGATCCAACAGGATCTGCAGCAGCGTTGGTCCGGCATTGCCGGCATCAATGCGGTGGCCTTCCAGTTCCCGCCTTTGCCGGGCGCACAGGGCATGCCGGTCGAGGTGGTGATGTCGACCACCGAGCCGTTCGAGAATCTCTACGAAGTCGCGCAGGCCGTGCTCGACCGCCTGCAGAAGAGCGGACAGTTCTTTTTCGTCGACATGAACCTCAAGATCGACAAGCCGCAAAGCACGGTTGAGCTCGACCGTGACTTGATCGCCGCAATGGGCATGACCCAGCAGGATGTCGGCAGCGCGCTCGGCGCGGCGCTCGGCGGTGGTTACGTCAACTACTTCTCGATTGCGGGCCGTTCATACAAGGTGATTCCACAGGTGCTTCAGACCGAACGCCTCAATCCCGACCAGGTGCTCGACTACTACGTTCGTACACCGGTGGGCGCGGTCATCCCGGCCGCGACCGTGGCCACCATCAAGGACGAGGTCGTGCCACAGGCGCTGATGCGTTTCCAGCAGCTCAATTCGGTGACCTTCCAGGGCGTGCCGACCGGGTCGCAGGGCGAAACGATCGCCATGGTGCGCGACACCATCCGCGAACTCGCGCCGTCCAGCTACACCGTGGATTACTCCGGCCAGGCCCGCCAATACGTGAACGAATCGGGTGGCTTCGCGCTCACCCTGCTGTTTGCGGTGATCATCGTCTACCTGGCGCTGGCGGCGCAGTTCAACTCGCTGCGCGATCCGATCGTGATCCTGGTATCGGTACCCATGGCGCTGTTCGGCGCACTCGTGTTCATCAACCTGCTGCCCGGTTTTGTCGGCATGGGCGCGATCTCCACACGCTGGTCCACCTCGCTCAACATCTACACCCAGGTTGGTCTGGTGACGCTGATGGGCCTGATCTCCAAGCACGGCATCCTCATCGTCGAATTCGCCAACGAACTGCAGCGCACGGGCAAGAGCAAATTCGATGCGATCGTCGACGCCGCCTCGATTCGCCTGCGTCCGATCCTGATGACCACTGCGGCGATGGTGCTGGGCGTGCTGCCCTTGGTGCTCGCCAGTGGCGCCGGCGCCGCCGGCCGCTTCAACATGGGGCTGGTGATCGTCACCGGCCTCACCATCGGCACGCTGTTCACGCTGTTCGTGGTGCCGGCTTTCTACATGATGCTCAGCGAAGACCATCACAACGAGGCGGCCCACAAGGTCGACGACGGACTCGTGCCTGTCGTCGCCGCACACTGAGACAGACGAAACACGGGCATGGGCTGCATCAGGCATGATGCAGCTCATGCGCCTGTCCAAGTTCGCAAGCATCAATTTCCCGCCGGTCGAGCACGCGCTCGCCGAGCCGGATGGCTTGCTCGCCCAGGGCGGCGATCTCAGCCCCGAGCGTCTGCTTGAAGCCTATCGACGCGGAATCTTCCCCTGGTATTCCGACGACCAGCCGATCCTGTGGTGGTCGCCCTCGCAGCGCACGGTGTTCGACACCGCTGCCGCACACATTCCGCGGCGCATGCTGCGCTGGCTGCGCCAATGCGATTGGACGATCGAAGCGGATGGAGATTTCGCCGAAGTCATGCACGCCTGCTCCGCGCCGCGTGCGGGCCATCACGGCACCTGGATCACCGAGGCCATGCTCGACGCCTATGCGCATCTGCACGCGCTGGGCCATGCCCATGCGCTCGCGGTGCGCGCTGCCGATGGCACGCTCGTTGGCGGCATCTACGGCGTCGCGTTGGGTCGCATGTTCTACGGCGAGTCGATGTTCAGCGCACGCAGCAACGGCTCCAAGGTCGCGCTGCTGGCGCTGTGCGCAGGACTCTCGCGCTGGGGTTTTCCCCTGCTCGATGCGCAGATGTCGACGCCCCATCTGCATTCGCTGGGCGCGTTCGAACTGCCACGCGCGCGCTTTTGCGCGCAGGTGGCCACGTTGTGCGCCCAGCCGGGGCGCGAAGGTTCGTGGCGCGGGGTTTTTCCGTTCAGTCAAGCCGCCGCGCTCGCGCAAGCCTTTGCGCTCCCCCGCACGCCATCACCCGCAGCCTGAGCGGTTCAGCGGCTGCGTCGGCTTTGCTATCGTCGTCGATCAAGACGCTCGCCCTGCTCTCCATGTCCCGATTGCTGGTCTTCCAACACGTTGCCGCCGAACCATTGGGCACGCTTGATCGCCTGATCCGGCGGCGCGGCCATCGCATCCGTTTCGTGAATTTCGAACGCGAACCCGATGCGGATCCGGACGTGGATTCCTACCGTGGCCTGATCGTGCTCGGCGGCCCAATGAACGTGCGCGATCATTCCCGGCGCGCGCACCTGTTGGTGGAAATGCGGGCAATCGAAAGAATGCTCCATCAGGGCAAGCCCGTGCTCGGAATCTGCCTGGGTGCCCAGTTGCTCGCGCATGTGCTCGGCGCGCCAGTCGAGCGCAATCCGGTACCCGAAATCGGCTGGTACCCGTTGCACATCACCCCACACGGGCGCAGCGATGCCGTGCTCGCCCCGCTGGGCGAGGTCAGTCCCGTGTTCCAATGGCACGCCTGTCGTTTCGAGATACCGCGCGAGGCCATCCATCTCGCCTCCACCGAGACTTGTGCGCCACAGGCATTCCGCCACGGCGAGGCCGCCTACGGTTTCCAGTTTCATCTGGAAATGAATCCGGCCCTGATCGAGCGCTGGTTGCGCACACCCGCCTACCGCGATGAACTGCTGGCCCACGGTGGCTGCGCCGATGCGATTCGCGCCGCCACCTCGCGGCACATCGATGGGATGCAGCGCCAGGCCGAGGCGGTATTCGGCGCCTTTCTCGACCTTGTCGGCCAGCCGCGCCGAATGCTCGTGCTGCCGTCGCGCGAGTGGGTCTAGGCCAGTCCAAGCCGCCGCGGGCGCGGGCGCCGAGCGACGCCAGTAGGGGCGGCGCGGGACCCTCAAACGGTCTCGTGCTTCCAGCGCCTGCCCGATCGTGGCAAAATCGCGGGCTTTCCGGGTCGAATGACCCCCAAGACGCCGCACACGAATGTCCAAAGACGATGTCATCGAGATGGAAGGCACGATCCTCGAGACCCTTCCCAACACGGTTTTCCGCGTGAAACTCGAGAACGGACACGTGGTCACGGCGCATATTTCCGGGCGCATGCGCAAGAACTACATCCGCATCCTTACCGGCGACAAGGTCAAGATCGAGATGACGCCCTACGATCTGACCAAGGGCCGCATCACTTACCGCAATCGCTGAGCCCCTCGGTTCGGGACGGTGTTTTCCCTTCTCCCGGCGGGAGAAGGTGGCGCGAAGCGCCGGAAGTGGGCCATGAACCGCTCTCGTCCCCGCCCTCTCCGTGGGCGAAGGGTTTCCTCCCGGTCTTCGCTGGAATTCCCGGCTGAAGTTGGTTGCCAGGCGAATCAGAGCATTCCCGTTTCCAGCCGCGCCACGTCCGACATCATGGTCTGGTTCCACGGTGGATCGAACACCAGTTCGACATCGGTCTCGGCGATGGTCGGGATCATTTCGAGCTTGGTGCGCACATCGTCAATGAGGATGTCGCCCATGCCGCAACCCGGCGCGGTGAGTGTCATGCGCACGCGCACTGATCGCTGGCCATCCTCGCGATGCACGACATCGCACTCATAGACCAGGCCGAGTTCGACGATATTGACCGGGATCTCCGGATCGAAGCAGGTACGCAACTGCTCCCAGACGATCTTTTCGACGTCGGCATCACCGGCATCGGCGGCCAGCTCGATCGGCTTGGGCTGTTCCTTGCCCAAGGCATCGGCATCGACACCGTCGACGCGAAACAGGTTGCCCTCGACATACAGGGTGAAACTGCCACCGAGCGCCTGCGTGATGTAGCCGATCTGCCCGGCCGGAAGGGTGACCTCGTCGCCTTGCGGCACCATCACCGCAGCGCAGTCGCGCTGCAGTTGCACCGGCTCGCTGGTTTGGCTGTAGCCCATCGATTGACTCGTGATTGCCTTGTTCGACCACCCGCCATTATGCGCCATCGGCACACGGATGTTGCAGTGCATCCAAGACTGCTTCGGGGCCAGCTCACGCGAGTAGCCCCGTTTCGCGCAGACAGCGACCGAGCAGGCGCATCGCGGCGTCGATATCGGCAGGCGGCAGACCCGCGTAACCGAGCACGAGGCCGGGTTGCGCCGGCGGCTTGAGGCAATACGGCGCGATCGCATACAGACCCAGCCCACGCGTGCGCGCATGCGCGATCAGGTGCTCGCACTGGCCATGATTGGCCTGCCCGAGCCAGGCAGTGAGATGCATGCCGGCATTGGAGTCGACCACCTCGAGCGCATCACGGGCATGCCGTGCAAGCCCAGCGAGCATTGCCGCACGCCGCGCACGCAAGGCCACCGCGGCGCGACGCAGGTGGCGCTCGAAACCGCCGCTGGCCATGAAGTGCGCGAGTGCGGCCTGCTCCAAGGTGTTGCTGCCGCGATCCTCGAGCCACTTCGCGGCAACGAAGGCTTCACGCAGCGCCGGCGGCAACACCATGTAGCCCAGGCGCAGCGCCGGGAACAGCGCCTTGGAAAAGCTGCCGATGTAGATCACGCGCCCATCGCGATCGAGCGACTTGAGCGCGGCCAGTGGCCGCCCGCCATAGCGGAACTCGCCATCGTAGTCGTCCTCGATCAGCCAACTGTGCTCGCGCGCGGCCCACGCCAGCAGCTCCATGCGCCGCGCGAGCGGCAGCAGCGCGCCCGTGGGAAACTGGTGCGACGGCGTGACTACGGCCAGCCGCGCATGGCGCGGCAGGGCCGCCGGCACCAAGCCCTCGCCATCGACGCGGCAGCCGCGCGGATGCGCACCATGCGCAACCAGCACCTGCCGCGCGCCGCGATAATGCGGCTCCTCGAGGGCGACCACGTCGCCCGCTTCGAGCAGTACCCGCGCAGCCAGCGAGAATGCCTGCTGGGTGCCGTTGACGATCAGCACGTCTTCGGGCTCGGCCGGCACACCGCGACGTCGCGCCAGATAGTCGCAGACCTGGACACGCAGGCGTTCGAGCCCCTGCGCATCGGGATAATCCAGTTGCACGTGTTCGGCGGCGCGCGTGACCTCGCGCCGCCACGCACTCGCCAGCAGCGGATTGGCCAGCGGCACGCCGTACTGCAGGTTGTAGCGCAGATCCTGATGCTGGTGGCCAGGCACGTGACGGCCGTCGGTGTTGGCCAGCGCCCGCCGCGCAAAGGTCGACAGCGGTGCGACCAGGGTATTGGCTGGCATCTTGCGCGGTCCGCCCGGCCCGACGTTGGCGACGAAACTGCCCGAGCCGACGCGGCCGAGCAGGAAGCCCTCGACCTGCAGCTGCTCATAGGCTGCCAGCACCGTATTGCGCGACACGTCGAGTTCTCGCGCGAGCGCACGGCTCGGTGGCAGCCGCGTGCCCGCGACATAGCGGCGATCGAGAATCGCGCCCTTGAGCGCGCGGATCAGCTGCGCGTAGCGCGGGCCTTGCCCGTCGAGTTCAAGATACACAATTGGCTCCGTAGCCTGCCCCACCTGCTGGATACAACAGTACCAATTGTGCGGCCGCCCCAGAAGCCACCGGATCGATAACGCAGGCCGCGACGAGGTCGATTCCGGGGCGTGCTAAGGTGGCCGCGCACCACAAACCGCGATCCGCTCGAAGCCGGATTGCCGACTGCACCGCGTGCCGCATTGGGGAAATCGAGTTTCGTATTCGATCGCGTGCTGGAGGTTTGCCATGAATCTGCGTGCCCATCTCGTCGCCGCCTGTCTCGTTCTCTCGCCCGCGGCACACGCCGACCGCCTGTTTGCCGACGGCTTCCAGATACCGGTTCCGCCCAGCCAGTTTCCAATCGAGAACGGCGAGCGTCAGATTCCATCCGGACCCGCGGCCGACCAGCTGGCATGGATCCTCGGCGAACTGGCGAGCGGCGAAACCACGACGACGGCCGAAGTCTCGGCGCACTTCGTTGCCGCCTACGACCCGGCCACGATGGCGAGCTTCATCAATTCCCTGCGCGGTCCGTTTGCCAATGCGATCGTCACCGATGTCGTCACCGTGACGCCCCTCGCGCTTGCCGTCGTCATCGCCAGTCCGGGCGCACCGCCGCCATATGGTTTCGTGCAGCTGCAGGCCCATTACACCGGCAGCCAGCTGGTGACCTCGTTCGGCGTCAGCAATTTCAGCGGCTCGGTGATGTACCCCGCGGATCAGGCACTCACTCTCAACCAGGCCGTCACCAGGTTCCAGACGCTCGCCAGCGACAGCTCGGTGCTGGTCGGACGCATCAATCGCCTCACCGGAACCTGCACTGCCGTCGCCCAGGCCGATGCCGGCACGCTGCGCGCAACAGGCTCGATCTTCAAGACCTGGGTACTCGGCGGACTGACCGATCAAGTTGCCAAGGGCGAGATCGATCTCGACGAGAATGTCGTGCTCGATTCGAACTTCCTTGCACTCGGCGCGCTCCTCGATGGCGAGCCACTGGGTACCGCGCTGCCTTTGTCGGACATGACCGCGTTGATGATCGGCATCAGCGACAACGCCGCCACCGATCACATTCATCATCTGGTCGGGCGACCGGCGATTGACGCCTTCATCGATCACTCCGGTGTCGCCGATGCGAACGTGCTCAAGCCGCTCCTGGGCATCAGTGAACAGTTCCACCTGTTCTTCTCGTTTCCGCTCGCCACCTCGACCAGCTACGTCAACGGCACCGAGCCATTCCAGCAGCAATTCATCGACAACCAGATCGATCCGCTCGGCCCCTATCTTGGAGGCGGTGCCTACAACAACGAATCCCTGTTCACGCTCGGCTCCTGGCGCGCGAGCCCATTCGACATCTGCAACGCCTTCTCGCGCCTGCGTCGTGCGCCGCAGGGTTCGGACGCGCTCTGGCTGATCGACCATGCGTTGGGCGCAAGCGCCGCCCAGCCCGATGTCCGCGACCACTGGAACCGCGTCTGGTACAAGGGCGGCAGCCTCGAGTCGGGCAGCAATGGTCTGCTCGTGCTCACCCATGCCTGGATGCTCGAAAACACCAACGAGGATCCCTGGGTGGTGATCGCGATGGCCAACGCGAACGCGGGCGGGATCGACGAATACGCGGTGCAATCGGTGACAGGTCGCCTGCTGCAGATCGTTGCCGGGATGTGAGCTCCACTGCCTGCGCCGCCAATCACCACCACCGCGGGAAGACCTTTCGTGACGGCAAGGAAGTCAATTTCGCTCGACACCTTCCTTTCTGCCGTGGGCGCACTGGCGCTGCCGAACCCCACGATCCATCAGCACGACCGAAAGAGCCTGGATGCGAAGATCGTGCGTGAGGCAAGGAACCGCATCGTGAAAGCACGCCACAAGTATCCCTTGGACTACCTCGATTTCATCCTCGACCCCGGGCAGTTCGAATATGCCGAGCCTTGATCCAGCGGTACCGGAGTTCTGGCGGCTCACCACCGACCACCAGAACCGCCAGCACCTGCGATTCGCAATCCGTTCGGGCGCCGGACGTTGGACCTTGCTGGTTCTCGGCACGGCCCTCGTGCTCGGTGCTGCCGGGTTCGCCCATTGGCTCACACAGGGTGACGGTGCGCTCACCGTTGCCGGTTGGATCCTGCTCGGAATCGTGAGCGGCGGCGCGCTGTTCGCGGGCGTGTACTGCCTGGGTCGGACCTTGTGGGCGCGCGTCGACTACCTGCTTGGCGAAACACAGCTGTCCATCCACACGCTATCGGTGTTCAGCACGAGCCACAGCGAGATCAGGCGCGCGGCGATCACCCGCATCGAGCAAACCTACACGCCACCCGGCAAGAGTGATCCCACGGGGAGCGATGGCAGGTGGGTCACGTTCCTGTACTGGAACGCCGATGACGGCAAGCAGCGGGAACTTGCATTCGATGGCATGCGCACGCGAGAGGAGTGTCGATGGCTCAGCTCCCTGCTGACGCAGTGGACCGGGGTACCGATCCAGCGCGCGTTCGCCGGCGACCTTGAAGAAGCGGACCCGAACGAGTTGCCCACCGAGCCCGGCATCAAGCGGCGCTGATCGGCAAGCGGCGCTGCGTGGGCGCGAGCGGCTTGCCGCGCGCCCGCCCCCACAACCGGATCACCCCGCCAATTGGCTCCTCCTGCATCCCTGATTCTGGCGCTGTATGGTGCCAAATGCCTGTCGTATCGTGGCGCATCGCCTGCCGATCATGGATCCCATGCCAGCCGCCACATTGCCACGCCACCAGGTTCGCCGCAGCCGCAAGCGCGCTGCCTACGACCGCACGCTGGTTCACGCGATCCTCGATGCCGGCCTGCTTGCCCATGTCGGCTTCAGCATCAATGGCCAGCCGTTCGTGATTCCGATGCTGTATGCACGCGACGGTGACGCCCTGCTCCTGCATGGCGCGGTCGCCAGCCGACTCATGCGCGCACTGGGCAACGGCATCGAAGCCTGCGCGAGCATCACCCACCTCGATGGACTGGTGATCGCGCGCTCGCAGTTCAATCACTCGGCCAATTACCGGTCGGTGGTGGTGTTCGGCCGCGCCAGCGCGATCACGGCCGCAGCGGCCAAAGCCGCCGCGCTCGAACGATTCGTCGAAGCCTTGTTGCCCGGACGCACCACCGAGTCGCGTCCCGCCGATCGCAAGGAACTCGCGGCGACCAGCGTGCTGCGCCTGGACATCGTCGATGTCAGCGCGAAGCTGCGCAGCGGCGATGCCGAAGACAAGGCCGAGGATCTCGCCCTGCCGTACTGGGCCGGCGTCCTGCCCCTGCATCAACAAGCGCGGGAGCCGGTCGCCAACGCCGACCTCGATGCCGACATCGCCGTACCGGCATCGATCCTTCGCTGCAGCACCGATCCGAGGTTCCGCGCATGATCGAATACCACCGGGACCGACCCATCACGCTCGCACTGGCGATCGACCTTTATCGCGCGTCCACCCTTGGCGAGCGCCGACCGATCGACGATGAAACCCGTTTCGCTGCCATGCTCGCCAACGCCAACATCACGATCACCGCATGGGACCGTGAACTCCTGGTCGGCATCGCACGCAGTATCAGCGACATGGTGTGGACCACCTATCTCGCTGATCTTGCGGTGCGCGTCTCGCATCAGCGTCGCGGCATCGGCAAGCAGCTCATGCAACACACGCAGGCCGCTGCGCCGCAAGCAAAACTCCTGTTGCTTGCCGCACCCGCTGCTAGCGATTACTACGCGCACGTCGGCCTTGCCCACGCAGCCAATGCCTGGCGGCTGGATCCCACGGCGCGCATCACCTGACACACCACGCATCCAGCCGCTATCATCGCCTGGCGCGGCAACGGCTTGCGCTTTTCATCTGCGCAAGCAACCCATGTCTCCCACGCCAAGCACGCCCGCTCCTGCCCCACGCCTGATCGGCATCGCCACCGCGCTCATGTTCGCGCTGGCCGGCGGCGCGCTGTGGTGTCTGCTCGCGCTGCGAGCCGCTGGCGATCTCGCCGGCTTCGCCTTCGTCGTCGCCGCGATGGTGGTGTGGGCCTTGCGCCGTCACGGCTTCGGCGCGCACTGGTCAGGCATTGCACTTGCGCCCTTCCTGGTCGCCATCGCCAGCGCCTATGCCCTGTATCTGCAAGCAATCACCCGCATTGCCGGAATGCTCGGCATTCCCGCGCGCGACGCCCTCACCCGCATGAACCTCGCCTTCGCCTGGGACATCGCCCGCGTCAACCTCGACCCGACGACACTCTGGATCATCGCCGCCGCGATCATCGCCGCGGCGCTGGCGATGCTGCCGCGCGCGCGCTGAAGGCCCGTCAGGCCCGTGCTGCGGGCTCGGCGGCGAACTGGCGCAGGGCGCGTTCGAAGACTTCCACCGGTTGGCCACCGGAGATCAAGCCCTGTTCGGCGAGGATCACGGCGGGTACGCCCTGGATGCCGCGCTGCAGGTAATGCTGCTCGCGTTCGCGCACGGCCCCGGTGAACTCGCCGCTTTCAAGCACCCGCGCCGCAACGGCGACATCCAGTTCGCAGGCTGCGACCACGGCCAACAACACCTCGCGCGCGGAAACGTCCTGATCCTCGGCGTGGTAGGCGGTCAGCAGGGCATGCTTGAGACTGCGCTGCGCGTCGCCGCCGAGCATGCCGGCCCAATGCAGCAGGCGGTGCGCGTCGAAGGTGTTGCACACGCGCGTGCGCTTGCCGAATGTGAAGCCCAGCTCCGCCCCACGTTCACGGATTGCGGCGCGGTTGCGCTCGAGTTGCTCGCGCGGCATGCCGTACTTGCGCAGCAGGTGTTCGTCGGCGTCCTCGCCGGCAGCGCCCATCTGCGGGTTGAGCTCGAAGGGCTGGAAGTGCAGCTGGATATGCGATCGGGCATCGAGACGTTCAATCGCCTGTTCAAGCGACAGCAGGCCGATCACGCACCAGGGACAGGCGATGTCGGAGACGAAGTCGATACGCAGCGGCTGGCTCATGGCGCAATCAATCCCTCAAGTGCGCAGCAAACCCGCGCGAATGCAGCCAAGATGGGGCCTGCAGCGGACACCGCAAGCGCCGCGCGTAGGCAGGGCTCAGGCGGCGATTACGCCGTCCACCACGGCCTGCGCCTCGCCGAGGATCGTGGCCAGATGCTGCTGGCTGCAGAAACTCTCGGCGTAGATCTTGTAGATGTCCTCGGTGCCCGAGGGGCGCGCTGCGAACCAGCCGTTTCGAGCGACCACCTTGATGCCGCCGATCGCGGCGTCATTGCCCGGCGCTCGATCGAACACTTGCGTTACCGGCTCGCCCGCAAGCGTGGTGATGGCGAGCTGCTGCGGCGTGAGTGCGGACAGGCGCGCCTTCTGCTCGCGGGTGGCGAGCGCGTCGACGCGATCGAAGAACGGCGTGCCCAGTTCGGCGCACAGCGCGGCGTAGCACTCGCCCGGATCGCGGCCGCGGCGCGCACTGATCTCGGCGGCAAGCAGGCCCGGCGCGATGCCGTCCTTGTCGGTGGTCCAGACGCCACCGTCGCGGCGCAGGAAAGTCGCGCCTGCGCTTTCCTCGCCGCCAAAACCCAGCGAGCCATCGAACAGACCCGCGGCAAACCACTTGAGTCCGACCGGCGTCTCGAAGATGCGCCGCCCCAGTCGCTGTGCCACGCGGTCGATAATCGCGCTACTGACCACGGTCTTGCCGATCGCGGCATCGCTGCGCCACTGCCCGCGTTCGCGAAACAGGTAGTCGATCATCACCGCCAGATAGTGATTGGCAGGCATCAGCCCGACGCTGCGCGTGACGATGCCGTGGCGATCGTGGTCGGTGTCGCAGGCCATCGCCACATCGTAGCGATCGCGCAGCGCGAGCAGGCGCTGCATCGCCGGCGGCGAGGACGGATCCATGCGCACGCGGCCGTCCCAGTCGAGGCTCATGAAGGCGAACCGTGGATCGACCTCGCTGCTCACGATGTCGAAGTCGATGCGCCAGCGCTCGGCGATGCGCGGCCAATAGGCCACACCCGCGCCACCGAGCGGATCGACTGCGAGGCGCAAGGCCGCGCTGCGGATCGACTCGAAGTCGATCAGCGCGCCCAGATCTTCGACATAGCTCGAAAGAAAATCGAACTCGCGCGTGGTGGTCGCGCTGCGCGCCTGCGCGAGCGGCAGGCGGCGCACCTGTCGCAACCCATCGGCAAGCAGGGCATTGGCGCGCTCCTGGATCGCGCGCGTAACCGCCGTGTCGGCCGGGCCGCCATTGGGCGGGTTGTACTTGATGCCGCCATCCTCGGGCGGATTGTGCGAGGGCGTGACCACGATGCCATCGGCCAGGCCGCGTTCGCGGCCGCGGTTCCAGTTGAGGATCGCGTGCGAGACGGCTGGCGTCGGCGTGTAACCCGCATCCCGCGCGATGCGGACTTCCACACCGTGCGCGGCCAGCACTTCGAGCACGCTGTCCTGCGCCGGCTGCGACAAGGCATGGGTGTCGATGCCCAGGAACAGCGGGCCGTCGATGCCTGCCTGCGCGCGGTATTCGCAGATCGCCTGACTGATCGCGAGCACGTGGGCCTGGTTGAAACTGCCGTGCAGCGAACTGCCGCGATGACCCGAGGTGCCGAAACTCACGCGCTGCGCCGCGAGCGCGGGGTCGGGACGGATCTCGTGGTAGGCGGCGATGAGGCGGTCGATATCGACAAGCGGCGCGAGCGTGGCCGATTTGCCGGCCAGGGGGTGCAACGTGATGGCCATCAAGAATTCCCGCGCAGGCGCCGGTAACGGCGGATCAACGCATTGGTCGAGCTGTCATGTGTCAGGCGCGGCGTCTTCGCTGCGCTCAATTCATCGGCGATGCGCCGGGTCAGGACCTTGCCCAGTTCGACGCCCCACTGGTCGAAGGAATCGATGTCCCAGATCGCGCCCTGCACGAGGGTGCTGTGCTCGTAGAGCGCAACCAGGGCGCCGAGCGCAGCGGGATCGAGGCGTCGCGCAAGCATCGTGTTGCTCGGTCGATTGCCATCGAACACCTTGTGCGGCACCAGCGCGGCGGGCACGCCTTCGGCGCGCACCTGCGCTGCGGTCTTGCCGAACGCGAGCGCCTCGCCTTGCGCGAGCATGTTGGCGATCAAGAGATCGTGCTGCGCGGTGAGCGCACTGGTGCTCTCGCAGAAGCCGATGAAGTCACAGGCTACTGCGCGCGTGCCCTGATGGATGAGCTGATAGAACGAATGCTGGCCGTTGGTACCCGGCTCGCCCCAGACGATCGGACAGGTGTCGACACCGACCGGCTTGCCCGCATGTGTCACGCGCTTGCCATTGCTCTCCATCAACAACTGCTGCAAATAGGCCGGAAAACGCTTGAGGTACTGCGCATACGGCAGCACCGCATGACTGGCAATGCCGAGGAAGTTGGTATTCCAGATGCCGATCAGGCCATGCAGGACCGGCAGGTTGCGCGCCAGCGGCGCCTTGCGGAAATGCTCGTCCATCGCATGGAACCCCGCGAGCAGCTCGCGAAACCGCGCTGGCCCGATTGCGAGCATCGTCGACAGCCCGATCGCGCTGTCCATCGAATAGCGGCCGCCGACCCAATCCCAGAAGCCGAACATGTTGGCGGGGTCGATGCCGAACTTTTCCACTTCGCCGCGATTGGTCGATACCGCGACGAAATGCCGCGCGATCGCGCGCTCGTCGCCCAGCGCGTCCAGACACCAGCGCCGCGCCGCGTGTGCATTGGCAAGCGTCTCCTGCGTGGTGAAGGTCTTGGAGCAGACGATGAACAAGGTGCGCGCCGGATCCAGATCGCGCACCGCCTCGACGAAATCGCTGCCATCCACATTCGAGACGAAGCGCAGGTCGAGGCTGCGATCGCAATGCTGCCGCAGTGCTTCATGCGCCATCACCGGCCCGAGATCGGAGCCGCCGATGCCGATGTTGACAACGTGGCGGATCGCCACCCCCGTGTGCCCGCGCCATGCGCCCGCGCGCACGCGATCGCAGAACGCGGCCATGCGCTCGAGCACGGCGTGCACCTGGGCAACCACGTCCACGCCATCGACGATCAGCCGCCGCTTCCTGGGCATGCGCAGCGCGACATGCAGCACGGCGCGATCTTCGCTGGTGTTGATGCGATCGCCGCGGAACATCGCCGCGATGCGCTCACGCAGCGCGCAGGCCTCGGCCAGGCGCAGCAGGAGCTTGAGCGTCTCGGCGTCCACACGCTGCTTGGCGTAGTCGAAATGCCAGCCCGCCGCCTCGAGCGCGAAATGCGTGCCACGATCCGCATCGGCGGCGAAGAGATCGCGCAAGTGACGCTTGCGCATCGTCGCCGCATGGCGCTGCAAGGCCTGCCACTGCGGGCGCGACGCCAGCGCGCGCGCCGGCGGCACGCGCTGTCCGCGCTGGTCGGTCTTGCTCATCGCCCTGCCTGCCTGTCCCGCACGCGCCTCAGTGTCCGCCGCCGCCGTCGATCGCCTTGAGCTCGGTGATGAGCTGGTTGGCCGCTTCCTTGCCGTCGGCGTAGAGCATGCGCGTGTTGTCGGCATAGAACAGCGCGTTCTCGATGCCCGCGAATCCCGTGCCCTTGCCGCGCTTGATGACGATCACCTGGCGCGCGTCGACCACGTCGAGAATCGGCATGCCGAAGATCGGCGAGGCCTTGTCGGTCTTCGCCGCCGGATTCACCACATCGTTGGCGCCGATCACGATGGCGACATCGCAGGTCTTGAACTCGGGATTGATGTCGTCCATGTCGGCGATCAGGTCGTAGGGCACGCCGGCTTCGGCGAGCAACACGTTCATGTGCCCGGGCATGCGCCCGGCGACCGGGTGGATCGCGAACTTCACTTCCTTGCCGGCCTTGATCAAGGCCTGGCTCAATTCCCAGATCTTGTGCTGGGCCTGCGCCACCGCCATGCCGTAGCCGGGCACGATGATGACCTTCTCGGCCATGTACAGGAGCGATGCCGCATCGGCCGCCTCGATCGGCTTCTGCGCGCCGGCGATCTCGCTTCCACCGCCGCCGCCGCCGAAGTTCGAGAAGAGCACGTTGCTGATCGGGCGGTTCATCGCCTTGGCCATGAGCTGGGTGAGGAAGGTGCCGGCCGCGCCGACCACCATGCCCGCCACGATCAGCGCCTCGATGCCCATCGCATAGCCTTCGAAGGCCACTGCGAGACCGGTGAAGGCGTTGTAGAGCGAGATCACCACCGGCATGTCGGCGCCGCCGATGGGCAGGGTCATGAGGATGCCGAACACCAGCGCGAGCACGAAGAACACGATGATGAGGTTGCTGTCGAGCTTCCAGAACACCAAAGCCAGTCCAGCCAGCACGGCGGCGATGAACACGATGAAGTTGAGCGCCTGCTGGCCGCCGAAGCGGAACACCTTGTCCATGCGCCCGTCGAGCTTGGCCCAGGCGATGATCGAGCCGGTCATCGAGATCGAACCGATCAGCGCACCGACCACCGCCAGCACCAGCGTCGCCAGCGGATGCGAGGCCTCCGGCGCGCTCGAGAACTTGAGCAGCTCGATCGCGCCGATCGCCGCCGCCGAGCCGCCGCCCATGCCGTTGAACAGCGCCACCATCTGCGGCATGTCAGTCATCGCGACCTTCTTGCCCCACAGCCAGGTCGGCAGTACACCGATCGCGATGCCGCCGATGATCCAGCCGATGTTGTGCGCGCCGGTGATGGCAAAGGTGGCGAGCGTGGCGATCACCATGCCCACGCCGGCCCACTTGATGCCCGCGCGCGCGGTCACCGGCGAGGACATGCGCTTGATGCCGAGGATGAACAACAGCGCCGCCAGCAGGTAGCTGGCCTTGGCCGCGGTGACGAGCAGGGTTTGGGTGTCCATCAGCGATTCCCGATTGAGCTTGCAACGAAGTGGCGGATCATAAGGTCTCTACCCAAGGAGCATAACTGCGTTCATGCCGTCAGAACTGCGTTCATGCCCTAACCGACGCGGCAAGATTGCTGCGATTCCGCTGCGCTTGGTCCAGCCCAAGGCCCTGCGTCACGTTTCCCACGCGCCCAGCGGATCGTAGTCGATGTGCGGCGTGGCGTGGTTGGTCGCCGCGCTACCGCTCACGTGCGCTCGCACCATGCGGTCTGTCAGCCAGCCATACGGGTGACAGGCGACGTCGGTGGGCGTGTCGTTGACCTCTTCGAGCGCGGACGCAGCCATGCCTATCGTAGCTGACGGTTTCGGTGATTTGGCCGATCGCGTTGGCGACTTTCGGCGGTGCGGGCAGGCAGTCTGCGCCTCTGTCCAGACGCCCCAGGCGCCTCTTACAAGATGTGACTTCACGAAAAACCCGGAAGAACCATCCTGTTCGGCGAGGACCGCGTGCCGGTCAATCGATGACCTCAACGGCAGTTACACAGTTCGATTGACAGACCCCGCTCAATTCGTACACCGATCTTTATCGCGCAGCGTTAGCGCACCGCCGAGCGTTATATCTTTTGCAGCGTACCCTCGTGGCGTGTAAGCCCAAAGAATCGTGACCGAAGATCGATCATCGAGTTTAACAATTTCAGGATACAGATATTTCAAAACCAACTCGCCGGCTTGTTTCTCACCGCTACGCAATACAACATTGCCAGAGACACTATCTTGTATTTGATAAGCGCGATTCATAACCTTGCCAATAAGCGCGTCACCTCGATATGCAATAACGATTGCCCCATCCTCACGCCAAGGAAAGTTGCTACTCGGGATAGAAATGCTGCTTGCCGTTTTGTTTTGAATTTCGAAGTGCAATGCTGGACTATCACCATCAATAGCGACGCATGCGGTTACACCAAGGTCCGCCGCACTCAATGAAATCGGATAAATAAACGCAAGCGTTAGTGCGACACTCTTTATCATCGCAACCTACCTTATCGCATATGTATAGCGATTGACCATGTCTTGAGCGTGAGCAATCTCAGTCTCAAGACGGAGTTTGCATGCAGGACAATCACTTTTCTTCTCTTCTTCAAGTCGTTTTTCGAGACACTGTAATTCGGCCTTCCACGCGTTTGCTTCAGTTTGCCAAAGCGATAGATTATCAAACTCATTAACCATTGTCCCACGTATTTGACCATGACAAACGACTGGATTCGCTCTCGAAAAATCGCGAATGTGTATCATTTCATGCTGATGAACGCAGTCGCCAAAGCACGCCAAGTCGAAAGGAGAAAGCGGAGTCAAATATGGTTCAATACCACCATTTCCATCGCACACAATAGTTGGATTTGGATAATTTGGCGGTATCTGGAATCCAGGCTGCGGAATGTTACCCTGGCGATCAAAGAAAGTACCAGGCCTACTGAATGAGTAAGCGTATGTGTTTATACCTCCGCCCAACCCAGTGGGATCACTTTCGGCATAGCGTCCGGTCCCCGGCTCATAATCCCTGAAGTAGTTGTAGTTGAGGCCAGTCTCGGCATCTTGGTACTGACCGGGATATCGCAGGCTGAAGGCGAAGGCGGTGCCGTCGCCATCGGCATCTTCATTCGGGGCGTCCGCTCCGAAGGTGTTGCCAAGCAAGTCCCAGCGCCACACCGTCACGTCTGCACTGGGCGTGGTTCCAGGCCTGACGACCGCGCGCGGGGTGCCCAGGTGATCGGTTTCGATCTCGTGGAGCTGGCCGCTGCGGATCGCCGCGATCGGCGTGCTGTCGAGATAGATGTATTCGGTGTTCCTGCCGGGGCCGTAGAGGCTGGGATATTCGCCGATCAGGTGCCCGGCTTCGTCGTAGGCGAAGGCTGCGGTGCCCGTGAGCCAGCCGGTGGGCGCGCCGGGGCCGGGATAGCAGGCAGGCGCGAGGCAATGGTCGTTGTACGTCACCTGCTTGACCGTGCGCTCGCCCTTGCCGTTGTAGCCGTATCGGGCCGAGTCGCCACCGAGGCCGATCTGGCCGCCTTGCAGCTTCCAGCCGGCGAGCCGGTTGCGCTGGTCGTAGGCCAGGTTGTTGCTGGTGGTGTTGCCGTTGGCGTCGTAGCTGCGGGCGGTGGCGCCGACACTGGCGAGGTGGTGCGTGCCGGCGGTGTAGGTGTAGGCCTGCGTCGCGCCGTTGACGGTGGCGCTGGTGCGATCGCCGGTGGGGCTGTAGGTATAGCTCTCGCGCGTCGTCGCGCCGGCATTGGCTTTGCTCAGACGGTAGAGCGGATCGTATTGATAGCTGCGATCGGGCGCGGCGGGACTCAGCGTCTGGCTCAAGGCAGTGACGTTGCCCATCACGTCCGTGATCGCATCGAGCGTGAGGCCGGTCGGTGTGGCTTGAACCGAGTCGATCGCGTAGTCGGCGTCGTAGGTCTTGGTCAGCGTGCGGCCGTTGCCCCAAGTCAGCGTGTGCAGCGGGCCGAACGGGTAATACGTCGCGCTGCCGATCAGCTTGACCGCGGTGGCATTGGCATTTGCCTTGTACTGCACCGAGGTGATGCGGCCGAGCGGGTCGCGGCCATAGCTGATGATCGCGCCGCTCGGGTAGGTGATGCTCTGGATGCGGTCGCCTTTCGTGTAGGCCATCGCGGTGACGAGGGTGATCGTCGTGGACTTGGTCGGATTGGCGATGCCGCCCACTTCCACGCCGAGGCCCGCGGCAAAGCTGGACGCGTCGCCGCCGCAGCCGGACGTGCCGTTCAGACACGAGACGATCCGGGTGCCGAACTGCGTCTTCTTCGTCACGTTGCCGTGGCGGTCGTAGCAGTAGGTCGTGCTGCCCGTGGGGTCGGTCATGCGCGTGAGGCGGCCGCGCGGATACGACCCGCTGCACCCCGTGGTCGCGTCCGGCTGGTCATAGGCATAGCCGACGTTGAGGCTGCTGTCTGGATACGCGATGGCGGTCAGGCGGTTGAGCGCGTCGTAGGTGTAGGTGCTCGTAACGTTGCGCGCGTCGGTCTGCGTGATGCGATTGCCGGCTTTGTCGTAGGTATAGCTCGCGTTACCCGTGTCGGGGCTGTGCAGGCCGGTGAGGTTGTTCAGCCCGTCGTAGTCGTAGACCGTGTTGAGGCCATCCGGGTCGGTAACCTGGCGCAGGTTGTCACGCGTGTCGTAGGCGTAGTGCGTGGTCGTGTTGGCTGTCGCGGTGTCGAGTCCGTTGTAGTTCTGGATCGTCGCGACGAGGCGGTTGAGGCCGTCGTATTGCTGCTTGGTTCGCGTGCCCAGACCGTCGTCGGACAGCACGCGGTTGCCGTTGCCGTCGTAGCCGTCGGCAACGGCGGGCTGACCGGCGAAGTTCTCGCTCAGACCCATGGACGACTCGACCGGGGCGTTGGCGGCGTTGAGTTGCTGCGTGAGCTGCCCGAGCTGGTTGTAGACCCGGTGCAGTTGGCGCTTGATCGCGCCGCTCGCATCCTTGACCTGCTCGACGCGGCGATTGCCCGCCGCGTCCAGACACTCCACGCTGCCGACGCCGCCGGGGCAGTAGTCGATGGTATTGGCGAGGTTGTCGGCGATCTTGATGAGGCGGTGCGCGTTGTCGTAGGTGTAGGCGAGATAGTCGCCGTCGGGCTGAGTCACCTTGACGACGTTGCCGACCGGGTCGTAGTCGATGTGCAGCGTCGCGTCATTGGCTGAGCGCGTGCCGTTCGCGTTCGCGCGCACGATGCGGTCGGTCAGCCAGCCGCGCGGGTGGTAGGCGAAGTCGGTGAGTGTGCCGTTGGCGTCTTTCGAGCGCGTGACGCGGCCGTTCTTGTCATAGCTGACCGTTTCGGTGACCTGGCCGAGCGCGTTGGTGACTTTCCACAAGTCGCCGTGGCGGTGCGGGCAGGCGCCACCGCTGGCGCAGGTCGGATCATCGGTCTGGTAGTAGGTGTAGGTGGTCGTGTCGTCAAAGCCACCCGTACCAGCATCGGACGTCGCGCGCGGGCCGTTGACGGAAGTGACGAGGCCGACCAGCGGACAGCTGCCGGCGCTGACGTCGGGCTGTTCGCAATACGTTGTTCGGGTCTGGCGGACGCCGACAGGAGCATTCTTGGCCGAGCCGCAGGTATAACTCGTGGCGCTGCCAATGGCGGGATCGACCTCGCAACGCGCGGTCGGCTGGCCCCGGGTGTTGTAGGCCCATCTGGTCAGGGACTCGGTCGCACCACTCGCGTTCTTGACCGTGCGCTGATCGGGAACGTTGAAGTTGGGATTCCAACTCGTTACCGTTGTTCTTTTGGCCGACGTCGACGCTGCCGATGGGTCGTTCGACGCATCGACACGAATGGTCTCCAGTCCCCGCGTGTTGTAACCGTGAGCGGTAATGTCGCCATTGAAATCTGTATCGCGGTCGGGATTACCGTTGGCGTCGTAGGTTCTTGACGAGCTGGAGACCGCAGTTGCGCACGTTGCATCGCTGCAGCGATCCACCCCGGCATTACGCAGGATGCCATTGATTGTAATGAAACGACGTCTTGATGCTGCGCCCATAGCATCGATAACTATCGATCCCGCTTGATCATAAAAGATACTAAGCGGGTCCGAATCTGCACCGTGCCACTCCTGAGTTGCCCTTCCTTGCGCATCGTAATTGAACGTGGCATAACGCACATCGCTCTCATCGATAAGACCGGTCATCAGCCCGCGAGCGCCCCCAGCTTCCGAGTATACGGACTCGTCATAGAGGTATTTCCGCTGCGTGTCTCCGAAATGAACAGCGGACAAAAATCTAGAGGTATCGTAAGTGTACGTATGCACAAGACCATCGGAGCCTACCGTCTCCTTCAACAAGGAATTTGTATCGTAGTGTAGATCAAGCGCTCGACCACTACGATCCGAGACGCGAATTAGTAGGCCAGGTTTAGGGGCAATTTCCGGAGGCGTTGATGTATCGCTATAGCTTAGAGTGATGATTTTGCCTGAGACAGACACAATTGATAACAGCGTACCAGCAGCATCATAGTTTTCTACTCCATCGGTCGCATCCGTATACCGCCAGCCGGTCCGCTGTCCTTGGCTAGTTAGCTCTTGCAATGTTTCAGATTTGTCCTTTCTGCCATCCCATGTCTGACCGTTCCATCTGAAGTGGCGATAATCCCCATCGGGACGTACGACGTACGCAAATGTGGTCTGCCCTTGGGTAACAGGGGATTCCACAGCTACACTGCGTTGCCAGCTGTGGCGCCAATGCGGTCCTAACACATCTTCTGGCGAAGTGCCGGGCGAATTATAAAAGCCAGAACTGGAATAGTAGCGAATAAACTCTATCCCAGAACCTACATTGGTACGATCAAGCTCCGCCTGTATTTTTTGGCCGTCAGCACATTGAATCGGATTACCGACGGGACATACTTCCTTCTTCGTCCCGTAGCAATACTGCCCCCGTGAGTCTTCATGATATCCAGCGGGGCAAAATACGTCTCTACGACCGATCGAGATTCTATTTGGAAACACTATCGGATCGCAGTGGCTTCCAGCCTGCCCTCCGTAAGGATCCCACCAAATCGTGACATCATAGGAACGTCCTACATTGGCATCGATTCCTAGCTTTTTGGTAATGCCCTCATTAAGGAAAATTCGATCTGGAGGCGCGCAGGCGTATGGCGCACCCGAGAGAACGTTTTCTGTAACGGCCTGCCAAGTCTGATCCTCCTCGGTGCAGTGTTGAGATTCCTGATAGGGAGGCGAGTTGCTAACGCAGTACGGATCTGAGTGAACTGGATCGGTATAAGGCCCTGGCCACCACCACCACCACGGCGTACCTATGCCGTTTCGACATTCCGCATCCCCGCCATCAATCCGACAGGTCGAATCGGATTGGGCGTGAATTGCGACACTTCCGAACACAAAAGCCAAAACACTCGCTAGCAGAGGAGCCGATTTAGTGTTCATTAATTTCCTAAGCTCTCTGGCAAGTCCATTGGCGCTTTTAGCAGGAGAGATGCGGTGAAAATAGACAATACTACGCTAGCTGCAAACCGGGGCAGCACCGAAATAAAGGGGCCAGCGC